>NZ_PVXP01000067.1 GCF_002995845.1 Clostridium luticellarii | reverse complement strand
ATATGATTTAGAATAGTTAGAAAAGAGTGGTAAAGTGATAGAAAGAGTTAATGATATTGATGTAGAAAAGCCATTGGTAGAGAATTCTTTAAAAGTAGATAACAATAAATGTATTTTTAAGGATGCTGTTTTTTTCGATCTGGAGCATTATATATACAAAAAACCCATATGCATAGGTGTATTCGGATGCTGTTTTTATGATTATAAAAATGAACTTCTAAAGGTAACCCAATACATGATAGAGAATAAAAGGGATGTAAAATCCATACTTAAACTTTCAAAACAATATTTTAAAAATATGATTGAACAGGGTAAAAAATATATAGTTACTTTTTCGGGTAACAACGATTTTACGGTAATAAACTATCTTTTTAAAAAATACAATATGGAATTTAATATTCAGGATTATTTTATAAGTATAGATTTGCAGAAACAATATGAAAATGAAATTCACAAATCCATAGGACTGAAGACATTGGAAAAGGAATTTGGTATTACAAGAGAAAGTGAAGTTATAAGTGGATCGAATTTAGCTAAAACTTTCAGTAAAATAGTAAAAGATAGCGAATATATAAATAGGATGCCAAGTATAAAAAAAGAAAAAATACTGCTTTACAATGAACAGGATGTAGTAAGTTTATTTGATATATATACCAAATGGAATGATGTTTTTGCAAATTCCATATAAAAGACTTTAAAATGAATATCAAATATTGTAATATAAATATATTACGGGCACTTGAAGAAGGAGATGAAAGAATTGATTTTTACTCCTATAAAGAGTATGAAGGTATATGAACAGGTAATAGAACAAATTGAAAATATGATTATGGACGGTACACTCAAAAAAGGAGATAAGCTTCCCTCTGAAAGAGAACTGGTGGAACGGCTGCAGGTAAGCAGAACTTCCATAAGGGAGGCCTTGAGAGCTCTTCAAGTAATGGGGTTAATAGAAAGCAAACAGGGCGAGGGTAATTTTATAAGACTAAATTTTGATGAGAGTTTGTTCCAGCCTCTTTCCATAATGTTTATGCTTCAAGGAGGAAATCCAGAAGAAATAATGGAAGTAAGAAAACTTATAGAAGTGGAAACTGCCTCTGTGGCAGCAGTAAAGATAAATGAAGAACAATTGGAGAGCTTAAGGAAATTGTCGGATGCCTTTAAGATTTCTGAAGATGAGAATGTCAATGCAAAATTTGATAAACAATTTCACTATGAAATTGCACAGGCTGCAGGAAATTTTTTGATAATAAATATTCTAAATGCCATGTCTTCTCTAATGGACTCCTTTTTAAAAGGTGCCAGAAAGAAAATACTGGTAAATCATGAGAATTTAAAGGCCCTTGCAGAACAGCACATCAGAATATACCAGGCACTTAAATCCCACGATCCTGAAATGGCTTCAAGAGAAATGAACAGACATCTGGATTTTACCAATGCGTATATCAAAAAAAATATGTAAATATGGTATTATTTATTAATATTATAAAAATGGTATTTTGTGTATAATAGTTAATTTATTAACTATTATACACAATTTTTTTTGGCTAAATTAAAATATGAGCACAAATTTTTTTAAGTTAGCTAATGTAAACGTTGTTTATACAATGCGAACTGTCTTATGTTTGAAATCGATTAAATGTTAATCAAATAACAATTATAGAAAAATTTTGGTGAGTATGATAACATAATTATATAAGTGGTAATACCATAATACCATAACATGTACTACCACGTTTAGATTTTTGGGGGAGGGAATAATATTGAATGTTTACTTACTTTTTTTCATAGCATTGATACCAATAGTATGGCTCATGGTTTCATTGAGCGCTTTGAAAATGCCTGGACATAAAACTTGTCCTTTCACATTGGCTGTTACTATACTATTGGCAGTATTAATATGGAAAATGCCGGTTTTAAATGCTGTTACTGCAACTTTTGAGGGAGTCGCCCTTGCTGTATGGCCTATTTTAATTGTAATAATAGCAGCTGTATTTACCTATAATCTTACCGTTTACACCAAGAGTATGGATGTAATCAAAAAGATGATGACAGGTATAACCACGGATAACAGGATACTAGTGCTTATCTTAGCCTGGGCTTTTGGTGGATTTATGGAAGCTATAGCAGGATTTGGAACTGCAGTTGCCATACCTGCAAGCATAATGGCAGGTCTTGGATTTAATCCAGTATTTGCAGCTATCATATGTCTTATTGCAAACACAACTCCTACTGCTTTTGGAGCTATAGGAATTCCTGTAACAACTCTTGCAAAGGTTGCCAACATCGATGTAACACAACTCAGTTATGCTGTTGGGCTTCAATTGGCAGTTCTGATTGTAATTGTACCTGTGATACTTGTAATGCTTACGGGTAGAAGTGTAAAAGCCATAAAGGGTTTTTGGGGAATATCCCTTGCATCTGGCATTTCCTTTGCAGTTCCTGAAGTGTTGGCATCAAAATATTTAGGTGCAGAACTTCCTGCAATACTTGGTTCAGTAGTCTGTATGGTAGTTACAATAGCTGTGGCTAAAATATTTTACAAGAATACTGCTGATGAAAATGCTGAAAAGGTTTCCTTCAAGGAAGGAGTATTGGCCTGGCTGCCATTTATATTGGTCTTTATATTTGTAATATTGAGCAGTGCACTGTTCCCACCTATAAACAAAGCACTTTCTGCAATAAAGACATCAGTACCCATTTACACAGGAGAAGGTGCATCACCTTATGTATTTAATTGGATATCAACTCCAGGTACACTTATTATAATAGCAACTTTTATAGGAGGGCTTATCCAGGGTGCCAAATTCATTGAAATATCGAAGGTTTTAGGCAATACTATTAAGCAGATGGCTAAATCGTCCATAACTATAATTGCCATAGTGGCACTGGCAAAAGTAATGGGTTACAGTGGAATGATAAAATCCATATCAGTGGTTTTGGTGGCAGCTACAGGAGGATTTTACCCTCTGATTGCTCCTATCATAGGTGCACTGGGAACCTTCGTAACAGGAAGTGATACATCTGCAAATGTATTATTTGGAGGTCTTCAGGTAGAAGTCGCCAGATCCCTTCATCTAAATGAATTCTGGCTTGCTGCCGCAAATACCGGAGGAGCTACCGCAGGAAAGATGATATCGCCTCAGAGTATAGCAGTTGCTACAGCAGCTACGGGGCTTGCTGGACAAGAAGGGAAAATATTAAATGCTACTCTGAAATTTTGCGTAGTGTATGTAATTATATTGGGGCTCATTGCCTATTTTGCAGGACCTTTATTTGGATTTAGCTAACTCTGATTTCACATGGAGTTACTCAATTTAAATAAAATAGTGATGGAAAGGATGATTAAATATGACATTAATAAAGTTACCTTATAATAAAAAAAAGTTGGGAATTCAAATTGATGACAAGAATTTGTCGGCTGTACTTGAATCAAAGGCAGAAAGCTATAAAACAAAACTTACAGAATCCGAAATAGTTGAAAATGCACTTGATAACCCAATAGGATCTCCTAAATTAGAAGAATTGGTTAAAAATAAAAAAAATATGGTCATTATAAGCAGTGATCATACAAGACCAGTTCCAAGCAAAATCATAATGCCCATACTTTTAAGAAGAATAAGGGCCGTCAATCCTGAAATCGATATAAAAATTTTAATTGCCACAGGTTTTCACAGACCTACAACGAGAGAAGAGCTTATAGGTAAGTTTGGTGAAGAAATAGTTAAAAATGAAAATATAATAGTACATGATTCCCGTGACAGCAGCAGTCTAGTTAAAATAGGAACACTTCCTTCAGGAGGTGAACTCATAATAAATAAAGCAGCAGTAGAAACTGAACTTTTAATTGCAGAGGGATTCATAGAATCACATTTCTTTGCGGGTTTTTCAGGAGGAAGAAAAAGTATACTTCCCGGAATAGCTTCTACTAAAACTATCATGGCCAACCACTGCTCAGAATTTATAGCAAGCCCTTATGCCAGAACAGGGAAATTAAGAAATAATCCAATTCATAAAGACATGCTGTATGCGGCTGAAAAAGCAAAATTGGCCTTTATAGTAAACGTGGTCATAGATGGAAATAAAAAAATAATAAATGCTTTTGCAGGTCACAGTAAATTAGCACATGAAGAAGGCTGTAAATTTGTACTGGAGTTGTCTAAAGTAGATGCAGTGCAATCAGATATCGCCATTTCCACAAATGGAGGTTATCCACTGGATCAAAATATATATCAGTCAGTTAAAGGGATGACTGCAGCAGAGGCAACCTGCAGGAAAGGCGGCGTAATAATAATGGTTGCTGCCTGTAATGACGGACATGGTGGTGAAGGCTTTTACAAGAGTTTGTCGGAGGTAAAATCTCCTGAAGAATTTTTAAAAAAAGTTTCAAAGGTGCCAAGAGGAGAAACAGTGCCTGATCAGTGGGAATCCCAAATACTGGCCAGAATACTCAGCAAATGTACTGTTATCATGGTTACCGACATGTGCGATCCACAGATTATAAAAAACATGCACATGCAGCATGCATACACCGTTGAAGAAGCTCTAGGCAGAGCCTATGATATTGTTGGAAAAGACGCAAAAGTAGCTGTTGTACCGGATGGAGTTGCCGTAATTGTAAGCTAAATAATCAAATGATTTTAAATTTATATAAATTTTGGAGGTAGTTTAAATGGATATATTAGTATGTATAAAACAGGTACCTGGAACTTCTAAAGTTGAAGTGGATCCTGTAACCGGGGTATTAAAAAGAGAGGGAATAGATTCTAAAATGAATCCCTATGATCTATTTGCATTGGAAACTGCACTGAGACTTAAAGAAAAACATGGAGGAGTAGTAAAGGTAATAAGTATGGGGCCACCTCAGGCTGCTGATGTAATAAAAGAAGCCTATATGATGGGGGCAGATGAAGGAGTACTTCTGTCAGACAGAAAATTTGCAGGAGCTGATGTACTGGCCACTTCCTATACCATATCTCAGGGAATAAAAGCAATGGGTCACATAGATCTTGTTCTCTGCGGCAAACAGACTACAGATGGAGATACAGCACAGGTAGGCCCTGAAATGGCGGAAAATTTGGGAATACCCCACATAGCTAATGTACTAAGTATTGAAGAAGTAAAAGATAACTCAATGGTAGTCAAAATGGATATGCCCAATACTATAGAGATATCAGAGATAAAATTTCCGTGCCTTTTAACCGTGGAAAAAGATATCTTTCAGCCAAGACTTCCATCCTACAAGAAAAAGCTGGCGACAAAAGACAGGGAAGTGAAAATATTAAGCCTTAAGGATTTTGAAGATAAAAATGAAAACAGATATGGTCTCAATGGTTCGCCAACCCAGGTAGAGAGGATATTTCCACCTGAAGTGAACACGGATAAGGAAATATGGAATGGAACTGGCGAAGAATTGGCGGATAAATTGACTAAAAAACTTAAGGAATGTAAATTCATATAAATATTAGGAGGAATGGAAAATGGGTAAATTGGTAATAAACAAAGAAAAACTTACTCCTGCAATTATAGAGGAATTAGTGGGTATATGCCCTTTTGGAGCAATGGAGAGCAAAGAAGGCAGCTTGGAGATAAATGCAGCTTGTAAGATGTGTAAATTGTGTGTGAAAAAAGGACCGGAAGGAGTAGTAGAGTTTGTAGAGGATAAAGTTGAAGAAATAGACAAGAGCCTGTGGAAGGGAATAGCTGTCTATGTGGATCATGTAGAGGGAAATATCCATCCTGTAACTTATGAACTCATAGGAAAAGCTAAAGAACTGGCTGCCAAAATAAGTGAGGATTATCCGGTATATGCTGTATTCGTAGGATATAATATAAAAGACAAGGCCAAGGAAATACTTCATTATGGAGTGGATGAAGTTTTTGTATATGATTATGAGGAGCTTAAAGATTTTATAATAGAACCTTATACTGCAGCTATGGAGGATTTCATAAATAAAATCAAGCCTTCAACTCTTCTTGTAGGAGCCACTACCGTTGGAAGATCACTGGCACCCAGAGTTGCCGCTAGATTCAAGACCGGACTTACTGCAGACTGTACAATATTGGATATGAAAAAAAACACAGACCTTGTTCAGATAAGACCTGCTTTTGGCGGTAATATAATGGCACAGATATTAAATCCAAATCATAGGCCTCAATTGGCTACAGTAAGATATAAAGTTATGAATGCACCAGAAAGATCCGAAAGTACTTCAGGAAAAATAACTGTCCAGGAAATGGATAAGAAAAAATTTAAATCCGGAATAAAAGTATTAAAGGTAACTAAAAAAGAAGTTGAAAAGGAAATATCAGAAGCAGATATAATAGTTGCAGTAGGCAGAGCATTTAAAAATGAGAAGGATCTGGAAATGGCATATGAACTGGCCGATCTGCTTGGAGGACAAGTAGCTTGCACAAGGCCGCTTATAGAAGCAGGATGGATAGATTCCAAAAGACAAATAGGTTTAAGTGGAAGAACAGTAAAACCAAAGCTCATAATAACCTGCGGTATATCGGGCTCAGTACAGTTTGTAGCCGGCATGAACAATTCTGACCTTATTATTGCAATAAACAAGGATCCTAAAGCATCTATATTCAATGTAGCTCACTATGGTATTGTGGGGGACATATATGAGATTATACCAAAACTTATAGAGAACATTAAAAGCAAAAAAGACCTGTATCAATTAGCGTAAATTGAAGGTGAATTTCAAATTTTTAAGTTTAGTTTGGAGGAAAAAACATGGAAATGTGTATTGAAAAATATAAAAAATTAGATAACAATGATATAAAATTCCTTGTAGATTTACTCGGTGAAGACAGAGTTTTTACCGGTGAAAATATAAATGATGATTACAGCCATGATGAATTAGGCGGAGTCAGCAAGTATCCTGATGCGATGGTAGAAGTTGAAAATGCAGATGAAGTTTCAAAAATAATGTCCTATGCATACAAAAACAATATACCGGTAGTAGCAAGAGGTTCAGGAACCGGTTTAGTCGGATCCTCGGTGCCAATAGAAGGAGGCATAATGATAAATCTGACTAAGATGAACAATATAATTGAATTGGATGAGGAAAATCTCACTTTGACACTGGAACCAGGTGTGCTTCTCATGGATATAGCAAAATTCGTGGAAAGTCACGATCTATTTTATCCACCGGATCCAGGTGAAAAATCAGCTACCATCGGTGGAAATGTAAGCACAAATGCCGGGGGAATGAGAGCCGTTAAATATGGTGTTACAAGAGATTATGTAAGAGGTCTTGAAGTAGTACTTCCCAATGGAAATATAATAGAACTGGGAGGGAAAATAGTTAAAAACAGTTCTGGCTACAGCATAAAGGATTTGATATGCGGTTCGGAGGGAACTCTCGGGATAATTACAAAGATAATATTGAAGCTTCTTCCGCTTCCAAAACAGTCCATAAGCCTGCTTGTACCGTTCCCTGATCTCAATAGAGCTATAAGCACAGTACCCAAGATAATAAAATCAAAATCCATACCAACTGCTATAGAATTTATGCAGAGGGAGGTCATACTTGCGGCGGAAGAATTCCTGGGTAAGAAATTTCCTGATAATTCCTCAGATGCATATCTGCTTCTCACTTTTGATGGAAACAGCAAGAAACAGATAGAAGCCGATTACGAAAAAGTAGCTGAAATATGTCTTCAGGAAGGGGCCCTTGACGTCTATATTTCAGATACGGATGAAAGAAAAGAATCAGTTTGGTCTGCCAGGGGAGCATTTCTTGAAGCTGTCAAGGCCACTACTACAGATATGGATGAGTGCGATGTGGTTGTTCCAAGAAACAAGGTGGCTGAATTCATAAAGTATACCGACGAACTTCAGAAACAGTTTAATATAAGAATAAGGAGCTTTGGTCATGCAGGAGATGGAAACCTACATGTATATATTTTAAAAGATGATCTTTCGGATGAAGAATGGAGCAAAAAATTAAGTGACGTATTTGACTGTATGTATAAGAAATCAGAAGAATTGCACGGTGCCGTTTCGGGAGAACACGGCATAGGCTATGCCAAGAAAAAGTATATATCCCGCCAATATGGAAAGGAGTATATGCAGCTTATGAAAAATATAAAGCTTGCTTTTGATCCTAAAAATATACTAAATCCCGATAAAGTATGTGAATAATTAGAGAATAAAATAATGGAAAAAGTACTGTAAAACTACTTTGAAAATAGTTTTGCAGTACTTTTTTGTAAGGATAACGTATTCTAAGTGCTAAAGACACTAAGAATACTGTTAATAAGGTTCAGGTGGAGAAAAGTATTCCTTATTAGAAAACTCCACCTGAGCCTAAGAATCACTTGATCTATGTTTTATACCTGAAAAATGAATTGCAGCTGCGACTATTTGAAAGATTATTCCCACAACACATACTCCAGTCCATCCCCAAAATCCCCAGAAAAATGTTCCCAGAAACGAACCCAAAGCTCCACCACAAAAATAAAAAGTCATGTATACGGCATTATTACGATTACGAGCTGCGGCATCCAAAGCATTAATACGAGCTTGATTTGAAATTTGACCGGATTGAATACCTAAATCAAGTAAGACTACTCCAATAATTAGTCCCCACATTTGGTATCCGAAAAGTAAAAAACAAACATATGACAAGGCAGAGATTACAATAGCTATAGATAAGGTAAATCGGGGGCTTTTTTTATCAGCTATTCTTCGTACAACAGAAGCAGCTAAAGCTCCTATTATTCCTACTAACCCAAACATTCCTGCAGCTTCAAATAAGTTTTGTTTATAAGACAGAAAATACTTAAATTTCAATATAATGATATATATAAACCATTGCATATTTATAATAAAATAAATCATGCAATTCTAATTTTATATGCTTAATTTACGTAGAAGTAATGCGACTTCAGCAGATTTTAAAAGCTAATATTTATGCAAAAGCTTTGAATGTTTAGTGTATAAATTGTATATTACCAATTGAAGAATTTTTATAAAATATATTGAATATTTATTCATAAAGTTTTATAATAACTACATGTTTAAAATAATATACAGGAAATTAATGCCTGTATAAACTTTATAACAATACCTATAAAGGGGGTAGATAAATTTGATACAAGCAGGAATTATTGGAGGAACAGGTTATGTGGGGGCAGAACTCATAAGACTTTTATCAAATCACAGCAAAGTCAAAATATCCGGCGTATCTTCCGTACAGTACAATGGAAAATCCATATCCAGCATATATCCTGGATTTTACGGTCTTCAGGAAATTGCATGTGAAAGCCAGCAGGAAGTTGTGGAAAAAAGTGATTTAATATTTATTGCACTTCCCAGCGGACTCAGCCAATCTATTGTTGAAAATGCAGTTTATAAAAATAAAATATGTATTGACATGGGAGCAGATTTCAGGTTTAAAAATGAAGCTTTATACAAAAAATGGTATGGAAAAACTTTTTTAAAGCATAAGCTGCATGAACAATCTGTATATGGCCTTCCCGAACTCAATAGAGAACATATACGAAAAGCACAGGTTATAGGTAATCCAGGCTGTTATGCTACATCAGTAGAACTTGCCCTTTTACCGCTTATTTCAGAAGGTTTGATAGAAGAAGAAGGTATAATTGCTGATTGCAAATCAGGAGTGACCGGTTCAGGAAAAAATCTTACAGAAAGCAGTCACTTTGTAAATTGTAATGAGAGCTTTACTGCCTATAAAGTGGCAAATCATAGACATACCCCGGAGATAGAAGAAACTTTAAGCAGTGTATCTAAAAAAAATGTGAAGCTGACATTTATCCCCCATCTGCTTCCGATAAATAGAGGAATTTTATCTACAATTTATGCGACTCCCAAAAAAGCAATAGATTTGGAGAGAGTACACGAGAAATATCGTGAATTCTATAAAAATGAGTATTTTGTAAAAGTACTTCCCCTAGGAGAAGTATCGAAAATAAATAATGTAAGGCTTTCAAACTACTGTCATATATCCTTGCATTATGATGAGGAAAATAATAAACTGATAATTATATCTTGTTTAGACAATATGATGAAAGGTTCAGCAGGACAGGGAATTCAAAATATGAATATTGTTTTAGGTTTTTCAGAAAAAGAGGGACTTGCCGCTTTACCGGCTGTTTTTTAATTTAACTACAGGAGGTTATTAAAATGGATTTAAAATTTACAGATGGAGGTGTAACTTCACCAAAAGGCTTTATATCTTCAGGAGTCAGCTGTGGTATTAAAAATAATGATTCGAAAGATTTAGCTCTTATAATGTCCACCAGTCTCTGTAATTCTGCGGGAGTTTACACTAGAAACAAGGTGAAAGGTGCTCCACTTCTGGTTACCAGGAAACATTTAAAAAATAAAACTGCACAGGCTGTAATCGCAAATAGTGGCAATGCAAATACCTGTACAGGTAAGGTAGGCATTGAGGATGCAGAGAAAATGTGCAGCTTTGTGGCAAAAGCATCAAACATTGGAGAAGAGGATGTGCTTGTGGCTTCTACAGGCATAATAGGGGTAAAATTGGATATTGATTCCATAGAAAATTCCATTCCATCTTTAGTAAAAAAATTGAACAAAGATGGCTATAAGGATGCATCTAGAGCCATAATGACTACGGATACTGTTCCTAAAACTCTGGCCGTGGAATTTAAAATCCAGGGAAAGCCGGCTGTCATAGGTGTCATGGCAAAGGGCTCTGGAATGATACATCCCAATATGGGTACTATGCTTTCTTTTATTACCACAGATGTGAATATAAGCGGTAAACTTCTTGAAAAAGCTTTAAAGGAAAGTGTCAGAATAAGCTATAATAGAATTTCCGTAGACGGAGATACATCTACCAATGACATGGTACTGATTATGGCAAATGGACTTTCTGGCAATGATATAATAGAAAAAGAAGATGAGAACTATAAAATATTTTTAGAAGCACTTAAAAAATTAAATATAGAAATTGCAAAAATGATTGCAAAAGATGGAGAAGGTGCTACAAAACTTATTGAATGCAGAGTCTTAAATGTACCCAGTGAAAAGGACGGTGAAATTTTTGGGAAATCGGTGATATGCTCCAACCTGGTCAAAACTGCATTTTTTGGATGCAGCGCAAATTGGGGAAGAATACTGGACGCAGTGGGATACTCGGGAGCAGATTTCGATATAGATAAACTTCAGGTATCCCTGGAGAGTTCAAAAGGAGACATATTGGTGTTTAAAAATGGAGAACCTGTGGAATTTTCAGCTGATGAAGCATCTGATATATTATCAGAAGACGAGGTGAGTATAATTTTGAATTTTAACCTGGGTAATTATAATGTATGCTGCTGGGGATGTGATTTAACCTACGGATACGTGAAAATAAACGGAAGTTATATGTCATAAAAGTTGACGATTTTAAAGAAGGGGGTGCATAATCAAATAATGAATTATAATGATGTGGCAAAAGTTTTAGCAGAATCACTGCCCTATATTCAAAAATACAGGGGTAAAACCATAGTTGTCAAATACGGCGGCAGTGTAATGAAAGATGAAGAGCTTAAAAAATATGTAATAAATGATCTGGTACTCATGAAATGTGTTGGAATAAACATAGTGGTTGTTCACGGCGGAGGCCCTTTTATCTCCTCTCACCTAAAAAGACTCAATAAAAAGAGCATTTTTATCGACGGGTTGAGGTATACAGATGATGAAACCATGGATATAGTTCAAATGGTGCTATGCGGGAAAATCAACAAGGATTTAGTAAATTTAATCCAGAGTTATGGAGGAAAGTCCATAGGATTATGCGGAATAGATGGAAATATGATTGAAGCACGAAAAGCTACATTTAAAGCAGATTTGGGAAATGTGGGAGAAATAGTAAATATAAATACCGAAATCATCAATAATTCCATACAAAATGGATATATTCCCGTAATAAGCAGTGTAGCCAGAGATAACAGCGGCAAGTTATACAATATAAATGCAGACACCTGTACTTATAGAATTGCGGCAGCATTAAATGCACAAAATTTAATACTTCTTACGGATGTTCCCGGAGTAATGACGGATATAGAAAATCCATCCACATTGATCTCAGAATTAAAATTAGATGATGTTCCTGATATGTACGAAAATAATATTATAAAAGGAGGGATGATACCCAAAGTAAATTCCTGTGTGGAAGCTGTTAAATATGGGGTCAAGAGTGCCCATATTATTGATGGACGAGTTCCTCATTGTCTTCTTTTAGAATTATTTTCAAAAAAAGGGATAGGAACAATGATCTATTAAATTCTAATAAAATAAAAATTTATAATAAAAAGGGGGCGAACCCATTGTACGGAGATCATATGGCCAAGTTTCTGTACAATGGAATTCATATGGATTATTTACAGTATTCAAAGGAATATTTAATGAACACCTACAATCATATTCCCGTAGTATTTACAAAGGGAAAAGGATGCAAACTCTATGATGTTTCAGACAAGGAATATTTAGACTTTACTTCAGGCATCGGCGTTATGGCATTGGGGCATGGAAATGAAAAATGGACTGCAGCCGTAGAAGCACAATTGAAAAAATTGGTTCATACATCAAATATAGTCTTAAATGTACCTGTCCTGGAGCTGGCTAAAAAAATTACAGAAATTTCAAATATGAGCAAAGTGTTTTTTAGCAATTCAGGAACAGAAACCAACGAAGGAGCTATAAAACTTGCCAGAAAATACAGTTTCGATAAATACGGCAAAGGGAGAAGTACCATAATCACCCTGGACAGAAGTTTTCACGGCAGAACAATGGCTGCATTGGAAGCTACAGGAGAAGATGAGCTCCATAAATACTTTTATCCTTTTCCGGAGGGATTCAGACATATCGACATAACTGTGGAATCTTTAGAAAAAGCTGTAGATTCCAGTGTTTGTGCCATTATGATAGAGGCAATTCAAGGAGAAGGTGGAGTGAATCCATTGAGCAGAGAATTTGTAAACAAAGTATTCGAGATAGCTGAGAAAAATGATATTTTGGTTATATGCGACGAAGTTCAATGTGGTTTGGGAAGAACAGGAAAGCTGTTTGGATTCAATAATTACGACGTACATCCAGATATCATATCTGTAGCCAAAGCTCTCGGAGGAGGCCTGCCAATTGGTGCCATACTCTGCAATAAAAAACTGGAAAATACTTTTAATTATGGAGATCATGGTTCCACTTTCGGAGGAAACCCGGTTTGTGCAGCTGGAGCTATAGAAATATTAAACCAAATTTCTGATAAAAAATTTTTAGAGAATGTAGCTGAAAAGGGGAAATTTGTAAAAGAATTTTTCAAAAACAAATCTTTCAAAAATATAAAAGAAGTTCGTGGAGTAGGATTGATGATAGGAATAGAAATAAAAGGGAAAGCTTCTGATGCACAGAGAAAGGCTTTTGAAAATGGTCTTCTTGTATTAACTGCAGGCAGAAACAATGTAGTGAGACTTCTTCCACCTCTTATAATTTCAAAAGAAGAATTGGAAAAAGGATTGAACATAATATATAAAACTGTAGAAAGCATGTAGTCAATTAAAACAACACTGGATGTTCAAGTACAGACTCCAACTTATCTGTGGATAGGTTGGAGTTGTTTTTTGTTCAAAAATTGATGTTATATGTAATAATTTCGTATAAATAAGGTAAAGATAGATAAAAAGATTTAGTTATACTTTTTTAATAGAATATAAAATATGAGGAGGGTTTAAAAATTGACTGTAGGATCTAAAGTAAAACAAACATTGATTACTTTAAAGGGAGCAAAAAGTACATTGCGGTTATACTCTCTTCAAGAACAGGATAAAAAGGCCAGTGCTGTATACAAAGAAGCTTTTGAAGCTGTGGATGTCATAACTAATGATTTGGATAAAAGAATTAAATTTCTGGAATATGAAGAACCCCAGTATAAAGGCGATTGATTTGGAGGAATAATATATATGAAAATCTGGATTGTAATTTTATTGAAATCCGCAGCATTGTTTTTTTTAGCTCTGCTATGTGTAAGAATACTCGGCAAGAAACGCTGGGCAAAAATAACTCCTTTTAATTTCATAAATTATATAGTAATAGCTGTTATCATTGCACTTATCTCTGTAAATGTGATATCTAACTGGGTATTTGGAATACTTGCCCTGGCTGTATGGGTATTATTCCCCATTGCACTGGATTATCTGTGTATGAGAAGCAAATTTATGTATAATTTAATAAATGGCAAAGAAATATTAATTGTAAAAAAAGGTAAAATCATGGAAGAAAACCTGAGTAAAATTAGATACAGCGGTGAAGATCTGCTCAGGGAACTTCGTTCCAAAAATGTATTTAATCTAGCGGATGTAGAATTTGCAATAATGGAATCTACAGGAGACATAAATGTAATACTAAAATCCGACAAGAAGCCGGTAACTCCAAAAGATCTGGGAATACAGACCTCTCCTGAAGGTGCATCTCAAACTGTAATATTGGATGGAAATGTAATAAATGAATCTTTAAGCAATTTAGGACTAAATCAGGGGTGGTTAAACGAGCAATTGGAACTTCTCGGAGTATCTCTGGACAATGTATTCATAGGTCAGGTGAATTCAAAAGGTGAACTCTATGTGGACTTATTTGATGATATGATTGAAGTTCCCCAGTCAAAAGTGAGAGAACTGCTTTATGCCAGTTTGGAAAAGGCAGAAGCGGATTTAATGTCCTTTAGCCTTGAGACCCAGGATAAAAATATGCAGAATATCTACAAAAAAGACTCACTTATATTGAAAAAAATATTGGGAAAATTAAAACCCTACTTGTTGGGATAGAAGGTGATAAAATGTCTGATAAAAAAAATAAGAAACTGACACCCGTTCAACAACAGTATCAAAAGCTGGCAAAAGAAAATGAAACAAAAAGAAAGGTTTTTACAAATTGTCTGAAGGCGTTTTTAGTTGGAGGAACAATATGCACCACAGGCCAGGCACTTCAATTCATATTTATAAAATATTTTAATTTTACTGAATCAACTGCCGGAAATCCCACCTCTGCAATTTTGATAATAGTATCCGTTCTCCTTACAGGATTTGGTATATTTGATCACATTGCTCAGTGGGCCGGAGCAGGTACAGCCATACCTGTCACCGGGTTTGCAAATTCCATTGCCTCCTGCGCCATAGAACATAAAAGTGAAGGATTTGTGCTGGGAGTAGGGGGTAATATGTTCAAACTGGCAGGTTCTGTAATAAGTTTTGGAGTTTTTTCGGCATTTGTAATGGCTATTGTGAGAATAATTATTCAATGGTTAGGTGGGATTTAAATGATTCAGGGACATCAATCGTGGATCTTTCAATCCAAGCCAGTCATACTAGGGTGCTCCGCCGTAGGAGGACCTTTTGAAGCAAAGGGTGCATTGGCCCAAGAATTTGATTTGCTCCATGAAGATATTTGGCTTGGTCAAGATAGTTTTGAAAAAGCTGAAAAAAAATTACTGGAAGAAGCCTGCAACATGGCCATAAAAAATTCAAAAGTCAAAAAAGAAGATATAAATTTTTTCATCAGTGGAGATCTTATGAATCAGATAACCAGCAGCAGTTTTTCCGCCAGAACTCTTAAAATTCCTTACCTGGGTATATTCGGAGCATGTTCCAGTTCTATGGAAGGATTGGCTATATCTTCCTTCATCATAGACAGCAATGGGGCTGAATATGTGCTATGTGGAACTTCAAGCCATAATGCAGCTGCAGAGAAACAATTCAGGTACCCTACAGAATATGGAGGTCAGAAGCCTCCTACAGCACAGTGGACAGTAACCGGAGCCGGTGCTGCAGTGGTTGGCAGGGGATATGACAAACCTAAAGTCACTTCGGCTACTATAGGCAAAGTAGTTGATATGGGAATTTCCGATCCCTTCAATATGGGAGCTGCAATGGCACCTGCTGCAGTGGATACAATAGAAGCACATTTTAGGGATCTAAATAGAGATCCTTCCTATTATGACATAGTAGCTACAGGGGATTTAGGCAAAATAGGTCATGAAATAGCTAAAAAAATGCTCAAAAAAGATGGATTTGAATTTCCCCAGGGAGTATTTACGGACTGCGGAATTTTAATGTATAAAAAGGATCAGCCTGTATTTTCAGGTGCCAGCGGATGTGCCTGTTCTGCTACAGTAACCTATGGCCATTTTTTAAAGCAGATGAGCAGAAAGAAAATAAGTAAAATATTAGTAGTAGCTACAGGAGCACTTATGTCTCCCATGTCATATCAACAAAAGGAAAGTATACCTTGTGTTGCCCATGGTGTATCCATAGAAGCATAGAAAAGAGGTGTATTTATTTATATGGAAAAATTTTTTTGGGCATTTGTAGTAGGCGGATTAATATGTGTAATAGGACAAATCATGATGGATGTTTTTAAACTCACCCCAGCCCATACCACAACTACCCTTGTAGTATTGGGAGCCATATTGGGTGGATTGGGTTTATATGATCCTCTTATAAAATTTGCCGGAGCAGGTGCTTCTGTACCCATAAGCAGCTTTGGAAATGCATTGGTAAAGGGAGCTATCATGGAAGCTAAAGAATTTGGAATAATAGGGGTTCTAACAGGAATTTTTGAGGTCACCAGTGCTGGTATATCTGCTGCTATAATTTTTGGATTTATTGGTGCTATATTATTTAACCCAAAAGGGTAGATTAATAAAGACAGGTTAAGGAGGTGATAAATATGACAGTTGGCACTCAAATGCAGCAGGCAATAGCTGGAATTCAAAGCGCAGCTGCAACTATGAAGACATTTGCTCTTGAAACTCAAGATGAAAATGCCAAAAAAGATTTTGAAAGTATAGCAAAAAATCTAGACGAATCTTTACAAACACTTAATGGAAGACAAAAATACATTCAACAACAGGAACCACAATATACTAAATTTTAGTTATAATTCATGATAAATCACATCCATTTAAATTTAATTTAAAGGCCATAATTTTCTGTATTTACAGCACAAAATTATGGCCTTTAATTTTAAAATAAATTAAAAAAGCACTATTTAAAATAAATTTTTAGTAGTGTTTTTTTATTTATTCCAATTTGATAAAAATATTGTATAATTGAATTAAAATATAATAACAAAATTTATTGTCCAAAAATCCTGTTTACAAATATACTATTAGTATAAATGTTAGGTAATTGCGAAACTCACTGATAAAAATGAATTGATGATGGGAAGAAGTTTCAAAAAAAGGTAATTAGAAGATCAAAGGCAATTCTTGTAATTTATAATAGTTAAACAGAAAAAAAGGGCATAA
>NZ_PVXP01000066.1 GCF_002995845.1 Clostridium luticellarii | reverse complement strand
ATATTAATAATTTTGGGATTATTGCTTGCAATACTAATAGGATTGTTTATTTCTAATGATATAAATAAAGTACTTAATATGATGCTTGATTTTGCACACAGATTTGAAAATTATGATTTATCTCACGATTATACGGTAACAAGAAAAGATGAATTTGGCCAGACTATAATTGCTGTTTCAAATGCTCAAAATAATATAAAAAAGCTTATTAAAAGCATAATGGAAAATTGTCAGGATATGAGTGCGTCCAGTGAAGAATTATCGGCTACTGTTGAGGAACTTTCTTCTAAGACTGAAGATATACAAAGTGCAGTAGATAATATTGTAGAAGGAGTTCAGGGAACAAGTGCATCAACTGAAGAGATTACAGCATCTATTGAAGAAGTTGATTCAAGTATTAGTGAACTTTCGCAAAAGTCTCTTGATGGAAGCAATAGTGCAAATCAGTCAAAAGAACATGCTTTAACTGTGCAGCAGAATGGCAGCAAAGCAATTGAAGAAACACAAAAGGTCTATAATGATAAGAGAGAAAAAATGTTAAAAGCAATTGAGGATGGCAAAGTTGTAGCAAATATAAAGGTTATGGCTGATACAATATCAGATATAGCAGAACAGACAAATTTACTTGCACTGAATGCAGCAATAGAAGCGGCGAGAGCCGGAGAAAAAGGGAAAGGTTTTGCTGTAGTTGCAGAAGAAGTCAGAAAACTAGCAGAACAGTCTTCTGAATCAGTAACTGGTATTCAGGATACTATTTCAAAGGTACAGGAAGCATTTAAAAATATTTCATTAAATGGTAGTGATATATTGAATTTCATACGTACAAATGTTGGTGAACAATTCACGGATTTTGGGAATATGGGAAACCAATACTACAATGAGGCTGAATTTGTAAGCAAGATGTCAGAGGAAATTGCAGCTATGTCGGAAGAACTGGCTGCAACTATAAATCAAGTAAGTGAGGCTATGCAAAGTATGGCAGAGACAGCTCAAAAATCATCAGAACATGCAGCTGTAATAAAAGGAAGTATAAATGAATCAAACCAGGGAATTGAGCAAGTAGCTAAAACTGCACAAATTCAAGCAGAAAATGCTCAAAAGCTTAATGAAATGGTACAAAAATTTAAATTAAATTAAAATATCTATATATATGATCTAATATTTTATTAGCGGCTTTTATGCAAAATATATAATAAATTATTTTTCAAAAGAGCCGCGTCCCCAGCTTTTTATGGACGTTTTTACATTTATATCTATACTGGAATTAAGCACTTCCCTGTTCCAATCCGTGTTGCTCCACCTTCCATATCTGGCTGCGGCATACTGGCCAAGCCCTATACAATCCATTTTATATTCATTTTTCATTTTATTTATAATCAAATAGCAATTCTTGCGTACTTTTTCATCAATTTTCTTTTCAAAGGCCCTTTTAACATCTTTATTTTTCGAGAGATCCCTGAAATAGGTGTTTGTAACTATATCTCCCTTTAATCTTAAATCTATTGTAAAATGAAGTTTACCATCAATTTTATCTACATGGACTTTTCTTGACGAATCCGCATAAAAGTCTGAATAATTTTTTGAAGTCTTTTGCAGGCTTACAATTCCGCGGCCTTTATCATTTCTCAGCAAGTTAAGCCACTTGCTGTCATCAAAATCTGATCTTGCCACCATACGTTCATCTTTAAACAAGGCCATCCCAGATACCTTTATACCATCATTGCCTATCTCAATATATGGTATTACAGGATTAACACCTTCGACGCGGAGAGAAGTATACAAATCTGTTATTTTTGTATTTTTTGGGAAAAAAGCATAATTGAACTCATTTTTCAGAAGTCCCTCTATAAAATCAGAGGAACTTGGATAGCCCTTTACTTTGTAGGAAAGCATATCTTTTGCCCTGCCTTTACATATTACAAAATAACCGGTATCATTTAACTGGGGATTTCTGAATAATATGTCCATTATCGGTCCTATTCCGTAAACAGCACTGTTTTCGCTTACTACATATACCTTCTCAAATCCCAGTATGCTCTGTTTGTCTGATATGGATTGTCTGTTCTCTCTTGTTGCACCTAAAGTTCTTGCAACACCATCCCTTATTGTACTGCTTATCCTGGTATTTTCACTGCTTTCACCTGACTCGTCGAATACATAGGCAGACAAAGGTACACTATACTCTATTGAATTGTCTGTCTTGCATTTAATATCTATACCTAATCCAGACACTATTTCAAGATTTTCAATTGAATCCGTACTTTCCATTCCCGTTATAAAAAACGAAAATATCATAATCATCAGCGGTATTATAATTAAAAATTTATTCTTTTTCATTTAGACCATCCTTCTTTATAAGTGCCATACAACATATTGTAGTCAGGTAGGCTATATTGAACAAAGTATATTTGGGAATTGCGAATTTTAAGAAAGCTCTCCGGGCTTCTTCATTTATGTAAGTAGAAGCTATTGCTGTCATAAGGGGATACATGACCAGGGACAGTTTCTTTATTGAAAACTTTTTAAGCAGATCCTGCAGGACAAATACTGAGGCAAAATAATTGTTGGAGATAGTTTTGAAATTTATTATGCTCCACATAAACATGTATACAAATCTGAAATTATTTATTATAGGCACTTCAATGGACTTGGTGGCCAGGAGCATTGCCCAGTAGGACTTTTTTATAAGGTCTATTCCACAGTAGTATATTGTCAAAAAAGTTGTAGATGCGTACAAAACTATAAGAAATAATGCTCCTTTTAACGCATAGCTCTTAAAATTTTTTCTGTCACTCAGCAAGGGGTATAGTAAAAAAATTATCTCCACTCCTCCATAGGAAAAACAGGATTCAGTACTGGCCCTGATCAGGGATTTAATATCAACTCCAAACAGTGGAAGAACATTTATGAGTTTTCCCTTGGCCAACGAAGCAATTGCAATAACGGAAATAATTACAGTGAATACAAAGATCACCTCATTTATATTTGCCAGAGGTTCTAGCCCGCTGCAGCTGGATACTGCTCCCAGAAACACCATAAATATAAGCAGCTTTACAGGTGGCATGAAATACATTATAAAAGTCGTCAGAAGGATGGTCAGTCCAGATGCAACAGCTGTAGTGTACAGTACAAAATTGAACATAAAAATCAGATTTAAAAAATTTCCGAGAAAGGTTCCCAAAAATTTTCTGCTCAGCTGCAATATGTTCTTATCCGGAAATCTCTTCTGCAGCATGCCGGCTATACATACCAGGTACAATGGATAAATTCCTCCGATAATAACCGAAATCCAGCCGCTTTGCCTGGCAATTTCAGTTACCTGGTTTGGAAGATTTATCAGTCCTACACCTACAGCAGAACCTGTTAAAATGCAAAGCAATTGATATGAAGTTATTTTACTTTCCGGGCTGTTCTGCATTAATGCTTCCCCCTAAATTTTTTGATTAAGTCTCACTGTCCATATTTGTTTGCAGATTTTCAACAACGCCTTCTCTTGGTTTTTTAACTGCGTACTCATATTGTATCTGCATTTTTCAAGACCATTGATGATTTTTGCATATTGTCATTTATGTCGAAATCATCTGTAAATATCACTGACTCATATTAGTTTTAGCTTGTTTTAGAGAGATTATACAAAGATACCTAATGGAATAATAGGCTTCATCATTATAAAAAGATATATAAAAGTTTAGATTCTTACATTAATGACTATAAGATGTGTAGAGATGTAATAAAAAATATAACAAATAAAGAGCCTATAAGCTATACTAGATTACCGGGAGGTTCAACTAATCTTGTAGCCAGTAAGAAAAACTTGACCTTAATAAAAGAGGCTTTAAATAATAAAGATATAAAATGTGTAGATTGGAATGTGTGTTCTGGAGATGCAGATAGTCATGAAGTGGCTGTTGAAAAAATAAAAAGAAACGTTGAAGATCAGTGTAAGAATAAAAAATTTGCGGTAGTACTTATGCATGACACTTATTATAAGCATTTTACAGTGGAATCATTGCCTGAAATAATAGCATACTTAAAAACACAGAAATTTACCTTTAGAACTTTTGAAGATTTAACGGAAACAGAGAAAAAAGAAATGATAAATCTTGGAATAATAAAATAAGTAAATAATATGAAGCAGGAATGAGTATGGATTTGTTTTCACATTAATTTCTATGACTATAAGAGAATCGTGAATTTATTTTTTCATTTTACAAAATTAAATTTATTAAACTATTGACCTAGAGTTAACTCTAGCTAGTATAATATTATTTAAGGAACGATGAATCAGAACGCTCCTTTTACACATACAACAATTTCAAAACAGGAGTGAATGAAAAAATGGAAAAAGCAAAAGTTTATTTTACAGATTTCCGTACGGTGGCTTTCGGAGACGGACTGCCCACTAAGCTTAAAAAATTAATCAAAAAGGCCGGTATTGGACAGATCGATATGGATGGCAAGTTTGTTGCTATTAAGATGCATTTTGGTGAGCTGGGGAACATCAGCTATCTTCGTCCCAATTATGCCAGGGCCGTGGCTGACGTAGTAAAAGAATTAGGTGGCAAGCCTTTTTTGACCGATTGTAATACCATGTATCCCGGCAGCCGAAAAAATGCCCTGGAACATTTAGAATGTGCATGGGAGAACGGCTTTACACCACTGACAGTAGGATGTCCTATTTTAATTGGAGATGGATTGAAGGGTACCGACGATATTGCAGTACCTGTAGCAGGAGGCGAATATGTAAAAGAAGCCAGAATCGGACGTGCCATTATGGATGCGGATGTGTTCATCAGTCTTACACATTTCAAGGGACATGAGATGACTGGTTTTGGCGGTACCATCAAAAATATCGGTATGGGTTGCGGTTCCCGTGCCGGGAAAACAGATCAGCACAGCAGTGGTAAGCCGCACATAGACCCAACACTGTGCCGTGGCTGCCGCAGATGCCAGCGGGAATGTGCCAACGGTGGTCTGGAGTTTGATACCATCAGCAAAAAGATGATGGTTAATCACGAAAACTGTGTCGGCTGCGGTCGATGCCTGGGTGCGTGCAATTTCGACGCCATTGTGTTTGACAATGATGCTGCCAATGCGCTGCTGAACTGCCGTATGGCGCAGCTGTTTGGACCATGCAGAGAAAATTGGTTTAGGTACTCGAGAATACGAGATAATAGTAGTCAAATGAATTAAGTAGGAGCTATAAGTTCTTGACAGCATGAATTTTCAGTGATAAACTGGATTTGTAAAAGTTTTAGAAAATGTCTGTTTGATATGTTGGTTAAAAATTAATATTTTTGTCACTCTGAAGCGAAGGTGTCCTGAGATAAAGAGCGGGCAGTAAAAAAGTAAATTTTGCGTTAATGCGTTATTTATATATTGTCACCGCATTTAAGCTCTTCCCAAACTTGGGAGGAGCTTTTTTATACGGAAAAAAGTCCGATATGTGACAATTATTAATGAAATTCATAGGGGGTTTAAAAGTGCTAAAAATAGCCATATACGGGAAAGGCGGTATTGGAAAATCTACAATTACCAGTAATTTGTCAGCGGCCTTTGCCCAGCTTGGGAAAAAGGTTATTCAGATAGGATGTGATCCTAAAGCAGATTCCAACATCAACTTGCTTGGAGGAGAATCATTGATGCCTGTGATGAATTACATGAGAGAATTTGACAGTGAGCCGGAAAAAATTGAGGATATTTCAAAAATAGGTTTTGGAGGTGTACTTTGCATAGAGACCGGAGGTCCTACACCAGGTCTGGGCTGTGCGGGCAGAGGCATTGTCACTACATTTAATCTGTTGGAAGAATTAGATCTCTTTGAAACATACAGACCTGACGTGGTGCTCTATGATGTTTTAGGTGATGTAGTCTGCGGTGGATTTGCAGCGCCTATTCGTGAAGGATATGCTGAAAAAGTACTCATCGTTACTTCAGGTGAAAAAATGGCTCTTTATGCAGCAAATAATATAAATAGTGCAGTTAAGAATTTTGAAGATAGGGGCTATGCAAAAGTACTTGGCATTGTACTTAATCATAGAAATGTTGAAAATGAAGATCAAAAAGTAAAAGAATTTGCAGAGTCAGCTGGTCTTCCAATTGTGGGGGATATTCCGAGAAGCGGGGATATCAATCGTTTTGAGGAAATGGGAAAGACAGTTATTGAAGGAGATCCTGATCTTCCGATAAGTCAGCACTTTTTTAACTTAGCAAAATTATTGCTTGAAGGTGAGGAGATGAAATGAAAAAAGAGCCCTATTACATTACAGCAGAAAATTTAGCTGCAGCAGGTAAGGATAATATTCCTGCAGAACTTGTTTCAAATACTCATTTGATTTACAGTTCACCGGCAACTCTTTCTTTTAATTCACCTGGTGCCCGGGGATTTGGAGTCAAGCGTGCAGGACTGGCAATACCAGGGTCGGTTATGCTTTTAGTGGCTCCTGGATGCTGTGGCAGAAATACAACCACATTAAGTGAACTGGGCGGATACAGTGAGAGAATGTTCTATCTTATAATGGATGAAACTGATATTGTCACTGGAGCTCATTTGAGGAATATTCCAAAGGCAGTGGAGGAGATCTGTAAGTGTATGCCGGTTATGCCGTCAGTGGTTATGATCTGTATTACCTGTGTTGATGCACTTTTGGGAACAGATATGGAGCGTGTCTGCAGAAAGGCCATGGACAGGGTGAATATTCCTGTACTGCCCTGCTACATGTATGCGTTGACGAGAGAAGGGCGCAAGCCTCCTATGGTACATGTAAGGCAGTCTATTTATTCATTGCTGGAGCCTATGAAAAAGAAGATGGATACAGTCAATATACTGGGATATTTTGCTCCGCTTATGGAGGATTGTGAGCTGTATAATTTGCTGCATCATATTGGCATGAAGAAAATAAATGAAATTTCCCGCTGCAGAGACTTTGATGAATATATACATATGGCAGAGGCCAATTTCAATCTGGTATTGAATCCGGAAGCAAGACTTGCAGCACAGGATATTATGAAACGGCTGAATATTCCGTCGGCAGAGCTTGTAAGGCTATATCAGATAGATAAAATACAGAATCAGTACCGGATTTTCACCAGGGCTATTGGTACAAGCTTTGAGGATCAAAAATATTATGACGAAGCAGAGAAAGCCATAGGGGAATTCAAGGCTGTTTATCCTGATGTAATCTTTGCGATAGGTGAGGCTATGAATGGCAATCCTTTTGAGCTGTCTCTGGCACTTATAAGATATGGATTCAAGGTAGCCGAAATATATGCCAGTCCTGCTGCTGAAGATTTTGTCTATGTTAGAAAAATTGCCGGACTGAGTCCTAGGACCAGGGTCTATTCCAACCTGGAGCCTACCATGCTTTATTATGACTGCAGTGAAGAAAAGGTTGATATAACTATTGGCAGTGATGCGCATTACTATCATCCTGGTTGTGCAAATGTACCATGGAATCAGGAGATTCAGCCATTCGGGTATGCTGGTGTGAAGAAATTATTTGAAGAACTGAAACATTCATTGGATTGTTTTGACAAGGAGGCATAAATGAAAGGATTAAGAAAATATATACCACCTTTTGCACCAGATCAGTCTGGTGCGGCAGCTGTTCTCTATAATCTGGGCGGAATTATAGTTATCTGTGATGCAGGGGGATGTGCCGGTAATGTGTGTGGGTTTGACGAACCCAGATGGGCTCTAGGAAAAAGCAGCATTTTTAGTGCCGGCCTTCGTGATATGGATGCTATACTGGGGCGTGATGACAGGCTTGTGGCAAAACTGGCGGATACGGCTAAAAAGATTGAAGCCAAATTTGCAGCAGTGATAGGAACTCCAGTACCTTCGGTTATCGCCACCGATTACAATGCAATAAGGAGAATGGCGGAAAAAAAGCTTCAAATACCTGTTATTACTATAGAGACCACAGGTATGGATTTGTATGATGCGGGAGCTGAAAAAGCCTACCTTAAAATTTTCAAAACCTTTGCAAAAGATGGTTTGAAGGTGGAGCGTGAAAACGTCGGTGTAATTGGAGCAATTCCACTTGATGTAAGTGATTTAAAAGCTGCAGATAAAATAGAAGCTGCACTGAAGGCCGGGGGGTTTAAAAATGTCTGCTGCTATGGTATGGGAGCGGATTTGTCAGAGGTAGAAGCTGCCGGGAGTGCTGCTAAAAATATAGTGGTGTCTCCTGCCGGATTGAAGGCTGCACGGTATTTAAAGCAAAGGTTCGGAACGCCCTATGAAGCTGCTTATCCACTGATTGGAGACATACTGCAGGATGAAGTGAGAGAACAGTTTAAAAATTTTGAAGGTAAAAAGGTTTTGATAATACATCAGCAGGTGATAGCAAATTCCATCAGAGATGAAATAATTAAAAATGTCAATTCATATATAACAGTTGCTTCCTGGTTTATGTTAAAGGAGGAATTGAAACAGGCTGGAGATATTTCTCTTAAAGAAGAGGATCAGTTTGTGAACCTGGTTGAACAGGGGAATTATGATGTGATTGTAGGAGACAACATATTGAAACGTGCAATACCTGATTTCAGGGGAAGATATGTGGACATACCACATTTTGCAGTTTCAGGAAAGATGTGATATGAGATGGAGGAGTATAAAACGCTTTTGATCAGAGTCTACGGTATTGTCCAGGGAGTGGGTTTCAGACCTACAGTGAGCCGGCATGCAGATAAAAACCATATACAGGGAAGTGTCTGCAACAAGGGACCTTATGTGGAAATATGGGCTCAGGGAAGTGAAAATAAATTAAAGGACTTTCTCAAGGATTTAAAATACAATCCACCAAAGCGTTCATCAATATTGAAAATCGATGTTCATGAAGTGAAAGAGTCCAAAAAATTTAAGGGTTTTGAAATCATTGAAAGCAAACATGAGCAGGGTGAGATTTTTGTATCTCCGGATATTGCCGTCTGTCCTGAATGTATAAAAGAACTTTTCGACAAGAACAACAGGCGGTATCTTCATCCCTTTATAAACTGCACATGCTGTGGACCAAGGCTTACTATTTTAGATTCCATGCCTTATGACCGTGTACGCACCAGTATGAGTGAATTTCCCATGTGTCCGGAATGTGAATATGAATACACCCATACGGAGACGCGGAGGTATGATGCACAGCCCGTGTGCTGCAATGAATGCGGACCTGAGGTTTACTTGATTGGAAGAAATGAGAGAGGAAAAGCTGCAATTACTTATACAAGAAAAATAATCCAGGAGGGGGGAATTGCAGCTATAAAGGGAATTGGAGGCTTCCATCTCTGCTGTGACGCTGGAAACAAGGAAGCGGTGCAGCGGCTCAGGACGTTGAAGAAGAGACCGGCAAAGCCCTTTGCAGTTATGATGCGGGACATGGAAACTGCAGAACGTGAATGTGAAGTTACAGAAGTTCAAAAAGAAGTACTGGATGGACATCAGAAGCCAATTATACTTCTTAAAAGAAAAAGAGGTGGAAGGGTGTGTGATGCTGTGGCACCTGACAATCCAAGGATTGGGGCCATGCTCCCCTATGCTCCTGTCCAGCTTTTAATATTTACATATGAGGATGATATAGTCATGCCGGATTGCCTGGTCATGACCAGCGGAAATATATCAGGTGCACCCATATGCAGAGATGACAATGATGCGGTGGCAGAATTGTCAAAGATGTGTGATGTTATATTGTCACATAACAGGATGATCCGTATTCGTGCAGATGATTCGGTTATGGATTTCTTTGAAGGTAAACCTTATATGATAAGGCGTTCCAGAGGATATGCACCACTACCCTTTATGCTTTCCAGTGGCTTCAGAGGGGAAGTGCTGGCAGTTGGCGGTGAACTCAAGAATACTTTTTGCATAGGTAAAAATGATCTGTTTTATCAGTCTCCCTATGTGGGTGACATGGAAGATCTAAGAACAGTAAAAGCTTTGAAGGAGTCCATTGCAAGACTGGAAACTCTGCTTGAGATCAGCCCGACCATTGTGGCCTGTGATATGCATCCCAGGTACAATACCACTTATGTGGCACAGGAAATTGGAATCCCTGTTTTGAAGGTTCAGCATCATTATGCACATATACTGTCCTGTATGGCCGAAAATGATTATCCCGGGCCGGTTATAGGCGTTTCCCTCGACGGAACGGGATATGGAACAGACGGCACCATCTGGGGCGGGGAATTGTTAAAAGCTGGTTATGATGGATTTGACAGACTGGGCAGTATAAAACCTTTTGTCCAGGTCGGCGGTGACATATCCGCTAGGGAGGGCTGGCGGATTGCAGTGTCTATGATCCATGGTATATATAAGGACAGAACAGAGGCAGCTGAAATTGTAAAAAAACTTAAATTGTGTGATAAAAAAAACTGCAGTGTTCAGTTTATGATGGCTGACAACAGAATAAACAGCATAATATCCACAAGTACAGGACGACTGTTTGATGCCGTAAGTGCTGTCTTGAATATTAGAAAACAGTCGTCTTTTGAAGGTGAAGCTTCCACTGCTCTTGAATTTGCAGCAGAAGCCTATGAAGAAAAATATGATGTCCATGGCAGCGAGAGCAGGATTTCCGATGTGGATAATATTCAACTTCCGGGTCTTGTTTGTAAAAATTCAGATGGACAGTTGATTCTGGCAACTGATATTTTGGTGAAAAAAATCATAGAGGGAATTTTAGCTGGGAAAGATGTACAGATGCTTGCTTATTTTTTCCATAAGAAATTATCGGAAATGATTGCAGCCGGATGTGTACGTGCTTCTCAAAGCACTGGAATCAATACCATGGCATTAAGCGGCGGAGTATATCAAAACCGGCTGCTGCTGAAAATGACTGTGAATTCTTTGAGAAAACTTGGATTTAGAGTTTTAACCCATAGCTTGCTGCCGCCCAATGACGGCGGGATTGCACTGGGGCAGGCAGCAGCAGCAATGAAATATATAAACAGATTGAAAAAGGGAGAGGAGTATGACTATGTGTGTAGGTTTGCCGGCAAAAGTCGTGAAGATTAAGGAAGGAATGGCACTCATTGATGCTTCAGGAGCAAAAAGAGAAGTATCCGCAGAATTGATCGATGAATTGGAACCAGGAGATTATGTTATGGTTCATGCAGGAATTGCCATTTCTAAAATTACCAATGATGATAAAAGTGAAACAGACAAAATCATGGAGGAATTATAATGGCTGAGGAGATAAAAAAAACCGCAAAGGAGATTATTGAATCCTACAGTGGACCCAGAATTCGAATTATGGAGGTCTGTGGAACTCATACTCATGAGATATTCAGGCTGGGAATCAGGAAGATCCTGCCGGAAAATATTGAACTGATATCAGGACCGGGATGTCCGGTTTGTGTTACCGATGTTGGTTTTATTGATGAAGCGGTTATACTGGCTCTTGATCGTAATGCAACAATATGTACCTTCGGGGATCTGGTGAGAGTGCCGGGTTCGGAAATGAGCCTGGCGGGGGTCAGAGCAAAAGGCGGGAGAGTTCAAATAGTATATTCTCCTATTGATGCCTATGAGTATGCCAAAAAGCATCTGGAGGAGCAGGTAGTATTCTTATCTGTGGGATTTGAGACAACTACACCTGCCAGCTGCCTGGCGGTGAAAAAGGCAAAAGGTGCAGGGCTTACAAATTTTGCACTGCTTACGGCAAATAAAACCATGCCGGAAGCATATATGGCCATGAAGGACAGTGCAGATGCATTTTTATATCCAGGTCATGTACATGCCATTACAGGTACAAAGCTCTGTGAGAACCTGGCTGAAGAAGGCATCAGCGGAGTAGTGACAGGTTTTACTGCAAATGAAATCATGACGGCACTTGCCGTAGTGATCACAAGATTACGTAAGGGGGGCAGTTTCTTTGAAAATTGTTACCCCAGAGTTGTGACACAGGAAGGCAGCAAAGCAGCTCAAAGTATTGTATCTGAAATCATGGAGGCCTGTGATTCTGAATGGAGAGGCCTTGGTGTTATTGAAAATTCAGGTCTTAAATTGAAAGAAGCTTATAGGGAGTTTGATGCCAGAATCAAGTTCCATCTACCAGAGGTAAAAGGAAGAAGCAACCCGGCGTGCTGCTGTGGTGATGTGCTGCAGGGGAAATGCAGACCGTCGGATTGCAGTGTATTTGGCAAAGCATGTACACCACTGCATCCTGTTGGAGCCTGTATGGTATCCAATGAAGGTGCATGTTCGGCATATTATCAGTATGGAGGAAATGTAAATGGATAAAACAGTTACACTGGCTCATGGAGCCGGAGGAAAACAAACATCGGAATTGATAGATCAGGTTTTTAGATCTCACTTTTCCAATCCTGATCTGACAGCGGATGATGCTGCAGTATTGAACATCAATGGAGATAAGCTGGCATTTACAACAGATGGATTTATTGTTTCTCCCTGGGAATTTCCGGGTGGGAATATTGGCAAATTGAGTATCTGCGGCACAGTAAACGACCTGTCCTGTATGGGAGCAAGGCCACTTTATCTATCCTGTGCTTTTGTAATTGAAGAAGGCTTTCCAATGGACAATTTAGAGAAAATTGCAGCAGCTATGGAGAAGACCGCAGGAGAAGCAGGGGTCAAAATAGCGGCGGGAGATACAAAAGTGGCCGGGAAAGGACAAGTTGACGGTGTATTTATAACAACAACAGGTATAGGACGAATCATGGATGGTGTCAATACCTCAGGATTTAATGCAAAACCCGGTGATGCAATTATTGCAACCGGTGATATAGGACGGCATGGATGTACTGTCCTGCTGGCACGAAATGAGTTCGGAATTGACGCAGATGTAGCCAGTGACTGTGCCCCGTTGTGGGAAACAGTAAAATCCATGCTCCATGTGTCAAAAGATATTCATGTAATCAGAGATGCTACACGGGGAGGTGTAGGAACGGTATTATATGAAATTGCAGAGCAGAGCAAAGTTGGAATCAGACTGAATTCAAACAGTATACCGGTAGCAGAGGCCGTAAAAGGTGTATGCGGCATGCTGGGGCTGGAACCATTATATCTTGCCTGTGAGGGAAGGCTTGTGGTTTTTGCCCCGAAAGAAATTGCACCAGAGCTTGTTGATATATTACGTAAAGGTAAATATTCTTCAAATGCAGCTATTATCGGCCAGGTAACTCAAGACATGCCAGGGCGTGTTATTGTAAAAACGGAAATTGGTGCTGAAACATTGCTGCCGCCTCCCGGGGGAGAACTGCTTCCGAGAATATGCTGATAAGCAGAACGGTAAAAGGTGAATACCAGTAAATTGGAATGTGGAGGAAACATATTATGATTAAAATTGCAGTGTATGGAAAAGGCGGCATTGGAAAGTCTACAACAGTTTCTAACATATCAGCTGCACTTTCTGAAGAAGGAATAAAAGTCATGCAGATTGGATGCGATCCTAAAGCTGATTCCACAGTTTCACTTCATCAACAAACGAAGGTGAATACTGTACTTGAACTTGTAAGGGCCAGCAGAGTGAACAAAAAAAATTTTACTTTGGAAGACATGGTGACAGTTGGGTACAATGGTGTAATATGTGTAGAAGCAGGTGGACCAAATCCAGGATTGGGCTGTGCAGGCAGGGGAATTATAGCAGCCCTGGAAAAATTGAAAGAAAAGGGTGCTTATGAAGCATATAAACCTGATGTAGTGATATATGATGTATTGGGTGATGTGGTGTGCGGAGGATTTTCCATGCCCATGCGCAGGGGTTATGCGGACAAGGTATTTATTATAACCTCCGGGGAAAACATGGCTATTCATGCAGCAGCCAATATTGCAATGGCCATAGATAACTTTAAGAACAGAGGCTACGCAGGTCTCGGAGGTCTTATTTTAAACAGGAGAAATGTGAAAAATGAATATGAGAAAGTAAAGGAATTGGCAGAGGATTTTAACTCGAAAATAGTTGGCACTCTTGACAGGTGTGATGTAGTTCAGGAAGCAGAAGCCTTGAACAAGACAGTAATAGAAGCATTTCCGGGAAGTGATATGGCAAAACAGTATAGAAAGCTGGCAGAGATTGTAATGAAAATATGTGGAAAGGAGATATCAAGATGATAAAGGTATCAGGGCGTGTTGATGAAACAGGTGCCTGCACTGCAATAAAAGATGCTGCATTTCCAGCACCCTTTGTATCCGGCCTTGAATATGGAGCTCCTGCGAGAGGGACGTGGAATATAGTTCATATTGGAATGCTTATTCCAGAATCACATCAGATATATGTATGTGCGGCAAACTGTTTAAGAGGTGTTGTCCTTACGGCAGAAGAAATGGGAGCTGCTGACAGACTCTCAACTATAGCTGTACAGGAGAACAATGTACTGGAAGGTGATATGGAAGAACTTATCATTGAAGGTGTATCTGATATACTTGAAAAACTTCCGCAGAGGCCTGCTGCAGTTCTGGTGTATACTGTATGCATACATCATTTTATGGGGTGCGATCTGGGCCTGGTTTATGATGAACTGGGAAGAAGGTATCCAGAGGTGGCTTTTGCAGACTGCTATATGAATCCCATTATGAGAAAGAGCGGACTGACACCGGATCAGACAATGAGGCGTCAGCTGTACAGCATCCTTCAGCCGCTGGAGATTGACAGAAAAAGCATCAATATTATCGGTAACAATGTTCCTACGGATGAAAGCAGCGAGCTTATACGGATTATCCGTGAAAATGGATATGAACTGAAGGATATTACTCTCTGCAAAACCTATGATGAATATCTTGCTATGGCTGAAAGCGGTGTTAATATATCCTGTCTGCCTGCCGCAATACCAGCTGGAGATTATCTGAAAGAAAAATTAGGACAGGAGCATTTGCATCTGCCGCTTTGCTATGGATTTGATGAGATAACTGAAAACTTGAACACATTGAATGAATATCTGGGATTTGGGCCAAAAGAATACGAGGATGAAAAATCAGCAGCCTTAAATGCTTTAAAAGAAGCAAAAAAGGTAATTGGCGGTGCAAAGATTTCCATAGATTATACAGCTGTTCCAAGACCAGCCGGATTGGCACGATTACTTTCAGAAAATGGATTTTATGTGGACAGGTTGTATGTGGATTCATTTACAGAATGGGACAAAACAGATTTCGATTGGCTTGTAAAAAACAAGCCTGAGATTAAAGTGTATGCTACAGTGCATGCAAAGATGCGTATATTGGATAGAAGATGCAGTGAGAAAAGCCTTGCCATAGGACAAAAGGCTGCCTATTTTACAGGAAGCAGATATTTTGTAAATATAGTAGAAGGCGGTGGAATGTATGGTTTTGATGGAATTGTCAAATTGGCCGGACTTATGAAAGAAGCTTTTATGCGTCCGAAAAATGTACGTCAGCTTATACAAATGAAAGGATTGGGGTGTGATTGCTGCTTATGAAACAGACTTCGGCATTTATTTCAACATACACTGCAGATGTGTCAGGCGTGTGTTCCGCATTGTATGAATTGGGCGGAATGACTGTAATGCACGATGCATCAGGATGTAATTCAACATACAATACCCATGACGAGCCCCGCTGGTATGATATGGACAGCATGGTGTACATTACAGGGCTTTCCGAGATGGAAGCCATCATGGGCGACGATGAAAAATTAATACAGGATGTTGTCAGTGCGGCAAATGATCTGCATCCTAAATTCATAGCCATTGCAGGTACTCCTATTCCAATGATGATAGGTACGGATTTTCGTGCCATTGCAGAATTGATTGAGAATCAAACTGGAATTCCATCATTTGGTATCCAGACGAATGGAATGCACTCTTATCTATGTGGATCCGGGCAGGCTTTTGTTGAAATAGCAAAACGATTTACCACGGCAGGTATACCTAAAAGAACAAAAAGTGTAAATGTACTTGGGGCCACTCCTTTAGATTATTCTGTAAACGGCAGTATAGACAGCATTAGAATCAGATTGACCGAAGCCGGCTTCCAGGTTTTATCAGTATGGGCAATGGGAAGTACACTGGAGGAAATTAAACAGGCTGGATCTGCAGAAGTGAATCTGGTTGTTTCCTACAGTGGATTGGCAGCTGCAAAAGAACTGCAGAGAAAGTTTGGTACCCCCTATGTTGTGGGCGTCCCTATGGGAGATCAGTTTGCAGCTGTGGTGATGAAAGCACTGGACAGGGCAATTGATACAGGAAAATCACAGACTGCGTATGATAAACGAACTATCTGCGGCGGCGGCACAGTTATTATTGGAGAAAGCATCTATTCGGAATCATTGGCTGCAGCCCTTGCACTTGAAAGAAAAATAAAGGTTAGAGTTTTATGCCCTCTGGAAACAGAATCCGATTTGTTATTATCTGGGGATATTCAGGCAGAAGATGAAGACAGCCTTATGCTGCATCTGCAAAATGCCGAAACTGTGATTGCAGACCCTATTTATCGAAGAATTATTCAGCCTGGTGCCAGATTCATATCACTTCCCCATGAAGCTTTTTCAGGCAGAATTTACAGAAAAGACATTCCGGATTTGGTCAACAATATAGATATGATAAAGTAAGTTCTGAAAATATAGATGACAAGATCGGCCTTATGAAAATAAAGATTTACCTATTTGGGGTTATTGCCGGGATGGAAACTAAAATTTTAGCTCACAATCTATGTTATTTCACAAATACAATCTAATATAGAATATAAATAAAAAATATTTAGGGAGCTGGCAATATGAGTAAATTTTCTAATTTATTAGATATGATAATACTTTTAAAAAGTAGGGGTAAGATGAAATGCAAAGATATAGCTGAAGAATTAGAAGTGGATGAAAGACAAGTGAGAAAATATAAACAGGATCTTGAACTAGCTGGAGTAAATATAACTTCCACGACAGGTATAGATGGCGGATATAGACTAGATGGATACGACTATCTATTAAATTTAAATATAAAGCCAGAGGATTTGGCTGTGCTGAATTTAGCTAATCTTCAATTGAAAAGTATGAAATTTCCATATTATAAAGAGTTTAATATTTTAACAGATAAAATAAGCACTGTGGATAGATCTAATAATAAAAGGTGTATCCAATATTTTGAAAAGTCTGCTAGAGAAAACATAAATATGAAATATAAAAAGGAAACGCTTGATATAAATTATGCAGTAATAACTCAAAGAAAAGTATATATTGAATATTTTTCTTTGAGTTCTGGACTAAGTAGTAGAACAATACATCCATATGCTATTGTAAGCTACAAAAATTCTCTTTATATAATAGCTTTTTGTGAAAAGAGGAACGAAATAAGGGATTTTAAAATATCTAGAATTAAAGAGCATAAAGTATTGAACTCTAAATTTGAGATGGATAAAAAATTTTCATTAAAAGAATATATGAAAAATAGTTTCGGAATTTATAGAGATGATAAATTAAACTTAAAATTATGTATTTATAAACCAATGTCGTATATAGTAAGTGAAAAAATTTGGGTTGAAAACCAAAAAATCATTTGGAATGATGATGAGTCCATAATATTTGAAGCAATAATGTCAGGAAAAACGGAAATAGTTAGCTGGATATTAAGTATGGGAAGTAATGCGAAAGTTTTAGGGCCGGGAGAACTTAAAAAAACAATAAAAGAAGAAATTGATAAAATAATAAAGTATTATTGAAATTTTTAAATAAATTTTATATTATGTGTGTTGATGCTGATTACAATTATTTAATGTGATCAGTATTTTTTTACC
>NZ_PVXP01000065.1 GCF_002995845.1 Clostridium luticellarii | reverse complement strand
GTGATATATTTGTATCATGTACTGAATACTGATTTTACATTGCTGACTATTTTAATATTCTAAAGGTATTTTTATAAAATCATAGGAGGAGTTGTAAATTATGAATAATAAAAAAGCTGTAGAATTAAAAAATATAAGTAAAATTTATGGGAAAAGGCATGCTGTTGATAATTTGAGTTTTTATGTTGAAGAAGGTGATATACTAGGACTGATTGGACCTAATGGTGCTGGAAAATCAACAACTATAAAAATAACATTAAAATTAATAAATAAGAATTCTGGTACCGTAAAAATTGAAGATTATGATTTAGACACATCATATAAAAAGGCAATTAAGCATATCAGTTTTACTTCAGAATCACCTTCATTTTATGAATACTTAAATGGCTATGAAAATTTAAGATTGGTTGCAAATTTGCACAAAACTATAAGTAATGATACAATATTTGATTTATTAAAATCTGTTGGTCTCATAGAATCATATAAGAAAAAGGTTAAGACATACTCCACAGGAATGAAGCAGCGCTTAGGGCTAGCCAGAGCCATGTTGAGTAATCCTAAGATAATACTATTAGATGAACCGACTAATGGACTTGATCCCAGGGGTATGAACGATATTTATAATTTAATAAAAAAACTTAATAGAGAAAATAAAACTACATTTATTATTTCATCACATTTGTTACACGATATTGAAAAAATATGTAATAAAGTAGTTCTTATCGATAATGGAAAAACTATATTTAATGGAGATATGCAATCAGTATTAAATAAAAATATCAATCTATTTAATATATACACCAGCAATAACAGTGAAGCGGCAGAACTCATAAAGGAGTTAGATGGAGTAATATGTATATCCAATAATATAGACTCAATAACTATGAAGATAAACTCTAATGACATTATTAACATTGATAGCTTAAAAAAACTACTGTTAAAAAATTCAATACAAGTGACTGATGTGGAAAAAATCAAGCCTTCACTAGAAACTTTATTTTTTTTAATGACAAAGGAGGATTAACATGTTTTTAATATTAAAAAATGAATTGTATAAAATTTTTCATAATAAAAGAATATATATGTTTTTAATAATACTTTTATTATTTATAGTCGCAATTGCATATCTTATAAATAGTATTGAACCATCTTTGCAAATGAGTGCAACTATGTTGGACAAACTCAAGGGAGCATATTTCCCAATTCAGATTCTCAGTACAATTTCAGATTTATTACTTCCAATGTTTGTGACTTTGATTATTACGCTATTATTTTCCGATGAGTATTATAATGGAACACTTAAAATTCCTTTATTAAACGGATTTACAAGAATTGAATTAATTACTGCCAAATTACTAATAAGTATAATTACTACTATTATTATGTTGATATGTGTATTTGCTTTATCATACCTAACTAGCTTTCTATTTTGGGGAGATGCTGTTTCAAATAATAAAGTTTTTGTAAAAACAGTACAAGTATATTCATTAACTTTATTGCCTTTCATTGCATTAATAACCATAGTATTATTTTTATCAATGTTTATTAAGAATAGTGGTATAATCATAGGAGTCATAGTTTCAGTACTTGTGCTTAGCAGTTTTATATCTAGTTTATTTCCAGGTGCATCACAATATATATTAACATACTATTTAAAAGCTTTTTCTACAAAATTAGATGGAATTAATTTATCAAAATCCATATCAATATGTATAGCGTATGGAATTGTGTTTTTAGCTGGAGTTTATGCACGATTTTCCAGAATGGAAATAGATAAATAGTAAGCTTATAAACAGCAGCTATGGATTTGATGTTATTTTTACAGAATATAAATAAATCCCAAGCACTAAAAGTAAGGAGAATATTTTTAGACAAAAAACAAGAAAAGGCCACCAGCAGTTACCCACTGATAGGCCTTTTATTCATACTATATATATCCAAGCACGTCTACTATATCTTCAACCTTTGAATCGGAATTAAATTCGGACTTGCCTATATAAAGTGTTATAACAGGATAATCAGATCTTTCATATTCAAATATGGAATCACTGTCCTCGCTAAAAATTGAAGGATTTCTTTTCCTGCATACTTCACCATCTGCATCTATAAATATCTCCACATAACTTTTTTCTCCAATTATGCTTTTGGCATATTCTCTGTCTTCTTTAAATCTGCTTACAGATGTCACTATGGTTATCATTCCGCTGTCTGCAAATAAATTTGCCACTTCCGCAATTCTCCTGGTCTGTTCATGGGCATCTTCAGGCTTAAATGTAAGATCGGAGCTGAGACCAAACCTTAAATGGGAGGAATCAAGATAATACACCTTTTTTCCCAAATCCATAAGCCTTTTTTCAAGTTTAACTGCTATTTCATTTTTACCGCATCCCGGAAGCCCGGTAAGCCATATAACCTTACCGCTCTGACCCAAATTTTTCTCTCTGTCCCTTCTCGATACCAGTCTCTTTCTTATGGATATATTCTTGCTTTTCACCCCTTTTATCTCCCGCTTAAGGGAATCTTCCACAGCTGAAATAATTCCACCACCGCTTATATCATAGCCATCCACTATTACAAATCTTCCAGTGGATTGAAGTTCACTGAACTTATCGAAACAAATAGGCTTCTCGGTCTTTATTGTAACTTCAGCCACATCATTTTTCTTTATAAAATTACGTTCATCGCTGTCCAGCGTAACTGCATCGGTTATCTTGTTTATTGATATTATTTTAAATTCCGCTTCCTGAGTTTCAATTTTAAGCTTATAGGTTTTATCCTTTACCAGATTATTGTCTCCAAGCCAGAACACATTTGCATTGAACACATTGCCAACAGTAATGGGAGCATCTTTATGACATATAAACTCCCCTCTTTTATTGTAAAATTCATTTTCCACAGTAATGCCTACAGACATCCCGGCCGTTACCACATCAGTCCTGTCACGATCCTGCCATGCTTCAATAGATTTTACTTTTGTAGTTTTTCCCGAAGGATAAATTACAATTTCATCGCCTTTCCTAAGAGTTCCGGATTCAATTCTGCCTGCTATGATTCTCCTGCTGTCAAACTTGTATACATCCTGAATTGGAAATCTGAGCTCTTTTTCCTCAATTCCTCTGTCCTTTTCTATACTGTCCATACTTTCCAGAATATTTTGTCCATTATACCAGGGCATCTTTTCCGATTTATTTGCTACATTATCCCCATTGGCAGCCGAAATTGGTATATACCCTTCCGGATATATATTTATGTTATTTAAAAATTTATTGAATTCACTTTGAACCTCATTAAACCTGTCTTCCGAGTAGTCCACCAGATCCATCTTGTTTATGGCCACAAATACTTTTTTTATTCCAAGAAGCGACAGTATATACCCATGTCTTTTCGACTGTTCCTGAACTCCTTCCTTGGCATCTACAACTAAAATAGCCGCTTCTGCGCTGGCTGCCCCTGATATCATGTTTTTCAGGAACTCCTTATGCCCCGGAGCATCTATAATCACATAATCCCTCTTCTCCGTAAAAAACTGGAGCATGGTTATATCTATGGTTATACCCTGTTTTTGTTCTTCTTCAAAGGCATCAAGCAGGTATGCATATTCAAATTTTTTTCCGTTTTCCTCGGATATTCTCTTCACTTTTTCAATTTCACCTTCAGGAAGCGAGCCGGTATCATAAAGCAATCTTCCTATCAAAGTGGATTTACCATGATCTACATGTCCAACAACTACTATATTTAAATTTTCCTTATCCTTAGCCATCTAAGTACCCCCTATTATTCGATTCACGTAATGTTTCCATCTAATAAAAAACGCACTGTAAATTTTTATTGTCAACTGTACACTGCAAACTGTCAATTGTACATTGTCAATTGTCTACATATATCCATCCTTTCTAAGCTTTTCAAGTGCATGTGCATCTTCCTTGTCCTGTGCTCTTCCAGACCTCTCAGTTTCATTGGTATTCTTAAGTTCTTCTATTATCTCATCCAACGTAGCGGCATTTGACTCTATAGGATTGGTACATGGACCACAGCCAAGGCTTCTGTATCTTTTGCCATTTTTAGCAAAATACAAGCTTACTACAGGGATATTTTCTCTTCTCACATATTCCCAGATATCCAGTTCAGTCCAATTTATAATTGGGTGCACCCTTATATGATTTCCCTTTTTAAAATCAGTTTTGAACTGATCCCACAGTTCAGGAGGCTGATCTGTATAATCCCACTTTGACTCTGCATTTCTCTCACTAAACACCCTTTCTTTAGAACGTGAACCTTCTTCATCTCTTCTTATTCCCACAATGAGCCCGTCAAACTTATATTTGTCCACTACCTGCTGAAGTCCGTCTGTCTTCAATGCCTTGCAGCAAACAAGCCTTCCTTTTTCAGGTCCCATTCCTTCCTCCAGCGCTTTTGTATTTGTATGAACTATTAAATTCAAATTATATTTTTTTGCTATTTTATCTCTAAATCTTATCATCTCCGGCATCTTGAAGGTAGTGTCCACATGAATAAGCGGGAACGGACAATTGCCGAAAAATGCTTTTTGGGCCAGCCACAGCATTACCGTAGAATCTTTACCTATTGACCACAGCATTCCAAGCTTCCCTAATTTTTTGTACGCCTCCCTAAAAATATAAATACTTTCAGCCTCTAATCTATCCAGATGATCCATTATTATTTCCCTCTTTCTAATATCTATTTGATTCTTTTCTATTGGTTATTATTGTAGTTTCAACATTATCTCCATTTACTAAATGCCATTTTAACTTATCCCTATTTTTACTGACATACAAATAGGAACCATTGCCCCCTATATCTGCCCCTAAATAGTACTTGATTGAACCATTTGGGCATTCTTTAACACAGGCAGTGCATCCCCAGCAGTCATTTTCATATTTTATATATGCCTTGCCCTGATCATCCTGGTATATAAGACTTCCAGGACAGACACTTTTACATTTAAGACATCCAATACAACTGTCCCTGTCAATTTTTATGCTCATATATCTTATCCCTTCCCACTATATCTCTAAATACAATATGCACTTTTCCTCTGCTGTACACGGAATTGACATATTTAATCCAATTTTCATCATCTCTGAGAGGAAAATCGCCATTCTGCTGATAACATCTCCACCTGGTTTCACGCCTTGCCTTCAAATGGGCTATAACAACCTTGCATATATACAATCTGTCAATCAGCTCATATATGAACAGTAATTCATGGCAGTCTTCTGCTTTTAATCCGCGGCTCATACAGAGAAGCTCATCTATTCTGTTTTCAGCCCTGCATAATCTTTCTTCATTATAGATATAATCCTGGGATATGCCTCCTGCATATTCATCCATGGTTTTCTGCATGGCTTCTTCCAGCTGGGCAGCACTGTAAAAGCTCTGTTTGTTTTCAAAAAATCTATTTACCTCACCCAGCTTGTTTTCTATGCTTTCTTTATCCATATACTCAATACTTGTGTTTTTAATATAATCCAGTGCTGAATCCGCTGCAATCTCACCTTCTGCAAAACATCCCGTCGCATATTTTTTAGGACTCCCTCCACTTACATCACCTGCACAATAAAGTCCCTTCAAGGTTGCAGCTCTTTTCGTATCCACCCAGTACCCGCTGGCACCATGACCTCCCACCAAATATGGTTCAGTCCCCTGGATTTCCACATTCTCCACCTGTAGGCTTCCATTTCTGTCCATCCATTTGAGGGCCTGGGATGGTGCCATATTCAAATAGGCTTTTATCAGATCACTTTCCTGGGTTTGCGTAATATGATTGATTTTCAGAAAACATGGTCCTCTGCCTTTTTTGTTTTCCACTACAGTGGCATAAAGCCTGTTTATAGTGGTGGGCTTTCCATAATTTTCAACATATTTTTCATCTCTGCCGTTTACCTGACAGGCGCCAATACCCTGAGCTATGGTTCCAGTAGGTGCTATGGTATCCTTGCATCTCAAAGCGACAAACCTCATTTCGAAAGTTGTCATTTCAGCACCTGCCCTTATTCCCATTGCATATCCCGCTCCGGTATTGAAGGGTGAATACCACATCTTATGTTTTGAAAAGCCCGGATTATTTGGTTTATATATGCCTGCCGCCCCTCCTGTGGTGCATATTACCGCTTTCGCATGAATCACATAAAATTCTCTGCGGTGAATGGAAAATCCATAGGCTCCTATGATTTTCTCATTTTTCTTTATATAGTCTATAATATTTACCCCATTCAGCACATGTATGCCGCCTTGACCTTCCACCGCCTTTGAAAGTATGGGTTTAATATTCTCCCCATTTATCTTTATACTTCTCCTGCCCCTTTTTACATACTTTCCCCTTGAATCCTTCAGGATGGCAAGCCCCATATTTTCTACCTCATTGGTCACACTGTTGAGCTTCTTTGCTATTGTATATACCAGATCTTCTCTTATGACTCCATTAAATTCTTTTTTTACATAATCTACAAAAGACTCAGGAGTATCACCTTCGTTTATATAGGCATTCAGGGCGTTAATACCTGCTGCCAGACATCCGCTCCTCTTTATATTGGCCTTTTCCGCAATAAGCACTTTTGTTTCCGGAGATCTTTTAGCTATTCTAAATGCTGCAAAACAGCCTGCGGTACCTCCGCCTATTATCAATACATCAGTATCCAGTTTTTTAACCATAAATTCCATTTAATCACTCCTGTATCCTACTGGACAAAAAGTCCACTATCTTATCTACACACTGCCCGGCAGTATTCAAATTGGTGGATACGACAATCTCCGGATCATCAGGTATCTCATAAGGGGAATCCACACCTGTAAAATTCTTTATTTCACCACTTCTGGCCTTTTTGTATATTCCCTTGGGATCCCTGCTCTCACAGACTTCAAGAGGGCAGTCCACATATACCTCTACAAAATCTTTTCCAAGCAATTTCCTGACCTTGTTCCTGTCAGCCTTAAATGGAGATATGAAAGTTGCAATGGTAATAACCCCGGAATCCACAAAAAGCTTACATACTTCTGCTATCCTTCTTATATTTTCAGTCCTGTCTTCTTTCGTAAATCCAAGATTGGAATTCAAGCCGTACCTTACATTATCTCCATCCAGAAGATAGGTGAGTTTCCCCATATCGTACAATCTCCTTTCAAGTTCGGAAGCTATGGTGGACTTTCCGGAGCCGGAGAGTCCGGTAAACCAGAGAAGAATTCCATTTTGTTTAAGCAGTTTTTCTCTCATCTCTCTATCCACCAATGTTCTATGCCATGATATATTAGTTGATTTCACACTCAATAAAAATTCCCTCCATTATTCTCAAACTTTTCGCCATTTTAGTAATAAGACTGCAATAGTAGCACATTTTACAACCCAATCAAAAAATTTCACCCTGACTGTTGCTATTCTGCATTTAATTGTATACGCCTGAACTTGTACAAAAGTATTTTATATATACGCGGACACAACATCGGATTTCACATTATTTTCAATAATTTCTACTTTATTATCCTTAAACAAATATAATCTGTGCACAAGGACAACCACTTCCTCGCCTATATGAAGATTGTCTTTTTCCAGCGAACGAATTCCTGAAACTTCGGCATCTCCCACCTTAACAGTTACTATCCAGTTGGATCCTGCAAAAGAAATATCCACAACAACCCCTTTGTCACAGACAAGTTCACATTGCATTTCCCCTTTTCTCCCAATTTCAACAAATTCAGGTCTAACAATAGCTTCTGATCCATCTGGGAGCTGCTTAAAAGCTTTAAATTCACTGAAATTCCCAATAATATTTGATTCACCGACAAATTTTGCTACAAAAGCAGTTTTAGGGTTTTTATATATTTCAACTGCACTGCCAATCTGCTCGATGCTTCCCAAATTGGTTATTATAATTTCATCTGCCACTTCCACTGCTTCTTCTTGATCATGGGTCACAAATATACTCGTTATTCCCAATTTGTGTATCATCTGTTTAAGCCAGGTTCTAAGCTCTTTTCTTACTTTTGCATCAATAGCGGCAAAAGGTTCATCCAGAAGCAGCAGCTGCGGCTTAGGAGCAATGGCCCTTGCAAAAGCAACTCTCTGCTTCTGGCCTCCTGACAATTGACTTGGATATCTTTTTTCCAGACCTTTAAGTCCAATAAGTTCTATTAATTCTGTAACTCTCTGTTTTATATATCCTTTATCTGCTTTCTTGATGGAAAGTCCAAATGCTATATTTTCATATACCGTCATATTTCTAAAAAGAGCATAATTTTGAAAAACAAACCCTATTCCCCTTTTACCCGGAGATATATTATTGACCAATTTTCCATCAATGTAAATTTCTCCGCTGTCAGCAGTCTCAAGCCCTGCAATTATACGAAGTATTGTAGTTTTCCCGCTTCCGCTTGGCCCAAGCAATCCTATTAATTTTCCCCGTTCTATCTCAAAAGATATATTTTTGGATGCTCTGTAGCTTCCAAATTTTTTATTAAGGTTTTTCACTTCAACATACATATATCTATTTCACCTCTTTTTTAGCTTTCCACTCGATAACATTCCTCAAAATTAAAATCACAATAGCTATAAACACTAGAATTGATGATACTGCAAACGATGCAGAAAACTGATATTCATTATATAATATTTCCACATGCAGCGGCAGTGTGTTGGTTTCTCCTCTTATATGTCCGGAAACCACAGAAACAGCTCCAAATTCACCTATAGCACGGGCACTGCACAGTACTATTCCGTACAAAAGTCCCCATTTTATATTCGGCAGTGTTATTTTCCTAAATATTGTCCACAAATTTGCTCCCATAGAGGCCGCAGCTTCTTCTTCATCAGTTCCCTGGGCAATCATCAGTGGTATTATTTCCCTGGATACAAAAGGAAAGGTTACAAATATTGTGGCCAGCACTATACCAGGCAGTGCAAAAATTATTTTAATATCATGCTGATAAAGAAAATTATAGAATAAACCACCTCTTCCAAAAGTCAGTACATATATCAATCCGGCTATAACCGGTGAAATGGCAAATGGAAGATCTATAAGGGTAATTAAAAAATTTCTGCCCCGAAATTTAAATTTTGCTGCAACAAAAGCCATTATTATACCAAATACAGTGTTTAAAACAACTGCTATACCGGAGGCTATCAGAGTGAGTTTTACAGCTGAAATGGTATTTTCTTCGGTAATAGCCATCATATATGCATCTTTACCCTTTTTAAAGGCTTCTATAAATATAAGTATCAACGGCATTCCCAGCATTATAAATAAAAATATTATTGTTACTGCTATGAGTAAATACTTAACTACGCCAGATTTAGTATAGTATCTCTTTTCCAATTTTCTCACTCCTATGCATACTTGTTGGCTCTCCATTGAATCAAATTTATAATAAACAACATAAAAAATGAAAATATGAGCATAACCAAAGCTATGGCTGTAGCTCCTGAATAATCAAACTGCTCAAGCTTGGTCATTATCAAAAGGGGAGCTATTTCAGTTTTCATAGGTTTATTTCCAGCTATGAATACCACAGATCCGTACTCGCCTATCCCCCTTGCAAAAGCAAGTGAAAATCCAGTTAGGAGAGGAGCAGTGAGCTGCGGAAATATTACCTTGAAAAAAATCTGTATTCTAGATGCCCCCAGAATAGAAGCTGCTTCCTCCACTCTGACATCCAGATCTTCCAAAACCGGCTGTACTGTACGTACAACAAAAGGTATGCCTATAAATACCAATGCTACAGTGATTCCAAATGTGGAAAACGATCCCTGTACCCCAAATTTAGCTAATATGGAACCAATCCATCCATTTTTTGAATAAAGTGTTGTAAGTGAAATACCTGCAACAGCTGTGGGAAGAGCAAAAGGCAAATCTATACATCCATCCAGAAATCTTTTAAAATGGAAATCATACCGTACAAGTGCCCAGGAAATAATCAAACCAAAAACTACATTTATGACGGCTGCTATAAATGCACATCCAAAACTCACTTCATATGATGCTATTACTCTTGGATTTGTTACAGTTTTGATGAAACCACCGAATCCCATTTTAGATGTTTGAATCAATATTGTACTGAGCGGAATTAAAACTATTAAACTCAGATATAAAACAGTCAATCCCATGGAGATATTAAAACCTGGGATAACTCTTGTCTTTCTAGCCATCTTACGCCTCCTTCCTGTATTTCTTAACTGTTATGCACAATAACTTCTAAGATTTAAAAAATCTCAGAAGTTATTTCATAATATATGAAATTACTTTTTAGGCTGATATATCTGATCAAATGTTCCTCCATCAGCAAAGTGGGTTTCCTGAGCCTTGGTCCATCCGCCAAATACATCATCTATTGTAAATAAATTAACTTTTGGAAATTGATTTTCATATTTCTTGGCGATCTCCTCGTCTCTAGGACGATAGTAATTCTTTGCTGCTATTTCCTGACCTTCTTTTGAATACAGGTAATTCAAATATGCTTCAGCCACTTTTCTAGTGCCTTTTTTATCGACTACTTTATCTACAACAGCTACCGGCGGTTCTGCAAGTATGCTCAAAGAAGGCACGACTATCTCAAATTTATCCTTTCCCAATTCCTTCAGAGATAAAAGCGCTTCATTTTCCCAGGCTATAAGAACATCTCCAACTCCTCTTTCAACGAAAGAAGTTGTAGCACCCCTTGCACCTGAATCCAGTACTGACACATTTCCATATAACTTTTTCACAAATTCTTTTGCCTTAGCTTGATCATTGTTGTTTTTCTTCAGGGCATATCCCCATGCTGCGAGATAGTTCCACCTGGCACCACCGGATGTTTTTGGGTTTGGCGTTACTATGGAAACACCTTCCTTTGTTAGATCGTCCCAGTCCTTTATATTTTTAGGATTACCTTTTCTAACAAGAAATACGATAGTAGAAGTATAAGGAGAACTATTATCTTTGAATTTCTTCTCCCATCCTTCATTAATCAGGCCCGCCTTTTGAATTGCATCTATGTCATAAGCCAATGCCAAAGTAGCCACATCTGCTTCCTGTCCTTGTATAATTGATCTTCCCTGTGCACCTGATCCACCATGAGATTGTTTTATTGTCACAACTTGTCCGTTTTTCTCTTTCCAATATTTTGCAAATGCTTTGTTGTAATCCTCGTACAGTTCTCTTGTAGGATCATAGGAAACATTCAAAAGTTCAACTGATTTTTTATTTTCTGATGCTCCTTCGGTATTCGCAGTATTTTTGCTTCCACACCCCGTAAAAGATGAAAGTATAAAAATACCAATTAATGAAACTAAAATACTAAATTTAAATTTTTTCACAAAGATTCCCCCTAAATTTAATTTAAAAGTTTTATTTCATCAAAATACTCATAAAAAATCCAGATATTTTGATTTAATACACAGTTTTTTCACACAAATTTCCTCCTCATTTTTTCTTTTAAGTCAAAATAATCTTGTTGTTATGAACTTCTTCCTGTTTTGGCAAAAAGTAAACTCAAATAAAAAATTTCCTGTGGAGAAACCACAGGAAGTCATGTCCTCTTGTCTCTCATCTTTCAGGATATACCTGCTGGAATTAGCACCGTTGAATATAAATTTATTCAGGTTGCCGGATATCATAGGGCCAGTCCCTCCATCACTCTTGATAAGAATCCCATATTTAATTAATGTAAATTTTAACACATCTATATTAATTTGTAAATATAAACTTTAATGAAATCTATAACCTATTTTAAATAGTCTTTTATTTAATTCTCCAATCAATACCTATTTGCAATTTAGAAATAAGTACATAAATAAAAAACTTCCTATGGAGAAACCACAGGAAGTTATATCCTTTTGTTTCTCATCTCTCAGGGTATTCCTGCTGGAATTGGCACCATTGAGTACACAATAATACTCAGGTTGCCGGACATCATAGGGCCAGTCCCTCCGTCTCTCTCGATAAGAAATTATTCTTTTTTAATTTACTACATGATATAACTTTTAAAATGACTTGTCAACAACATTTTTCAAGCTAAGTCATAACCTATTTCAAGTGCTTTCTTATTTTCTTCTTGAAATCGTGATATACGTTCTAACATTGCTTTAAAAATATTTTTTTTATCCAATATGTCTGACATTAAATTACCCAATACTCCCAAAACAATAATATTAGCAAAAATCTCTTTTCCCAATTCATTAGCAGCTATTTCTCTAGCATTTACTGATATGTGCTTAGCTGTTAGGTTATTGTCACGTTCAACATATCCCGGATCATATATTATTGTTCCATTTTTAACCAAATTATTAAATCTATTATATGCTGCTTTTGATAATGCACAAAAATAATCTGGATTCTCAACTATAGGACTGTCCACTGGGGCATCTGAAATAACCACCTGGCTGCGTACATATCCCCCCCTTGTTTCTGTACCATGACTAATTAACATAGTTGCATATGTTCCCTGATAAACAGAAGCCAAACTTAAAATCTGCCCCAATCTAACTACACCTTGCCCGCCAAAACCACTTATAAGTATTTCTTTCCTCTCACTCATTTTCATACCTCTTTTCTATATTCTCCACCCATTTTTTTAAATGATTAGAAAACTCCGTACGACCATTGCTATTATCATGATAAATTCCTGTATGAAAAATAATCTCATCATCAGGCAATGATTTTTTTTGTATGTCACTGGCAGTTTTTTCTTTAAACCATTTATAAGCATCTACTGGTTTACGAGTACCTAATGACTTTCCCATAAAATTTACAACACAAGGATAATATATTTGAACAAGAGAAAATCCTCTATTTTGAATAGCTTTTTTTATACTTTCTACTGCATTTCTCCCTTCCATACTGGTATGTCTTGCAAGAAATGTAGCTCCTGCATCTTTAAGTACATCTAATATATCAATTCCATCCTGTATCCAATTTTGCTCCATCATGCCATATGGACTGCTGTCAGTAACAGAACCTTTGGGAGTAGTCCACCCATATTGTCCTCCTGTAGATTGATAACCTAAATTATCTGCAACTATCACAGTAATGTCTACATTACGCCTGATACAATGAAGAAGATGAAGCAGTCCTATACCAAACGCATCTCCATCACCTACTGTAAGTATAATTTTTTTCTTTGGGGGAAGAGCCAATCTTAACCCTGTAGCTATTGCATAGACTCTGCCGTGGGTGCCCGCAAAATTATCACCCTTCCAGGTATTAAAAGTTTGTCGTCCCGCACATCCTATTCCCGTTCCCCAAACAATATCCTCTATATTTAATCCCAGTTCATCAATAGCCAAAAGTACCTTTTTATGAACTTGACCTAAACCACATCCACTACAAGCTGTACTTGGTATTTTCTTTAGTCGAAGATATTTTCTTGCCAAATAATCCATATTACCATGCCTCTCTTTCCCAAGGTTTTGAAACAATTGTCTCACCTTTTAAAAGTGTTTTTGTTATTTCAATTAATTCTGCTACCTTTGGCAATTCACCACATTTTCCAATAAAATGAATTTGACTGTCTTTGGGTGTAACTCTTTGGATCTCTCTCACTAGTTGTCCATCAAAATTTAATTCTACCGATAAGTATATAGATTTCCTGTTAAAAATTTCATTTGGAAATGGCCAAATGGATATTAGTCTTATTCCTCCAACCTTTAGCCCCTGTTTCCTAGCTTCATGCACTGCACTTTTAACTACTCTTGAAGGGCTGCCATAAGCTACTAATATAATATCAGGATCATCCTCTAAATAATAAGTTTCATATCTATTAATTATATCTCTATTATTTCTAATTTTATAGATAAGCCTATATGAATGTTTATGCTGCCATTCAATTTCTTCTGTATCGTATCCTTCAGAGGTAGGTGTCCAATCCGAACAGGCGGCTCCCGTATTATATCCCAAAACTACTGGCGGTACATCAATTTCATCAGTAGAAGGATAAAATTCCGGTCCATAATTCACTTTTCTAGGTATAACCTTTAAACCCATAGATTTAATTTCTTCTTCTGTTTCTGGAATAACCAAGGTTTCCCATCCATCTGTAACCATCTGATCCGCCAATATGGTTACAGGAGTTCTAAAACGTTCTGCTAGATAAAAAGCCTGGACTGTTATTAAAAATGCCTCTTGAACACTATTAGGTGCCAATACTATGGTTTCAAAATTTCCACCATGAGTTGGATATCTGCTCAAATAAAACTCTCCCTGACCAGGTGCTCCAGTAATACCGCTTACAGGACCAACCCTTTGAGAATTTACAATAACTAAAGGAATTTCACTAGATATTGCCCATCCATATGGATCTGCAAACAACACATAACCTGGTCCAGAGGTTGCCGTCATGGCCTTAAGTCCTCCCAGCGATGCTCCAATACAAATATGTAAGGACGCAAGTTCATCTTCACCCTGGAGATAATACCCTCCCACTTGTGGTAATCTCCTTGACATATTTTCAGCTATTTCAGTTGCAGGTGTAATAGGATATCCTGCAAAGACTTTACATCCTGCTATAATTGCCGCCTCAGTTATAGCTGCATTTCCCGTATTAAATGTTCTCTTCATTTTGTTTCACCCTTTCTTCTTTCTTCGTTATGTCGATGGCAAAATCTGGACATAGGTAGAAACATTTCAGACACCCTATACATTTTTCCATTTCAACTACTTGTACAAATCTATATCCTTTATCATTAAAAGATTTTTGAGCAGCAAAAACCTTTTTAGGACATACTTCTATACAATACCCACATTCTTTACATGGATTTTTATCAACTTCTACATAAAATGCATCATTTTTCATATTCAATCACATCTTTCTTAAAATTTTAGAAATTACCTTGCAATACAAAAATATAATTTGTCATTTATCGCTGTCCCATTTAACTCACGTTATTACGCCAAAATCGGGTTCGCCTTTCTAACGGTTCAAATAATATTTTTTCGAAAATTATCATTATAACTCCCAAACACACCATGGTCACAATAGTAACATCTGTTTTACCTGTAGCTCTTCCTTCACTTAGCATATACCCAAGACCGTTAGGAACTCCTACCATCTCAGCAGCTATAACCACACGCCATGCAAATCCAAATCCCAAACGAAGCCCCGTAACTATATAAGGAATAATACTCGGCAGCATTACCCTTTTAAGTATTTGAGCATGGGTAGCACCCATGGTTTTTGCTGCATTTACAAGATTAATATCAACATCTTTAGCGCCTTGTACAGTATTGATTATGATAGGGAAAATCGATCCAACAATTATGATAAATATTGCAGCCTGATTTCCCAATCCAAACCATAATATTGCAAGAGGCACCCAAGCTATACCTGGAACAGGTGAAAAAATTTGCACAAAAGGTTGAAATATATTATCCACAGTTGGTCTTAATGCCATAGCCAATCCTATCGATAAACCTATAATTGCTGATATGATAAAACCTATTACCACTCTCAACAAGCTTATAGATAGCTTTTGTAATAATTGAACCAAGCCTAACATTACAACCTGCCTCAGTTATCAATGCTGCATGAAGCCCAAATTTTCCAAGGCCTGCTGCAAAAGCTACATGACGTTCAGACCAAGTGGCATACAGCATATCAGCATTACTAACATATTCCTTATAAGATGGGCTCTTAATAGCCGCTGCGGCATAAAAACCATGATCTTTAATGTAATCAACAACTTGGGAAAGGACATCAGATATAAAGTAATTAGCAATATGTCTTGATAATGAGTAAATTTCTGATGGAAACTCGTCACCATTAGAATATTTACTCCTAATAAATGAAGTATATGGAAATACAATTGAAAGTACCCGAATACAATTTCCCAGGTTATCTAAAACAGGTAGACTATTATCGCTCCATAATTCTTCAGGTGTTAAATGCTCAGGACCTATTATCTTCTTAAATTTTCTAAATATAGGATCACTTCCCAATGCTACCCCAAATAATGGATTGCTGCTAAAAATTTGCTTAACACCATAGTTTTTTAATATATTATTGTATCCATCTTCATCAAACAGATTTTTTATAAAAAAGTATAATTCTTCATTCATAATTTTACCTCATTTATAGTAATTATATAATAATATGCTATTTTTATTTCTATTTTACCCTCTATCCCAGCTGCTCCAGTAGAATAAATACTTGGGTATAACGCAATTATTTCTCTATTAAAATTAAATAGCATAATCCGGCAATTCATAATCTTCTTTAAAAAATTCTGCATATATGTCTTTCCTTAAAACAGAAAAATCATAGCTGGTTCTATCTCTTGGTCTTCCAATTCCAACAGACAATCTTTTTTTTACAGTTCCAGGTCTGGAAGACATAATTACAACTTTATCTCCTAAATATATAGCCTCGTCAATGTCATGAGTAACTAATATCATAGTAGTTTTTTCTTTATTCCAGATCTTTAAAATTTCTTTCTGCATTTGTATTCTTGTAAGTGCATCCAATGCTCCGAATGGTTCATCTAAAAGTAAAACTTTTGGCTTATGCACCAAAGCTCTTGCAATGGCAGCTCTTTGTGCCATCCCACCAGAAAGTTGATGCGGGTACACATTTTCAAATCCCTTTAATCCAACTAATTGAATATGCTCCATTACAATTTTTTCTTTTTCGTATTTGTCCATGTCATATAAACCAAAGGCAATATTATCTTTAATAGTTAACCATGGCAATAATCTATGATCTTGAAATACCATACCTACATCAGTGCTGGGCTGCCTAATCTCTTGTCCATTTAATTTTACTGAACCAATATCATAACTAACAAGTCCAGCTATAATTTTCAATAAAGTACTTTTCCCACAACCGCTATATCCAACTATACTTATAAATTCACCTTCTGTAATATTCAAATTAATATTTTTAATAATATCTATTTGCTCATTATTGACTATATAACTTTTACTTAAACCATCTATATTTAAACATTCATTTTCAATATCCATGTGCAAACCTCCTAAACTGTTTTCCATCTTGTAGCTAAATATGCTATTTTTCTCAAAAAAATATCCATTAAAAGGCCAATTATTCCTATCACCAACATACCCACTATTACTACATCCGGCTGCATTAAACTTCTTGCATCATTTATTCTATATCCTACACCTGAGCTAGAAGCTATCATCTCAGCTGCCACAACAGACATCCATGAAGATCCTGCTCCCAGTCTTAGTCCAACAAATATATATGGAACAGCCGATGGAAAATAAACTTTTTTAAATAAATCAAATTTCCTTATTTTATATAATTTTGCTACTTCAATATATTCCTGAGGAGTGCTCTTGATTCCATCTATTGTATTTAGTAATATGGCAAAAAATGCTCCCATTGCTATCATAACAACTTTTGATACTTCTCCTATTCCAAACCAGAGTATGAATAAAGGTATCCATGCTAATGGAGGTATTTGTCTGATTCCGTTAAATACTATAGTGAAAAATTTATTTGTTTTATTTGAAATTCCCATAAATATCCCCATACTTATTCCCAAAACAACTGCTATTAAATACCCTTTTAGAACCCTTATTAAACTAGCATACAAATCAGCTTCTAATTGTCCTGTCTTTATTTGAGAAATAAACGATTTTATTATGCTTTCAATAGATGGTAACAAAATTGCAGGAACTATTTTACGTCTTGTAATAAATTCCCAAACAATTATAATTAAAATTGGAAAAGTTATATAATTAATGATTTCTCTACTCATATTAAATATTCTATTTTTTTTATATTTACTTTTTTGCTTATTGTTTTTTACTGTTTTTACTTCAATATTCAATTTTGAACTCCTTTCTATATAATTAATATTAGGCGTTTGCGAAACGCTGTAATCCGCATAAATGCGGTATATTTCTTGCTGCAAAATAAAATAACTCCTCACTGATTTATGGTAAAATTGAATTGAATCAAAAAACAAAATCACCATTATACCTC
>NZ_PVXP01000064.1 GCF_002995845.1 Clostridium luticellarii | reverse complement strand
TTCCAATACATTCATATTGAGTCTCCTTTCAAAAATTATTTATACTTATTATTACCACTATTACCAGTTATGTATACGTAAAAATAACGTACCTGGATCTGATTTACACAAATCTAGGTACGCTCCCCAAATTTTTCTTTGCAATCAGAAAATATATCTGCCAAAGAAAGCTGTTTATATGTTATCATATGTATATAACTCCTTTCTGAGGTATATGGTTATTTTGTTTCTTAAACAATTCAATTTTACCATAAATCAGTGAGGAGTTATTTTATTTTGCAATAAAAATATACCGTATTTATGCGGATTACAGCGTTTCGCAAACGCCTATTGTCTATAATATAAGTAAGGAGGTAATAGTATGGATATAGCAAAAAAGTATGGTGAAATTCAATTAAAATCTTATATATACAACAATAGATATAAAATAGGCTCTAATATTCTTCAATTTATTAGAGATAATGGGTACACTAAGTCGTCTTTTTCAAAATTAACTCGACTATTGATAAATTGGTTAAGGGTGAAATAGACAACAATACAACACTAAAAAAGCACGTGGATAAGATTATTGCAACCTTTAATATAGAGCTTGAAGAATTGATGGATTATAAACATCTGGAGTCAGAAAGTAAATGTAGAATTGTAGCATCTGATAATGCACCGGAGGAATATAAATTAAGTGACAATGCTAAGAGAATGTTAGAATTTTTAGATGATATAATAGATCTTTATGAAGTTTATAATGAGGATAGGTAGGTTGATAAATATGTCTCAATATATAACATCTCAGAATCTAAATGAAGTTATAGAAGCAAATAAAAAAATAAGGAATAAAATTGAAAGCTTTAAAAGTGATTTTTTTATTAATTATAACAAAATTGGAATAACTGGTTTTGATAGGCTAGCTTTTGAAGTTCTAAAGAAAAATTATAATTTAATACAGCTGCCAATAGATGATGAATATTGGGGGGAGCCATATTTATTAGGAATAATTTTAAAATACCTGTTATTAATTCAGCACAACCTAGAGTTTATCAATTTTTTGTTGCATGGCATGAAATATTTCATTTACTTTATGATAATTCCATAGTTGAGGGACAACACAATATAAAAGCGGAAAAAATGGAACTGAATGAGAGAAAAACAGATTACTTTGCTGCCAGAATGTTATTGGGAGATGTCTATAGATATTATTATTCATTGGAAAGCGATGAGTTTATAAATAAAATTGCTAGGTGCATGGATGTATTCAAAGCACCCTATAAGGCTGTATTAATTCAGTTATATGAGGATGCCGTAGATGTGTTCAATGACATTGGATTGAAAAGACTTATAATTGAAAATTTTGATAAGAAGCCAGAAAATCTAGTTGAGTTATTTGAAAACTTGGAATTGGATAATGATTTGGTTAAGCCATCTAATATAATAAGTTTTGGGGGATTGGATAAAAAAATAGAGCTATTGTCGAAAAAAGAACCGGATGTTGATTATCACAAGGACAATTTGAAATTTTTAAATAAACTTAAGGATCTGATGAAGAGAGAGCTAAATAATGGAAATAATTCAGGTAAAGAAATTGATTGAAATATTAAGTTCCAGTACTCCTAAAAAAATTGGAATCCTTGGTAATAATACGATTAGTTTTTTAATAAATGTAAGTGAATATATTTGTATAGAAAAAATATTGACAAATTATGATCTGCTACTAATACCTAATTGGATTTATGAAGAAGTAAGAGATTCAAAGGGAAGGGTAGGTTATATAGAGAAAATTTTTAACAGGGGCATAAAAATTTTTGCGATAGATGAGAGAGGCTATGAAAAATTAATAAATTATAGAGCGATATGGCTGTATAAATTTTTCCTCTACTCCTCGTATAAAATTGGTGAGTTAAAAAGTTTTATAAAGAGATATATCGAAAAAGGTCAACCCCTGGAAGAATTAGAAGATTATCAAGTATGGTTGAACTTATTGTATTATAATGGATTTGAAGGTAAAATGCTTAGAAATGGAAGAATGAAAAAGAAAAATGCAGGTGAAATTTCCATAAGTATTTTATCCTTAATTATATCATATATCTATTTTAAGGCAAATCATACTATAACTATTTCTCAGGGCAAACGCATGAAAAATAATATTTTATTATTTTAGAAATTCTAATCAAAAATAAATGTCATGAATATTAAATTTTTACAATTTTTAGCATAGTTCAAGAGAAATATTTTCACATAACCAAATAGTCCATATTAAAGGATATATTCCGTCACATCAAAAATAAGCTCAATTTTATTAAGCTAAAAATGTAGTTTTTACGACTAAATCCAGAAAGTCTTCATCTGTCATTGCCTTGGCTCTTTTTCTTGGACCACTCATTATCTTTTCAGTTTCTATATTTCTGAGTATATTAAGTGCAAATTTCCTGAGCATTGATAAATTCTCAGGGCTATGTTCTTTTATGGTTCTGTTAGAGTCTTCATCAAAGACTACATCAAGTACCCAATGCATACTTTCAATCCCCCAATGCTTGCGCACAGCATTTGAGAATTTTACAGCGTCAGCTGGTAATGAACTTATATAATATCTTTTTTCAATTGTTGTTTTTCCCTTTTCTTCACTTTGTCTTACAGCAATACCAATACTTTTTAGATTTGCCCACTCCTGCTTACTACTAAGCCAGTCTATATCTTCAGTAACATAGTATTCTCTTACTTCTTTTCTTCCATGCCCTTTGTCGAAAGACTTGGTATAGCTGTGGGAAATGTCTTTAAAGCTTGTTTCTAATGCATCATCCAAATATTCTTTTACTTCATTATAAAATAACTTTTGATTACCTTTAAGTGCCAATACATAATCAGATTTCTTGTCTACAATAGCTTTTACTATTTCTTTCTGACACCCCATGGCATCAGTAGTTACAATACATCCATTTATATCCAATAACTTTAAAAGCTCTGGAATTGCTGTTATTTCATTGCTTTTTTTATAAGTTTTCACTTGACCAATAACTATTCTATATTTGCTCGCCCAGGCACTTACTATATGGATTGGTGATTTTTCTTCATTGGTATTACGTGCCCCGCACACTGTTTTACCGTCAATTGCAATGATAGATCCTTTTAGATTGGCGGATATTTCATTTATCCATTTCATAAAAGTACTTTGAAATTCCTTTGGATCGATCCATTCAAAAACTCTTTGCATCGTGTCATGAGAAGGTATCCCATAGGGCAAAGTAAGATATTTTCTGAAAAAGCTGATCCTGTCATTTGCAAAATCTTCTATAGCAACCCAATTATCACAGTTTGCCAATGTGGAAACTACAGATATAAATAATATATCTATTAGCTTATGTCTAATTTTTGCTTTCTGTCTCTGATCTGTTATAATTCCAAAATAATCTATCATTTTATTTTTTATCATAGCACCATACCTCATATAAGTTTATATGATTATCATACTATAATGATTAACTTAAGGGAAGTCTTAAATCCATAATCCAAGCCATCTTTACAGTTTATTTACTCATGCGTTTGCCCTGAACTATTTCTGTAATTCGTAATATAAAAAATCAGAATATATTATGGTAAAATGTTAAGTTTAAAAGTAAAATTATAAATATATTACACAATAATGATTTGGAGGATATTTATAATGTTACAGCTGAGCAAAAATAATAAAAAGAAAGTCCTGGAAAGTATAAAATGCGGCAGCATTGATGCTGCTGATGTTACCTTCCCAAACCTTATAGATACTATAGTATTAAAAATGAAAAAATTAAACCTTATAGATAAATTATCAGACAGCTTTAAAGACAAACGAAGTGGAAACAAACATCTGCCCTTAGATATATTAATTGCACTTGTGATTACGGCTAAAATGAAATTAAAAACAAGTTTAACTGATGTTATATTTGCAGTGACCGACCCCGAACTCTTGTCTGAATTGGGCTGGAACATATGGGACACTGACAGGGATATGAGCAAAGGTTTGTTTTCAGAAGGGGTTATTAGAAATCTTGTCAGTAAATATGAAAGTGAAGATCTTATAAACTCATATAACCATTATATCCAGAATAATGTACTGCCGAGTATTGATGTGTACTCATCAATACATATTCTTGACTGCACTAAATTAAAGGTTAATTTAGATAATACAAATTATGAGAACTCAGAGGTTATATCTGCAGATGGGAAACCCGTCCGGGGATATAAACTAGGAACACTAAGGGGACTTATGGATGATTCTGGAATAATTGAAGAGATAACCTATGGTTCTATAAAAACTCATGATTTGGAACTCTGCAAGGATATGATTCTAAAAAGTAAGTGTTTAAAGAATGGAGATATACTCATAAATGACAGAGGATTCATTTCAAGGGACATCATAAATGATCTCAAGTTGAAACGGGGAGTTGATACATATATACCGGCAAAAAAGAACATGACAATTTATAGTGAAGCTGTAAGTATAGCTAAGTCACAAGGCAAGTGGTCAAAGCATCCAAATAAAAAGAGGAAGACTCAGGAAATACAGCTCGTTAGAAATCTTGGAGCAGTGTGGGAAAGCAGTAACCCTTCAGGTGATATAGATTTATGTGGCTGTGTGGTACATGATAAAAAGGATGATAAATACTATGTATTTTTGACCACAGATACAGATAAAACTGCAAAACAGATAATAAATACATATGAATTAGGACCAGAGATAGAAGAAGATTTCAGGCAAATAAAAGATTTCTGGAAACTGGAAGACTTTAAAAGTACAAAATATAATTTCATAACGTTCCATATTACTATGACATTGATAGGATATATGTACTTTCAGCTATTCAAAAACATGGAGGAAGGAAGTAGATATTCAGGCAAGTCACTGCCTGTAGTAGTTAAGAATTATAAATCAGACAAGCAGAAATCTGTTATTATATACTCCGGTCAATATTTTGGAGTGTTCCCATTTATTGAATTTATTCAGTTGTATGCTGGTTGTCCGGCAAAAGTCAGGAAACTTCTTGATCCAACCCTGGCTTTAGTATAGCAGGATTGGATCATTATATTCAAATTACGAATTGAAGATAACTATATTGTCCAATGATAGGGATACGTATGATTTTATTGAGTTTGCGAAGTTAAAATTATCAAAAGATAGTATGTTTATAGAATTAAAAGAAAGTCCTGTAACGTTTAAGTCTAATGATTTCATAATTAAAGAAAGCTATTTAAATAACTATATAAATGATGGACAGGATATTTATTCTATTATAAGATTTGGAGATGAGAAGAGGGTTAAATATACAAAAAATGCACTTGATACTTCGGTTGAAGAACATGATGAAATTTTAAGCAATGAAGCTTTTATAGAAAATTTAAAGGACAGCACTTTTAATATTATATTTTGATAGATAATTATATTTATGTATTTAATTGCTATTTTAATAAAGGTGTCGTTGCTGGTTTCAGTATTAAATAAATATATAGGGCATATTTTATGGTATAATAGTAGTTTACATGGTCAAATAATAGATAGATCTTAGCCGGCCTATCTATTATTTTTTTATTATTTATGTTTACTTTGGTATCTGATGATATTTCATCAGACACCAAAGTAATTTTATTTTCGATTTTTATATCTGATTTTTTATCAGATAATGCTATTATAGAAATAGTGGTTACTGAAAATAAACTGAAAAACAATATTAAATATTCTTCTGACATAAATGCATCACCTCTTCTTCATATGCAGACATTATTAACCATAATCCACCCATGAATAAAGAAGAGGCAGCCATATAAATTTTTCTTATTACATTTCAAATTATAACATATACTTTAATTACTGAAAACTTAAAAAGCAAAAGAATTCATTCAAAAAACAGTCTTGAAATTTTCAATAATTTAAAATAATAACGGGAGGTAATAATGACAGATTTAAAAGATTTATTTATGGCGTCACTGCTCTGTGGTGCTCTGGGGGATGCACTGGGATATCCTGTTGAGTTTATGACATGGGATGAAATTAAATATAGGTTTGGGAAGCAGGGAATAGAAGATCTAAAAGTTGACAAGGCAATAGGCAAAGCTCTTATTTCCGATGATACACAGATGAGTTTGTTTACTGCAGATGGTATGATATGGGCATATTTACGCTGTAGTGAAAGGGGTATCGGATCCTATTCGGTAAGTGGTATATATCAGTCCTACCTTCGTTGGTATTATACTCAGACGGGGAGAATGCCAACAGATGAAGATAAGGTTTGGCTTGAAAAACAGCCCCACGAAAAGAAAAACAGCATTTTAGATTTCAAGGAGCTGTTTTCTGAAAGAGCACCTGGGAATAGTTGCTTGACGGCACTTGGAAGTGGGAAAATGGGAACAATGGATGAGCCTGTCAATAACAGTAAAGGTTGTGGGGGAGTAATGCGTGTTGCTCCTGTAGGCCTGTTTCTTCATGGACAGCCAGAATATGCGTTTAGGGTTGCGGCAGAAGCTGCGGCAATGACCCACGGTCATCCTACAGGTTATCTGGCAGCAGGAACTTTTGCTGCTATTGTTGCAGAACTTGTGAATGGAAAAGATATTATAGAAAGTACAAGGGCTGCAATTGATATATTAAAAATCTATAGAGGTCATGAAGAAACTGTAGATGCTGTTGAGAAAGCTTTAAGGTTGGCAGAAAGTAGTGAAAATTCAAGAGAATCTATTAAAAAATTGGGTGAGGGCTGGATTGCGGAAGAGGCGTTGGCTATTGCCCTGTACTGTGCTCTAAAGGGTTCTGATGTGAAAAAGGCACTCATTATGGCGGTAAACCATGACGGGGACAGTGATTCTACAGGAGCAATTTGTGGAAATATACTGGGTGCAGCCTATGGAATGAAGTCAATTCCTGAAAAGTGGATAGAAAATGTTCAGTTAAAAGATTTGATAATGAATATGGGATGCAGACTGTTTGACTTGTCTAAATAGAGATTAAAGTTTTGATATTGATACTGTGAAATTAAGAGGGGATACTGGTCGAGCTTTTTTGTATAAATTATGGAAGCATTAATCTTTTAAGTTATGTAAGTGCAGAGGAAAGTATCATGAGGCTGGAGAGCATAAATATTGCAAATGAGCTTTTGGGTACTGTTGAGTGAATGTTATTTTTTGTTAGATAACCCTTTTATGTGATGAAGAATATTCAGTGGAAAAATTACTTGTATGAAGCGAGACTTATAAATTTTTACCTGTATAATTTTTATATTCTATAGTATAATATCAGTAATAAGAAGGGTGGATTATGAATTTAGTCTGCTTAGTAGTTTACATGGTTAAATAATAGATAGATCTTAGCCGGCCTATCTATTATTTTTTTATTATTTATGTTTACTTTGGTGTCTGATGATATTTCATCAGACACCAAAGTAATTTTATTTTCAATTTTTATATCTGATTTTTTATCGGACAGTGCTATTATAGAAATAGTGGTTACTGAAAATAAACTGGATATAGTAAAAATTCATATAGTGATTTATAATATTTAAGAGAGCATAAATATTTTTTAGACAGGCGCCTTCCGGGTTTTATCTCTCACAAAAGGAGCTATTGCGGTAATTGACAGCAGAGGAGGTGGCGGCATGGGTAGATAAATTATTAAATAGATTTAAAAATTATTTTAAGGACAGATGAAAATTATGGAATCCATATCTGATAAAATAGACCTTCAACAACAATCACATTTTGGTATTCAAAACAAAGAAATAGAAGATAATAATTATCTTATAAATAATAAATTAGTGGTTAACTCAAATAAAGGGAATTTATTGAATGAACTTAAAAGATGTCTCAGTCAGTGTGAAAAATTTTATTTCAGTGTAGCCTTCATTAATTTTAGCGGACTTCAACTTTTATTGGATAGTTTTAAAGAATTTGAAGAGAATGGAATCAGAGGTAAAATAATAACTTCTACATATCTTAATTTTACTGAACCAAAAGCACTGGAAAAAATAAAAAAATTTACTAATATTGATCTAAAAGTATTTGTTGCTTCAGAGGATAAGGGATTTCATACAAAAGCTTATATTTTTGAAAATAGTGGAGAATATAAAATAATTATAGGATCTTCTAATATAACTCAAAGAGCTCTAAAGAGTAATGTAGAATGGAACGTCAGAGTGATTTCCAAGAAAGATGATAGTTTTTCCTGTGAAGTTTTAGAGGAATATTTGGGCTTGTGGGAAACAACTTCTGTTGTAGATGATAAATTTTTAAACAGCTATGGGAATTTTTTGAGAGAAATTAAAAAAAGAAGACATGACGAGACATTATATTTTAATAATTATGAAATAATAAAACCTAATGATATGCAAAAAAGAGCTGTGGAAAATTTAAAGAGACTCAGGGATTCAGGAGAGAAAAAGGCACTTATTATTGCAGCTACAGGTACTGGTAAAACTTATTTATCAGCTTTTGATGTTATGAATTGCAATCCTAAAAAGATGCTTTTTTTGGTTCACAGAGAAGAAATTTTAAGAAGTGCCGAAAGTGCCTTTTCAAGACTAGTGAAAAACAAAAATAAAACTTTAGGACTTTTAACTGGTTTAAGTAAAGACTTAGATTGTGATTATTTATTTTCAACTATAAAATCTATGAATAATTATCTGGGGCATTTCAGTAAAGATGAATTTGATTACATTGTTTTAGATGAGGCTCACCATGCATCTAGTCCATCTTATAAGAGAATTTTAGATTATTTTGAACCTGATTTTTTGCTTGGAATGACTGCTACACCTGAAAGATGTGACAGAGAGAGTATATTTGATATCTTTGACAATAATGTGGCATTGGAAGTGAGACTTAGGGAAGCACTGGAATTGAATTTAGTCATACCTTTTCACTATTTTGGAATAACAGATATTGATTCTATTGACTTAAGTAATATTGATATGAAAGATGTAGATGAAATAGTCAGAAGGCTTAAGGTAAATGAACGGGTGGATTTTATTATAGAAAAAATGAATTTTTATGGGTATGATGGGGAAAAGAGAAAATGCATAGGATTTTGTGCAAATATTGACCATGCCCGGTATATGACTTCTGAATTTAACAGGAGAGGCATAAGAAGTGTATGTCTGACGGGAAAGAATTCGGCTGATGAAAGAAAATGGTATATAAAACAACTTGAAGATGACAGTAATGAGCTTGAAGTTATATTTACTGTGGATATTTTTAATGAAGGTGTAGATATACCATCTATTAATTTGATTTTAATGCTCAGGCCTACGACTTCACCTGTAATATTTATACAGCAGCTCGGAAGAGGACTTAGAAAGTGCATGGAAAAGACCTTTTTAACGGTGTTGGATTTTATAGGCAATTATAAAAGAGCATTTTTAATAGCCATAGCACTTAATGGATCCAGATATTATGATAAGGATAGCCTGAAAGTAGCTGTAGCAACCCAATTTGGAAATTTATACGGATGTACTAATATTCAGATGGACAGGATTGTCCAGGAGAGAATACTGAAGCAGCTGGATGAAGAAAATTTTAATTCCATGAAATATTTAAAAGAAGAGTATATGGAGTTTAAGAAGATGAATGGAGGAAGAGTCCCATATTTTTTAATGGATTATATGAAATATGACGGAGCACCTGATCCACTTAAGTTTGTTAACAAAGAGAAGATCTATACTTCATTTGTAGCTAAAATGGAAAAAGATGAAGGATTGAAAGAATTACTGCAAAATGATGATTTCCTTAAAGTTCTAAAAGAATTCACGGGAAAGCTGCCTATAAAGAGAGTATATGAGTTCAGTATAATAAAATATCTTTTAAATCATGAAAATATAAATCTTGAGCAGGCTAAAAATGAAATTTTAAAACACATTGAATATGTGGATGATAAAAGTATTTCCCATGCTTTTAAATATCTAAATCAGAATTATTATGACAAATCTGAGACAAATGCCACTATTAAATGTTTTGAATTAAAAAATAAAGAATTATATTCTACCTGGAATTTTAAAAAGATAATATACAATGGGGAATGTAGGAAGTACATAGAGGATATTGTAAATTATGGGATCATAAGATATGAGAAGGAATTTTCCAATAAATATTATGGAGTACCGTTTTTTAAGTTGTATATGCAGTATAAAATGACGGATACTGCATTGTTGTCAAATTATGAAAAAGCTCACAGCTCTTTTAGAGGAAGTGGTCTTATAAGCAATGGTAGTGAATATTTTATTTTTGTAGATTTGCATAAGGAAGAGGGAATTAAAGAGAGTATTAATTACAAAGATAAATTTATAAATGAAGATATTTTTCAATGGCAGAGTCCAAATAGTACATCTCAAAATTCTGAGAGAGGGCAAAATATAATACACAATAAAGAGAGAAATGTAAATTTACATATTTTTATAAGGAAATACAAACAGATAGATGGATCGGTTCAACCCTATATCTATATAGGAAAGGGAAATGTAATAGAATATCAGGAAGAAAAACCTATAACGGTAAAGATAAAGCTGGAAAATCAAGTACCATTTGGATTGTATAATGAATTTTTCAAAAAAGTATAGCAGATTTAATTTTGCTATACTTTTTCTTGTAAAAGTTTTTTCATAGTTGGGATATCAGCAGGTGCCCAGTTTAAAGAAGGTAAATTTTCCTTGGACATCCATATTAATTTTGAATGTTCACTTTTTGTGGGAGTTCCCGACATCAATTTACATTTAACTGTAATCAGGTTCACTGTGAATTTTTCATATTCATAAGTATTTTCATTAAAAACATCTATGAATTTAACTGTACATGACAACTCTTCCCTGATCTCCCTTTCAATAGCTTGTTTAAAAGTTTCCCCTTGTTCTATTTTGCCACCTGGGAATTCCCATCTGTTTGGGAGTGACATTTTGGGAGAACGGAGAGCACATAGGATTTCTTTGTCTTTGTTTTCTATAATTGCACCAACAACTTTTAATAATTTTTTCATGAACAACACCTCAAAATTAGTGTATCATAAGTCTAGCATTTTTAAAAATTTTATGAGTAATAGCTAATTATACTATATTTGCAGGAGTAAATGGTGCTGGGAAAATATTAATGTATATTGCGTTAAAGTATCCGCTTGATGCATATAAAAGTGGAGTTTAGAATGAGATGATGAAACATTTGATATAATCATAAACAAAAATAATATGTAAAAATGGGAAAATAGTTTACTTTTAGGGGGTATATCTTTGAATTGAGAAATGAAGAATGGCCATTAAAATATTTTCAAGTAAGTAATAGTTCAATATGAAAACAAAAAGTTATTTGCTCTAATTTAGAGTAGGCAACTTTTTTATATAGATAAAATTGAATAGCAGCATTTTTATAAGGAGTTAGTTTATATGACTAGCCCTTTTTTTGTATCCAAAATCGAATAAGATTTTTATATGATGAACAGGTATTTAGATTCATATATAAGTTCAATGGTGCCCCATATGGAAATAAGCCTATTACACCTTATAAGGGAGCTAATGCATTGAGTCCATTTGTGATTCTGGCTGATAGATAGAGACTATAGTTGTATATATTATGAAAAAATTATAATATATACAATTATATGCGAAGTTTGCTATAATATACTTACAAATGCTATCATAATTTTTGTATACTATATTTAAGGAGGATTAATGGGGAAAATGAAAATTGTTGAATATGTAAATAGTCATAATATGATAGGCAAATTCAAAAATAAAATTTTAATAGCAGCTATTTTTGGCCTTTTTTTCTTAATATCATTTAATGTACAGGCAGCAAATTTTACAGATAATCAAACAGTAGATTCAAACAAAACATGGATAATTAGCTTTAATAGTGAAATTAGTTTTGATGATTTAACTAAACAAGGAATAATTGTAACAGATAGTAAAGGTAATAAAGTAGATGTGGGAATACAATTAGGGCAAGATAGTAAAACGGTTGCAGTAACAGCTCCTCAAGGTGGATATACATCAGGAGAAAGTTACACACTAAATGTTGGGGAGCAGGTACATTCTACTAAAGGTAAGACTTTGAATAAGAAATGTACATTAAACTTTAATATTAAAAGTAATGAAGATGAAATCTTAGATGGAGAAAAAGTTAAATCAGGTAATCTATCTATAGACTATGATATTGAACAAGTCTTAAGTGATATAGATAAGTTTCAATTGAATACTTTAAACATACCTGTAAAGATAAAAATAGATAATCTATCTTCAAGTAATATGGAAGTTGATAAAGATAGTGAGAGTACAGCAATAGGTTTGATAAAACAATTAAAAGGTAGAGATATAAAAATAATATTAGAGCCTTATCCATGGATAGCTGAAGGAGGAAAGAGTGAAACAGATTGGAATCCAGATGATATGGATACTTTCTTTTCAAATTGGAGGGTAAATGTATTAAAGACATTAGTAGATGATATTGCAGTGCCATACAATGTAGATGCACTAAACATAGGGAGTAATTTTGTAAATATAGAACCCGAAGAAAAAAAATGGTGTGATACCATAGATTATGTTAGAACCTATTATAAAGGATTAGTAACCTATAGAACCAATTGGTGGTATACAGCATCATGGGATACTAAAAGTATTACTGACTATGAAAACAAGCTAAATAATAAGTTGTTTTCAAAACTAGATTTTATATCTATTGCAGCTTATTTCGAACTTACAAATAATGCTACAAATACTGTGGAACATCTTGTAAGCGCAATAGAAAATTCACAGATATCTGTAAATGGAGAAATTAGAAACCAAAATATAAAACAAGAGATAAAAAATTTTTATGATAAATGGAATAAACCTATCTTCTTTGGAGAGCTTGGTTTTCCTAAGACTGATGAAGCATCGTTTCATCCATGGAAGCCAGATGAAAATAGCACTGTAAATAATGTTGAACAAGCTAATTGTTTTGAGGCTTATAGAAGAGAATTTGAGAATGAGCCATGGCTTCTGGGGTTTTCTGCATTTGCAATAGGTAAACAAGACGATAATAAACAATATTACCCAAGTAAAGAAAGTACATTAGTTATCAGAAACTGGTATAGTAAGGAACAGTAAACTTGTCACAGGTAACTTAGAAATTCAAGTAATAGAATACTCTAGAATAATCAATTTTGTTTTAATAATTCATGAATAATATTTCAAAAGATAACAAAAAGACTTGCTCATCAGTAAGTCTTTTTATTGCTTATTCATATTAATAGATTTTAAAGGAGGAAAATGAATTATGGCAATAATTGAAAAGTATAAAGTAATACAGGCCTTTGAGCCTAAAACTACAAACGCTGCAATAACAAGTAACTATGCAACTCTTAAAAATGCCATTACAGCAACTGTTGTTGTAAATTTAGCCCAGACAGCAGGATGGGGCAAGTTATACAGTAGCTAATTGTCAACCATATGTACACTATAAGGTTGACAAATAAGTAAGATATATTTATACTAGTTATATTCTTAAAAAAAAATAGGAATATTATATAAAAAACAACAAATTACAGAATAATTAAAATTAATGGTAATGTTAATCGTAATAATTGCAATGCTTTTACGTACGTTCTTTACTATTGTAGTATCAAATATTTAAATCTAAATACTAATGTGGATAAGGTGAATTGAATGAATTTATATAGTTTAAAAATGAGAGCAAGTAAAAGTCAAGATGGAATAGAGAAACATATTTCAGGTGCAGAAAAAATAACAGGAGAAGACAGTCTTTTTATATATTCTAAAGCTTTATTAACTAGGGCATTATATCACTCAAAAGGCAAAGCAGATTTTATAAATATAAAAATCGAAAAAGTAAATCAAGAAGATATTTTATTTCTTGATGCATTACCTGTTACTACGGTAAATGTAAGTAGTTACCAAGATGGCATTCAAAAGTTATTAGCTATGTTAGAAAAAATAGGCATTACTAATGCTTCGGCTGTTTTAGAAAAATTAAAGGATACTTATAATATGCGAGGTGCTATGTTATTAAACGTAGATACATTAGAAAGATTGGAACCTAATAAAGATAGAGGAATTCGAGCTACCTATATGGATGAAGTTAATTCTGTTATGAAAAAAAAGGATACAAAGGATCACTATAATGAAGCAATTGTATTAGCTACCAAGGTAGCATATGCGCCTAATATTATTGGTGAAATCTGCATTTCTGATGATCCTGATTATGTAACAGGTTATGTGGCATCAAAGGAAAATGGATATATGCGCATTACCAAATTGAAGGAAATGGGAAGTGAGGACGGGGGACGGATTTTTCTTTATAGAGGAGACCATTCCAAAGTTCAAGATTGCATTGATTATATAGAAAAACGGGAGGTATTGGTTAAAAATATATCTTCCATATTAAATAAGCCATATAAAACAGAAGAAAGTACAAAAAATAAATGGAATTTTATAGATAAGGCATTGGAGAATTTAAAATATAATAATTTGTACCGAACTATGAATGAGATTAAGTCAGCACAAAGTGCGCATGTCACTTTTCAAGGAAAAGAAATGATTATGATGGCCTCTAACAACTATTTGGATATGTCTAATGATTCACAGGTGAAAGCTTATGCACTAAAAGCTATGGGAAAATATGGTGTTGGTTCTGGCGGCTCCAGACTAACTACTGGAACGATAAACTTACACAATCAATTGGAGGAGCTTCTGGCGGTATTTAAAGGAACAGAGGCAGCTTTAGTTTATAATACTGGGTATATGGCAAATATAGGAATAATTTCTGCGTTATGTTCAAAAGATGATGTTATTTTTAGTGATGAGTTGAATCATGCTAGTATAATTGATGGATGTTGTTTAAGTAAGGCAAAAATTGTAGTGTATCGTCACAATGATATGAATGACTTAGAGGATAAAATTAAACAAAATCCATGTAGTAAAGGTTTAGTGGTAAGTGATGCCGTATTTAGCATGGATGGAGATATTGTGAATTTACCACAATTGGTAGAAATTGCAGATAAGTATGGGTTATTTTCTATGATTGATGAAGCACATTCCACAGGAGTAATTGGAGAAAACGGCCGTGGAACAATGGAATATTTTCATATGACGCGAAATCCTGACATTATAATGGGTACTTTAAGCAAGGCCATTGGCAGCGAGGGAGGATTTGTTTGTGGGAAACAAGAATTGATTGAATATCTAAAAAATAAATCCCGCAGCTTTATATTTTCCACGTCGTTATCTCCAGCTGTTATGGCGGCTTCAATAAAATCCATTGAATTAATCATGGATGAGCCACAGAGAGTACAGGCATTACAGGAAAATATTCAATATTTTTGCAACTGTTTAAGAGAAGCAGGAATTGAAGCAGATTCTGAGACTGCTATTATTCCTATTATTATAGGTGATGAAAAAAGTGCCATGGAGATATCCAGGGAATTATTTGAACAAGGTTATTATATTTCGGCAATTCGTTATCCAACTGTTAAGAAAGGATGCGCAAGGCTTCGTGTAGCTTTGATGTCAACTCACAACAAGGATGAATTAAAACGTGCTGCCCGGGTCATTGCCGCAATTGTAAACAGATATAAAAGAATGAGAGAATATGTATAGATTTGTACTCGTGGGAATAGGAAACATAATAGATGTGCATTTGATTAAAAACGGTAGTGCAGTACGCACCGCTGTTATTTTTTTCTACATTTCCAATGAAGGCATAAGTATAATAGAAAGTTCAGCTAAAGTTAGACTTCCTGTACCTGAAAAACTGAAGAATATTTTAGAACAGATAAATGAGAGGAGGGATAAATAATGGCGGGATTATGTTTTGATTATGGACATGGGGGTTCGGACAGCGGTGCCTGCTATAAAGGCAGGAAAGAAAATGCTGAAGTTCAACTAAAAAGAAACTTAAGGCATCTAGCTTTGATGCTGTGATTATGGTATTTAAGTATTAATTCATAAGACAAATATCATGAATATATAAAAGTTTAGGCAGGAAGTGAATGTTTACAAATATACTGATCTAAAATATAATATCAGTATATTTGTAAAGAGGTGATGTAGATGAATTACTTGAAAAAATTAGAAAATTTAATTAAACAACGTAATGACATGGTATTTACATCAGATTTAGTACATCTTAAATATCCAAAGTTAATTTATTCACATGAAACGGCTCTATTTATACATGGCTTATCTGATAGAACACCTTTTGAATATTCGGTAACTGTACCAAGTAGTTACAAGGTTGTAAAAAGTATTTCTGAAAGCAATAAGATTCATTATATAAAAAATGAATTGCACTCTTTAGGTGTTACTACAGCAAAAACTTCTTTTAGAAATAATATTAGATTGTATAATGTGGAAAGGACAATTTGTGATATTGTGAGGAGCAGGAATAGGGTAGATATTCAAATCTTAAATGAAGCTTTAAAGCGATATATTAAATTGAAATCTGCAGATTTTACCTTGCTGGGAGAATATGCAAAAAAACTTCATATTGATAAAATAATGAAAAAATATATGGAGGTTCTTCTATGAGCGGTAAAGCTATGAGTTTAAAGGCAAAAATTAAAAAACTTGCTAAAGCTAAAGATATGTCTGCATAAGTTGTTTTACAAAATTATATGTTTGAGAGATTTTTAGAACGTTTATCTAAATCTGAATATAAGAATAAATTTCTCAACTTTCGCAGGACAAAAGCGATAGCTTTTCCTTTATATAACAAGGCAGAGCATGAATAAAACTATCGATTATTAGGTCAATAATCTCCTTTGAAAGTAAAATTTTTTCTTTTAGGGTGTGTCTGAAAACAATGTAGCAATAGACTACTTAGACAAAATAAAAATAGCAGCAATATAAACAAAAGCGAGGAAAGAATCAGCAAGCTTGTCATAACGAGTTGCAATTCTTCTAAAATGTTTGATTTTATTAAAGAAACATTCTACTAAATGACGTTCTTTATACAGCCACCAGTCACAATTCCACGGGTTTGTTGCATTGGATTTTGGTGGAATAGTATATGAGGCCTTCTTGGAAGTAATATATTCTCTAATTTCGTTTGTACCGTATGCTTTATCTGCCAAGATATTGCTATCTTTTATATCGATGTTGGAAAGAACATCTACAGCCTGTGTACTGTCGTGTAAATTACCAGATGATAATTGAAAATAGATTGGATTACCAAGCCCATCAACAACTGCATGAATTTTTGTGGTATGTCCACCACGGCTTAGTCCAATATGCTGTTTTGTTTCGCTGTTTATAGCCCCTTTTTAGCACTAGCACTATGCTGATGAGCTTTTATACATGTTGAGTCAATGTTTAAATTTTCATAATCTGCCTCTGAGGTTAATTCTCTAAAAATTGTTAATAAAGTACCATCATTACGCCACTTACAAAAACGACTGTATACAGTTTTCCATGAACCAAAACGTTCTGGTAAATCACGCCATGCTGCACCACTTCTTGCAATCCATAGTATGGCATTAAATATAAGTCGGTTATCCTTTGGAGGTCGTCCTGTTTTTGCTATTGGAATTAAGTTTTTTATTTGATCCCATTGTTCATCTGATATTTCATAACGCTTTTGTGCCATATTTGCAACCTCCGAGTTTTTTATTTTATTTTACCTAAAACTCGGTTTTTGCGCAATATTTAGTTTTCAGACACGACCTAGTGATTTAGTAAAAATATTCACTAAATCTTTATTAGAAACAAATAGAGGATTTAATTTTTATGTTAATTGGGAAAGACCTAGTAAAATTGTAAGTGAATATAATATAGAACTTAATACTTTAAATGCACTTGTGAAAAATAAAAATTATGATGAAGATTTCAAAAAAATAGTTAGAAGAATTCCAACTGTAATAAATGTTTTCCCAGCTTTATTTGCTTTATCAAAAAATGAAAGAGATAGTTTGAAAAATGGTAAGGAGTTATTTAAAGTTGTAAACATAGATGCTTTAGAAGATGATGTGATGGAGTATAGATTCAATATAGATGATGAAGAAACCTTAAGTGAATATGAGATAGATAAATATTTAGATTTTACTAAAAAAATAGGATTAAAATACTTATTTACAGATTTATTAGAAAAACATTTAGTTGATTATTTAATTGGTTGTGAAGTAGGTTTAGATAGTAACGGAAGAAAGAATAGAGGTGGATTAGCTTTTGAATTAGCTTTAGAACCTATAATAGTATATATTGCAG
>NZ_PVXP01000063.1 GCF_002995845.1 Clostridium luticellarii | reverse complement strand
ATCAGGTTAGGCTTATAATATTTAGTATTATGGCAGGAATAATAACTGGAGTATTATTTGATTTTTATAGATTAATAAGAGGATTTACCGGTTTAAATAAATTAGTGGTATTTGTAGAGGATACTTTATTTTGGATATTTACAGCTATAATTGTATTTGTATTTTTAATGTATACAAATTATGCTTACTTGAGAATGTATGTATATATTTTACTGGCAGTGGGCATATATTTATACTTGAAATTTTTTAGCTTTTTAATAATTAGATTTCATAGGAAATCATTTGAAGTATTGGGGAGGGTATTTAGAGTAATTTTAAACCTGATAATATATTTTTTCCAGTATATATTCTACATTGTTAAGAAAAAAAATAAAAAAAATTATAAAAATTAACTTGAAGAAAGTTGAAAATCAAATTACAATATAAATATAATGTTATTTGTGATAGTTAGAGGTAAAGTCATGTTCATATAGATATTCTACAATGTACAGAAGAGTCTTAATTAAAGAAACTGGTGATTAGCTTTGAAAATAAAAATTAAATGGAAGAATATATTTTTTCTATTATTAATTTTATACATAGGTTATATATTTATAAGCCAACAAATTATTATGCACAATATAAAAGAGCAGATAGCTGAAAGAAGAACCGATGAGCAGAGGGCAAAGGTAAAAAACCAGAGATTACAGGATGAAGTTAAAATGTCCGTATCTGACATGTATATAGAAAAATTGGCTAGAGAAAAATTGGGTCTTATTAAACAAGGTGAAACTCCTGTAATAAACAATAAGAACTGATAGTTTAATTATATTAGGAGAAACTATAGCAGAATTTCAGTTTATAATCTGCGGGATGATGGAGGATAAACGGCTGTGGAAGCAGGAAAATTTTTTGGGCAAGATCCAAGAAGTCCTACTCTATTGAAATTAAAAGAGTAAAAGTTTTAATTTATAGTATTATTTTTAAGGAGGAATATTTTTAATATGACCTTGAAGGCAGGAAACATACTAGAAGGTACAGTAGTTAATATTACTAGTTTTGGAGCCTTTGTAGAAGTTGAGGGTAAAACTGGATTAGTCCATATATCTGAAGTATCAGATACTTATGTTAAAAATATAAGGGACTATTTAAAGGAAAAGGACAAGGTGAAGGTTAAGGTAATTTCTATTGATGACAATGGTAAGATAAGTTTATCTATGAAGCAGGTGGAACAGGATAAAAAGAGTTTAAGACCTTTGGAAATAGACTGGCAGAAAGAAAACAATAAACAGAATCAAGGTAGTTTTGAGGATCGGCTGTCTAAGTTTTTAAAGGATAGTGAGGAGAGATTTCAGGATATAAAAAAACACCAGGATTCCAAAGGAAAAGGTTATAAGAAATCATCCAATTATTAGTGGCGTAATTTAAGAGGTCTGAAGAGGACCTCTTTTATTTAACTGCTGCAATGCTAAAAGTTTTACAAAATTGTTGACAATATTCTATTTATCATATATAATAACTTATGTCGTCAAATTGAGGGTGCTTTGAGTAATGCTGGAGTGGCGGAACAGGCAGACGCACAGGACTTAAAATCCTGCGGGCTTTAAAACCCGTACCGGTTCGATTCCGGTCTTCAGCACCAAAATAATGACGCGGGGTGGAGCAGCTGGTAGCTCGTCGGGCTCATAACCCGAAGGTCAGAGGTTCAAGTCCTTTCCCCGCAACCAAAATCTTAAGTAGTATATTGGGTTAATTTAGATAAAAAGAGTAACTTCATAATAGATGTAGGTTTTGTTTTGTTGTGATGTTTGTATAATAAGGTGGCAAAGGTAGATAATGTATAGAGCTTATAGTTCTAGGAAAGCTTTCAAGCCCGTATAGGTTGATTGTAGTTTTATCTTCAACATCGGAATAAATGACGCGGGGTGGAGCAGCTGGTAGCTCGTCGGGCTCATAACCCGAAGGTCAGAGGTTCAAATCCTTTCCCCGCAACCAATTGTATATAATATGGCGGAATAGCTCAGATGGCGAGAGCATTCGGTTCATACCCGAAGTGTCATAGGTTCAATTCCTATTTCCGCTACCAATATGAGGAACTTGTTAAATTTAACAAGTTCCTTTTTATATTTAAAGGACAAACATTTATACACAAAGTTCTACAGGGAGCTTTGTGTATTTTAGAGTGTAAGTAGAATTATAAACACTGTGAATAAATATTGCAGATTATATGTGGATAAAAAGCACGAAATGTGATTTTTTCAATGTAATTGTCTAAAATAAAAATTATAGAAAAAACATAGAAATAAATGTCCTAAAAAAAATATGGATACACCTCACCTTATGACATTTATTTCCATAAGACACTGCTATAATAAAGACAGTGATTTTATAGGGTGGGTGATATTGATGCAATACGGAGTAGAAGTGTTTCCTTATCAACGTACAAAGAAAGTAACGGATGAGGGGAAAAGGAGTAAATTCAAAAATTCAGACATTATAATTAGACTGGTGGTTTACTTTTTAGCAGGTTTCTTGGTTGGAAGGGTCATGATGGTAAATCTTATGGCACCTTTTGGAATAGCATTTTTAATGTCAATAGTGATATGCGAAAAACGAACACCTTCACTGGCAGCTGCTTTTGGTACGCTTCTTGGGTATATATCCATATATGGAAATGTAAAATATCTGCCAGTGTACTGTACAATAACTGTTACTTTAACTATTATAAATTATATCTTAAAAGATATTGGTAAGAATAAAAAGCTTGTTTTATTGCTTTCAATCATATTTTTAGAATTCTTTTTGTACAAGCTTCTTATAGTTAAGTATACTGCTGGAGTAGCTGTTTTCAATTCGGGTTTTGAAGTGGTGTGTGTTTTCTCAGTATATTATATTATTAATTATTCTATAATATGTTTTAAAAAATCAAATACAAGGCACTTGTACAGCAGTGAAGAAATAATCAGCATGGCTATAACAATATCTTTAATTATAGCGGGAACCTGGGGGACAAGCATAGCCGGTGTGTCCTTGAGGAATATAATAGCTTTGAGTTTTATTCTTATGTTAGGATATGTAAAGGGAAGTGCTTCAGGCGCAGCAGCAGGAGTTGCAATGGGAACTATAATAGGAGTTACATCTGATCAAATGATAACTTATACGGCGGTTTATGGATTGTGTGGACTTATATCAGGTGTGTTTAGAGAAACAGGCAAATGGATCAGCGGCTCGGCTTATATTGTGGCCTTTGCCATATTAAAGATGTATTCCAATGTAGGTACGCAATTTAAGATTATAGAGGTGATTGTAAGTTGTGTCATATTTTTAGCCGTGCCTAAGGTGATATATAAAAAGATGGAATTGGAGCTGGATTCCGAGAAAAAGCGGGAATATTTAAAAGAAAATTATGCAGATAAAATCAAATCCATTTTTGTAAAAAAATTAAACAGTTTCTCAAGTGTGCTTGTTAATATGTCGTCGGTTCTGGCCAGGTTAGCGGAGAATGACAAACTGGCCATGAAAAATAAGAGCAGCGCTCTTGTAGAAAACTTGGCAGACAGAGTTTGTTCAAGTTGTGACATGAAATCAATGTGTTGGAGAAGGGAAACTTTTTATACTTACAATGCATTTTCGGAATTGATACAAAACTACCAGGAGAATAAGAAACATATTCCACAAGAACTACAGAAAAAGTGTATTAAGAGAACTCTTCTTGTGAAAAATACTGAAGAGATTGTAAACAATTATATTGTAAATGAAATGTGGAGAATAAGGCTTGGAGAATGCAGGGAGCTTTTGGCATCACAGATAGAGAATATGGGTACAACGGTTACAGAAATAGCAGAAGATTTTCATTCTGATATAAAATTTAATCCTGAAGCAGAGAATAGTATTAGAAGAATTTTAAACAAAGAAAATATACATTATAAAGATGTGTTCTGTTTCAATGATAAAAAAGATCATCTTGTTGTAAATTTATCCATGGAGGCTTGTGGGGGAAAACAGAGGTGCATTAAAAATGTGCTTCCTCTTATAAACAGTGTGACGGGAAAATTAATGTGTATAAATGACAATGGGTGTAATATAGATTATTCTATAGGCAGCTGCAGTATAACTTTTGAAGAGACGCCTAAGTATCATATATCAGCTTATGTTAGTGAAAACTGCAAGGATGGTGAGAAATATAATGGGGATAGTTATAGATTTGGTAAATTGCCAGATGGAACATATATGACGGTAATAAGTGATGGTATGGGTTCAGGTCCTCAAGCAGGACAGGAGAGCAGTGCCACTGTCGAACTTATTGAAAAATTTGCCAATTCCGGATTTGATAAGATGACAGCTATTAGTACAGTGAATTCTATCATGGGAATGAAATTTACGGAATATGAAAAGTTTTCCACATTGGATCTCAGTAGTGTGGATTTATATGAAGGGGAAATAAATTTTATAAAAATGGGAGCGGCAGCTAGTTTTATAAAAAGAGGAGATGATATTATAGCCATAAAATCCAAAACTCTTCCAATAGGAATATTGGATAAGCCTGACATAGATATAACAGATAAGAGAATAATAAATGGTGACTTTATAATAATGGTAAGCGATGGAGTTCTTGACCATGATAGTGAGACTACAGGAAATTTTCAATGGATGGTGGAATTTCTAAAAAATTTAGATTGTACGGATCCAAAAGAAATGTGTCAAGAAATTATTGACAAAGCTAAAGAATTGTCAGGAGGAAAAATAAAAGATGATATGACAGTAATAGTTGAAAAGGTATATAGTCTTTATTGATACGACATGGTAAAATTTGATTTTTTTGTGATAAGAGTTAGGCTGTTGATAATTTATAGAATCAACAGCCTAAATGCAGGTATTCCACTTATTTAATGGTAAAAAATTATACATTTATGATATAATATATTAATATATCATTAAATGACTTTTATATTTGGGAAGTGCTTATTTTGATAGAATCTGTATTAAATACCATAAGAGAAAATAATATGTTTATCAGCGGGGATAGAGTAATAGTAGCGGTGTCAGGGGGGCCAGATTCTATATGCCTGCTGCATGTATTATATACTTTACGTGAAAAATTGAATATAACTTTGTTAGCGGCTCATGTAAATCACTGTCTCAGGGGTATAGAGGCGGACAAAGATGAATTATATGTAGAAAATTTTTGTAAAAATTTAGGCATTCAATTTAAAAGCCTGAAAATAGATATAAATAATGTGGCTAAAAACAGAAATATATCTTGTGAAAGTGCAGGAAGAGAGGAGAGATACAAATTTTTTAAAAAGCTTAAAATTGAATTTAATGCTCAGAAAATAGCTATAGCCCACAATGCAAATGATCAGGCTGAAACAATTTTGATGAGAATTATAAGAGGAGCAGGACTAAATGGCCTCGTTGGCATAAGGCCTGTACGGGATAATGTGTTTGTGAGACCGTTAATACATATCACAAGGGATGAAATTGAAAAATACTGCATTGACAGTGCACTTCATCCAAGAATTGATAAAACTAATTTTGAAACGGTATATTCTAGAAATAAAATAAGATTGGAACTCATACCATATATACAAAAGAATTTCAATCGGGATATAATTGAAGTATTAAATAGATTTTCGGATACAATAAAAGTGGATAATGATTATCTAGAACATATTTCACGAGAAAAATTTAAAAAATATTGTGACATAAAGCTAGAAAAGGTTATAATATCTAGGGAGGCATTTTTAGAGAAAGAGGCTATATTGACTAGAATAATTAGGTTTTCACTTGAGAGTGCAGTTGGAAGCTTGAAAGATTTTGAAAAAATTCATATAATTGGTATAATAGATATCCAAAAACATTCTACAGGTAAGGAATTAACGCTTCCACATAATATTTTTGCAATAAACAGTTATGGAAATATTATAATAAGAAAAAACAGTACAAGAACTCAGATACCTTGTGCTGAACAATATAAACTCAAAATTGGATATAATTATATTCCCAATATCAAATCAAAAATCTATGTAAAATTAATGGATCATAATCAATATATGCACTTTAATCAAAATAGATTTGTTGGATATTTTGATTATGATAAAGTAGAAGGAGATATAGTATTGAGAAATAGAAAGAGGGGAGATAGATTAATACCACTTGGGATGTCAGGAAATAAGAAGTTGAAGGATCTCTTTATAGACTTAAAGGTGGCCAAAGATAGGAGAGACAGCATTCCGCTAATATGTTTTGGAGACAAAATTGGATGGGTGGTCGGATATAGAATAAGTGAGCTTTTTAAGGTTGATAAAAATAGTAAAACTATTTTAGCTATAGGATTTGAAAGTGAGGAACTATAAAATATGAGCAATATAAGTGACGATATTAAGGAAATTTTACTCGATGAACAGACAATAAAGAGAAAAGTTAAAGAAATTGGAAGAAGAGTAAGTAAAGATTATGAAGGCGAGGATTTGATGCTCGTAGGCATATTAAAAGGCTCTGTCCCATTTATGGCAGATTTGCTTAGAGAGATAACTATCCCGTGTACCATGGACTTCATGGCGGTTTCCAGTTATGGAAATTCCACAAGTAGTTCAGGTGTTGTGAGAATACTAAAAGATTTGGATCATGAAATAGAAAATAAACATGTGCTGATAGTTGAGGATATTATAGATTCTGGCATAACTTTAGCGTACTTAGTTGATTATCTAAAGGGAAGAAAAGCTAAAAGTATAGAAATAGCCTGCCTTTTAAATAAAGCAGAGAGAAGAAAGATCAATGTTAAGGCTAAATATATAGGATTTGAAGTCCCTGATTATTTCTTAGTAGGATACGGTTTGGATTATGCAGAAAAATACAGAAATTTTCCATACGTTGGTATATTGAAGGAGGAAGTTTACAAATAATTAGAATCAAAATTTATTGTAAAGAAATATTACTTATGATACAATTTTACAGTATTAAACTAGAAAGAGAGGGGGGCCTTTAATGAAAAAATTTTCAAGTGCAACGGCCTGGGTTATAGTTTTCATATTAGTAATTCTTGCTGCATTACTATTAGTAAGAACCAATGATACTTCTGTATCCATTAGTTTTAATGATTTTCAAAAATATTGGTTAAATAACAATGTAAAAAGTTTTCAACTTAGAGAAGATAAAATGACAGTCCAGGGTAGCTTAAAAAATGGAACACCTTATGAGACTGTAGTTCCATCCGAAAGATTATTTCAGTTTATAGGAGAACATCCTAAAGACGGTGAAGTTCAAGAGATGTATGTTAAGCCAGCTACAATGCCTATGTGGGTGCAGTATTTGCCTACAGTGCTTGTGATACTTATGCTTGTAGCATTTTGGTTCATGTTCATGCAGCAATCTCAAGGTGGTGGAGGGAACCGGAATGTTATGAATTTTGGAAAGAGCAGGGCCAAGATGGCACCACCGGACAAGAAAAAAGTAACTTTTGCAGATGTTGCGGGAGCAGATGAAGAAAAAGAAGAACTGGCGGAAATAGTGGATTTCCTGAAGCAGCCTAAGAGATATATAGAGATGGGAGCTAGAATACCGAAGGGAGTTTTGCTTGTAGGACCTCCTGGAACCGGTAAAACACTTTTGGCTAAGGCCATATCTGGTGAGGCGGGAGTACCCTTTTTTAGTATATCCGGTTCTGATTTTGTAGAGATGTTTGTAGGTGTAGGTGCTTCCAGAGTAAGGGATTTATTTGATCAGGCAAAGAAAAATTCTCCTTGTATAGTGTTTATAGATGAAATAGATGCAGTTGGACGACAAAGAGGAGCTGGACTTGGTGGAGGGCATGATGAAAGAGAACAGACTCTGAATCAGCTGTTAGTTGAGATGGATGGATTTGGAGCTAATGAAGGAATAATAATGATAGCTGCTACCAATAGACCAGATATATTGGATCCAGCACTACTGAGACCTGGTAGATTTGACAGGCAGATACTGGTAGGTGCTCCAGATGTAAAGGGAAGAGAAGAAATATTGAAGGTCCATTCCAGAAACAAACATCTATCGGATGAAGTGAAACTGGATATTCTAGCTAAGAGAACACCAGGATTTACAGGTGCTGATTTGGAGAATCTTATGAATGAATCCGCTCTTTTGGCAGTTAGAAAAAATAAAACTTTAATTGGAATGGATGAATTGGAAGAAGCAGTAACCAGAGTTATAGCAGGACCTGAAAAGAAGAGCAGGGTCATTGACGAAGAGGATAGAAGACTTACTGCATACCACGAAGCAGGTCATGCAGTGGTTATGAAACTTTTGCCTAATTCAGATCCGGTTCACCAGATAAGTATAATACCTAGAGGAATGGCTGGTGGATATACTATGCATCTACCTGAAAAAGATAGTTCTTATATGTCAAAAGCAAAACTGGAAGATGAGATTGTAGGACTTCTGGGAGGAAGAGTGGCAGAAAAATTGGTTATTGGTGACATAAGTACTGGAGCTAAGAATGATATTGAAAGAGCTACCACTATAGCCAGGAAAATGGTAATGGATTATGGAATGAGTGATTTGGGACCTATTGCTTTTGGATCAGGGCATGATGAGGTATTTTTGGGAAGAGATTTGGGTAAGGGGAAAAATTACAGTGAAGAAGTGGCCTTTGAGATAGATAAGGAAATAAGAAAGCTTATAGATGAAGGATATAATAAAGCTGAAAAGCTCCTCTCACAAAATATGAACAGATTAAAAGCTGTGGCTGAAAAGCTTCTGGAAAAGGAAAAGCTTGAGGCAAATGAATTTGAAGAAGTTTTTGCGCAGGCTTGATTAAATATAATATATAAAAACTCCTGTGTACACAGGAGTTTTTATATATTATTTAAAGTTTTTGCCAGTTAAAATATTTAAAAAATCACATTACAGTGATATAATGATTTATGTATTTTACAAGCGGAAATCTATATGAAATGAGATGATTGTAATGGAATTCAATTTAAGAGAAGGTATTACTTCTACTATGGAAATATATATAACTGAAAATGATACGGCAAAAAAAATGGGTTCGGGTAATTTGAATGTATTTGCCACTCCTGCTATGATAGCGCTTATTGAAAATACATGTAAAAATTGTGTAGATCTCCATCTCCCTTCAGGATATACTACGGTAGGAATAGAGGTAAACGTAAAACATATTAAGCCATCACCAGTAGGTGTAAAAGTTAGATGTGAGGCGGTGCTCCAAAAGATTGACAGAAAGAAATTATTTTTTAAAGTTGAGGCCTGGGATAATACGGGTAAAATTGGAGAGGGATCTCATGTCAGGTATATAGTAAATAGTGAAAACTTCATGAAAAAAATGCAATAGAAAAATGAAAACAATTTGTCTTGACAAATAGAATTTTATTGATACAATTAGATTGTAATTTTGACAAAAAATGATTAATTCTAGAGCAGCTTTAAAGCTGCTCTAGAATTATGTATATTATGGATAAAATAATAGATGTAATGATTTTGTTTAGAAAGATGGTGTTTGTTTAGTGATTTTGGTTTTGGATGTAGGTAATACCAATATTGTTTTGGGGATATATGATGGTGATGCCCTTATTTCAGTTTGGAGATTATCTACAAATGATAAAAGGACAGCAGATGAATACGGAGTTCAGGTAATGGAATTGTTTTTACAAGATAAACTAAATTTGACAGATATAAAAGGGGCAATAATATCTTCAGTAGTACCCAATATCATGTATTCCCTGGAGCATATGGTAACAAAATATTTTCAGGTTATTCCAGTTGTTGTCGGACCGGGAGTTAAAACTGGAATAAATGTGAGGTATGATAACCCAAGAGAGGTGGGAGCAGACAGGATAGTAAATGCAGTGGCAGCCCATGAAATATATAAAAGATCTATAATTATAATAGACTTTGGTACAGCTACTACATTTTGTGCAGTTACCGCTAAGGGAGATTATCTGGGAGGAGCTATATGTCCGGGAATAAAAATATCTTCCGATGCGCTATTTGAAAAAGCTGCAAAACTTCCCAGAGTAGAAATTGTTAAACCATCTGGGGTAATATGTAAAAACACTGTTTCCAGTATACAAGCGGGTATAGTATATGGGTATATTGGCCAGGTGGACTATATAGTCAAAAAAATGAAAAAGGAAATGATGGATTTAGGTGAAGAAGAACCTTTTGTAATAGCTACAGGAGGACTTGCCAAGCTTATAAAAGAGGAATCTAAATCCATAGATATAATTGATTCCATATTGACATTGACAGGACTAAGGATAATTTATGACAAAAATAAGGAGCCGGTGTCTTAATGAAAATAGGAGAAATAGAATTTCCCAATAATTTATTTCTAGCCCCTATGGCAGGTGTTACAGATAGAGCCTTTAGAGAAATATGCAGAGAAATGCAGTGTGGCTTTGCATATACGGAGATGATAAGTGCTAAGGCTCTATTTTACAAGAATAAAAGAACTCAGGATATGTTTCTTGTTTCTCCTGAAGAGGGCTGTATAGGTGTGCAGATATTTGGAAGTGATCCAGCTGTAATGGCTAAGACCTGTGATTTTTTCAATGATAATAAGAAAATTGTTCTGGTGGATATAAATATGGGATGTCCAGCACATAAGATAGTAAAAAATGGAGATGGATCTGCCCTTATGAAAGATCCACTACTTGCATCGCAAATAGTGAAGGAAGTGAAAAGGGCTTCTTTAAAGCCTGTTACTGTAAAGATGAGAATAGGATTTGATGAAGATAATATAAATGTAATAGATTTTGCTAAAATCATGGAACAATCTGGGGTTGATGCCATAACTATCCATGGAAGAACCAGTACCCAAATGTATACTGGCAAAGCCAATTGGGATATAATATGTAAAGTAAAAAGAGCAGTGAAAATTCCTGTAATCGGTAATGGAGATATATTTACAGTGCAGGACGCAGAGGAGATATTTAATAAAACACAATGTGATGGAATAATGATTGGAAGAGGAGCTATGGGAAACCCGTGGATATTCAGCCAGATACAGCAGTATATTAATGACATTCCAGTGAAATATCCTACTCCTGTCGAAAAAATTGATATGTGCATAAGACATTATAAAAAATCAATTTGCTATAATGGGGAGAATAGAGCTGTTAAAGAAATGAGAAAACACGTGGCCTGGTATATAAGAGGATTAAAAAATAGTAAAGAGATAAAGGATAAAATAAATTATGAAAAGAACAGCGAAAAGGTATTTGAAATTTTATATAAATATAAATCCCTATTGTAATTTTTGATTTGTAAGGAGAATAAAATATTATTGTAACTAATTTTAAGAGAGATAATAGATGTGAGAACTGTTTTGTATGCTAAATCTGATAGAAATATATTTTATAATGACAACAGTTTCTGGGGAAAAGTAAAAGACAGGTTTAAGATAAGAATAAAGGAAAAACTCTTTATAAAGGAATTTGGACTGAAAATTAAAGTTGTAGAATTTCCTCTAAATATTAATTTGAATTCCTATAAAAATAATATTTCAAGAGCAAAAAGAATATCCAGAGCAGAGGATATACAGTTGGCACCTAAAACATATAGATATTTTGATTATAATTTATATAATAGGTTTCAAAGGGAATTAATGGCTTTCAGCGTTGTAGCAAGTTCAAAAATCATACTTAGAAATAGAAGAAAGAGTATAAGGCATAGCTGTATGGTTGTTTATGATGCTTCAGAGCCTATTTTATTTGACACTATATGTTTTTTGGCGAAAGAAGCCAAATTTATAGTTCTGCTTTCCAGGGATATTGTAAAGATAAATGAACTCAGACAATATATTACAGCAAATTATGGAGTGACACCTATAATTACATCTGACATAGATTTTTCTTTTAAAAGTGCAGATTTTATTATAACTTCTAGAAAGATAAATGGAAATGCTAAAGCATATATATGGTATTTAGATAATAGTTATATACCTTGTTATAAAAATAATATTATAGTAAATGATATTGGATATAGGATTCCGTGGAATTTTAAATATGAAAATATATCTTTTGAACTTTTAGGATCCATACTTTGTCAGCTGGGTGAAAAAAATGTGGAAAAATCCTTGATCCAAAATGGCATATTTTTAGATAAAATAAAATTTAACAGTGATGAACTGATTTTATAGGAAATTTAAGTACGTTGACATTATGTATATGCTGTTTTATAATTACTTAAATGATAATTGAGAAGAGTAATAAAGTTAAAATATTATGAGATTATGGGTGAGTTTTATATAATTATTAAAAGGGGAGAGCAGAATGAGCGCATTAAAAAAATATGTGATGACCTATGAGGGAATAAAAAAACTTGAACAGGAACTGGAGAATCTAAAAACAGTCAAAAGGAAAGAAATTACTGAAAAGATTAGAGTAGCTCTTTCGTTTGGAGATCTAAGTGAAAATTCAGAGTATGATAGTGCTAAAAATGAACAAGCATTTGTAGAGGGAAGAATAGTTCAACTTGAAAATATGCTGAAAAATGCTACTATAATAGATGAGGATGAAATCCCATCGGATGTGGTGAGTGTAGGTTCCATTGTAAAGTTAAAAGATTATGATTTTGATGAAGAAGTTGAATATTTAATTGTAGGATCTGCAGAGGCAGATCCAGTTAATAATAAAATATCAAATGAGTCACCTGTAGGTAAAGGACTAGTGGGAAAAAGAGTGGGAGATATACTTGAGATACAGATTCCTGATGGTGTCAGCAAATATGAAATACTAAGCATAAGAAGATAATTGGAGGGTAATATTCATGTCAAAAGACCAAAAGAACATACAGATACGGGAAGAAAACGCTAACGAGCTCACAAAAGAAAGACTGGAAAAATTGGCGGCCTTGAAAGAAGAGGGAAAAGATCCTTTTGAAGTTTATAAGGTAGAGAGAACCCATACTTCTGAAGAAGTGAGAAATAATTATGAGACTCTGGAGGGAAAAGATGTAACTGTTGCGGGAAGGCTGATATCAAAGAGAGTTCATGGTAAGGCCGGATTTTCGGATTTATATGACAGGTATGGAAAAATTCAGCTGTATATAAAGATAAATGATGTGGGTGAAGATAAGCTCAAGGAATATAAATCCTATGATATAGGTGATATTTTATCCGTAACAGGCAGGGTATTTAAGACTAAAACCGGTGAAATAACGATTCATATTACAGATTTTCAGTTGGTATCCAAATCTTTAAAACCTCTTCCAGAAAAATGGCATGGGCTCAAGGATCCGGATTTAAAGTACAGACAAAGATATGTGGATTTGATAATAAATCAAGAAGTCAGAGATACTTTTTTGAAGAGAACTGCCATTATAAAAGCTATGAGGCAATTTTTAGATGAAAAGAACTTTATAGAAGTGGAAACTCCTATACTTTCTTCTATAGCTGGAGGTGCGGCTGCAAAGCCTTTTATAACTCATCATAATGCCCTGGATATAGATATGTATCTGAGAATTGCAACTGAATTGTATTTGAAGAGGTTGATAGTTGGTGGATTTGAAAAAGTATATGAGATAGGCAAGAATTTTAGAAATGAAGGTATAGATATAAGGCACAATCCTGAGTTCACAGCTATGGAACTGTATGAAGCTTTTGCCGATTATAATGATATGATGGAATTGACTGAAAATATGATAGCTTATATATGTGAAAAAGTGCTGGGAACTACAAATGTTGTATATGAGGATACTGAAATAGATTTTAAGCCTCCCTGGAAAAGGATCACCATGGTGGATGCGGTTAAAGAATTTACAGGAATAGACTTCGATGAAATAGAAACTGATGAAGAGGCCAGGAAAATTGCGGGTGATAAAAATATTGAACTGAAGAAGGCACTGGGGGATTGTACAAAGGGAGATATATTGGATGCTGTATTTGAAGAATTTTGTGAAGAAAAATTCATTCAGCCTACTTTTGTGCTGGATTATCCAGTGGAAATATCTCCATTGACTAAGAAAAAGAGAGGAAATGACAAGTTCACAGAACGATTCGAAGGTTTTGTTTTTGGAAGAGAAATATGCAACGCCTATTCGGAATTAAATGATCCTATAGTACAGAGGGAAAGATTTGTGCAGCAGTTGAAGGAAAGAGAACTGGGTGATGATGAGGCATATATGATGGATGAAGACTTTATAAATGCCTTGGAAATAGGGATGCCTCCAACCGGCGGTCTTGGAATAGGAGTAGATAGACTTATAATGTTTTTGACCAATTCATCCTCAATAAGAGATGTAATACTTTTTCCTACAATGAAACCAAGTCAGCAGCAGTAAGTTTGATCATAACAACCTTAGCTATTTTTATTAAAAGTGAATAGGTGAAAATTAGTGTAAAAAACAGGGCCTTTTAGTTTAAAAGCCTTGTTTTTTACAATGTAATTTCAAATTTGTTGTTTTTTAGAGTACAAATATATTGCAATTTTAAAATTGCATGATATAATTATACGTGTGAGTTGTTCCGTGGTAGCTCAATGGTTGAGCATTCGGCTGTTAACCGAAGGGTTGGAGGTTCGAGCCCTCTCCACGGAGCCATTTTATGTTTGGTTTAGTAGCTTAATGTTTACATTTGTCTGTAGTAGTGTATAATGAAATTCATATAAATAATTTAATAGTAAGGCTATGATGAAGAATAGTAACATTATAGATTTCTCAAGAGAAGTTGTGGATGGTGCAAACAACGAAATTTTTTTGTGAAGGAACTTTTGAGCTGAATGTTTCAAAGATGAGCTTGTGCTAAAAAGGGTGGAACCGCGGAGATAATTCGTCCCTTTGCAGTAAGCCCTTTTTTTATACCTAAAATTGCATTTGATATTTTACAGATGATTAAAAATATAATAATTGTAGAGAGGAGAAATATATAACATGGCTTTTGAAAAAACTATGGATAAGGTAGTAGCTTTAGCTAAGAATAGAGGATTTGTATATCCGGGTTCAGATATATATGGAGGACTTGCCAATACATGGGATTATGGGCCTATTGGAGTTGAACTGAAAAACAATGTGAAAAAGGCCTGGTGGAAAAAATTTGTTCATGAAAATGAACACAATGTAGGAATAGACTGCGCAATACTCATGAACAGCGAAGTTTGGGTGGCATCAGGTCATGTAGGAAATTTTACTGATCCACTTATGGATTGTAAAGAGTGTAAATCCAGGTTCAGAGCGGATAAATTAGTTGAGGAGCACATGACTGCGAAGGGAATAGAAAAGGCCAGCGCAGATGGATGGAGTAACGAGAAGCTAAAAAAGTATATAGATGATAATAATATTGTCTGTCCTAGCTGCGGCAAAAAGAATTTTACGGATATCAGGCAGTTCAATCTTATGTTTAAAACATTTCAGGGAGTTACAGAAGATTCAAAATCAGAGATATATTTAAGGCCTGAGACTGCTCAGGGCATATTTGTAAATTTTAAAAATGTGCAGAGAACCAGCAGGAAAAAGATACCTTTTGGCATAGCTCAAATAGGTAAGGCTTTTAGGAATGAAATAACTCCGGGGAATTTCACTTTTAGGACCAGAGAATTCGAGCAAATGGAACTTGAATTTTTCTGCAAACCGGGAAGTGATTTAGAATGGCATAGTTATTGGAAGGATTACTGCTGGAAATTTCTATTGGATCTTGGCATAACAGAAGAAAATATAAGGTTTAGAGATCATGATAAAGAAGAACTTTCCCATTACAGCAATGCTACTTCTGATATTGAATATCTATTTCCTTTTGGATGGGGAGAACTTTGGGGTATAGCGGATAGAACTGATTATGATTTGACCCAACATCAAAATCATTCGGGTAAAGATATGACTTACATGGATCCAATAACTAAGGAGAAATATATACCTTATTGTATAGAACCATCTGTGGGAGCAGACAGGGCAGTACTTGCATTTCTGGTTGATGCCTATGATGAGGAAGAACTTGAAGGGGGAGATGTAAGAACGGTATTGCATTTTAATCCTGTAATAGCTCCTTTTAAAGCAGCTGTTCTCTGCCTCAGCAAAAAATTGTCGGAAAAATCACTGGAAGTTTACAATATGCTGAAGAAAGATTTCAATGTGGACTATGATGATGCAGGGAGTATAGGCAAGAGATACCGAAGAGAAGATGAGATTGGAACCCCTTACTGTATAACGGTGGATTTTGATACTATGAAAGATAATACTGTTACTATAAGAGATAGAGATACCATGGAACAGTTTAGAATTAAAATAGAGGAACTGAAAGGATTTATAGAAGAAAAGATAAAGTTTTAATCACATGCCGTACTGATTTTATACAGTGGTTTCTGAATTATAAATTAGTACGGTATATTTATGCTCTCTGAAATTAAAATAAAATACAAAAGAAATTTACCGAATAGTGAACTATTCGGTAAATTAGGGTTTAATCATGGGGATATGTTATATGTTTAATTAAAACTTGGGGAATTATATTAATGTTTCCTTACGGCACATTCATAGTATAGCACAGCAACATAATAACTTTCAATAGATAATAATAAAGTTGTTATATTAAATATTTTCTCATAATTTCGACTATAATCGACACTTTCTAGTATTCTGGTTACGGAGAATACAGTAAACATATTTTTATATTAAAATCTTTCATATACTGGGAGTATATTATTTTACAATGGGTTGTGCTATTATATAATCGAAATACAAATTATTGTAATAGATCTGGTGTGGAGGTAATTTTATGAAAAAGGATTTTAGGGATTTCGAGAAATTTATAAGAGGTAAAAAAACAGCGGTAGTTGGTATAGGTGTGAGTAACAGGCCCTTGATTAACTTCTTGCTGGATTTAGGGGCGGAGATTACTGCTTTTGATAGAAAAGATGAGGAACAACTGGGGGAAATAGCAGAAGAATTTAGGAGAAAAAATATAAAGCTTGTATTGGGTGAAGATTACCTTCATAGTTTAAATAGTTTTCAGGTGATATTTAAGACACCCTCTATGAGAATAGATAATCCATATCTTGTAAAGGCCAGGCAGGAGGGTGCATATATAACTTCTGAAATGGAAGAATTCATTAAGTATTGCCCTGGAAAGGTGTATGGAGTAACAGGAAGTGACGGTAAGACTACTACGACAACTATTATATATAATATTTTAAAAGGCCGTGGGTATAGGACTTGGGTTGGGGGGAATATAGGAACTCCACTATTTTCCAGAATAAAGGAAATGAAAAGTGAGGATAAAGTTGTGTTGGAGCTGTCCAGTTTTCAATTAATGACCATGAATGTATCACCTGAGGTTGCAGTTATAACAAATATCAGTCCCAATCATCTGGATATTCATAAAGATATGGATGAATATATAAATGCTAAGAAAAATATATTTAGATATCAGGACAAAAATGCTCTATTAGTATTAAATAGAGATAATGATATAGTGAATTTAATGGTATCAGAGGCCCCAGGGAATGTAAGACAATTTAGCAGTAGGAGAGTTTTAAATAAAGGAGGGTATCTAAAAGGTGGCAGTCTGTATATAGATGAGGATGAAGTATGCAAATTAGAAGAAGTAAAAATAAAAGGAATGCATAATGTAGAAAATTTTTTAGCGGCTTTTTGTGCAGTAAAGGATGAGGTAAGTATTGAGAATATGAAAAAGGTAGCTGTTAATTTTTCCGGTGTGGAGCATAGATGTGAATTTGTGAGGACTGTAGATGGAATAAAATACTATAACGACTCCATTGCTTCAAGTCCTACTAGAACTTTGGCCGGACTTAAGGCTTTTGAAAAGCCTGTCGTATTGATAGCAGGTGGGTATGATAAAAAAATACCTTTTGATGTTCTGGCAGAAGAGGGATACAAGAAGATAAAGATTTTAATACTCATGGGTGCTACAAAAAATAAAATAAAAAAGGCTTTTGATAAATTGAGAGACGAAAAAGGAATTAATGTACCAATATTTATGGTTGAGTCTTTACTTGATGCAGTTAATAAGGCTAGGGAGTTGGCAGAGAAGGGAGATATTATTACTCTTTCACCTGCTTGTGCCAGCTTTGATATGTTTCCCAATTTTGAAGTTAGAGGCAACAGTTTCAAAAAAATAGTGAATGAACTTTAATCTCAGCAGTCAGTCATATGTGAAAACTGTATTTCCCAATATGGCTGATTGCCTTGTATTTAAGGATAACATGACCTAGCGTATCAGTATATGAATAATCGAGTAAAAAAGACAATAAAGTTGAAAATGAAGGATAAATTAGTCTAAAGAGTGCATACTATAAAGAAAATAGGAGAAAATATGATAGAATATCAACTGTTGTCATGAAGCAGAGAAACAATAGGTTAAGTCAAAGAATTTCAAATTTTTATATTTTGAAAAATAAAAAAAATTGAAAAAATATTG
>NZ_PVXP01000062.1 GCF_002995845.1 Clostridium luticellarii | reverse complement strand
GTATAATAAATTGTACAAAATATTTATTATGTACTAAATAATTATCACAATTTGTTGAATTGAATATAAAAAATCATGTAAATAAAATATTAAATAAAATTTAAACTATAATCAAAAAAAGGAGATGTATATTATGATTTCAGCAAATGCGCTGGAAAATCTAAAAAATTTATCAGAAGTTCAGGCTGATTTAATTCCTGGAGGAATTGTATATGGAATTACAAAAGGAGATACGGTGGAATGGGTGAAATATTCCACCTCCTTAAACATGAATGTATTTTACGTGGGACAAAAATTGAACGAAAACAGCACCACCCTCATGGCTATCCGTGAAAAAAAAACATTAACCCAAAAAATCCCACGTTCTGTTTATGGAATACGATTGGAGATAATTTCAATTCCCATAATAGATGAAACCAATAATGCTATAGGTGCATTTTCCATGGCCTTTCCAAGACTTCACCCTGTGGCCAAAGCTTTTGACGGCTTTGCACCAGTACTAGCAAAAATGTTTCCAGAAGGTGTATTTTTGTGCCTGACTGATTTGGGAAAATTTACAAATGTGCAATCTTCAAAAGAGTTCGATATATCCTCCATAAAGGTCGGAGACAAATTTGAAAATGATTTTTTAAGCAGTGAAGTTATAAGTACAGGAAAACAGCAGGAAAAAGAGCTGGATGCCTCAATATACGGAATTCCTGTAAGAGACGCAAGTTTCCCACTACTTGACCAGGATACTAAAGAAGTAGTGGGAACATTTTCCATAATAACTCCAAAGGAAGTGGCAGTGAATTTAAGAGGCATGTCCAGCAATCTTATGGAAAGTATTACAGGTATCTCTTCTGCTATTGAAGAACTGGCAGCCTCTGCCTCCCAAATTCATGCCAATGAACAGGAGCTCAACAGCGGTATCAATGAGATAACAGAATTATCTGAGGAAATAAACCAGGTAACTTCTTTTATAGCCAATATTGCGGATGCAACAAAAATGCTGGGCCTGAATGCCGCAATTGAAGCAGCTAGAGCAGGACAAGCCGGTAGTGGTTTTGGAGTTGTTGCAAATGAAATCAGGAAACTATCAGATCAGGCTAAAAGTACAGTTCCCAAAATCAAGAAATTAACGGACAATATCAAGGATAAAGTTACCGTATCCAGTGAAAAAAGCAAAGGATCCCTGTCCTCCAGTCAGGAGCAGGCTGCTGCTACACAGGAAATTACAGCAAGCATAGAAGAAATTACTACCATGTGTGAAAAATTGAATGAAATCGCGCTTAAACTCTAAATAACTATTTAACTATTTGCAATAAAGAGCTGTCTTTTTCGTCAATTCGTTTTTCAACTATATTCCATAAATAAAATATTCCCTTGAATATTATTTTCCAGGGAATATTTATTTCATGATAATTTTTACGTCTGGTGCATCATGTGATGCATAAGTGCCATTCTAACAACTCTGCTTAAATATTGTCTCGCCCCATCAACTGACATACCACAGCATATCAATGTATTTATTATATCTGGATGATGGCTTTCAAACATATCTATAATTTCCCGAGTATTTGAATTTACCTTTTCCATGTCTGCTTGTGACATGCTTTTCATCATATCCGGCATTTGCTGTTCAACATCGGGCACTTGCTGACCTGTATTCGGCATTTGCTGTACAGGCTGTTGTGTTATTCCACTTCCCTCGTCAATTCTATTTTCCACAGGTTCATCATTTCTGAACATGGATCTGTTTTTTCTTTTTAAAGCTCCTCTCATCATGGCATTGTTAGCTCTGCAGTAACAGCACATTGGCATAATTTCCCTATCTGAATGCATATATGAATACATAAAAACCTCCACTAGATTTTCTTATACTATTATAATATGCAAAAGAATTAGCTAAAGGTACAATTTTATCCAAAAGCTGTCAAATTAAATTTAAAGTACAAAGTTAAAATACTGGACAATGAATCATACTTGCTGATTCTAACTTCCTATATATTCTTCTCTGATTTGTTCTAAATCTGCATTTTTTAAATCATCCACCACAACTACAGCTCCTATTACATTTCCGTCTTTTGAGATGGTATATATATCATTTGAATCAAAAGAAACATGAACTTCCACAATTTCCTTTTTACCCTGGAAGGAAGCAACGGACTTACCTGTATCAAGAGATGAAATTATAAAATTTCCCTCCGGACTGTCAAAATTACTTAAATCAAGACTCAAAATTGTACCGACATTCTTTTCTGCAACTACAATCAGCGGCTCAAATTCATATCCCACACCTTTTATTGAAGCCACCTGCTCATTTCCTGATTCTGAAATTTCGGCTTTTTTAACCAACCGGCTGGTTTCAACCTTACTTAAATCCGTACCATAAATACTTGGAGCTTTAGCCGTGGAATCTCCCCCCTGTGACCCATGCATACTGCAGCCAGGCATTCCACTGGATGGAGCAGGTATTGAAGAATCGGGCTTAGAAGTATCAACGGTGGAAATATCGTCCACTACTTTAATCACTCCCCTTATCATGCCCATTCCACAGCTGAAATTTATATCTCCATCCTTTGGTGTAAATTCAATTACATTTTCACCGGGTTGTAAAGTCCTTTGAATATTTAAAGAAGGTACAATAATTTGTCCGTTACAGGAATTCAATGCTTTTCCGTCAATTATCCATTTTACAGGTACATTTTTTTGAACATAAAGACCATTGGGGGTATATCCCGAATTATCTGCTGTCATTTTAATTATCTGGACTCCATCCTTTAAAGTTGATTTTCCAGCAGAAGATTCCGCAGATGTCTTATTACCAGACAAACCAGCAGCCAATGTGGACACCGTAGGTATGTTTACACCAGCCAGAGCCAATCCCCTGCTTCCCATCACTATGCCTAAAACTATTACCAATATACCGCTGAATTTCAATAAAGTTCTTGTATATCCCCTGCTGAGCATGCCAGATACTGCACCAAAGCCCAGCATCAGGGGAATGGTACCAAGAGAGAATATAAACATGGACAATGAACCCTTGAGTATACTTCCCGTTCCCAGGGCATACAACTGCATTGTCTGAAGAGGTCCACAGGGCATAAGCCCATTTAAAATTCCAACCAAAAAGGGTGTCCTTGGTTTTTTCTTCATGGAGCAGGCAGACCAGGGCAGTCTTATATTAAATTTTCTAAACAAACTATACCCACTCATATTAAATCCCATTATCATCATGAATATACCTGCAAATATTTGAAGCCCTGCTTTCACCGGTATAGATAGAGAAAATACCGATCCCAGACCTCCAACTATTCCACCAAGTACGGTATAGGATATTACCCTGCCTGTATTGTACAAGACAGCAGGCTTAATGGAGTCAATTTTATTTTTACCGCCTTTGTTTATACTTTGCGACAGTGCTATTCCGCCGCACATACCCACACAGTGTATGGAAGTAAGCATTCCAACCAGGAATAAAACAAAATATGTGGCACCGTTAAGCCTGGATCCAATATCTATTCCGCTTGATGAATTTCCAATCAATATAATTGCAGCTGCAATCACAAATATGCCGGCTATTTTATACCTATTTGAACTCTCAGTACTATACCCGGATGCTCTTACAGCATCTTTGATATTTTCCAAACTGCATAGATCCGGGTCATACTCTACAATCACAGATTCATCCTTAAAGCTGGCCAGAGCATTTTTTACACCGTTTAATCCTTTAACCGCCCTTTCTACCCGCAGCTCACAGGATACACAGGTCATATCAAAAACCTTAAATTTGTCTTTTTTAATCTTCACACCTTCAATCCTCCCGCAATTTTTACCATTAAGATATAGTGTAAGTATATAAATTTCATATGAAGATGTTATGAAATAGATACGAAAAATAAGCACCCTAAATGACGGATGCCTATTTTACAATATAAACTAAGGGAGATTTATTAGTTAAATACTCTATAGTGGTTGCATTTAAGTTTACCGTGCCCTGCAACCGCAGACACTAATACACGCTAAAGAAACACAACATTTAAATAACACATGTTAAAGGAAATATTCATTTCCTCGGAACACTTATGATTGTATAACCTATTTGTTACATATTAATTTCATATTAATAAACTATTTGTAAACATTATAAAATTCGAAAAATTTATTTTCTTATGTCCAGACCCTCAAACTGCATATTGTAATAATAGGCGTAAAGTCCTCCTTTTTGGAGAAGCTCACTGTGACTTCCTCTTTCCTTTATTCCTTCACCGTCAATGACTATTATCTCATCAGCATTTCTTATAGTACTGAGCCTGTGGGCAATAACTATAGTAGTTCTGTTTTTAGCCAGTTTTTCAAGGGATTTTTGTATAAAGCTTTCGCTCTCATTATCCAGTGCCGATGTAGCCTCATCCAGTATAAGTATGGGAGGATTTTCAAGGAACACTCTGGCAATTGAAATTCTCTGTTTCTGTCCTCCCGAAAGCTTGACCCCTCTTTCCCCCACATAAGTATCATAACCATTGTCCAGACTCATTATATAATCGTGGATATTGGCCTCTTTAGCCGCTTTCATTATCTCCTCGTCAGATGCCTCCGGTTTCCCGTACCTTATATTTTCCTTCAGTGTTCCAGAAAACAAGTATACGTCCTGCTGTACTATTCCAATGGAATTTCTCAATGATTCAAGAGTGACGTCCCTTATATCTTTTCCGTCTATCATTACAGAACCTGAGGATACATCATAAAATCTTGGAAGAAGTGAACAAATTGTGGTTTTTCCCCCTCCCGAAGGTCCCACAAATGCAATTTTTTCCCCTGCTTTTATTTTCACATTTATATTTTTAAGTACCTGCTTTTTTTCATTGTAGCTGAAAGAAACATTTTTGTATTCTATATCGCCCTTTACATCTTCCAAGGGTACTGCATTTTTTTTATCCACTATTTCAGGTTCCATGGACAAAATATTCAAAAACCTTCTAAACCCGGCAAACCCTTTTTGAAACTGCTCTGCAAAATTTATCAGTATGTCTATGGGATTGATAAATATGTTTATGTAAAGAGCATAGACAGCAAGATCAGGTATTGTCAAGGAACCATTGGCTATAAAAAATGCTCCTGTAGCAAGTATTACCACGTATAGAAGTCCCTCAAAGAAAGAATTCCCCGCTATAAATCTTCCCATCACTTTATAACTTTTTTCCCTTGAAATACGATATGCATTATTGCTTCTGTCAAATTTCTCCCTTTCAATATTCTCATTGGCAAAAGACTTCACAACTCTTATTCCAAGAAGACTATCCTGGACGGAAGAATTTATATTTCCCATCTTCTTTCTGTTGTCAAAGAATATTCTCTGCATTTTTTTATTTTCACAGAATGAAAACACTATCATTACTACAGTTACCGCAAAAAGCATAAGTGTCATTTGGGTATTGATAAAAGCAAGCACTACGAAAGATCCTATTATTTTAATTGCAGAGATAAATACATTTTCCGGTCCATGATGGGCCAGTTCCGATATATCAAACAGATCCGACACAAGTATGGACATCATATGCCCTGTATTGTTTTCATCATAGTAGGAAAAAGACATCCTTTGAAGATGATAGAACAAATCCTTTCTCATGTTATTTTCCATCCTTGCCCCCATTATATGACCCCAGGAAGCGATAAAGTACTGGCAGAAATATTTAAGTATATAAAGTACAAGCAATCCCACTCCAATATACAATATGGAATTGAGAATCACCATCTTGTCCTTTACAAAAATATTTTTTGAAAGATAGCTTAAAATTAGAGGAAATGCCAGATCTACCAGCGACACTACAAGTGCACAAAATATATCTGCATAAAAAAGAAATCTATAAGGCCTGTAATACTGCAAAAATTTTTTAAATATATTCATAAAATCTGATGTCATCCTTTCCTGCTTCAAATGCAGCTATAAGAACTGCTATATCCGCATTATTCATCCATAATAATCAAATGGTAATCTTTTATTCAAGCAATGTCAAGGCAACAAAAAAGCATTAAGTACAAATATTAAATATCAAATAAGGATGATTCTCGATCTTAATCGAAAATTCATTAAATTTAACTAAAACTATTGAACTATTTATCGTTATATTGTAATATATAAATATAACGATAAATAAATATATTTTGGGAAGGATAAAATTATGGATAAAGATTTTGCAAAATACAATGAAAAAGCTGAAATTCTCAAGGTATTGGCACATCCTGTCAGATTATGCATTGTTAAAGGGCTGCTGGAGAAAGGAACCTGCAACGTGAGCAATATGCAGCACTGTCTTGAGATACCTCAATCTACACTTTCACAGCATATACAGAAATTAAAAGCTGCAGGAATTATAGAAGGCAGAAGAAATGGCGTCGAAATAAACTATAGAATTTGCAATCCATTAGTTGTCAAATTGCTTGAAGTTCTATTTTAAATTTTGGTCTGAAAACTTTCACAGCTAATATCCTAACTTTCTTAAAAACGTGTTATTGACAGATAAAATTACTGCTTGCACTGTATAAATAAAATTAAAGATAGGAGGAATTTTCATGAGTAAAAAAGTTTTGATAGCGGGCGGAGTTGCAGGGGGAGCATCTGCAGCTGCAAGGCTGAGAAGACTGGATGAAAACGCCCAGATAATAATGTTCGAAAAGGATAATTATATATCCTTCGCAAATTGCGGACTGCCCTACTATATAGGTGAGACAATCAAGGAAAGAGAAAGACTCCTGGTACAGACACCGGAAGGCATGAACAATAGATTCAATATAGATGTAAGAGTCAACAGTGAAATTATAGATGTAGATACCAGCAAAAACGTAGTAAAAGTGAAAAATAAAGACGGAGAAACTTACCAGGAAAGTTATGACTATCTGTTGCTATCTCCCGGTGCAAGAGCCATCAGGCCTAAAATACAGGGTATAGAAAGCGATAAAATTTTTACACTAAGAAATATACCGGATACGGACAGCATAAAATCACTGGTGGATAAAAGACAAGTTACCAGTGCTGTAGTTATCGGCGGAGGCTATGTAGGTGTTGAAATGGCTGAAAACCTAAAAGAAAGAGGGCTACAGGTTACTCTGATTGAGGCTGCACCGCATATTCTGGCACCCTTTGATTCAGACATGTCGGTGATGGCTGAAAAAGAGCTGGTGGAAAATGGCATAGATTTAATACTAAATGACGGGGTAAAATCCTTCAAGGATAATGAGCATGATATTGAAATAACTTTAAACAGCAATACAAGGATTACTGCCGATTTAGTGATATTATCCATTGGTGTAGCCCCCAATACTGATTTCATAAAAAACAGTGGAATAAAACTGGGTTCCAGAGGTCATATACTGGTTGATGACAAGATGAGAACAAATATTGAAAACATCTATGCCGTGGGGGACGCAGTTGAAGTAGTGGATCTTGTCAACAGACAAAACACTGCAGTACCTTTGGCCGGACCTGCAAACAAGCAGGGAAGAATAGCTGCAGACAATATATCCGGATTAAATTCAACATATAAGGGCACCCAAGGTACTGCAATAATCAAAATTTTTGCTTTGACCGCTGCAAGCACGGGAAATAATGAACGAACTTTAAAGAGACTTAACATACCTTACAAAGTTATATATGTTCATCCGGCTTCCCATGCATCATATTATCCAGCTGCCCTCCCTATGTCCATAAAACTTATATTCAATGAAACAGGTAAAATCCTGGGTGCCCAGGCTATAGGCTATGACGGTGTTGATAAGAGAATTGACGTTATCGCAGCTACAATGAGACTTGGCGGCTCGGTATCAGATTTGACAGAACTGGAATTATGCTATGCACCACCGTTTTCTTCTGCAAAGGATCCTGTAAATATGGCAGGTTTTGTGGCTGAAGATGTCCTTTCCGGGAAAGTGGACGTCATTACTCCAACAGAATTTTTAAATTACAACAGAGAAAATACCATACTTCTTGATGTACGTTCAGAGATAGAATTTAACAGCGGCCATCTGGAAGGTGCACTGAACATACCCGTGGACAATTTAAGGGAAAGGCTTGATGAACTGGATAAAAGCAAGGAGATCATCGCATACTGTCAGGTGGGCCTCAGGGGATATATTGCAGCAAGGATACTTTCCCAGCATGGGTACAAGGTTAAGAACATAACCGGCGGATATAAAAGTATATCAAGCTTAAACTTCACTCCTAAAAAGCAGGATGCACAAAATGCAAAATCAGAAGCGGCCCTGGATAAATCAGGAGCGGATACATTGGAATATGACAAGAGCCTTGATGCCTGCGGCCTCTGCTGTCCCGGTCCACTTATGCAGGTTAAGGCGGCTATGGATGATTTAATGGAAGGACAAATTCTAAAAGTTACCGCTTCCGATCCGGGCTTTTATGAGGATATAAAAGCCTGGTGCAAGAGGACAAATAGCCAGCTCCTTGATTTAAAAAAAGATAAAAGCAATATCACTGCCCTTATTAAAAAAAACAGCAATAACTCCAGAGTAGAAAATCCTATCAAAGACATTCCACCCGTAAGAGACAACAAAACACTGGTGGTATTCAGCGGTGATCTGGATAAGGCCATAGCTTCCTTCATCATAGCAAATGGAGCTGCATCAATGGGGAAAAAAGTAACCATGTTTTTCACCTTCTGGGGATTGAATATACTGAGGAAGAATGAAAAGGTACCTGTAAAAAAGGGCTTTATGGATTCCATGTTTGGATTCATGATGCCAAGGGGCAGTAAAAAATTAAAGCTGTCCAAAATGAATATGATGGGCATGGGTGCTAAAATGATAAGAAAGATCATGAAGGATAAAAATGTAACTTCCCTGGAAGATTTGATAAAATCAGCCTTGGACAGTGGTATAGAAATAGTGGCTTGTCAGATGTCCATGGATGTTATGGGCATTAAGAAAGAAGAACTTATGGATGGTGTGAAAATAGGTGGTGTTGGCTACTATCTGGGTGAAGCCGAAGATTCAAATGTAAATTTATTTATCTGACAATATGATAATTTTCATGGCACAAAACCTAAAAAGAGATTTTGTGCCTTTGATCATAATTTGAACCAAGTCCATATTATTCTGTAATAATCTTATGTATCAATACCGGTTTTTCAGCACTGCTTCCGATAGTTATATTTTCATAAATTCTGGCTTTTATTTCATCCACATCCTGGAAATTCGAATGTATAGTCAAAAGTTTATCTCCCTTTTTCACCCTGTCGCCAACTTTTTTGTCAAGTACAAGTCCTACGGATAAATCAATACTGTCCCCTTTAGTGGCCCTGCCCGCGCCGAGAAGCATGGCCGCAATTCCAATCTCATCAGCTGCAATATTTGAAATCACACCATCTTTTAATGCAGGAACATCAATTTTGTACTTTGCCCGGGGCAGCTTTCCCGGGTTATCCACAATGGATGGATCCCCGCCTTGATTTTTAATAAATGTCCTGAATTTTTCCAGAGCCCTGCCAGTTTTTATTGATTCAGCAAGTTTTTTCCGTGCCTCTTCCAGGGTACCTGCCTTTTTAGCCAGAACCACCATTTCACTTCCAAGTGTGAGGACCAGTTCTGCAAGATCCACCGGACCCTCTCCCTTTAAAGTGTCAATGGCTTCTCTCACTTCAAGGGCATTGCCTATGGCAAACCCCAGCGGCTGGGACATGTCTGAAATCACAGCCATGGTGTTTCTGCCCACACTGTTTCCCACCCTGACCATGGCATGTGCCAGTTTTTCCGCATCTTTATCTGTCTTCATAAAAGCCCCTGCACCAACTTTAACATCCAGCACTATGGCATCTGCTCCGGCTGCAATTTTTTTGCTCATTATAGAGCTGGCAATCAAAGGTATGGATTCAACAGTTCCCGTTACATCCCTCAGAGCATACAATTTCTTGTCTGCCGGAGTTAAATTGCCAGTCTGACCCATAACTGCAATTCCATTATCATTTACCAGCTGAATAAATTTATCCTTTATAATTTCCACATGAAATCCATCAATTGACTCAAGTTTGTCAATAGTTCCACCGGTGTGTCCCAGGCCACGCCCGGACATCTTGGCCACAGGTATGCCTAAAGATGCAACAAGAGGTGCCAGCACAAGGGTGGTGGTATCTCCCACACCACCGGTGGAGTGCTTATCAACTTTTATACCACTTATTTCAGACAAATCAATAGTCTCGCCGGAACTTGCCATTGCCATTGTGAGATCGGACGTCTCCCTGTCATTCATATTTTGAAAATAGATTGCCATAGCCAGGGCACTGGCCTGATAATCGGGAATTGTTCCATGGGTATAACCTTCCACAAAGAAATTTATCTCTTCCCTGCTGAGTTCCCCTCCATCCCGTTTTTTTGAAATTATATCCACCATTCTCATTTCCATTACCCTCTCATTTTAATCTGTTTAAAAAGCTTTCGCCGTATTTGGGCAGCTGTACCTTGAAATTATCCGCAATTGTGGCCCCAAGATCGGAAAATGTCTTACATGTGCCCAGGTTCTTTCCAGCATCAAATCTCTTTGAGTAAACAAGAAGCGGTACAAACTCCCGGGTATGATCTGTACCGGTGTAAGTGGGATCATTTCCATGATCCGCAGTAATTATGAGCAGATCATCTTCCTGCAGCTTTTCAAAAACCTCCGGCAACCTTTTGTCAAAGGCCTCCAGTGCATCTCCATATCCTACGGGATTACGGCGGTGTCCATAAACTGCATCAAAATCAACTAAGTTTATAAAACTCATACCGTGAAACTCCTCCTCCATCAGTGCAATCAATTTGTCCATACCATCCATGTTACTTTTGCTTCTTATTGCCCTGGTAATACCTTCTCCATCAAAAATATCAGAAATTTTACCGATGGCAATACAGTCCAGTCCGGCTTCCTTTAAATAATCCAATACTGTTTTGCCAAAGGGTTTTAAAGCATAGTCATGACGATTGGAGGTTCTTTTAAAAGTATCTGCCGTTTTTCCTACAAAGGGTCTGGCAATAATTCTTCCCAGGGTATAGGGTTCATCCCTGGTTATGTCACGGCAGTATTGGCATATCCTATAGAGTTCTTCCAGTGGTATCACATCTTCCTGTGCTGCAATCTGGAGCACGGAATCTGCTGAAGTATAGACAATGAGTTCCCCGGTTCTAAGCTGCCTTTCTCCAAATTCTTTTATGATCTCCGTTCCGCTGGCGGGTTTATTCGCCATGACTTTTCTGCCGGAAAATCTCTCAATTTTTTCAATCAGCTCCCCTGGAAAACCATGGGGAAAAACGCGAAAAGGTTTGTCAATGTAAAGCCCCATCATCTCCCAGTGTCCCGTCATGGTATCTTTTCCCCGGGAAGCCTCCTGCATTTTTCCAAAGTACGCCTTCGGAAAGTCAGTTCTTTTTATACCTTTAATCTCAAAAATATTAGACAGTCCCAGTGACGACATGTTAGGCATGTAAAGTCCACCTTTCCTCTCAGCAATATGTGACAGGGTATTTACGCCAAAATCACCAAATTGATCCGAATCAGGTGCCTCACCAATACCAACCGAGTCCATGACCACTACATGTATCCTTTTAAATGCTTTCACTGCAAATTCCCTCTTTCATCAAGTGATTTTTGGTTTCAGATCAAGCTGCCCATAAAAAGCAAGCTCTATCTAGTCCTCAACAATAGCAACTCCAGAGCTCGTTCCAATACGGCTGGCACCTGCCTCAACCATTTCAACAGCCTCTTCCCTGGTATGAATACCTCCTGCCGCCTTAACTCCCAGATCATTTCCCACGATACTTCGCATCAGCTTTACATCCTCCACCCTGGCTCCTGAACTTGAAAACCCGGTAGAAGTTTTTACAAAATCCGCACCTGATTTACTGGCTATTTTGCAGGCCCTCACTTTTTCCTCCTGATTCAGAAGGCAGGTCTCAATAATAATCTTTACCACTGCCTTTCCCGCTGCAGCTTTTACAACACTTTTAATATCTTTTTCTACATAGACATCATTTTTATCTTTCAGCTCTCCTATATTTATAACCATATCCACTTCCACTGCGCCATTTTTAATGGCATCTACTGTTTCAAACACTTTTGTTTCGGTAGTATTTGCTCCAAGGGGAAAACCTATGACAGTACACACATTTACTCCGCTGTTGTTCAGCTCCCGGGCCGCCAGTTTAACCCAGGCTGGATTTACACAGACGGATGCGAATCCATACCGTTTAGCCTCTCTTGTCAGTTGAATTATTTTATTTTTCGTCGCATCAGGCTTCAGTGCCGTATGATCGATTATTTTAGCAATATCCATAATTTCTTTTAGTGAAAGTATACACTCCGGGTAAGTACACCGCCTTTCACCAAAAGCCACCTCCCTTCAATTTACAATGAACAATTTACAATACACAATGCACAGTTCACAATTAATGGAGCTTTTCGTCAGCAATCGAAAAGCCGTCAAAATTGGACTCTGATATTATACTTCTATAATAAATCCTTTTTGGTAAAAGCTCCAGGTAAAATTTCATCCAGAGTTTTAACAATATATTCTCTTTCATTTTTAGCCAAAATTATTTTGATATCCGGCAGGGCAAATTCCGCCATCACCTGCCTGCAGATACCGCAGGGATAGGTGTATTTATTTTTTTCCCCGACTATGGCAATTGCCTTCACATTTTCATGTCCTTCCGACACTGCCTTGAATATTGCAGTCCTCTCTGCACAATTGGTAGCTCCGTAGGAAGCATTCTCTATATTACACCCGGTGTATATATTCCCATCCTCAGTAAGTACAGCTGCCCCCACCTTGAATCCGGAGTAAGGAGCATAGGCATTTTCCCTTCCCTGAAAAGCTTTTAAAATGAGTTCTTTACAATCAATCTCCATTATTATCCCTTCCAATGTTATTTGAATTTCTGGAATTCAGTCATATATTTCCAGTAATGCTTTGGCATATTGCTACTGCGGCATTTAAGGTTTCTCCTGTTTTTTATCTCAATGGTATTGTAAAACATGCCCCATAATTTCCTGAAATATTTCTCATCCCCATCCGGCTCTGCCATCTGCAAACTGGCCATCGGAATAAAGCTATATTTATGGGGTCTGTACACAAGTGCCATATCATGGGTTCTGTCATGAATCAAAAAATGTTCTTCAGCATATCTCTGGCAGAAATGTCCTGCAATAAGAGGAAGTACACAATTTTGGGGTTCAATTTGCGATACCAGAACATTGTTGAAAATGGAAAATCTCAAAAATCCCTTTAGGAGATGACTTTCATTTTTTAAATATCTTACAGCTTTAAGCACTTTATTAACCACATCATCCCCCAGCATATTCATAACTGAGGGTCCGTAATGATATCCTCTCCTCAAAAACATAAGCATATACATTTCTTTACGGGACATGCATGTCAAAAAAGCAGATTTCAAGAGTTCAAGAGCAGATTTTCCTATTTTTTCAGGTATTGAACTTATAACCCTGGTGGATTTCTCAAAATCGGTGACAATTTCCTTTACCGGAAAAAAGGTAGTCTGAAATTGTGCAGAAGAGACGATGTCCATAGGGATTTCCTTCCTGTAATAACTTTCAAATACACAGCACATGAGCCCTTCAAAACTTCCATCATATTTATATATAAGATTTGATTTTTTAATCATCCGTGAATTCCCCTTACGCCAGAGGCAGTTTATCAAAAAAAGACAGCTGCTCCTGCTTCTCCCCGGAAGCAAAGTTTCTATAATATCTATCCGCAGAACCTTTTGACATAAGCGCCCTCATGATTACATCCCTTTCCATATTCAATCCTTCCACAGCTTTACCGGAGCATAATATAAAATATTGTGCCCTTTTAAGTATAATACCAAGTTTTTTAAGTATTTCAAAATTCAGTGAAAAGTTTCGCCTGGCGGCTACAATTCTCTTTGCCCCTCTTACACCAATGCCCGGCACTCTGAGCAGTTCTTCGTAAGATGCCCTATTTACATCTACCGGAAAACACTCCCTGTGATTCAGTGCCCAGTTGCATTTGGGATCTATATAGGGATCAAAACTCTGATGTTTTTCATCCAGAATTTCATCTGCCCTGAAACCATAGTATCTCAAAAGCCAGTCAGCCTGGTAAAGGCGGTGTTCCCGTAAAAGTGGAGGCTTGCCGCTTACCTGGGGAAGCAGTGAATTTTGGGATACTGGTATGTATGCTGAAAAGAACACCCTCTTGAGTTTGTATTTTCTGTAAAGTCCCTCGGCCAGATTCAAGATGTGAAAATCCGTATCCGGAGTGGCACCTATAATCATCTGGGTACTTTGACCTGCCGGTGCAAATTTAGGCGCATGGCAGTATTTTACAATCTCCCTGGAATTTTGTCCTATACAGTTTTTAATATACCCCATAGGTGCCAGAATTGAGTGTTTTGATTTATCCGGTGCCAGGAGCTTCAGGCTGTTCTGCGACGGCAGCTCTATATTCACGCTCATTCTGTCACCCAGGGTGCCGAGCTCATGTATAAGCCTGCTGTCAGCACCGGGAATGGCCTTTACATGTATATATCCAAAAAACTTATATTCCTCCCTCAAAATTCTAAGCACCTGAATCATCTGCTCGCAGGTGTAATCGGGATTTTTAAGCACACCGGAGCTTAGAAAAAGACCCTCTATGTAATTTCTGCGGTAAAAATTCATGGTCAGATCCGCCAGCTCGCGGGGCGTAAAGGAAGCTCTGGGTACATCATTTGAGCGGCGATTAACACAGTATTTACAATCATAGGCACAGATATTTGTCATCAGAACCTTTAAAAGTGAAATGCACCTTCCATCTGCCGAAAAGCTGTGGCATATTCCACAGGCGACAGAACTTCCAATTCCACCAGAGACCGCTTTTCTGTTAACTCCGCTGGAGGTACATGCTACATCGTATTTTGCCGCATCAGTTAGAATCTTCAATTTATCAAAAACATCCACAGGACCACTTCCATTCTTTTCTACATATTATCACAGAACGTATGTTCTGTAAAGTAATTTTTTCCAAAATGCTGTACTTAATCCAACAAGCACCATCTCACTTTTTTAGTGAGGATAACTATGATTATTTTGAAATAAAAATTTAACTTTTACAATCCAGTGTGTTAATATATCATATAAGTGATATATATCAAAAAATCTCTGGACAATATTAACAGATTGGAAAGAGACCGCTAAGAAAGGGCGATTGTTATGGATAAAAAAAATAATATTTGTGCTTTTATCAACTGCAGCATAATCGATGGAAAATTTGAAAAAGACATTGTAAAAGAAGGTGTAATATTAGTAGAAACTTCTGATGGTACAGGTAAGATAAAATCTCTGGGAAATAAGGATGAAGTCAGCATCCCCAGAGATTGCAAAATTGTAGATCTAAAAGGTAAATATGTACTTCCAGGGCTTATAAACGCTCACGTACATCTTTTTGGAGATGGAAACCCGAATTCACCAGAACAAGTTAAGAGAACCCCTGATGAAAATCTAGAATACATGAAATCTTCACTTGGAAAACATTTAATTAAAGAAACCATGAAAAAAAATGCAATGGCGGCACTTCACGCCGGAGTAACCACTTTCAGAAGTGTAGGGGATCCTTTCTACTATGACCTGCAGGTAAGAGATGAAATAAAAAGCAGCACTGAAGTGGGGCCTAAAATGTTATGTGCAGGCGCCATGGTATGTATAACCGGAGGTCACGGATATAAATTCGTATCCGAAGCCATAGATTCACCCTGGGAAGGAAGAAAAAAGGTGAGAACTCACGTATACAACGGAACTGACTTGATAAAAATAGCCAATACGGGTGGAGTAACCGATTCCCAGAAAATAGGCGAGGCTGGGAGAGCTGAAATGACCTATGATGAAATTGCGGCCATATGTGATGAAGCACACAGGGCAGGCCTTCTTGTAGCAAGCCACTGTCAAAGTACCAAAGGATTAAAAGAGGCTCTAAGAGGCGGAGTGGATACCATAGAACATGGTGCTGAAATGGACGATGAGGTAATATCCCTATTCAAACACGATCCCAACTCTTTAAGAGGATATAGTTCTCTTACACCTACATTCCTCACCATATACTATATAGCAAATCTCAGTACAGAATATACCAAGCTGACTGACGTACAGCTTGCCAATGGAAAAATTATAGAAAAACGTATGATCTCAGGCTTTCAGACAGCACTCAAGGAAGGAATTAAACTGGCACTTGGCACTGATGCTGCCATGCCTTACGTAACTCATTACGGTACATGGAAGGAATTAAAACTTCATGTCAAATATGGAGCTACAAATAAACAGGCCATAATACATGCAACCAAATCCAACGCGGAAATACTTGGCATAGATAAAGAAGTCGGAACTCTGGAACCTGGAAAACTTGCAGATTTTATCGCAGTTGATGGAAATCCTGTTGAAGACTTGAATTACCTTGGCAGTCCATACATGGTAGTTAAAAATGGACAAGTTATTGAGAAAACAGATAAATACATCATACCTGAAGTTGAAAATATGGTAAAAGAACTGGATACTGAGATGTAGTGACAGAGAACAAATTCAATATTTATACACTTGGTCCAGATTACTCACTAAAATAAATATTGTAAAAATCAAATTCGACTGTAAAAAGAAGCAGGCCTTATATCAGCCTTGCTCCTTTTTATTTTAGAATATAATAGCTCCCGACATAGTATAATTATGCTATACCAGGAGCTTAATTATATTTGTCAAAACATCCGTCTATCCATATTGAAAAAGTTTTACGCTTTTAAATCTCAAGTTGGGGCTCCCTGCCATTTACAATTGGCAAATGTTCATCTTTATTTATAACTCTTATCAGGATTTCCCTCATAAGCTTCGGACTATTTGTAAATGCATCCCTAGTCGAGCCGGCAGCATGAGGTGTTATTGTAACATTATCAAACTTAAGAAATGTATCATCCTCCTCAAGTGGTCCAACATTAAATACATCGTATAGTAATGTAAACGTCTCCAACTTTTGGATAAAAAATAAAATCCTGTTATTTATTTTGTTTTAAATAGCCGTAATCATTCCATAAGTCTTTTTTACTTGTAGTTAAACCCATAAAACCTGATTTATAAATTTCAGAAACAGTACATTTATCGGTTATAAATCCTCCTCCTAAAAGAGGCACATTTCTAACTTTAGTTATCTTTTCCTTAAACCTAGTAGCTAATGGTCCTGGTAAAACTTCGATGGCATCACTTCTAGTATTTTCTAATGCCCTCAATCCAGAATCAAATCCTCTCGAATCTATGAGAAAAAAACGCTGGATAGCATATAACGCCGTCATTTTAGCCATATTCACATTTATTGAATTTGAAGAAATTATGCCATTAACTCTAAACAAATTTTTCAACAGCTTAATTCCTATTTTATCAGTCGCAAGCCCGCCTACTAAATCCATATTTACCAAAGCTATTTTATCATTATCGTGACATCTCTTTACTAAAGATCTAAGACTGCCTACATGGACTTCAGATAAAAGAATTACTTTTGAAATAGAGGCTAAAGCGCTATCAAAATTTTTTAAATTTCTTACAGATGGTATTATGGTAAACTCTTTAAACATATCGCAAAGCCTTCTTAAGCCAATTACATTATTCATAAACACTCTTTAATACGTTTTCATTATATTAAACTAAATTAAAAAGTCAATATAAATTTAATTTTCTGTTGTTAACTTGTGATAATGTCACCTTAAGATTAACTTTACAAAATATCACTTTCGAATAAATTATAGAGATGTTAAAATTATTTACTAAATAATCTTGTAATTTCATTATAAAGAAGTTATCTAATTTTTTCAACAATTTGTATATATAAAATAACGTATCTTGATTTAATTTATACAAACCCACTAGATACTCTATTTATAGATCAACCTGATTATTTTAAGTCCGCTTAATTCTTTATAAATTGTTCTACAATACCTTCTGTCATCATATCTGCCATTTCTAAGGCCTGGCGCTCGATTTCATCATATACCGATATATTTGCTGCATAATCTTTGTTAAGCATATTAACTGCCTCAGATTTAGTCAGTGCCAAATGCTCATGCAACATTGACTTCCAGTTTTCCTGAGACCAATAAGGATTGATATCACTAAGAAAAGCAGCAATTTTGTCTGCATTAGCATACCATTCTTTTTCCGTATTGGAAACCATTTGACTATCACCAGCCTTGGCTGATTTAACAAGCTGTGCAGCAATAGTAAGATGTTCTCTAAATAAATTTCTAAATTGAGAGGCAATATCATCACCATAAAAACTTCTCAATGCTTCTTCAAAGTCTATGGGATTCCGAAGAAGGCGATTAGTAATAAATTCTGTATCTGGTAAATCAAAAGCTATGCTTGTTATAAGCATTCTCGTCCAAGCAACATGCTGCTCCCAAAGCATACGCATTTTATTACTCAAATTGAGTTTTGATACATTCTTAATATCTCCTCGCACATTCATGTTACGGAAATATCCATCATAATATCTGTGGTTAGGATATGCATAATTAAAATGAATTTTTTCATTCATTATTTTTGATCTATTATATTCCTGAAGACTATTAAAAAAAATTTTTACCGGGCATAAATACATTTTATCACTGCTTTCATAACTTTTACATTTTATAATATGCTCATATCATAAAATGTTCACTTTTTTCAGACAATCTCCTTTAGAAATATCTATATATAATTTCCTCATAGGTAATCTAAAAACGTTAAAGTAACTACATTGCAAAGTAAGCTTTCCACTGGTTTCAATTCCTCATAGGTAATCTAAAAACATGACAGTGATTATGTATATCATTTCGACAGTAATTTGTTTCAATTCCTCATAGGTAATCTAAAAACAATTATTTATTGTAACCTTGCTGTTTGATGGAAAATTGGTTTCAATTCCTCATAGGTAATCTAAAAACCTATCAGATAAAGCATACATCAGCTTGTCCAAAAGTAAGCGATAAATTACCTGGTGTAGGTAAAAAATAAGTGACCATTTGAAATACATCTCAAATGGTCGTAATCTATCACTTGTCATTTTTACAGGAAGACTGAACCCATGGATTCCAGGGCAGGTATTCTTCCAAGAATTCAGGATGTGCTTCAAATTGGACACCAGGCAGATTTTTAAACAGGAATTCAAGATAGCTGTATGGCTCCAATCCATTAGCTTTAGCCGTTTCAATCATGCTG
>NZ_PVXP01000061.1 GCF_002995845.1 Clostridium luticellarii | reverse complement strand
AATCTCCATGGTAAAAAGGACTAAAAACAATCCAGTAGAAGGCACCTTGATAGGCTGCTTACTACTGGATTTAGTTTATCAAAATAAAATTGACAATTGAATACGTAGAATTTTTGACGCTTACCAATAGACTGCCTAAAAGCATGTTTTCCCGGTGGATCTATAACAGGTGCTCCCAAAGTTAGAGCTATGGAAATCATTGAAGAACTGGAACCTACCAGAAGAGGAATATATACTGGATCTATAGGATACCTGGGCTTTGACGGAAATATAGATTTAAATATAGTAATCAGGACTATATTGATAAAAAATGGAATGGCTTATTTTGGCGTAGGTGGTGGAATAACCTGGGAATCAGATAAAACATCGGAATATGATGAAACATTGGATAAAGCATTGGCTTTGATGAAGGTACTATGATTTTTATTTAGATATGGAGGACGAAATTTATGATAATTTTAAATGGCAATTTGACAGAGGATGAGAAGGTATTTGCCGACAGCGGATTTTATTTTGGCAGGGGACTTTTTGAAACTATGCTGGTAAAGGGGCATCCCTTGTTTTTAGAAGAGCATTTGCATAGAATAAATGAAGGATTGAGGGTCTTGAATATACATAAATCTATAACAAAAAAAGAGATTGTAGATGCAGTTAAAAAATTAAATTGTGACAACAAAATTTTAAAATTAGTGGTTACCGAAAAAAATACTGTTTTTACCTGCAGGGTCAATAAATATGGCCCGGAGCAGTATAAAAACGGGTTTAGCTTAAAAATGGCCTCCACAAAAAGGAATCCTTACTCTAAAACCACATACTTAAAATCTTTAAATTATGTTGAAAATATACTGGAGCATGAGCAGTGCATAAACGAGGGCTATGACGAAGTATTATTTTTAAACACAGAGAATTTTATAGCAGAGGGAAGTACATCTAATGTGTTTTTTATACAAAATGGAAGAATATATACACCTTCTTTAAATTGCGGTATTCTAAATGGTACAATTAGGAAATATATAATTGACAATTATGAAGTTACAGAAGGAAAATTCACCGAGGATTTCATTGAAAACTCACAGGAAATTTTCTTAACTAACAGCGTTATGGGAATAATGAAGGTTTCAAATATATTGGGCAAAAAATTTTATAAATTTGATGCAGTGAACCAAATAACACAAAAGTATAACAATGACATTATGAGATATCAGCTGTAAATAATTTATTTTTTACATTGCTATTTTTTTGATAGATCTTTAAGTTTATTCAAGAAAATATTTATTTTCTCTTCATCTAAATAAACTTCACCTATACTATGGGAATGTTCTGGATCATCTCTGTTTTTCCTCGGCAGACCATGAAAATCAGAACCTGCGGTTATTATTTTATTATATTTTTCAGCATATTTTATAAATCTATCCGTGTCCTTTGATGTATTCATAGAATAAATTGCCTCTATTCCATCAAAGGGCAGATGAAGCAGCTCTTCCACATTTACATTTTTTATCAATACAGGATGTGCCAGCACCACCAGGGCATTTAAAGATTTAAGAAGCTCTATACCTTCCTGGGTGGATAGTTTTTTATTAGGTACAAAAGCAGGGCAGGAATCACCTATAAAGTTTGTAAATATATATTTAAAAGTGTAGTTATATCCTGCATCTATTATGGCCTGTGCTATATGAGGTCTTGTAACGATATTATGGGCATCTTGAATTATTTTTTCATAATCCAGTTTTATATTAAAAAATTTATACAGATTATCTACTATTTTCTCTGCTCTTTTTTTTCTGTACTCACTCATTTTCTCCAGAAAATTTTTGAATTCAGAGGATATATTGTGGATTTCCTCGAAATATCCCAGTACATGAACACTGTTTCCCTGATATAAGGTAGACAGTTCTATTCCTGGAATAATTTTCAGTTTCGCCTTTTTGCCAGCCTCCAGAGCTTCATCTATTCCCGATACTGTATCATGATCTGTTACAGCTATTATATCCATGCCTTCTTTAGATGCCATATCCACCAATTCACCAGGTGATAATCTTCCGTCTGATGCAGTGGTATGCAAATGAAAATCTCCTTTTTTATACAAAAATATCACCTACTTATTCCAATTTATACTCTATTATACTCTAAATAATCTATAATTTACAATTAGAAATTAAAAGTATATAAGTATAAAAATTTTTACCTGAAAAAGTTTCTATTTATGTAATAAGGTATATTATTTTCATATAATTTTATAGAGTAATAATTCTCATATGGAGCAAACTTATAGATGTAATACAAAACAACAATATAAAAAAGGAGGAAAACAATCATGGCAAATAACAGGGGAAATAGAGTTTTAGTCCCACAGGCTAAAGAAGCTTTAAACAGATTTAAAATGGAGTCAGCTAGAGAAGTTGGCGTGAATTTAAAAGAAGGATACAATGGAGATCTTACCTCCAGAGAAGCAGGATCCGTAGGCGGAAATATGGTTAAAAAAATGATAGAATCTTACGAACAGGGCTTAAAATAGATAATATAAAATAAGCTAATTTATGGGAGTAATACATAACTACTTTTACGGCAGCTGTGTATTGCTCCCTTTTTGAAAAAAGTCATTTGAGGCATATACAAAAACTACTCAATTAAAAATTTTATTATTTTTAAATATTTTTCAGAGATTAGGTAAAACTATATTTGCATAAATAATATTTTATTGAAAAGGAGTGACCTCTATGGCTGACAATACCAAGAGAGAACCAGAAAGTTCAAAATCTACTATAGGTAGTTATATACTGAGATTTATTCTAACATTAATTGTGCTTGCAGTAGCATCTTTTTTGACACCTGGTTTTAGTATAGTGGGACTTTGGTCCTATATGGCAGCAGCAGTTATAATAAGCATAATAGATTATCTGGTGGAAAAATTTATGGGTGTAGATGCATCACCTTTTGGAAAGGGAATAAAAGGATTTGTAATTGCAGCTATAATACTTTATATAACTCAGTTCTTAGTTCCTAACATGAGAGTTTCTGTACTAGGAGCTGTTTTGGCGGCAATAGTTATTGGAATATTAGATGCTGTAATTCCGGGGAGAGTCATGTAAAAAGATTTAATTTCAAATGATTGACCTGCGAAATGATATTATAACAATTAATGTGGGCTGCTGGAAAACTACCAGCAGCTATTTAATTTCATCTGGTTTACAATTTTAAAGTTTGCTATAATTACAGTATAAAGTATATTGATTTTTGAATATGTTTTAAGACAAGCCATTATAATATCAATTTTAAAGGAGGCAAACTTGTAGATGTTTGATTGGAAGGATGAGTACAGTTGTGGAATTGAAAGAATAGATGATGAACACAAGAGATTATTTGAAATAGGAAATTCTATTTACGAATTGGCTACGAACGAAAACCGGGTAGACTATTTTGATGACATATTGAACTTGATTGATGATTTAAAAGAATATACCATCTATCATTTTGAAGATGAAGAGAAAATAATGGAAATGTATGATTATCCAGGATATAGAGAGCAAAAAAGAGTACATGATAAATTCATCGAGAAAATTAGAAATTTGGATTTGGAAGAAATTGATGAAGATACCCAGCAGGCAGTATTAAAACTTCTGGATTTTGTATATAACTGGATAAGGACTCATATACTAGGTATGGATTTAAAAATTAAAGATTATTTTGAAAGTTTGAAGTCAGGTAAATTTATGGAAAAGAAAGCGAGGTAACAGTTTGAGCTGCCTACAAAAAATTTATTTCAGAAGAAGAATACACTACAGCAAACTTGTAAAACGTCAGAAAAGTTCTGCTTTTCGTATGAGCAGATTGAGATTTGCTATTTTTACACTGGGAATAATTTTCATAGTGTTTTTCTATACAAAAAAATATTATTATATGAGCCTCAGTGTTTTTTTGGTTTCAGTTATATTGTTTATAATTGCTGTAAAAAACCATGAAAAATTAAAAAGCAATATGATATTTACGGAAAAATTACAGGAAATAAATCAGGATTCTCTAGATAGAGCTAAAGGTGAATGGAAAAAATTCAAAGACAGAGGGGAGGAATTCAAGGACAAGAACCACAATTACTCTTTTGATCTGGATTTGTTTGGAGAGAATTCACTTTTTCAATGGATAAATTGCTGCAGCACCTATGCAGGAAGGGAAAGTTTAAAAAATGTATTGATTGGCCGGACCGGAAACAAGCAGGACATATTAAACAGACAAGCTGCGGTTCAGGAATTAAAAAATAAGATCAACTGGAGACAGCACTTTCAGGTAGCTGCTTCTTTTGTGGAGAACAATGGAAAGAGTATATTGAAACTAAGAGATATACTGAAAATAGAAAACTCCTTTTACAAAAATGGATACATAATATTTCTATTTAAAATACTGCCGGTTATAACAATTTCACTTTTGATCATGAGTTTTACATTTCATCTGTTTGGAAATTATATAAGTTATGCAGCAGTTTTGATACAGCTGGTGCTGCTTCTGCCAGGGACAAAAAACAGATTTAATGTCTTAAACAGGGTATCTGAAATTAAGAACAGCTTAATGGCCTATGAAAAAAGCATTTCTATGATATGCAGTGAAAAATTCAGCGGTACATATTTGAGCTCTTTAAAAGAAGTACTTTCTAAAGCTGATGCCGGCAGGGAGATATACGAGCTAAATAGGATTTCAAAGAACATATCCCAGAGAAAAAATATTTTATTCGTTTTTTTAAATATATTTTTGTTATGGGATTATCAATGTATGTTTGACTTTGAAAAATGGAAATTTAAAAATGGAAATTCCATTTACGATTGGATTAAAGTGGTGGGAGAATTTGAAATGTTAAACAGTCTTTCCCTTATAGCTTTTGATCATCCGGATTGGGCAATTCCTGAAATTTTAGATACACCTCTTGTGTTTAAGGCTGATTCCATGGCACATCCACTTTTGGGAAAAAAAGCGGTATATAATGATTTGACTTTAAAGAAACCCTCCGCCATAGTTCTCATAACAGGATCCAATATGTCCGGGAAGAGCACCCTTTTGAGAACTGCAGGTATAAATTTAGTACTTTCATACTCTGGTGCACCGGTTTGTGCAAAAAAATTCAGCTGTTCAATAATGAATATTTACACCTGTATGAGAATAAGTGACAATCTGGAAAAAAACATATCTTCTTTTTATGGAGAAATACTTAGAATAAAAGAAATTGTAAAAGCTTGTAAGAGAAAAGAACAGGTATTTTTTCTCCTGGATGAAATATTTAAAGGTACCAATTCCATGGATAGGCACCTGGGAGCTAAAATCTTAATAAAAAATTTGGAAAATTCAAGAACCTGTGGAATGGTATCCACCCATGATTTAGAATTAGCCGAAATGGAAAGTGAAAGCGGGGGCAGAATAAAGAATTATCATTTTAAAGAATACTATGAGAATGGAAAAATTCGATTCGATTATAAACTTAGAACCGGAGTTTCAAACACAAGAAATGCACTTTACTTAATGAAAATGGCAGGTATAGATGTAGGGAAATCACCACAGCAGTGATTTCCCTCTCTTTTATTATAAATATTAAAATTCTTCTACAAACAACTGGAAGTATGCTTGAGGATGAGCACAGGAAGGGCATACTTGAGGAGCAGATGTGCCTTCATAAATATATCCACAATTGCTGCATATCCACTTACAGGGTTTATCTTTCTTAAATACAGTACCATTTTCTACATTTTTGAGCAGTGCCAGGTATCTTTCTTCATGATGTTTTTCAACTTCAGCAATTTTTCTAAAAACAGTTGCTACAGCATGAAATCCCTCTTCATCTGCTTTATCTGCAAATGCAGGATATAACTTAGACCATTCTTCATTTTCTCCTGCTGCTGCTGCTTTGAGAACAGTTTTTGTATCTCCTAATGCAACTGGATAGGAAGCATTATTTATTTCCACAGCTTCACCGTGCAAATCCGCATCCAGGAATTTAAAAAATCTTTTTGCATGTTCTCTCTCGTTTCCAGCAGTTTCTAAAAATATGTTGGAAATTTGAACATAGCCTTCCTTTTTTGCAGCAGATGCATAATATGTGTATCTATTTCTCGCCTGAGATTCTCCTGCAAAAGCTTTCAATAAATTTTCAGCTGTTTTTGTACCTTTTAAAGACGACATAAAATTACCTCCTAATAAGTAATATAATTTAATACTTTCTTCTATATAATATATTATATTAATTCAAGTATATTTTCAATGCTTACCATCAATTTTATCCAAACTCTACTATAACTAGTTGCACAATTACTATCACCATTATTTGTATTTTTCATACATTAATATTGAATCAAATATTAATCTAGACTAATATTCTTAGTCTAGGGAAATAATATCATATTTTTACAATTCTTTAGGAGGAATATATATGGAAAAACTTTGTCATGTAAATGTAGGCAATACGGTAATGGTCAAAAAGCTTTTTTCTAAAAATATGCTTAGAGAGAGAATGATGGCACTTGGTATTACCAAAGGAACTTTAATTGAGGTAATGCTAAAAGGCCCCGGAGACAATCTAACTGTATACAAGATCAGAGACACCTTAATTGCTCTCAGAAAAGAAGAGGCTTCTCTGATATCTATACAGCCTGTAGAATTCAATCAATGACATAAAGGAGAATAGGTCATGGGACTCACTTTTGAATCTACAAGAAATAAATCACTTAAAGACATGTTCAATGTAGAAGCTAAGAAAAACACTTCTGTAATAGCACTGGCTGGAAATCCCAATACCGGAAAGAGCACTATCTTTAATTCTCTTACAGGACTTCATCAGCACACCGGCAACTGGCCCGGCAAAACTGTGGTAAATGCCCGTGGGAATTACAGCTACAAAGACAGAGATTTCTTAATTGTTGATCTGCCGGGTACTTATTCTTTATTTGCATCTTCTACAGAGGAGGCAGTAGCCAGAGATTTTATATGTTTTGGAAATCCTGATGCCATAGTCGTAGTTACAGATGCCACCTGCCTGGAAAGAAATTTGAACCTGGTATTTCAGGTAATGGAAATCACCAGCAATGTAATACTATGTATAAATCTTATAGATGAAGCAAAGAAAAAGAATATAATCATAGACGGCAGTGCCATAGAAAAAAGGCTGGGAATACCTGTGATCATGTGCGCTGCAAGAAGCAATATAGGTATGGAAGAATTAAAGGAAGCCATATACAACACAGCATTGAATAAAGTCCATTTAAATTATAATCCTATAACATACGATGAAGACATGGAAAACATAATAAATGAAATTAAGCAGAAAGTGGAAAAAAACTTTCCTAATGTGAATTCCCGATGGTTTTCCATAAGGCTTATTGATGGAAATGACAGTCTTTTTCATTCCATGGAAAAATATCTTGATAGAAATCTGTTATATGATGTAAAAAAATTTGCAGATGAATTATGCAGTGACATGGACAAGGAAGCCCTAAGAGACTATATTACGGAACAAAATTATAAATTGGCAGAGTCGATAAAATCAAATTATATTAAAAAGGAGAGTACAAATTCCGCAAAAAAAATCAATCCTGACACCATAATAACTTCAAAACGATATGGAATACCTCTTATGCTGCTGATGTTATGTGCAATTTTATGGATAACCATAAAGGGGGCAAATGTACCTTCCAATATTTTATCTAAATTATTGTTTGGTTTTGGAGATGTATTAACCCGGTGGTTTAATGAAGCAAATGCACCAGACTGGCTGCAGGGGATATTGATTCTGGGAGTCTACAGGACCTTGGCCTGGGTCATATCTGTTATGCTTCCACCTATGGCCATATTCTTTCCTCTTTTCACTCTGCTGGAGGACATTGGATATTTACCGAGGGTGGCATTTAATATGGATCATCTCTTCAAGAAAGCCTGTGCTCATGGAAAGCAGTGCCTCACCATGTGTATGGGACTTGGCTGCAATGCCGCTGGAGTTATAGGCTGCAGGATAATAGATTCACCAAGAGAAAAACTTATAGCCACTGTTACAAATAATTTTGTACCCTGCAATGGAAGGTTCCCTACATTGATAATAATATCATCCTTGTTTTTCGTATCCACTGCCGGTATTCCACAAATAGTGCCTGCCGTGGTCATAACACTCTTAATATTATTCGGCATATGTATAACATTGGCTGTGTCCTATATATTGTCAAAGACCATATTAAAAGGTGTTTCATCCACATTTACACTGGAACTTCCTCCCTATAGAAGGCCGCAGGTTGGAAGGGTCATATATACATCCATAATAGACAGAACCATATTTGTATTATGGAGGGCAGTAGTAGTGGCAGCACCTGCCGGTGCAATCATATGGATACTGTCAAATATATACCTGGGAAATGCCAGCGTAATAGAACATGTGGTGGTGTTTCTAGATCCTTTAGGCAAATTTATAGGATTGGACGGGTGCATACTGGTGGCTTTTATACTTGGCTTACCAGCAAATGAAATAGTGCTTCCCATACTGCTTATGTTATATCTATCAACGAATACAATGGTTGATGTTGACAGTATATTGTCTTTAAAACAGATTTTTCTCAACCATAACTGGACATATTTGACCGCTTTAAATACCATGCTGTTCAGTTTACTGCACTGGCCCTGCGCAACTACACTTCTTACCATAAAAAAAGAAACGGGCAGTATACGGTGGATGATACTTTCAGCGTTGATTCCACTGGCAGTTGCTTTTACTGTATGCCTATTTACAACTTTAATCTACAATGGAATTCTTATGATCATATAACGGAAGTTTTAAGCTAATTCAAAAACTGCCGGAGAACAAAGATTTTGTCTCCGGCAGGTCCAACTTTTTTTGTATTATTTTTAAAGCTTCATATTCTTCTCAATACTGTCAAAATCAACATCTTCCAGTTTTACAACATCAGTGTGATATCTTTTCTTGTACCACAGCCATAATCCTGCAAATAGTGGAAGTCCTATGTAGGATGAAACAACTCCGCTCCAATCTATTTTACTGGCCTGAAAATAAGTAATACCTTGTCCTAAAATAACTATAATACAAAGTATCAATGCTATTATTGGTCCCAGTGGAAATAATTTAGCCTTGTATTTCAGCTTGCTGAAATCACGTTTTTGCGCAGTATAAGCTTTTCTAAAACGATAATGACAAAGTGCTATTCCCAACCAGGCAACAAAACCTGCCAGCCCTGAAGCTGCCACCAGCCATACATAAACTGTAGTCTCTGCATAAAGTCCTGTTAAAAAGCAGGCGGATGCCACTATTGTGGTAAGTATAAGTGAATTTACAGGAACTCCTCTTGAATTGACCCTGGCAAGCCAGACTGGAGCTTTTTTGTCCTTGGCCATGGAGTATAACATCCTGCTGGAAGCGTACATTCCAGAATTTCCTGCAGATAACACTGAGGTCAATATAATGGCATTCATAAGAGAAGCTGCTCCTGCTATTCCGGCTCTTTGGAATACCAGGGTAAAAGGGCTTGTATCAACCCCTGCATTCATATATGGAATTAAAGCTCCAACCACAAATATGGTACCTATATAAAACAACAGTATCCTCCAGAATATAGTGTTTATTGCCTTTGGTATAGTCTTTCCAGGATCTTCGCTTTCACCTGCTGCTATACCTACAAGCTCCGTACCTTGAAAAGAAAAGCCTGCAATCAGAAATACAAGAAATATGGATTTAAATCCTCCTACAAAAGGAGCTTCTCCCACTGTAAAATTTTTAAGACCAACAGGTTTTCCATTGAATATACCTGCAATAGTTGCTATACCGACTATTAAAAATACGATAACCGTTAAGACCTTAATTCCTGCAAACCAAAATTCAGATTCTCCATAAGCCTTTGCAGACAATAAATTTAGTCCGACTATTAGAGCCAAAAAACATACACTCCATATAACAGCAGGTACATTTGGAAACCAGTATTTCATTATAAGAGCTCCTGCCACCATTTCTGCTGCTACAGTTATAGCCCAGTTGTACCAATAGTTCCACCCCAGTGCAAATCCCAGAGCCGGATCTACAAATTTAGTGGCATAAGTGCCAAAAGAACCTGAATCCGGCATATATGTGGCCATTTCACCCAGGCTGGTCATCAGAAAATATACCATAACCCCTATGCAGCCATATGCTACCAATGCTCCTCCAGGCCCTGCCTGCTTGATAGTTGCCCCTAATGCCAAAAATATTCCTGTTCCAATAGCTCCTCCCATGGCAATCATATTCAGATGTCTCGCCTTGAGCCCTCTTTTGAGTTTATACGTACTTTTGCTGTCTTGCTGTTCTGCTACATTTTGCATTTTTATTCCTCCCTATGGGTTTAAATTCCCATAAGTGAATTAACCAAGATAAAAAATAAAAACACCTTGAGAGTACACTCAAGGCATCAAAATAAAAATATTAATTCCACAATGAATGATAGCTCTTCACAAATTTAAATATTGTGACAGTTATGTGCATATTCTGCACATACCCAGTTATTCAGCATTAAAGCGGTATCTGAATACTTCGGCAAAATTCCCTTTCAAGCTGCTTCAACGGGCTTAACTCCACAGTTTTACTTTTGAATTTTGCACCTCTATCCCAGTTATTCACTTATAAGAATATTATGAACTAAAATCTAAAATTAGTCAATGCATTTTTAATAATTGACTTAGATATGTTAATGTGATATTATTACTTCATAGTTTAAATTTGAGCAAAGCACTAGGAATTGATATTAAAAGTATCATATTTTAATATAATATCATAATATCAATGTAAGTGGGGATTGCAGAAGTGAGCTTCTGCCTCTGTAATAGAGGTGGAGGCTTTTTGGCTTAAATGTGTTGTATATTCCAATTTGGAAAGTATTTTCAAAGGGGGTTAGTCTTATGAATATCTATGATATAGTTATAAAAAATATTAAAATTGCCAATCCTGAGCAGGAAACCATATTTAAGGGAAATATAGGTCTGAAAAATGGTAAAATAGCTCAAATTACCAGTAAAAATATAAATGGAAAAAGAGTAATAGATGGGAAAAATTATATAGCAAGTCCTGGATTTATAGATATTCATGCTCATATTGACGGTGATATAAGTTGTGCGGAATTGTCATTAGTTCAGGGAGTAACTACTACCGTAGGTGGGAACTGCGGCGGCGGTCCCATGAATCTGGAAAAGTTTTTTAATACACAGAATAAAAATGGATTCCCAATAAATCAGCTTCAATTTATAGGTCACTCATTTAGTATGAGGCACAAGGTTGGAATCACTAACCCCTATGTTGAAGCTTCAGATAATGAAATAGATAATATGAAAGATATACTGGAAAAAGAATTTTGCAATGGTGCTATAGGCTTGTCCTTTGGGCTTGAATATGCTCCGGGTTCTTCTTTTAAAGAGGTTATAGCTTTAAGTAAAATAGCCTCAAAATATAAAAAACTGATTTCCATCCACACCAGACTCAGGGCCCCAGATGATTTAGAATCCCTCAGAGAAGCTGTAAGAATTTCTGAGCTCACGGGAGCTTTAGTACAGGTATCCCATTTTGTATATCAGTATGGAACCGGCATTATGACCGAGGCACTTGATATTATGGATAAAGCCAGGGATATGGGAGTAAAAGTTTGGGCAGACAGCGGAATGTACACTTCTTTTGCTACAGGCATAAGTACCAGTGTTTTTGATGAAAATCACATTAGAAAATTCGGCTGGAAAATGAGCGACCTATTTGTAGCCTCTGGAAGCTTAAAAGGTCATTGCCTTACAAAAAATCTATATGAAGATCTGAGAAGTGGAAATGAAAATGCCATAATAATTTGTAATACTGGAATTGAAAACGAGATCTATGAAGCACTCTTAAGGAATTATGTGGTTTTATCTTCAGATTCAGGTCCCAGTCCTACGGGCAACATGGAGGAAGGCCATCCTCAAAATGCAGGTACTTTTCCAAGGTTTTTTAGAAAAATGGTAAGGGAAAAAAATTATATTTCACCTATTGAAGCCATCAAAAAATGTACTTTGATACCTGCAAGTATACTTGGACTTAAAAATAAGGGAAGAATGGCTGTAGGATGTGATGCAGATCTTGTTGTATTTGATCTAAATACCATTTGTGATAAATCCAAATTTTTGGGAAATGGCAGACCTGACGCTTACCCTGAAGGAATTTACTGTGTAATTGTAAATGGACAGGTAGTATTTGAAAATGGTAAGATTAAAAAAGGAATTTTACCTGGAAGAGCAATTGAAATAAACTGATTTTAGATATAAAATATATGTTATCATACATTTTGGAGGTTTTTACAATGTCGATTTTGGTTTGCGGTGGAGCTGGATATATAGGAAGTCATATGGTGGCAAAACTGCTGGAGAAAAAAAAAGAAGTTGTAGTATTTGATAATTTTGAAAAAGGACACAGAGATTCCATTTTAGGCGGCAAGGTCTATGAAGGCGATTTGAGAGAAGAGCATTCATTAAATAGGGTTTTTGAAGAAAATGAAATTGAAGCAGTAATAGATTTTGCAGCCTATTCTCTGGTAGGGGAAAGTGTAGATGAACCCGTCAAATATTTTCAGAACAATGTAGGTGGAACACTAAACCTTATAAAAAACATGAAGAAATATGGAGTCAAATATATAGTATTTTCTTCAACCGCAGCTACCTATGGAGAACCTGAAAATGTGCCTATTCTGGAAAATGCACAGACCAGTCCTACTAACCCTTACGGTGAGTCAAAACTTACAGTAGAAAAAATATTGAAGTGGAGTGACAGAGCATATGGAATAAAGTATGCGGCACTTAGATATTTTAATGCTGCCGGAGCACATATAAATGGCGATATTGGTGAGGATCACAGACCAGAATCCCATCTGATTCCAATAATACTCCAGGTAGCCTTGAAAAAAAGAGATAAAATATTTATATTTGGGAACGATTATGACACCGGGGATGGAACTTGTGTAAGGGATTATGTGCATGTTACAGATCTGGCAGATGCCCACCTTCTGGCACTTAATAAAATTATGAATGAAGGGAAAAGTAAAATATACAATCTTGGAAATGGGAAGGGTTTTTCCGTAAAAGAAGTAATTGAAATCTCAAGGAAGATAACTGGTGAAAAGATAGAGGCTGAAATTGCTCCTAGAAGAGCGGGAGATCCTGCAGTGCTTGTGGCTTCTTCTAAAAAGGCAAAAGAAGAGCTTGGCTGGAATCCAAAGTATAATTCTCTTGAGACAATTATACAAACTGCATGGAATTGGCACAAAAATCATCCTGATGGATATGAAAAATAATTTAAATACATAATCAAGTGATTTTATTGAAACTAAGGTACGTAAATTGAAAGGAGTTGAAAAGTGTTAAATAGGCTCATGTTTATTTAGCAAAAGTATGGATTATAGGGAACTAGTGGCAGAAGAAATTCAGAAAAACATAGATGCGGATTTGCAATTGGATTTTATAAAAGGGTTGATAGAAATACCTCCAAAGCCCGAAATGGGAGATTATGCATTTCCATGTTTCCAGCTGGCAAAAAATCTGAAGAAATCACCTAATATAATTGCACAGGAACTTAAGGATAAGATAAAAAGAAACTATTTTGAAAAAGTCGAAGATAAAGGACCTTATGTGAATTTTTTTGTTGATAAAGGAACATTTACAAAAGATGTACTGACCAATGTACTTGAACAGGGAGACAAATACGGAAGTTCTTCCGTAGGCAGGGATAAAAATATAGTTGTGGAATATTCCTCTCCTAATATTGCAAAGCCCTTTCATGTAGGTCACCTGTTCAGTACTTCCATAGGAAACTCTCTCTACAAGATGATGAGTTTTGAAGGATATAATTGTACTAGAATAAATCATCTGGGTGATTGGGGAACGCAATTTGGAAAGCTCATAGTTGCATATAAAAAATGGTGTAATGTACATGAGCTCCATAAAAATCCCATAAAGGAACTTTTAAGAATATATGTTAAATTTCATGAAGAAGCAGAAAAAGATCCTGATCTCAATGAGGAGGGGAGACTTCATTTTAAAAGACTGGAAGATGGATGCAGCGAGGAAGTCGAACTCTGGAAAAAATTCAAGGAATTAAGTCTCAGAGAATTTAAGAAGGTATACACTCTATTGGGAGTTGATTTTGATTCATATGCTGGAGAGAGCTTTTATACGGATAAAATGGATGCAGTTATAGATGAAATAGATAAAAAGGGACTTCTTGTAGAGAGCAATGGAGCAAAAGTAGTTATGCTGGACAAATACAACATGCCTCCCTGCATTGTGAAAAAATCGGATGGTGCCACCATATATGCTACCAGAGATTTGGCTGCTGCCATATATAGAAAAAAAACTTATAATTTTTCCAAATGCATATATGTAGTTGGCATGGATCAATCCCTTCACTTCAGGCAGGTTTTTACCACTCTCAAATTGATGGGAAAAGACTGGGCTGATTCCTGCATACATGCGGGCTTTGGATTGGTTAGATTTGCGGACAAAAAACTTTCCACCAGAAAAGGTGATGTTATATTTTTAGAAGATCTTCTTAATAAATCTGTACAGAGGACTCTTGAAATAATAAATGAAAAGAATCCAAACCTGGAAAACAAACTGCAGGTGGCTCAAAAAGTTGGAATAGGAGCTGTAATTTTTACTTACTTGAAAAACAACAGGGAGAGGGATATAGTTTTCGACTGGAATGAAATGCTGAGCTTTGAGGGTGAAACCGGTCCTTACGTCCAATACAGCTATGCAAGAGGAAAAAGTATACTTAGAAAGGCGGGAAATATAACCGGTACTGTAGATTACAGTAAATTAAAAAGTAAGGAAGAATTCGAACTTGCAAAGGTCCTCAATAATTTTAGAGATTCTATATTAAATGCCATCGATAAACTGGAACCATTTATAGTAACCAGATATGTCATAAATGCGGCAAAAGCTTTTAATAAATTTTATAATGCCCATAATATTATAAATGTAGAAGATAAAGATGTGAAACTTGCCAGACTGCAGCTGGTAAGAGCAACTTGTCAGGTATTAAAAAATGGTCTTAATATACTGGGAATTGATGTTGTTGAAAAAATGTAATATTGGAGGATCAATTTTTCAAGGTGCTTTATTATAGAATGAAGAGAGGAGAAGTTACATAAAGTAACGGATATTATGGAAATTAAAGAATATGAACAGCTTACAACCATAGGAGAAAATGAATTTTTAAAATGCAACATGGATAATATATTATATTTTGATATAGAGACCACAGGGTTTGATAGACAAAATCACAGTATAATACTCATATCCCTTGGAAAATTCTCCAGTAAAAATAGGTTTAGAGTAAAACAGTACTTTGCAGATGATTTAAAGGATGAAAAAGATATTTTATATGAATTTTCAGAGGACATTAGAGGTGAAAACATATGGTGTTCTTATAATGGCATAGCTTTTGACGAACCCTTCATAAAGGAGAGGATGAACCAGAGCAGTATTTGTTTCATCTCTCCCAGATATCATGTGGATTTATATAGAATCATAAGACCTTATTACAGGCAGCTTGGCATGGAAAGATGCAATTTGAAGACCGTAGAGAAATATATAGGTATAAATAGAAAGGATAAAATAAATGGGGGAATCAGTGTAAATCTTTATGAAGAGTTTTTATCTTCAAAAGACAGCAATATAAAGAATACCATAATGCTTCATAATTATGAAGATGTATTAAATCTACCCAAAATCCATGAATTTGCCATTAAAATAAAAGAGGATAAACTTCTTGTGAGAAAAGATTGTATTACCGAAAAACAGCTTAAATACTTAAAAGTGCTTTTAAAAAAGAACAATTTGAATTTGAATATACAGTTGAACAAACTCTCTAAGAAAGCTGCTTCTCACAGCATAGAATATTTGCTGAAAGGCGAAAAAAATGCAGAAGAACTAGTGAATATAATAAATAACAGCTATTGAGATCCATAAATATATTGTATAATAAAAGGGGAGGTGGACATATGCCTGTAAAAGAAATAATGCGTTCCCGTATTGTGAAGCTAAACAAAGAGGACAGTCTATGTAAAGCTTTAAAGGTAATGGATGATCATGGTATAAATGGTGCTCCGGTAGTGGATGAAAGCGGAAAATTAGTGGGAATGATAGTCAAAGCGGACATATACAGATTTCTAATGGAAGAAGGTCATTATGATACTTGCCCTGTAGATTGGGCTATGACAAAAAATGTAATTACTGCCCATGGTAATGAGGATATTTTTGCTGTAGCCAGAAGATTGAGAGAAAAAAATATAATAGCTATTCCAGTAATTGATGATAAAAATATAGTAGAGGGAATTGTATCCATTGAAGATATAATGGATTATGCTATAAAAAAAAGTCCTAATGCATAACTCAGGACTTTTTTTTATCAGTACAGTGAGGGCAATTGACATCGGAACAGCAGTCACATTTGCCCCTGGACTTTTTTTTAAGATTTTTATATAGTATATAAACTGCAGCTATTACCACTAAAGCAGTTATTATAATTTCCACAAATCTCATAAAATCATCCTCCCAATTAGCTAAATATCAAAGTAGCTGCCCTGAATACCAGAAATGAACCTATCCATGCAAGTACAAGTTGATATGTTACAGAAAAAATAGCCATCTTGTTTCCATATTCTTTTTTTATGGTTGCTATTGAAGATATACATGGAGTATAGAGCAGTACAAAAACTAAAAACGAGTAAGCGGAAATAGCTGTAAAATGATTGGGCAATACTGCTGCCAAATTTCCGCCGTATACAATTCCCATAGTGCTCAATACGATTTCCTTGGCCATAATTCCAGTTATAAGAGCTACTGAACTCTGCCAATTTCCAAATCCCATAGGGGCAAATAGGGGACTTATAAAATTCCCAATTGAAGCTAAAATACTCTTGTCCATATCTACCATTCCAGATAAATTAAAATTGGAAAGAAACCATATCAAAACAGACATCGAAAATATTATTGTACCTGCTTTTCTCAAAAATCCCTTAGCTTTTTCCCAGGTGTGAAACAGCAGACTCTTTATATCTGGAACATTGTATTCTGGAAGTTCTATTATAAAAGGCTCTTCATCTTTTTTAAATATGGTATTTTTAAAAAGAATTCCAATGAAAAAAGCTGTTATAACTCCAAGAATATATAGAGAAAAAACCACTGAGGTTTTATTGTCTACAAAAAAAGCTGATGCAAACAGAGCATATATGGGAAGCCGGGCATTACATGACATAAGCGGTACCAGAAGTGCCGTCAACTTTCTGTCCTTTTCACTTTCCAAAGTTTTAGAAGACATAATTGCAGGTACTGAACATCCAAAACCCACGATAAGTGGAATAAATGCCTTACCCGACAAACCTACTTTTCTCATAAGCTTATCCATTATAAAAGCTCCTCTTGCCATGTATCCACTGTCTTCCAAAAATGATACACCGAGGAACAAACAAAATATGACCGGAAAAAATACAATTACAGATCCCACTCCGGCCAAAATACCATCAATTAAAAATGAGCTAAACCAGGGACTGGCTGATGAAAGTAAATTTTTTAAATATGGAGTTAAAAATGCATCTACAAAATTGCCAAGAGCATCTGCTATAGGTTGGCCAACCCAACTAAAAGTAAATTTAAAAATTAACATAAGTGCTAATAAAAATATAGGATAAGCCAAAAATCTGTTTAAAACTATTTTATCTATTTTTTCAGTAATAGAGGTGATATCTCTCTTTGTCCTGGTTAAACATTTTTTTAAAACATCATTTATATATAAATAGGTTTCTTTTTCATTCTTGAACTTAAATTTATTACTACGCCGAGACTGCTCAAAGTCAGTATTTTTCAAGACCTGACGAAGCTTATCTATTCCCACTCCCTTGGTTGCTACAATTGGAATTACAGTTACCTCCAGTTCTTCAGATAAAGCTGAAAAATCTATCTTAAAACCCTTTGATTCAGCTACATCCAGCATATTGAGCACCAATATAATAGGTTTGTTAAATTGTTTTAATTGAGTAGTTAAATATAGATTTCTATTCAAATTAGAAGAATCTACAATATTTATTATAACGTCCGGATTGCCTTTCGATAAAAATTCTTTTGATACTTTCTCCTCATTGGAGTAAGTATCCATAGCATATATTCCAGGTAAATCAACTATTTTTGTAGATTTGTCTATATATCCTTCTTTTTTTTCCACAGTTACTCCAGGCCAGTTTCCCACATATTGATTTGAACCAGTTAAGTGATTGAATAAAGAAGTTTTACCTACATTTGGATTTCCCAGTAAAGCTGCCACAATCATAATAATCCTCCTGTCATCCATGTTGTATTATTAATACTCATATTATAATCCGTGTAGTTTATTTAACTTAAATCACTTACGGCTATATTCTCCGCATCCTTTTTACGTATGGCCAGATTAAAACCTCTTAAATTTATAATTATGGGGTCTCCCAAAGGAGCAGAAGTCTTTACCAGTATTTCAGTACCTTCTATACATCCCAGAGCTAGAAGTCTTTTAATTAATTTTGTATCTCCACTCAAATCTTTTATTATACCTCTCTCGCCAGGTTTCAAATCGCAAATGCTCATAGTAGCTCACCTCCAGGCTCAATTTATAAATAATGAAAATCATTATCATTATCCAAATATATAATATCATATTTAACATATACTGTCAATAAATTTATGTGCTAAAATATATAGTATAGAATTTCATATAATCAAAGGAGAATTACCGAAATGAATACTGCAGCTTTTTTTGATATTGACGGCACTCTGTACAGAGAAGGACTCATAACAGAAGTTTTTAAAAAATTGGTCAAATACGAGATAATACCTGCTGAAAGGTGGTATAAGGAAGTCAAACCTGAATATGATAGATGGGACAAAAGAAAAGGAAATTATGACAACTATCTTTTAAAAATGGCGGATATATATATTGAAGCCGTGAAGGGACTTCACAGATCCCAGATAGAATTTATAGCTAAAAATGTAGTAGCACAAAAGGGGGATAGAGTATATTCTTATACTAGAGACAGGATAAAATGGCACAAGGAAAATGGTCATAAAATACTGACTGTATCTGGAAGCCCTGTGGAATTAGTAAAAGAAATGGCTATTAAATATGAATTTGATGATTATGTAGGTGCTGTATATACTCGGGATGAGAACGATGTTTACACTGGAGAAGTCATTCCCATGTGGGACAGTGAGAGCAAAAAAAATTCCATACATATGCTTGTAAAAAAATATGGAATAAATCTAGACAGGAGTTATGCTTATGGAGATACCTCTGGAGACTTCTCAATGATGAAAATGGTTGGATATCCAACCTGCGTAAATCCTACCAGGGAACTTTTAAAAGAAGTATTAGATGATGCGGAATTGAGCAAAAAAATAAATATAATAGTTGAGAGAAAAGACATGATATATAAATTAAAGGCAGGAGATATCAAATAATATTATTTTAATGCACAGTACAAATAGGAAATATCTTATAAATTTTAATTATATGATTTAGAAT
>NZ_PVXP01000060.1 GCF_002995845.1 Clostridium luticellarii | reverse complement strand
ATATTATAGTATCAACTAACAACACTATTATACATTAAATTTGTCATATGATCAAAGAAATTTTTAAATTTGCTTATGAATTTGTAATTGCAGTGCTGGATTGCCCCCTTTAGCTGTAGCTGTTATTGAGCATATAGTCCATATCAGAAAAAAATTAAATTGATATTTAAAATAAACTTGAAAATTTAAATAAATTACTATATAATAATAATTGACAAAGGAAATTATTTATTAATTAGTAAACTATATTAGAAACTATTCAAACTTATTACGATACAATATATGCTATATAGAATAATCAGCTAAAGAAATTAATTTGGTTTTAGATGCGGAAAATGTATTAGAATTTAAAATAAAAACTACCAGATGAACTTTTAAATATTTCCTTTGTGACATATTATCAAGTTCCTAACTATTATATACCCCCAAACTCCCGGACAGAGGCCCTCAGGGTCTCTGTTTATTTTCTGGATATTTTTACAGGGCATATAGTATTTGATTTTGTTTTGGGTTATAATTAAAGTGAAAAATTTGTTTGGGCACAGGGGGACTTCACATGATTTTTATTGAACATTATAATACTAATCCTTATATAAATCATGCAATTGAAGAATATGTAATGGATAAATTTAGTGAGGATTGTTTCATGATTTGGAGAAACAGACCCTGTATTTTAATTGGAAAGAATCAAAATACAATGTCAGAAATAAATGTGAATTATGTAAGAAAACACAATTTGTCAGTTGTCAGGAGAATGTCAGGAGGGGGAGCTATATTTAATGATCTGGGAACCTTGAATTTTACATTTATAGTGGCAGTTGACGACAATACTTTTGCAGATTTTGGAAGGTTTACGGAGCCTATAGTGAGATCACTTAAGAAGCTCAATATAGATGTGGAACTTTCTGGCAGGAATGACTTAATTGTAAATGGCAGGAAATTTTCGGGAAACTCCCAATGTAAGCATGAAAATAAGATTTTACATCATGGAAGTATTTTGTTTTCGGTTAATATGGAAAATTTGAATGGAGCCTTGAATGCAAATTCAATGAAATTTTCAGACAAGTCTGTTAAATCTGTCAGGAGCAGAGTCACAAATTTATGTGAGTATTTGAAAAAACCTATGACGGTAGTGGAATTTAAAGATTTTTTGATAAAATCCATAATGGAAGAATTCAAATGTACAAGTATTTATAGATTTTCAAGAGATGACTGGAAAAAGATAAAAAAGATATCAGACCAGAAATATGCTCTTTGGCAGTGGAATTATGGCAGCTTTAAAAGATTTACATACTCTAATGAAAAGAAGTTCAGGGGAGGAGTTGTACAGGTTAATATAAATGTATATAAAGGGATAATAGACAGCATAAAGTTTTTTGGAGATTTTTTCAGCAGTGGAGAGATTGGTGAACTTGAAGATAAATTTATAGGTGTTAAATATGACAAAGATGAGATTTTAAAAGTACTTAAGAATGTAAATGTTGAAAAGTACATGCACAGCATGAGTAATGAAAATATTATGGAAGTTATGTTTTGAAAAATCTATACATAGCGTGTTTTGAGTGAAAGTATTGTATAATAGCACATTATACTGAGGTGGGAAAAGAGGGAAAATTTTTATGCAGATTAGAAAACCGGATTGGCTGAAAGTCAAGATAAGAGGCGGGGAAATTTCAGGAGAAGTTAAAGATATATTAAAAAGGTATTCCTTAAATACCGTATGCAGAGAGGCAAATTGTCCCAATAGAATGGAATGCTTTAGCAGCAGAACTGCAACTTTTATGATACTGGGTAAAAATTGTACCAGGAATTGTACTTTTTGCAATGTTACAAAGGCCGGACCCGAACAGGTGGATGAAAGTGAACCTTTTAATGTGGCTCAGGCAGTGGACAAACTGGAACTGAAACATGCGGTTATAACTTCTGTTACCAGGGATGATTTGGAAGATGGCGGTGCATCTCATTTCGCCAGAGTTGTAGGTGAAATAAAAAAATTAAAGAAAAATGTAACTATTGAGGTTTTGATACCGGATTTTAGAGGAGACAAAATATCCTTAAAAAAGGTAGTGGATGCAAGACCGGATGTGATAAACCACAATGTGGAAACTACACCCAGGCTCTATAAAGAGGTAAGACCTATGGCAGTATACAGCCGTTCACTGGAACTTTTGGATAGGGTTAAAATCATGGACAGTTCTATTTTAACAAAATCAGGATTTATGCTTGGACTGGGAGAAAAAAGAGAAGATGTGATACAGGTAATGGAGGATTTAAGGACTGTGAACTGTGATATTTTAACTATAGGCCAGTATCTGGCACCTTCTTTAAAGCATCATCCTGTGGTGGAATATGTTCATCCCCGTATATTTGAAGAGTACAGGGAAATAGGGTTAAAATTGGGATTTAAATATGTGGCCTCCTCTCCTCTGGTGAGAAGCTCATATCATGCAGAAGAAGCTCTGAAAAATTAATGTGATATCAAAATGAAACAAAGTATAGATATTTTCTCAAAATGATACTGATTTGCATCACTTTGAGAAAATATCTTTATATAGCAAGAAATTTATTTCGTGAATCTTATGGGCAAAAACCACATCTGAACCCGGAAATTACTTGGCGAGAAACATGTATTTACACAATGGCATAAAAATTGCTTATTTTATAGTTATAGCTAAATATTTTAAATTGGGAGGTATTATCATGCATATTCCTGACAATTATTTAAGCCCATCAACTTGTGCAGTTATGGGAATAATAATGCTGCCAATATGGACAAGGGCTGTAAAAAAAGTTAAAACGGATGTCAGTAAGAAGAAAATTCCTCTATTGGGTGTGTGTGGAGCATTTTCGTTTTTAATCATGATGTTTAATGTACCCATACCTGGAGGTACTACAGCTCATGCTGTAGGGGGAACTCTAATCGCAATACTATTGGGACCCTATGCAGCAACTATTTCAATAAGTATAGCACTGCTTATACAGGCACTTTTCTTTGGTGACGGCGGAATACTTGCTTTTGGGGCAAATGCCTTTAATATGGCATTCGTGATGCCATTTGTAGGTTATGCAATATTTAAATTCGTAAAAAATAAATTAAAGGGTGCTAGAGGAGAGTACATAGCAGCTTTCATTGGAGGATATGTGGGAATTGTAGCTGCAGCTTTTATAGCTTCTATTGAATTTGGAATACAGCCTATGCTGTTCAAGGATGCATCTGGACATGCTCTTTATTGCCCTTATGGATTGTCAGTTTCCATACCTGCCATGGTTTTAGTGCATCTTTTAGTTGGGATATTGGAAGGAGTTGTAACTGCAGCAGTATATGCTTATGTGAAAAAGATGTCGCCGGACGTAATATATGATGATGTGGAAAAGACGAAAAAAGTGAATAGAAAACCTCTGTATGGACTTTTGGCAGCCATGGTTGTACTGTGCCCTCTCGGACTTCTGGCAAGTGGAGATGCTTGGGGAGAGTGGGATACAGAGGGAGTAAAATCTCTGGTGGGTTATATACCACAAGCTTTTGAGCATGGAATAAACTATAGTGCTATTGCAGCAGATTATTCCGTCCCTGGTATAAATGAGGTAGTGGGATATATTATTTCGGCAATAGCAGGAGCTGCAATTATTATAATTATATTTAAAATAGTAAGCTCCATAAAAAAAAATAATACCAGCAATACTTGATTGGTGCTTATGGTTTTCTGAGAGAGTTGTTCAAGGATTTAGTTTGAAACAGCTCTCTTTTAAATTTACATTAAACCAATGGAGACTTGACGACAATGTAAGAAATCAGTTGAAATTTTTGACTATATCTTTTAAAGCAGCAGTTAGAATGTCTATATCCTTTTTTGTGTTGAAATATCCTATACTTATTCTCATGGCACCAGTTTCATAGGTGCCCATGACTTTATGGGCTGTTGGAGCACAGTGGAATCCAACTCTTAACATTATGTCATATTCCTGATCAAGCTTAAAAGCTATTTCCTCACCTGACATACCTTTTATGTTGAAGGAGATCACACCAACTATTTTTTTAGGATCCCTGGGACCGTATATGCATATTCCTGGAACCTGAATCAATTTTTTAAGAGCATATTCAATTATTTTATCTTCTTTGGCTCTTATGTTCTCAACTCCTAAATTGGATATATATTTAATTGCTTCACCTAAGCCAACTATCCCTGCTACATTTAAAGTTCCGGGCTCAAATTTGTTTGGAAAGAAATCAGGCTGATATGGATTTTTAGAATCTACACCAGTGCCGCCTGATTTTAAAGGTTTTATATTGCTGCTGCAGTTCAATAAAAATCCACCGGTACCTGTAGGGCCAAAAAGGCTTTTATGTCCTGTAAAAGCCAGAATGTCTATATTATCTTTTTGAACATCTATAGGATAAGCACCTGCCGTTTGCGCACTGTCTACTAAAAAAGGTATATTGTGTTTTTTCGCCAGGGCCCCTATTTCTCTTATGGGCTGAATGGTTCCCAGTACATTGGAAGCATGGGTAAATACTATGAGTCTTGTATTTTCCCTTATGAGTTTCTCTACTTCTTCTGGTTTTGTTATACCTTCAGAAGTACAGGGGGTTTGAGATATCTCCACATTTCTGTCTCTTTTAAGAATATTCAATGGCCTCCACACGGAATTGTGTTCCAGGCTGCTGGTTATAACGTGATCCCCGGGTTTTAATATGCCATTTATTATTATATTCAATGAATCAGTTATGTTATAGGTAAAGATCACCCTGGAGGGATCCTTTCCATTAAACAATTTACATAGGTTATTTCTGCAGTCAAAGATAAGCCTGTCAGCGGCAATAGCTGATTTATAGGCACCTCTTCCCGCTGTAGCCCCTATATTTTTCATAAAATCTGAAATTTTATCTATTACTATGTCAGGTTTTGGATAAGATGTAGCGGCATTATCTAAATAGACGCCCAAAATATTACCTCCCTCAATTATAATTTCAATTTAGAATCACACATATTTTAATTTTCAAGTTATATGTCATATGTTATTATATAGTTAATACATTGTGAATGGCAACTGTCCATTGATAGTCTTAGAACAAAATTATACATAATATGTGATAATAATAGGGAGTGATACAATTTGAAAGAAATTTATTATAACAGTACCAGAGGACTTAAACAAAATTTTACCGCATCTAAAGCTATATTGCAGGGGATAGCTTTAGACGGCGGCCTATTTGTTCCCGATCGCATTCCATCTATAGATGAAGAGGAACTGATGAGTTTCAAACATATGGATTTTAAGCAATTGTCACTGCAGATAAGCAAAAAATTTTTTACGGATTTCAGTGATGATGAATTGAAAAAATGTATAGATATGGCCTATGATGGCAAGTTCGAATCAGATGAAATAGTTCCTTTAAACGGGGCAGGAGATGTTTTTTATCTGGAATTGTTTCATGGACCGACCCTGGCCTTTAAAGATATAGCATTATGTCTTCTTCCTCATCTTATGAGGACTTCTGCCGGAAAGCAGAATCTTCATAAGGACATAGTAATACTTACTGCAACTTCCGGAGATACGGGAAAAGCAGCATTGGAAGGTTTTGCAGATGTGGATGGAACAAAGGTAGTGGTATTTTTCCCTGAGGAAGGTGTGAGCAGTGTACAGAAAAAGCAGATGCTCACTCAAAAGGGGAGAAATGTAAAAGTTGTAGGAATAAATGGGAATTTTGATGATGCTCAAAGAGAAGTAAAGAGGATTTTCAATAATACTGAATTGAGGGAGGAGTTGGAGAAAAAATCATATATATTTTCTTCGGCTAATTCTATAAATATAGGAAGACTGATACCGCAGATAGTATATTATTTTCATGGTTATATGGAACTTGTAAGAAGGGGAGAAATAAAATTTGGTGAAAAAATAAATTTTGCAGTTCCTACAGGAAATTTTGGAGATATACTTGCAGCTTATTATGCCAAAAAAATGGGGCTGCCGGTGAATAAACTTCTGTGTGCCTCCAATGAAAATAAAGTGTTGTGTGATTTTTTAAACAGCGGTGTTTATGATGCCAGGAGGGAATTTTTAGTGACAATATCTCCCTCTATGGATATACTTATATCAAGTAATCTTGAAAGATTTATATATGATATAAGCGGTAGAGATGATGTTACCGTTAAGAATCTTATGAACGATTTAAGCGAATATGGCAAATATAAAATAAACCGGCAGATGGAGGAGAAGATGAATACATTCTATGGGGGATTTGCCACTGATGAAGAGACAAGGCAATCCATAAAGGAGGTATTTGATAATTATAGATATCTTATGGATCCTCATACTTCTGTTGCCTATTCAGTTTATAAAAAGTATCTGCAGGACACTGATGACAGTACTAAAACTATAGTGGTTTCAACTGCGAGTCCTTTTAAATTTACAAGATCTGTAATGGGTGCCCTGGATGACAGGTACAATTCAAAGGATGATTTTCAGCTTATGGAAGTTATGAGTAAAGTGACTGGACTTAGGATACCAAAACCTGTGGAAAAATTGAGTGAATGTAAAATAATTCACAATACCGTATGTGAAATAGACCAAATGGAATCTGAAGTAAAGACGTTTTTAAAATAAAGTTTTAACATGAAAAATTTACCAGATTATTTTATCAGTAGTTTGGTAAATTTTATTTGCATATTGTAAAAAATTAAATGATAATGTACATTAAAAACAAAATCATAGTTAAATTTTGTAAAATTATAGTGTAAATTCTCTATAAGTATTATATGAAAATACTATGATATGCCTTTAATCAGTAGTATAATTAGTATAATGTTAAAATAGGAATGGTCAGCAAGCTTATTGCACATAGCTGTGTTTATTTATGTGCGATATGTTTGTATACCTAAAAGGAAAAATTTTACTAATATTATATACTTTTACTGGTATTATTGTAAAAACTGATTATATAATGAAATTGCAGATATAACAAGTAATTTTTGGGTTCAGGGAAAGCCCGCTTTTAGGTAACATTCATAAATTGAATTAAATTACTGTAAATAAAGGAGAAATTTATGGTTACATCATTGTTGGAGAGATACAATCAACTTAAAGTTGATTATGAAAGCTATCAAAAGATGGCAGAAAAAACTATACAAAAGCAAAATGAAAAAATTAGAGAATTGGATAAGAAACTAGATATGCTATCTTCAATAATAGAAATAAGTCAGTATATAAATAAGTGTCTTGGCAGTGATGAGTTGATTTCTAAGATAAATGATATAATGATAGGAATTTTGGGAGTTAATTATTCCAGTATATATATTATGGAAAATAGAAAATTAAAGCTGAAGTTTACCAATTTATTCAGTACAAATCACCATTATAAAGTACAGGAATATAATAACAAAAAAGTGGATGGATTAACTCCTTATTTAATTAATTCTATTGAAAATGTATGTCTGGACAGAAGTATTCAGATACATTCTTCTTTATTCATGCCTATACGCCTAAAAGAGGAACTCCTTGGGGCAATTTTAGTTGAACACAATATTTATGGTTATTTGAATCAAGATGACATAAAGCTGTTATCTGCACTCAGCAATCAAATTGCCATATGTATAGAGAACAATAGACTTTATAACAAGATAAAGGAAAATTCCCAGAGGGATTTTTTAACAGGATTATTTAATAGGAATTATTTCTTTTCTGCCATAGGTGAAAAGATAAAAAATTGTGGAGATGGTTTTGCCATTGTAATGGTGGATGTAGATAATTTCAAAAAATGTAATGACACCTTTGGACATCAATATGGTGATATGGTGCTTAAAAATATAAGCAGTATAATAAAGAATAACATAAGAAATGAAGATATGGTGGCTAGATATGGAGGAGAAGAGATCATAATATACATGTATGATACAAGAGAAATTATGAATGTATACAGTAGAATGGACGGTATAAGAAAAATCATAGAAAAGAGTTCTGTAGAATATAATGGGAAATTGTGTCCTGTGACGGTGTCAATGGGAATAAGTCTATCCCATGACAAAAACGAGAATATAGAAGACATGATAAAGAGGGCAGATATGAATCTATACAAGGCAAAAAATTCAGGAAAAAACAAGGTAGTATGTTGATATGATCAATAAGAATTGTCTGAAAAAGGGTGATGTACATGAGCAGGAAATGGACCGAAGCTCAAAGAGAGGCTATTTTCACACAAAAATGCAATCTGCTGGTGGCGGCAGGAGCTGGGACAGGTAAAACTGCAGTACTGGTGCAGAGGATAATACAGAAGATAACTGATAATAGTAAAGATGTGGATATAGATAAGCTGCTGGTTGTGACATTTACAAATTCGGCAGCTTCTGAGATGAAAGAGAGAATAGGAGAAGCACTCTCAAAACTGTTGGAGATGAACTGTAATTCCAAAAATATTCAAAAACAGCTGACACTGCTGAATCAATCCAATATAATGACCATTCATTCTTTTTGTCTTAAAGTTATAAAGAGTAATTTTCATATGATGGATTTAGACCCAAACTTCAGAGTATGTGATAATACGGAGGCCGTACTTTTGAAACAGGATGCACTTCAGGATATCCTGGAAGAAAAGTATCAGGAAGGAGAGAGTGAATTTTTAAATCTTGTAGACAGCTTCAAAGATAAAAATGATATTATGCTTCAAAATATGGTTATGTCTCTCTATGAATTTTCGGAAAGCAATCCCTGGCCTGAAAAATGGCTTAGAACAGCTGTAGAAGATTTCAATGCAGGGGAAAATTTTAATTTTGAGGATACACTCTGGGCTAAAGAATTACGCCATAACTTGAATGTGGAGATAAGAGGATGCAAAAATAAAATGGAGAGTGCCCTGGAGAATATTAAATCAACAGAAGGTCTGGAATACTATTTAAATGTTTTTGAAAATGATATTGAAAGAATAGATGAGATGCTGGAAACTGATTCATTGGAAATAATGAAAAGCAGATTTATGAAATTGAAATTTGATAAGCTTCCAGCTAAAAAAACAGCGGATGATATAAAGGATGTAAAGGAAAAAGTCAAAAATACCAGAGATGATATAAAGAAGAAACTTAATGATATAAAAGAAAATATATTTTTATGCTTCAATGATATAGGCGAGGATATGAGAAGAGTGTATCCAAGAATTAAATGCCTGGCTTCTCTTGTAATGGATTTTAGCAGTAAATATTATGAAAAAAAAAGAGAAAGAGGAGTGCTCGATTTTAGTGATATAGAGCATTTCTGCCTAAATATATTGACGGATGTGGATGAAAAGGGAAATAAAAAACCTTCGCGGGCAGCCTTGGAATATAGAAAGTATTTTGAGGAGATATTTATAGATGAATATCAGGACAGCAATGAAGTTCAGGAAGTTATAATGAATATGATAAGCAGAAAGGGACAAAAATCAAATTTGTTTATGGTGGGGGATGTAAAACAGAGTATATACAGATTCAGGCAGTCAAAACCGGAATTGTTCCTTCAAAAGTATTTTGCTTATTCGGATAAGAAGGGCAGTGAAAATAGAAAGATAAAGCTGTCAGAAAATTTCAGGAGCAGAACGGAGATAATAAGTGCCGTAAATTATTTATTCAAGCAGATAATGTGCAGGGAAATAGGAGAACTCGACTATGGCGAGGATGAGTGCTTAATAGGTTCAGCTGGATATAAACCCTGCAGTGGAAAATGCGGCGGAGCTGTAGAAATCTATATATCAGATAAAAAGGAAACTCAATCAGAACAGGAAATTAATAGTGAGGATCTGCTGGACAATATCCAGGTGGAAGCACGCATTGCAGCAGAGAGGATAAATGAACTGGTCAATCCCAGGACGGGCGAAGGGTCTTTTAAGATATATGACAGTAAAATAGATAGCTATAGAGATGTTAGATATAAGGACATAGTGATATTGATGCGGGCGACTCAAAATTGGGCATCAATTTTTGTAGAACAGCTAAATGATCTTGGAATACCTGTATTTGCGGATACCTCAATTGGTTATTTTGATGCTGTTGAAATAAAAACCATGATATCTCTTCTTGAGATAATAGACAATCCAATACAGGATATACCGCTTGTGGCAGTGCTTAGATCTCCTGTAGAAGCATTTTTACCGGAGGAACTCATGGATTTGAGAATGGTGAATGAGAAAATCCCCTTTTATGAAGTACTTAAAGCGGTGTCACAGGAAAGTGAAGATTCTAAATATTCTCTGGATGATATAGGTGATAAGTTGAAATACAAAGTCACGGAGTTTTTGAGCAGGCTTGAGAACTGGAGAAAAAAAGTCATATATATGCCTATAGATGAATTTATATGGCATCTTTATACGGAAACTGGTTATTATGGTTTTGTAGGAGCCATGCCTGGAGGAATTCAAAGACAGGCAAATTTGAGAATGCTTTTTGAGAGGGCAAAACAATATGAAAAAAGCAGCTACAAAGGACTTTTCAATTTTATAAATTTTATAAATAAGCTTAAAAACAGCAGCGGTGATTTGGGAAGTGCAAAGATTCTCGGGGAAAATGAAGATGTGGTGAGAATAATGAGCATACATAAGAGCAAAGGACTTGAATTTCCCATAGTAATACTGTCAGGAGCCGGAAAAAATTTTAATTTGATGGACATGAATAAAAGTTTGCTGTTTCATAATAAGCTGGGTTTCGGGCCTGATTGTGTAGACGTTGAAAGACATATATCCTATCCTACTGTGATGAAGCAGGTATTGAAGAGAAAATTGAAGGCCGAGACTCTTTCAGAAGAAATGAGAATACTGTATGTAGCCTTTACCAGAGCAAAAGAAAAACTTATAATAACGGGAATGGTAAGAGATGTTGAAAAGACAGTTAAAAAATGGTGCGAATATGCATCCTATGAAGGCCGCAAGCTTTCTGAATACACACTTATGAATGCCAGGAATTTACTGGACTGGATAGGTCCAGCAATTGCAAGGCATCCCTGCGGAAAGCCTCTCCGGGATATTGCAGGTGTTCAAAGTGATTTGAATTGGATAACCGCCGGGGATAAGTCCGAATGGAAAGTGCATATTGAAAACAGAGAAGATTTTATGAATGTCGTATCTGCTGAAAAAGTTCATGAGGAGGACATAATAGAATGGATTCAAAATTTAGATAGAATGTCTTGTGAGAAAACATGTGCAGAAGAGGTGGATAAAAGACTGAACTGGAAATATAAATATGAAGAAGCCTCCAGAATACCTGCCAAATTTTCAGTGTCGGAATTGAAGAGAAGATTCAATCTTATAAATAGAGAAGACAGTGTGGAGTTTATAGAACCTGTAAATTTGAAAAAGCCGCTTTTCTTAAAAGAAAAAAGAGGTCTTACTGCAGCAGAAAGGGGAACAGTTATGCATCTTGCCATGCAGCATATTGATATTAAAAGGGTGCATTCCTATTCGGAAATAGAAGATCAGATATACAAATTGGTTTTGAGAGAATTTATAACTGAAGAAGAGGCGGAAACTATATCAATACAGAAAATATTAAATTTTTTTAATTCCTCCATTGGAGAGAGGATGAAAAAAGCTAAAAATTTATACAGGGAAGTTCCCTTTTACATGGAAATTGGCAGCAGTGAGATATACAGGGAATTGCCTTCAAAGATTTATGACAGTGAGAAAGTGCTGGTGCAGGGGATAATAGATTGTTATTTTCAGGAGGAAAATGAATTGGTGCTGCTGGATTATAAGACGGATTATGTAAAAAGTTCAGAGGATATGAGAGAAAAATATAGAGTTCAGATTTGGTATTATGCACGGGCGCTGGAAAAGCTCACGGGGAAAAAGGTAAAAAATAAATATTTATATCTATTTTATGAGGATAGTTTATTGGAGATTTAAAAAATAATATTATATTTATAGGAGGAATTCGTATGGAGAGTGTTGTTGATAAATTCTTGAGATATGTAAAATTTGACACCAGTTCCGATGAAGAATCGAACACGGTGCCGAGCACTTTGAAACAATTAAAGCTGGCAGGACAGCTGTCAAAGGAGCTGTCAAATCTCAAGCTGAAAAATGTGTCCCTGGATAAAAACGGGTATGTGACGGCTGTTTTACCTGCCAACACTGAAAAAGCAGTTCCTGCAGTTGGTTTTATAGCTCATATGGATACTAGTCCGGAGACTTCAGGTAAAAATGTGAACCCGAGGATAATAGAGGACTATGATGGTGGAGATATTGTTTTAAATGAACAGAAAAATATAGTTTTAAGTGTTAAAGATTTTCCCGAGATAACAAATTACAGGGGCAAGACACTTATAACCACGGATGGAACAACCCTCCTTGGAGCAGATGATAAAGCAGGTATTGCAGAAATAATGGCAGCAGTAGAATATTTGGTTCAGCATCCGGAAATAAAACATGGAGATATAAAAATAGGTTTTACCCCGGATGAGGAAATAGGAAGAGGTCCGGATCATTTTGATGTGAAAAAGTTTAATGCTGAATTTGCATATACTGTAGATGGAGGGGGTATTGGAGAATTGGAATTTGAAAATTTCAATGCAGCTTCTGCAAAAATAACGGTATATGGCAGAAATGTTCATCCTGGAGAGGCAAAAGGCAAGATGATAAATTCAATGCTTATAGCCGGTGAATTCATGGGTATGCTTCCTGAAAGTGAAATTCCGGCAGCTACATCCGGATATGATGGATTTTATCATATTGTCTCAATGAAGGGTGATGTTGATAGAACTACACTCAACTATATCATAAGAGATTTTTCACAGAAGAAATTTGAGAAGAGAAAAAATTTTATAAAGAATTGTGTCAGTAAAATCAATAGGAAATATGATAGAGAAGTTATAAAAGCTGAGGTAACAGAACAGTATAAAAATATGAAGGAGAAAATAGAACCTGTAAAATATATAGTTGATATAGCTTCCCAGGCCATGAGGGAATCTGGAGTAGAACCTAAAATTGTACCTATTAGAGGCGGCACCGATGGTGCACGGCTGTCCTTCATGGGACTTCCGACTCCCAACATATTTACAGGAGGCCATAATTTTCACGGCAAATTCGAGTATATACCGACCTTTGCCATGGAAAAAGCAGTGCAGATTATAGTCAAAATAGCTCAGATAACCGAGAAGAATTATAGTAACTCTTTTTAAAATTTGTAATATTATATTCAATAAAGAGGATAGCACTTTTAGGGAAGGTGTATGTATGAAAGATAGAAATGAATTTAAGATAACCATGGATATAATAGAGGAATGTTTAAAAGAATGTCTGGAAAATGAAAATTGTCATGGAGAAAAAGATAAACCACGCTATATCAGCAGTAGATAAAAGCATGGTTTATAATTATCAAGTGATTCTTAGGTTCAGATGGAGTTTGCTTATAAGGAATACTTTTCTCCACCTGAACCTTAGCAGAACTTATCCAGACGCGTAGCAGTGATTATCTCCCACTTTGAGAAAAGCAGATGCCCCAAATCTTTGATTTGGTGACAGTCACTTTCACAGAGTGCGCTGGGAGTGTTAGCAATGGTAGCGTTCGGATAAAAGTCTAATCAATGGAATACTTTTTTTCCAGATGCCTGAAAGCAATTACCAGCACTGAAGTTATGATCAGATATATTACGGCAGCTATTATAAAGGGAGTAATGGTAAAGTCACGGGTTACCACTTCCTTTGCTGCTCTTAAAAGATCTCCAACTCCTATAGTTGCAACTAAGGCTGAATCCTTTATCAAATTTATGCTTTCATTACAAACTGGAGGAAGCACATTCCGGGCAGTTTGTGGAATTATTATTTTTGTCATAGTCTGATAGTAATTCATTCCCAGAACCTTGGCAGCTTCATATTGACCTTTGTCTATGGATTCAATGCCGCCTCTGAATATTTCCGCCAAATATGCGGCGTAGTTTATAGTAAAAGCGAGGCCGGCAGCAGATAGAGGAGATAATCTTATGCCGATTACAGGAAGACCAAAATAAGCAAAAAATAACTGTAAGAGCAGAGGTGTTCCCCTAAAAGCCCAGGTGTATAAACCTAGAAGGGCTCTCAATGGTTTGATTTTAGATATTTTACCTATTGCCACCATACATCCCAAAGGTACGGAAAATACAGCAGTTATAAAAAACAGCTCTGCAGTTATTAAACTTCCCTTCAATATAAACATTGTAACATCCATAAGACTAGCCAATTGAATCACATCCTAACCCATTATTTTGCAATTATGTCTTTATTAAACCACTTTTGTGATATTTTATCCGCAGTTCCGTCTTTTTTGATGGAATCAAGTGCCTCGTTTAATTTGGCCTTAAAACTTGAGTCGGTTTTTCTTATACCCACACCGTAGTCCTCTTTTCCAAAATTATCGTCAAGTATTTTATATAATCCAGCTTTTTTCTGAAGATAGTACCTTCCCACAACCTCATCTACTACTACGGCATCTATACGACCCTGGTTCAAGTCCAGCAGAGCTTCAGTGTTGTTTGAATATTTTCTTATATCCTTTAGAGACTTTGAAGTGGCAGTATCTGCGTTTAATGCGTTTTCACTGCTGCTTCCAAGCTGAAGACCTACGGTTTTACCTGCTAGATCTTTTTTATTTTTTATATCTGAATTATTTTTAACTACAATTATCTGCTTGTTTTGCAGATATACTTTTGAAAAGTCTATTTGTTTTTTCCTATCCTCTGTTATAGTCAATCCATTCCATATAACATCTATGTCCTTGTTATTCAAGCTTAAAATAATACCGTCCCATTGTACTGGTTTGAATACTACATTTACTCCCATTTTTTTTGCAGCCGCCCTGGCCATATCTATGTCAAAGCCAACTATTTGTCCTTTTTCGTCCCTAAATCCCATTGGAGGGAAACTGTCATCCAGACCAACTACAAATTCACCCTTTGATTTTATATCATTCCAGGAATTGTCGGATTTTTGAGATTGTCCACAGCCTGAAAGCATCGCTGACAGCAGGAATACTGCAATAATTAAAATGCCCAGCTTTTTTTTCATTTTATTACCTCCCTTATACTTTGTATCTCCCATAGATATTATAATTTAACATGATAAATTTGTAAACTGATAAAATTCAAATAAGGGATAATTGCATATATAAATAAAAAAATACTGAACGAAATATGTAAAACAGAGTTCGTTCAGTACACCATTATTTTGATTTTGGTCTATGACATTTTAAGGTTTCTGGCAGCAGATTTTATGTCCTCTTTTCCTAAAATTGCAGATATTACGGAGATTCCATCGACTCCCGTGGACAATACATCTTTGAAATTATCCTGGCTTATTCCACCTATGGCAACAGCAGGTATGTTTATACTATTGTAGATTCTGCGAACGCCTCCCACACCTATAGGTGTATCTATGTCTTTTTTGGTTCCGGTAAAAAAGACAGTTCCTATTCCAACATAATCCGCACTGTTTTTTTCCGCATCTACAGCCTCTTCTACAGTGCCTGCAGATATTCCTATTATTTTGTTTTTGCCCAATATCCTTCTGGCCGCAGTCAAAGGCATGTCACTTTGTCCAAGGTGTACGCCGTCAGCATCTACAGCCTGAGCTATATCCAACCTATCATTTATTATGAAGGGAATATTATAGTGATGTGTAACTTCTTTTATCTCCAGCGCCAGTTTGTAAAATTCTCTTGTAGAGATATTTTTTTCTCTCAGCTGGACTAAAGTGACACCGCCTAGAATTGCATCTTCTACAGCCTTTGATAAACTGATATTTTTTAAAAAGCCTCTGTCTGTAACCAGATACAGACTATAATCTATTTCCATGTTATTTTAGTACCCTCCCTTAATTTTTCTTCGCTCAGCTCATATATACAGTCTATGAGTTTGACCCTGAAACTCCCGGGTGAGGTGGCTTTTTTAAAAGCTTCTTCACCAGCTATATTCATTGAAAGTATAGCAGTTACAGTAGCTGTGAATTTATCCTGGTCAGCTCCGCAGGTAGCACCACAGAGGGCTCCCAGCATACAGCCGGCTCCAGTAACTTTGGTGAGCATTTTTGTACCATTTTCAATTATGGCGCTGTTTTTTCCATCTGTTATAAAATCCTTTTCGCCTGTAGCGGCAACTACACAATTATACTTATGGGACAGGGCTATACATGATTCTAAAGCGCCTTCTCCATTATCTAATGAATCAACCCCTTTTACATTAGAAGATTGTCCAGCTAAAAATTTGATTTCTCCTATGTTGCCTTTTATAACATCAATTTTTCCAACCTGAAATATTCTGTTTATAATCTGAATTTTTTTGGGTACAGCAGCACAAGCCACCGGATCTAATACTACAGGAACATTGTGGATCTTTGCAGAAGTACTGGCCAAAATTGCAGCTTGTTCCTGTTCTTTGACGAAAGTTCCTAAATTAATGTATAAGGCAGAAGACAATTTGACAAAATCAAAAACTTCATCATAAGCTTCACACATGGCGGGTGAAGCACCATAGGATAAAAGAATATTTGCACAGTCATTTATGGTAACGTAGTTGGTAATGCAGTGAACAAGAGGAGCCTTTTCTCTGACTTCCCCTAATATTTCTGCTGCTTTTTGTAAATTTGAATTGTTCAATTCTTAACCCCCTCTAGATTTTAAAATAATTAACCCTGTTAAAAAGGTATATCAGCTTTTTTATATACTTCGATAAAATGTCCTACAGGTCCCACACCATGACCTATGGAAAATGAATTTTCTATTGCTTTAGTGATGTACTGCTTTGACAGGGAAACGGCCCTGTCTACTGGATAGCCTTTAGCAAGATAAGAGGCTATGGCAGAAGATATGGTACATCCCGTTCCATGAGTATTCTTAGTATTTATCCTGCGGCCCTTTAGAGTGATTATTTTATTGTTGTACAGTAAAATGTCGTCCGCGTCTTTATCTCTGTGCCCACCTTTTACCAATACATTTTTTGCACCAAGTTCTTTTATTTTAAAAGCTGATTTTTCCATATCCATTTCGTTTTCAATTTTTAGTGAGGTTAATACCTGCGCTTCAGGTATATTAGGAGTTATGACGTCGGCAATGCCTACCATATTTTTTATAGCTGTTTCAGCTTCAGGTTTTAAAAGGGAATAGCCGCTTTTTGATATCATTACCGGATCGAGTACTATGTTTTTAGCTTTGTATTCTGTTAAAAGCTTTTTTATAACGGCTATGGTTTTACTGTTTGAAACCATTCCGATCTTTACGGCATCTATTTCGATGTCATCGAATATAGATCTTATCTGTGCTTCTACAATTTCAGGAGTTACATCCATTACATCCTGTACACCCATGGTATTTTGCGCCGTGACAGCAGTAATTACACTCATTCCATATACGCCAAGAGCGCTCATGGTTTTTAAATCAGCCTGTATTCCTGCTCCGCCTGAGCTGTCGGAACCTGCAATTGTCAATACTTTTTTCATATGATAACACTCCTATACAAAAAGATGCATGCTGGAAAGCATACATCTATGATAAAAATCAGAATTCATGTAGATTACTTCCCTACGCCAGTTTTACCTGGATCAGGTTCAAAGGGTTAGAGGAATATCTCTTCTCAGCTCTATTAGAGCACCCCCATAAACTATAATATTTTAAGTTTATTGTACTACATTGATAAAAATTTGTAAATTATATTGTTACAATAAAATAATCAGAGAAGTGTGAAAAATTTTATTTTCCAAGAATTTCCCCATCGGAATCCGATCCTTTAAAGCCGGGTTTTCCAGTATTCAGTTGTTCGGATACAACTTTCTTTTTATTTAAGCCAAATATATAATAACAGCCTATTAAAAGTGCAAACCAGATTGGTGCTACGACAAGTGCTATTAAAGTATCCTTATTAAAGAACATCATTACAACTACAAAAGCTAAAAAAGCTAAAGTGGTCCAATTAAGATAAGGATATCCGAACATTGGAAAATGAAGTTTTTTTACTTCTTCAGAAGTGAGCCTTTTTCGGAATTTCATCTGGGCAACTAGAATTATTCCCCAGACCCAAATTGCACCAAATGTTGCAACACTGGTTACATAAGTGAATACTTTCCCTGGAACTAAATAGTTAAGGACAACTCCAATTAAAAGAAAAAATGCAGAAATTACAATGCCTGCAGTTGGAACATGAGTTTTTCCAAGCTTGCCAAATATTTTTGGTGCAGTTCCCTGCAGAGAGAGATTATAGAGCATACGTCCGGTACTAAAAATACCGCTGTTGCAGGAGGATAAGGCTGCAGTCAATACCACAAAATTTATAATCCCTGCTGCTGCTGAAATTCCAAGCTTGCTGAAAGTCAAAACAAAAGGACTTCCTATGGTGCCAAGGCTGTTCCAGGGATAAAGGGACATTATTACAAAAAGTGCTCCCACGTAAAACACCAATATTCTCCAAAATACTTTGTTGATGGCAGATGGTATCGTTTTCTCGGGGTTCTTTGCCTCACCAGCTGTAACACCTATAAGCTCTGTTCCGAGATAGGCAAACATGACCATTACTACAGAAAGCATAGGACCCCAGACACCTTTAGGGAAAAATCCTCCATGGGACCACAGATTTGAAATACCTATAGGTTTTCCTCCGTTTCCCAGGCCGAACACAATCATAAGTACACCTAATCCGATCATTATGATAATTGTAACCACTTTAATCAGTGCAAACCAAAATTCAAATTCACCATAGGCCTTTACTGCTATCAAATTCACACATGTCATTATGACAAGGGCTGCAAGAGCAGGTATCCATTGAGGCATGGTTGGAATCCAGAATTTAACGTATACACCTACTGCTGTAATTTCAGCCATACAGGTTACCACCCACATGAACCAATAGGTCCAACCAGTTAGATACCCTGCCATAGGTCCTATGAATTCATTGGCATAAGCGCTGAAGGAACCAGAAACCGGATATGAAGTTGCCAGCTCACCCAAGGCTCTCATGATAATGAACATAGCAAGTCCAGCTATGGTATAAATCAGAAGGATTGCAGGTCCAGCTGTTTGAATAGCAGTGGCAGAACCAAGAAATAATCCTACACCAATTGCACCTCCCAGGGCTATCAGCTGAATATGTCGTTCTTCCAGACCACGTTCTAGATTTTCATTTAATGCATCTTGTTTACTCATACATAGTATTCCTCCTCAGTAATTAAATAAACTTTAGGGTAATTTAAGATTAGAAAATTATTTATCCAAAAGCTACCATTGCTAATACTTCCACGCACTCTGTGAAAGCGACTGTCACCAAATCAAAGAATTTGGGACATCTGTTTTCTCAAAGTGGGAGATAAGCACTGCTACGCGCCTGGATAAGGTAATTCTTAGGTTCGCAATGATCTTGCTTATGAGAAAAATCTTTTTCAAGAACCTTAGAAGAGCCAATGCAGGGGCGTAACAGTTCTTAACCTGCCATGTTGTAAAACTGGAAGGTTTTACAACTGGCAGCCATCGGACAAGTTCTTTCCTAAAGGATACGTATTCTAAATGCTAAAAGCACTAAGAATACTGTTAATAAGGTTCAGGTGGAGAAAAAGTATTTCTTATAAGCAAACTCCATCTGAACCTAAGAATCACTTAATTAAGAAAAATGTATTTTCCTTCATATCTATTATACATTATTCAAAATATTCGTAAATAAATAAT
>NZ_PVXP01000059.1 GCF_002995845.1 Clostridium luticellarii | reverse complement strand
ATAATAAATGGTAGAATATATAGATGTAATATTAAATTACCTTATATGATAGCTTTATTATAAAATGGAAATGTAACACATTAAATTAATATGTGCGGGGAAAGTGAAGAAGATGATACATAAAAAAGCATTGATTACGGTGGCCTTAATATTTTTTATTGTGGCTGTGTCCTATGGTATATATAGAATTAAAAATTATAATGTGAATCGTGAGGGAAAAAATCATGATCAAATAAATTTGAAGGTGAACCACACTAAAAAAGAAGATATAAATAAAAATGGTAATCAATTGAATACAGCTAAGGGCAGAACATTTACAGGAGAAAATTTAAAATACAATACCCAGTCTGTTCCAGTATTATATTATCATTCCATAGGTTATGAAAAGGGAAATGAATTGAGGATTCCAAAGGAAAAGTTTAGAGAACAGATAAAATACTTGAAGGAAAATGGATATACTGCTCTTACCATGGATGAGTTCTATGAATTTCTAATTTACAATAAACCTATACCAGATAAATCTGTGCTTATAACTTTTGATGATGGTTATAGCGATAATTATGAAAACGCTTTTCCAATATTAAAAGAATTTGGGCTTAAAGCTACCATATTTATGATTACAAGCAGTATTGACAATGAAAAAAATTTTTTAACTTCCAGTCAGTTGAAGGAAATGGAGAACTATGGAATAGAGGTGGAAAGCCATACTGTAAATCATGATAAATTAGATGAATTATCTTATAGTGAGCAGTTGACTACATTAAAAAATTCTAAGGATTCTTTGGAAAAGTTATTGGGTAAAAAAGTTGATTACATTGCATATCCCTATGGGAGGTGGAATCAGGACACTTTAAAAGCTTCAAAGGCTGCTGGATATAAATTGGCTTTTACGGCAGCAGCAGGTTGGGCTAACAAAGATGAAGGATTGTATACACTGGATAGAGTATATGTAAGTGCCAATCATGATATTGACGAATTTCAGAGACGACTTACAAATGATAACTACAATAGTTCAAATTGAGCTTGCATGTAATTTGTGATGAAATGTGAAACTAAAAAACTTTTACAATGAAAAGAATGATATATTATTTTGGGGGGTGTAAAAATTTGATTAGTAGAAAAGAAGTAAAGTCCATTATTTTGGCAGCAATTTTTTTAATGGCGTTTTTTCAATTTAAGGTATTAGCACAATCTTCTCTGGATGCACCTAGAGTAGATATTGATGTCAATAAAGAGTGGACTGTTAAATTTAATAGTGAACTGAAACCAAGCACTGTAAATAATACTAATATATCCATTACAGATGAAAATAATATTCAGGTACCTGTGATAGTGAGCCTGAGCAGTGATTCTACTACTGCAATAATAAGTCCTAAGACAGGGGGATATGATCCAGGAGAAAAATATAATCTCTTTATAAGTGATGAGGTGGAATCAGCTTTGGGGGAGAAACTGCGCAGTCCTGTACATATGGAATTTACCACGGTAAACAATTATTCAGATGGGACAAACTATTCCGATCTTCCCAGCATAAGTTCCAATGAGTTTGAGTACACACCGCTTTTGTCATCTCAAAAACAGGGCTTTTTTCTGAATTGTAATAATTGGACAAACATTCAATATAGAATTTTTGTAAAAGGGGAACAACAAAATGATTATACGGAATTGACGGATGGATATACCAGTGCTGTAGATGGAAAAGTTACAGCTGTAAAAACATTGAGTTCGGGTACCAATGGACAGGAGTACAAAGCAATTATTTATGTGAAAAGAACAGGGGTTTCGGGAGCTCATAAAGATGAGAATACGGAGTATGACAATTATTTTATAGATTATTTTAGATGTGTAGAAAGTTTAAGTTCAAGTGGCAATACGTATACTGATTATGATACGACTCTGGATCAGATGGTAAATACTCAGCTTAATTCCAGCAGCAAACCGGTTTTTGTGGAAAATACCATAATGAATAATGCTGCATCCAAAAATCAGATAAAATATTATACAAATCCAGATAATTTTATAGATTATTATGGAAGATATCAGTTTTTAAAGCTTACTTACTCAGAAGGACTTACTGAAGATAGTCTGAATAGTTTTTTAGAAGGGAAAAAAATTTTTGAGGGAAAGGGACAGGCATTTTTAGATGCCGCCAAAAAATATAATATAAATGTATGCTATCTTGTTTCTCATGCAATGCTGGAAACAGGATATGGAACTTCTCAACTGGCTAATGGTGGAGCCCTCGACAGCGATGGCAATTACCTTTATGGTAAGCCTGTATACAATTTTTTTGGTATAGGAGCTGTAGATGAGGATCCTGTGGTTAAAGGAACTGAAAAAGCTTATGAAAATGGGTGGTTTACACCGGAAGAAGCTATAGATGGAGGAGCAAAGTGGATATCGGAGCAATACATAAATAATCCGTCAGGGAGTCAGGATACACTGTATAAAATGAGATGGAACCCTACTAATCCGGCACAGCATCAGTATGCTACGGACATAGCCTGGGCATATAAACAGATATCCAATATAATAAAATCCATACAGGAGGTATCATCGGGTGCTGATACTGTTCTGGAGTTTGAAATACCACGATTTAAAAAATAGGTTTAAATCATATCAAATGAATAAAACAGTCTTGAAACGGGAATTGATTCCTGTTTTAAGACTGTTTTTTATTAAAAATTTTTTTATCAATTCAACATATTTTTTATACTGGTTGTACCTGTATCTTCTGCGAAGGGGGCGCAAAATTGAAATGTTTTTTCATGACCGCATTCAGAACAAATGCAGTCACATATATCATAGGGGATACCATTGATCACAACTATATCTGAATCCTTAGCTATGTAGTCTCCACCGCATATTTCACAAGGAGTATCATTTATAACTGAATATTCGCTTTCTATATATTTCATTATATCTCTAATGGTCATTATTAACCTCCAACAAAAAATTATCACAACATAAATGGTAGCACTCTTAAAAAGTATTTTCAATAGCAGAAAAATACTTTTGGGCGGAATTCAGCGGCAACATGAAGAATGCATATTTGAAGCTGTGAACCTGTTTGAATAAATAGGCTTATATATATTTGAACTGTCATATATTAACTATATAGAAAATATCGGCATACAATATTTATTTGAAAATCGGGGGTGAGTTATTTTGATCAATATCATATGGTTTTTCATCTTGTGTTTTGGAATATGTTTTGGCATATTGGGCGGAAAAGGGGAAGAAATATCGAAGGCTATTATTTCATCCTCGGATTCAACAGTAAAACTTGCTATAAGCTTGTTGGGTATAATGTGTCTTTGGTGTGGAGTGATGAAAATAGCGGAAAAAAGTGGACTTACGGATAAAATAGCTAAGATTATGAGACCTATTTTAAAAATATTGTTTAAAAAAGCAGCAGAAGATGAAAAGACCATGGGGGCAATAGTCATGAATTTAACTGCAAATATGATGGGACTGTCTAATGCGGCTACACCATTTGGTATAAAGGCTATGGAAAAGCTTAACAACCTTAATAAGAAAAGAAGTGAAGCAAGTGACGATATGGCTTTGTTTTTAGTACTGAACGCAGCCTGCATACAATTTATACCTACTACGGTTATCTCTATAAGAGCTGCGGTGGGTTCAAAGAACCCTGCAGAAACTATAATACCCGGGGTAATAGCAACTGCGGTGGCAGCGGCAGTAGGAGTGATATGTTGCAAGATAATGGAAAAATATTTCTGAAGAAAGGGGAGGATAATTTGGATTACATAATAAAAGCAATAATACCCATTATAATATTTACAGTAGTTTCATATGGAGTATTTAAGGGAGTCAAGGTATATGAATGTTTTGTGGAAGGAGCCAAAGAAGGTATAATAATATGTATTAGGATATTTCCATATTTACTGGCCATGATAATAGCAGTGGCAGTGTTCAGAGAGTCTAGAGCTCTGGATTATTTTATAGCAGTTGTAAAGCCCGTGGTTAAAATCATAGGACTTCCTCCAGAAGTGGTACCTTTGGTACTTATAAAGCCGTTATCAGGAAGCGGTGCTCTTGGGATATTTGCTGAAACCTTAAAAGAATTTGGACCGGATAGCTACATAGGCAGGGTGTCTTCTATAATTATGGGTTCTACGGAAACTATATTTTATACCATCACAGTCTATTTTGGAGCAGTAGGTATAAAGAAAATAAGGCACACACTTTGGGCTGCTGTAATGGCTGATATAGCTTCCATCATAGCTGCAGTTACAATAACCAGAATTATGTTTTAATGGAGTGTTTCTATAAAATCATATTAGTTGTATAATATATTATATAATTGATAGATATAGTTTGGAGTGATTTAAATTGCTTAAATGGAGAGAACTATATGAAGAATGTGTAAATTGCCATAAATGTGGTTTAGGTGACAACAGAACAAATATGGTTTTTGGGGATGGTAATCCCAGGGGAAAGATCATGTTTATAGGAGAGGCACCTGGTGCAGATGAGGATAAGACCGGGCTGCCTTTTGTAGGAAGGGCCGGACAGCTTTTGACAAAAGCCCTGGAATCTATAGGTTTATATAGAAAAGACGACTATTACATATGTAATATTTGCAAGTGCAGGCCGGAAAACAACAGGACACCTTATGGACATGAGGAAGAGGCATGTATTCCATATTTGAGGAATCAGGTGGCACTGGTAAGACCTAAAATAATTGTCTGTCTTGGAGCTACTGCAATGAACTGTATACTGGGAAAAGATTGGAGGATTACAAGAGACAGGGGTAAATGGGTGGAGAGAAAAGGATTTTATATGACGGCTACTTTTCATCCATCTGCAGTGCTTAGGGATGAGAATAAAAAAGCTGTATTTTGGGAAGACTTAAAAAACATAAAGGCAAAATATGAAGAAAATTTTCAAGTAAAAAATGTTGACAGCTAAAAATATATGGAATATTATATTGTTAAATGCGATGAAGGAAAGAGTAGTAAGTGAATTTGTGAAAAGAGAGTCGATAATTTGGTGAAAGTCGAAAATAAATTGCTTATGAACATGGCTCCAGAGTAAGTCATTTGAATTATAAGTAGAATGGCACGGCAGCAACCGTTACAGTGCAAGGTAATAAATAATTTCGATGTTCAAAATTTTGAGTTACCTGATGAGGTTTTTATTGTAAAATAAAAATGAAATAGAGTGGTAAAGCGTATTTTCGCCTCTATATGAAGAGTTTTCTTCATATAGAGGCTTTTTCATTAATTTATATTCCATAAAATATAATTCATTTTAATGTTAAAATCAAGAAAAAGGAGAGAAAAATATGACCAGAAAAACTTATTATATCACTACACCTATTTATTATCCATCCGCAAAGCTTCATATAGGAAATACCTATACTACTGTAGCGGCAGATGCCCTTGCCAGATTTAAAAGACTTACCGGGTATGATGTTATGCTTTTAACAGGTACTGATGAACATGGGCAGAAGATTCAAAGATTGGCAGAAGCCAAAGGAGTCAGCCCCAAGGAATATGTGGATGAAATAGTGGCTGGGATCAAAAAACTGTGGAAAATGATGAATATCAACTATGATAAATTTATAAGGACTACAGAGGATTATCATGTAAAAGCAGTTCAAAAAATATTCAAAAGATTATATGATCAGGGAGACATATATAAGGGAAATTATGAAGGATGGTACTGTACTCCCTGTGAATCCTTTTGGACTGAAACCCAATTGGTGGATGGAAAATGTCCTGATTGCGGAAGAGCTGTAGAAAAGGCAAGTGAAGAAGCATATTTTTTTAAAATGTCAAAATATGCTCCAAGGCTTATAGATTATATTGAAAGCCACCCGGATTTTATACAGCCAGAGTCCAGAAAAAATGAAATGATAAATAATTTTTTAAAACCGGGACTTCAGGATCTATGTGTTTCAAGAACATCTTTTGATTGGGGTGTACCTGTAACTTTTGATAAAAAACATGTAATATATGTGTGGATAGATGCACTGGCAAACTACATAACTGCATTGGGTTACGGAAGTGAAAATCAAGAATTATATAAGAAATACTGGCCAGCAGACGTGCACCTGGTAGGAAAGGATATACTGAGGTTTCACACTATATACTGGCCTATAATGCTTATGGCACTGGGGGAACCTATTCCTAAAAAGGTATTTGGACATGGATGGCTTCTGGTAAATGGAGGAAAAATGTCTAAGTCCAAGGGAAATGTGGTGGATCCTGTAGTTTTAGTAAATAATTTTGGCACAGATGCTGTCAGATATTATCTTCTCAGAGAAATTCCATTTGGTTCTGATGGATTGTTCAACAATGAAATATTTATAAAGAAGATCAATTCGGATTTAGCTAATGATTTGGGAAATCTTCTATCCAGGACTTGTACCATGATAGAAAAATATTTTGATGGAGTAATACCGGCACCGTCGGGAAGAGAAGATGTGGACAATAATCTTATAGACATAGCACTGGATACACCTAAAAAAGTTGAAAAAAATATGGATAATCTTAGGATACCCGAGGCATTGGACAGTATATGGGAACTTATAAATGCGGCCAATAAATATATAGACAAAACTACACCCTGGATATTAGGTAAGGATGCAGATAAAAAAGATAGGCTGGGAACAGTACTTTATAATCTCTCTGAATCCTTGAGAATAATAGCAGTCTGTATTTCACCATACCTGCCCGAAACCAGTGAGAAGATGTATAAACAGCTTAATGCGGATATTGTATCCTGGGATAGTATAGCTTCTTTTGATGGCACTAAAGCAGGAACTAGGATAAATAAGGGAGAGATTTTGTTCCCTAGAATAGATTTAGATAAAAAATTGGAAGAACTGAACAAATTGAAGGAACAGCAAAAGGCATTAAAAGCAGTTAAAATAAAACCCATTAAAGAAGAAATAACGATGGATGATTTTGAAAAACTTGATTTGAGATTGGCAAAAGTATTGGAATGTGAGCCCATAAAGGGAACAAATAAATTGCTTAAGTTTCAGCTGGAGCTGGGAGAAGAAAAAAGACAGATAATTTCGGGTATAGCTAAGTATTATAAACCTGAAGAACTTGTTGGGAAATATGTAGTAATAGTGGCAAATTTAAAACCCATAAAATTAAAGGGTGAAATTTCACAAGGAATGATATTATCTGCAGCTTCAGATGATGGAAGTAAGTTATTTACGGTATCAGTATCAGGAGAACTGCCTACGGGCAGTACAATAAGTTAAAATGAGAAAGCAAAATACTATCAAAAGACGTATGATTTTGATAGTATTTTGCTGTAATTGAGATTGAGCATATATTTTAATTGAAAGGGGTGCAAACATGGCCATAGACATTTTCGATGCACATGCACATTATGATGATGAACAATTTGATAAAGATAGAGAAAAAATAATAGAAGAATTGAAAAACAATAATATAGTAGGAGTACTAAATTGCGGTTCTTCTATGGAAGGTTCTAGGGTTTCTGTTAAATTGGCAGAAAAGCATCGTATATTTTATGCAGCAGTTGGAATACATCCAGAGTATGCGGATAAATGTGACTGCAACACATTAAAAGAACTAAAAGAGTTGACTAAAAGTAAAAAAGTTAGAGCTATAGGAGAAATAGGGCTTGATTATCATTATGAGGAAAATCCATCAAAGAATGTACAAAAATCTGTATTTATAAAACAGATGGAATTGGCACAAGAGTTAAATTTACCTGTAATCATACATGACAGGGAAGCTCATGAGGATACTCTGAATATAATAAAGCAATTTAAAGATGTTATCGGTGAGATTCATTGTTTTTCAGGAAGTGTTGAATTTGCGAGGGAATGTTTGAAGCTGGGATATTATATAGGATTTACAGGAGTGGTTACTTTTAAAAATGCGAAAAAAGTAATAAATGTAGCAAAAGAAGTACCTCTTGATAGGATTTTAGTGGAGACAGATTGTCCTTATATGACTCCAGTTCCCTTTAGGGGAAAGAGAAATAGATCCGAGTATATACAGTCAATTATAGGCAAAATAGCTGAAATAAAAGGATTAAGCATAGATAATATAAGTAAAGCAACGATTTCAAATATAAAATGCTTGCTTGATTTGGAATAATAGTGTAAAATAGGAAAGAGATGTTATAATTTTCAATTTAATTTGCCGCTTTAGTAATTAAAGTTTCAGATGCGACATAGGCTATATTAAGACCACCTAAAAATAAAAAACTGTATTTCAAACAAAAACTATATGACTGATTTTAAAATATGAATTACTTTTATAATACTGCAATCATAAATAAATATTTTATTTATAAATTTTATGCATAAGTATGCATTAGTATTTTGAGAAACAGTTTATAGAGGGTGATATTTGACATAAAATTAGATCCCATTTATAATAGTGGGTATGTCACTTTTGCCCGGAGGAGGTATTTTTATGGTGGAGAGATTTAAGACTTGCTTAGAGAAATATTTTCCCCATGGTCCCAAGATAGAATTTGTTGTGTCTGTAAGTTTAGTTATTTTGATTTTAGTGATGTTTAGTGTAAAAAAAACTGTGACAATTTCAGTAGATGGTAAAAATATAAAGACTGTGGTATTCAGCAGTACTTGCGGAAAGATTTTAGTTGATAATGGAGTTAAGGTAGGACCAAAGGATAAGGTAAAACCTAGTCTGGATAGTAAGATTAAAGATAATGATAAAATAACAGTTATGAGGGCAGTAGAAGTTGAAGTAGCAGTTGATGGCAAAAAATTTAATATAAAATCTGCAGAAGATAATGTAAGAAATTTGCTAAAAAGTGAAAATATCAAGACTTCAACTTTGGATAAAGTATATCCATCCAAAAATCATTCAGTCAAAAAAGGAATGAAAATAGTGGTAACCAGGGTTAAAGTCAAAAATGTGAAGGAAAGCAGACCTATAGAATATGAGACGGTTTTAAGACAGGATACACAAATTAAATATGGAACTAGAAAGCTTTTACAAGAAGGACAAAAAGGTGAGAAGGAAACTGTAACCAGAATAATATATGAAGACGGCAAAGAGGTTTCAAGAAAAATAGTAAAAGAAATTATAAAAAGGAAACCTGTTCAAAAAGTGGTGGCTGTAGGTACATTGACAAGCGGAAACCTTTCCAGGGGTGGAAGCCTTAATTATGCCCAATCTATTAAAATGAGAGCAACTGCATATACTGCAGATTATCAAAGTACAGGCAAGAGACCTGGAGATCCGGCATTTGGCATAACTGCTTCAGGCACCGTTGCGAGGAGAAATACTGGAAATTATAGTTCTATAGCAGTTGATCCTAGAGTAATACCACTTGGTACAAAGCTCTATGTGGAAGGTTATGGTTATGCCATAGCTGAAGATACAGGAGGTGCTATTAAAGGTAATAGAGTGGATTTGTTTTTCAATTCAGGATCAGAAGCCAATAACTGGGGCGTAAAATGGGTGAATGTTTATGTAATTGGGTAGGAGCAGGTGCTCCTATTTTTTCTTTGATTTGTATAATTTATATGGAACTAATCGAGGGCCGTTAGAGGAGGAAGTTTATGATTAAAGAAGTCATAGTAGTTGAAGGAAAGGATGATATAGCAGCGGTTAAAAGGGCTGTAGATGCGGAACTTATAGCTGTAGGAGGGTTTGGAATAAATAGGAAGGTTATAGACAGAATAAAGGAAGCACAGAAAAGACAAGGAGTTATAATACTCACCGATCCGGATTTTGCAGGAGAAAAAATAAGAAAAATAATATCAAAAAGAGTTAAAGGCATAAAGCATGCGTATATATCTCAAAAAGATGGAATTAAAAATGGAGATATAGGAGTGGAAAATGCGCTCCCAGAGACTATAATAGATGCTTTGAAAAATGCAAAATGTGAGATAAAAGAAAAGCGGAAAGAATTCGATATAAATGATATGGTGTTTTTTGGGCTCACCGGAAAACCTGATTCTAAAGATAGGAGAGATACTTTGGGAAAGGAACTGGGTATAGGATATTGCAATACTTCACAGTTTTTGTTCAGGTTAAATAATTATGGAATAACAAAAGAAGAATTTAAGATAGCTGTTGATAAAATAAATAAAAGGATAAACAAGGTGAGATAGTATGAATAATTTATCTACGGAAGATATAGTAAGAAAATATGGTTTTAAATTTTCCAAGTCACTAGGGCAGAATTTCTTAATAGATACATCAGTACTTCAGGAAATAGTAGATAGTGCAGAAATAGATAAGGAGGATGTAATTGTAGAAATAGGTCCGGGAGTTGGAACTTTAACACGAGAACTTTTAAAGAACGCAAAACTGGTGATTGCCATTGAAGTTGACAGGGATTTAATTCCTATTTTGAAGAGGGAATTGAAAGAGTTTACAAATTTTCAATTGATACATATGGATGTACTGAAGATGGACTTTTCCAGCATAGCACGTGATGCAGACAGTGTAAAAGTTGTGGCAAACCTTCCATATTATCTCACCACCCCTATTATTATAAAGCTATTGAACAGTCATTACAATTTTAAGACTTTTACCATAATGATACAGCAGGAAGTGGGGGAAAGAATTGCAGCAAAACCCAATTGCAAAGAATATGGTGCATTGTCCGTACTTGTCCAATATTATTGTGATGTTGAGCTTATAAAAAAAGTAAGCCCTTCTTCATTTATTCCAAGACCTAAAGTGAATTCTATAGTTATAAAATTAATTAAGTTACATAAGCCCAGAGTTAAAGTTAAAGATGAAAAGCTATTTTTTAAAGTTGTAAGATGTGCTTTTAATATGAGAAGGAAAACATTGTGGAATGCTGTAAAAGTATTGAAGATACCTAAAGTGTATATGGAAAATGCCTTTAATATGGCAGAGATTGATCCTAAAAGAAGGGGGGAGACATTATCACTGGAGGAATTTGGAAAATTGTCCGACTGCATATATGAAATATCCCTAAAACTGTAAACAGCAAAATATGATTTTTATATAGAAGTTAAAACTATTTGTTCACTTTTTGGAAGTTACTTCATATATTATAATGAATATAATATATGGAGGTATAGGAAGTTGGCTCAAAAAAAGAGTTATAGTAGATACTTTATAATATTACAGGAAGACGAAAAAGGATACTCTTTAGCTTCTGATAAAATTGCTTCAGGATATGCAAAATTGGAGATGAAAAATGACAAGTGTAAAATATCCTATTATGTACAGAATTTGAAGAAAGAAAAAACACCCTATTATATGATACTTATATGCAATAAAAAGGATGCAAAAAATATAATTAAAATAGGTGAAATGAACATAGATGATTATGGAAGAGCGGATATATGTTATGAGTATCCTGTAAGCGATGTGGCTGGCAGTGGTGTAGCCATGGATAAGGTGTCAGGGGCTGCCATAGTCAGAATACTAGATAATAACATAATATCTGTGATGAGTGGATTTGCAAGCACAGAGATACCTGAATGGAAAGATTTTGCCGTATTGGAGGATAGAAGCAAGAGTTCGAAGGGAGAAAAGGATAAGAAAGTTGAAGAACCCGAAACTGTTGAACTGAAGGAAGATAAGAAGAGTATATTTGACAAATATGAGGAAAGCATAGAAAAAGCTAAGATCAATAAAGAAAAAGAAGAGAACATAAATGAAGAGTCAGGAAAACAGAATGAAAAATCGGATAGCGAAATACCTGTGCAAGATCCAGAAGTAGAAGATATATGCAGTAAACCGGAAGAGCAAAACGAGGAAGCTTTCAGGGATGATAAAAATGAAGAAGAAGATGAAAAGGACCAATTTAAAGATGAAAAGAAGGAAATAGAAAATGATGAGAATAAAACTCCAGAAGATAAGAGACAACATGAAACTGTAGAAGAAGATAATTTAATATATGTAAATAATCCTATCGATAAATCCTATAAAAAATCGGAGCAAAATACCCGTAAATGTAAAAAGTCAGAAACTACAAATAAATATGAAGATCACCATGAAGGCCATAAGGGAGATTTTTTCAGCAACCTTATGAGTGGATTTAAGGAAACTAAAAGCATAAGCAAAGAATTGAAGAGATGCAAGTGGTATAAGATACCTGTGAGCTCCATGGAAGACATGTATAATATGGATGATTACAATAAATATGCTTTAGTATATTATCCTATGATAGGATATTATCCGTATATAAAAAAACACTGCCACTATCTTACAGGATATAAGTATGATAAAAAAGGCAGAATAAAGTATTTGATATATGGGATTCTGGGAACCAGGGATAAAAGAGATCAACCTTATGGAGGTAAGTCCGGGTTTGTTACATGGATATCTTTAAAGGACAAAAATAAAACAGGGTATTGGCTGATGTTTTATGATTTTAGGACAAATACAGTTGTAATACCTGTGAGAAAATAATATTATGGCATCTTTTGTTAAAGTAGTATCTATAAACAAAAAAAAACTTGGAGTTACCATAATTATAATAGGGCTTATGATAATTCTCTTTGGACTTGAGAAAAATTTTGATGTTAAATTAAAGTTTACAGCATTAATGCAAAATGATATAAAATCTTTAACCCAGTATAATGGATTGAAGGGCAGATTGAAATATGAATTGCCATCCAGTTGGAGCTGCAGAAATCAGGAAGTATTCGGGGATGAAATAGTATATCACAGTGATTTTAAAAGTGCAGATGGCAGGATAAATGGTTTTGTTCAGGTATGGAATTTAAAGGGAAATTTGAAAGAATTCTTACGAAACAGTGAGATTATATCTAAAAAGCAGAATTTATACAAAGATTATAATATAAGACAGATTGATATAAATGGAACAAATGGGTATTTGCTTGAATACACTATTACGAAAGAAATTGGAGATAGTTATAGGGGTATAGAGTATTTTATGAAGCAGGGGGGACAATTTTTGAGATTTTCTTTTTTTGTAAAGGACACAGACTTTAAGGAAAATATGCCCACTATATTTGAAACCATTGTGAAAACTATGAAATATAGATGACAGGATATATTTGCTCCCTTTCAGGTTTAATTGCGTGAAAGGGGATTTTTTTGTTATAAGTATGTTATAATATTTATAGATTTTTAGCATAAGAATAAGTGGGATTTCCATACAACTGATAAGTGATAAAAGGGATCTCCCGTTAAAAAATTCATAATATTTAATAGCAGGTGAGTAAATTGCGACAGGTCACTAGAAAAGGATTAAGTGTATTTTTAATATTAGGTACTTTGATGTCAGTCATGTTGTTCAGTGGCTGCAATAAGATAGATGAACTTAAGGTTAAGGTTGGTTTGAAAAATTCAGACTTTGAGTACATAAGAGAAGGAAAAGTTGATAAAATAGTTATTCAAAATATAAGGGATCAGGGATTTAAGTTTGTAGTTACTGATCAAAGTGCAATTAAAGATCTATATGATATATTGTCTTCAGGAAAAAAAGTATCTAAAAAATCTTTACTGCAGCCGGATTACATATTTGAGATAGATGAAGGAAATAATAAAGTCCACAAATTCAATTATATAGTAGGACTTGATAAAAAAGATCTAGGTAACCTATACAGCAATAACCAGGTTTTTATTATATCGAAGAGAATAGACAGCGATATAATAAACAACTTTTGGAACATAAGAATGCCTCCAAATAATTTTAAACAAGTTTATTATGGTTCTATAATGAGTGCTTTGAATGAATATTTTCAAGGTGAGGATAAAAATAAAAAGATAGGAATAAATCTTAATGATGATATAGATGGAGCTAGGTTCATATTGTCTACGGAAGTGGAGGAATTCAAGTCAAACTTGAATGACAAATTTAAGAATGCTTCCATTGGCAATAACAATAAGGATAAGTATGATATATGGGTTACGATAAAAACTGAAGGATATAAGTCTACATTATATAAGGCAACTGTTACATTTTGGGATACAAAAAATGAAAGTGAAAAGATTTACTACATATATGATACTTATAGTGGTGCTGGATGGAATATAAAAGTATATAAAAATAAACCAAAGAATTTTTAGAAGGATCTTTTGCAGTAACAATATATTGTAAATAGAAGATGAGAATATCAAAAGTTATAGAGGTGGTTAAAAATGAGTAGTTGTGATAACTGTTCAAGTAAAGCAGCATGTAATGGTAAAAATAAAAATGAGTGTAATTTTGTATTGCCTAAGTATGGCGGAATAAAACATATAGTAGGCGTTATGAGTGGAAAAGGTGGGGTTGGGAAATCTACGGTTACAGGAATATTAGCTGTAAAATTAAAAAATGCAGGTTATAAAGTAGGAGTACTTGATGGAGATATAACAGGACCATCTATGCCCAGGTTCTTTGGAATAAATGACAAAAGAGCAGATATAGTTCAAGTGGGCGGAGAACAAGAAGTACAATTTTTACCTGTGGAAACCTCCATGGGAATAAAAGTGATATCTTTAAATCTTTTGACAGAAAAAGAGGAACAGCCTGTTATCTGGAGAGGACCTATGATAACGGGTGTGTTAAAGCAGATGTATTCTGATACAAAATGGGAGGAACTGGATTATCTTCTTATAGATATGCCTCCGGGTACAGGAGATGTAGCTCTTACCATAATGCAGCAATTTCCACTGGAGGGAGTGGTTATAGTTTCTACTCCTCAAGATATGGTGTCTATGATAGTAAAAAAAGTGGTTATAATGGCAGAGGAGATGGATATAAATATTATAGGTGTAGTAGAAAATATGTCCTATGTGAAATGCAGCAGCTGTGGAGAAAATATAAGGTTGTTCAGTAAAAAGTCTGCTAAAGAACAAGCTCAGTATCTGGGGTTGAAGCTGCTGGAAGAAATGCCTATAAATTCTGAGCTGGTAGAAAGTATGGAAAATGGCGGAGCAGAACGTTACATAGAATATTGTTCCGAGTACGATGAGCTGCTGAATAATTTTGAAGTTGCTTTAAAATAATTTAAATATAGATATAATAGATCAGCTTTTCGGGAATAATACAGATGAAAATTTATTTTATATATAGTATCAAGTTATGGTGAAAGGAGTGAAGATCCTGTTTACGAATAACAGGAGTATGTTATGAAAGCAGTAGTTGATAAAGATGTCTGTATAAGTTGCGGATTATGTCCAAGTACATGTCCTGAAGTTTTTGAAATGGATGATGATGGGAAAGCGGTTGCCATCTCGGGAGAGGTTCCCGAAGAATCTAAAGATTCCGCAAAAGAAGCAGAGGAAAATTGTCCGGTTTCTGCTATTACCGTAGAATAGAGGAGAGCACATAAATTAATTTTAGGATTCAGAATGATGTTCATTTATTCTGAATCCTAAAATACTGTAAAATAAAGTTAAAATATATTCATAAAAGAGGTATTTTTGAGTTTATCATTTGCCATAAACATAGAATCAGGGTTTATATTTACAGTGTCTCCTATTTTAGCACTGTAAGGTAGATGAGAAATGCTTATATCTGCAATTGAGCCATCCTTAAAACTTACAAGGGCGTCTGTTACGTTTAAGTCTATTATTTTGCCAATCATATAAATTCCCTCCTAAAGATTAAATTTTTATTAGTTTTATCATTATTTTGATTATTATTCTTAGAATTTTAAAATTGATTTTTCCTATTTGCCATAGTATAATAAGTCAGGTATGAATACAATATATAGTGGGTGGGAGGATTAATATATGCTACATGTTGTGAAAAGAGATGGAAGAAAGGTTGGTTTTGATTCTATTAAGATCACCAATGCAATAAAGGGAGCTTCTGACGAGATAGGATATGAATTGAAAGAAAGTGAATTTATTGATTTGACTCAAAAAGTTATCCAACATATAGAAGAATTGAATTTAGAAGAGATACATGTGGAGGATATACAGAATATAGTTGAAGAAGTACTTGTAAAAAGGGGATATCTTAAAATAGGATTATCCTATTCAAATTACAGGAGAGAAAGAAATAATATAAGAGAAATAAAATCGGATCTTATGAAGGCCATCGGCAAAATAGGAATTCAGACAGACAGGGATAATGCCAATGTGGGGAACAATTTCAGTGCAAAACTTTTGAGAATAGCCAGTGAATCCAATAAATGGCACAACTTAGCCACCATGCCGAAGTATTTGGCTAAAGCACATGAAAATGGAGATATATATTACCATGACTTGGATTCTTATAATTTGACTGTAAATTGTCTTCATATACCAACTAAAAAAATGCTTTTAAACGGGTTCAATACAGGATATGGTAATATACGATCTCCTAAGAGAATAGAATCTGCTGCAGAGTTATCCTGTATAATTTTACAATCATCACAAAATGACATGTTTGGTGGACAGTCCCATCCGGATTTTGACAATGACATGGCTGTTTTTATTGAGCCCACAAGGAGAGAAATAATTGATAATCTGAAGGCAGTGGGAATAGATGAGTGCAAGATAGAAGAAAATATGGAACAAAAGCTTAGGAAAAGTATACATCAGGCAATGCAGGGAATAATATATAACTTGAATACAATGCATTCAAGGGCAGGTTCCCAGGTACCCTTCAGTTCCATAAATATAGGGGTGCCTAGATCGAAAGATGCCGCTCTGGTATGTGAAATATTTCTTCTTGAATATGAAAAAGGTTTGGGTAAAGGGGAGCAGCCCATATTTCCCAATATAATATTCAGAGTCAAAAAAGGTGTAAATGGGAATGAGGGAGATCCTTATTACTATCTTTTTAAGTTGGCATGCAGGGTAGCTTCAAAGAGAATGAACCCTACTTTTATGAATTTGGATTCGGATTTTAACAAGATGTACTATGACAAGGGAATTTTACCTGCCACTATGGGATGCAGGACCTATGTCTGTTCAAATGTAAATGGAAAGTCAGGTCCAGAGGGAAGGGGAAATATAGCCCCTGTTACTGTTAATTTGCCACGAATTGGCATTATGTCCAAGGGAAACATTGCTAGATTTTTTGAACTCCTCGATAAAAGACTGGAGCTTTCAAGGCAGTCTCTTATGCACAGGTATGGAATTTTAAAAAGATTAAAAGTAAAAGATCTGCCCTTTGTGGCTGGGCAAAAGCTTATGAAGGGTGCTGAAAATCTAGGTCAGAATGATTCCATAGAGTCAATATTAAAACAGGGCACCTGGGCAATAGGTTTTATTGGACTTGCAGAAACATTGGTGGCTTTGACCGGGAAACATCATGGGCAGGATGAAGATTCAAGAAATTTAGGAATACAGATAATTACTCATATAAGGAACTATACCGATAAACTTACAGAGGAAACACACTTGAATTGGAGTTGTTATGCAACACCGGCAGAGGGTCTCAGTGGAAAGTTCATAGTTCAGGACAAGAAGATATTTGGTGAAATACCGGGAGTTACAGATAAAAAATATTACACCAATTCCTATCATATTCCGGTAGGATTTCATATATCCATAAAAGACAAAATTGATATTGAAGCACCTTATCATAAATTGTGCAATGGAGGACATATAAGTTACGTGGAGCTGGATGATTACCCATCGGAGGAAATTGTAAGAAATATAATAAATTATGCCTATGACAATACTAATATAAGCTACATAGGTATAAATTTTCATATAAGATATTGCAGAGAATGTGGTACTTATCTGCATGGAGAGGCAGTATGCCCTGAATGCGGGAGCAATAGCATACAGGGAGTATCCAGAGTCACGGGGTATCTGTCACTGGATGAGAGATTCGGAGAGGGAAAAGCTGCGGAGAGAACGGACAGGTTATCCCAGGGAAATAGCAGACACGTATATTCTTAAATTGGTTATGGGGGTGAATTTTAATGTTGAGGAAAAAAGTCAGGCTGGCAGGCATTGTCTATGAAAGTTTGGTAAATGGGCCGGGAATGAGAAGGGTGTTTTTTGCTCAAGGCTGCAGTCATGGCTGTAAGGGATGCTTTAATCCCTCCACCCATGACTTTAAAAGCGGGAAACTTATGAATACGGATGAGTTGATTGAACAAATTAAATCTAATCCACTTATAACTGGAATCACATTTTCGGGTGGTGATCCTTTTGAACAGGCAGAAGAGTTTTCCTATATGGCTGGTAAAATTAAAACATTAGGTCTGAATATATGGTGTTATACAGGATATACCTTTGAATATATTCTGAATAATGGGCAAAAATTCCATTGGCAAAATCTTGTGAATAATATAGATGTGCTGGTGGACGGAAAATTTGAAGAGAGCAAAAAAAATAGTACACTTAAATTCAGGGGATCAAGTAATCAAAGGATTATTGATGTAAATGCCAGCTTGATATCCCATAAAGTTGTAGAAATATTCTATAATTAAAAATTATTTTTAAACTGGAATTGTTGATTTTGGTTGAAAGGTGCTGATGATATATATTATAATATTTCATAGTGGGGAGTTGATAACATGAAAGAAAATCAAGGGATTGATGTATGTTCCTGTACTGAAATTCATGAAGATTGTATAGAGTGTGTCAAGAACAGCATGCTGGAGGAAAAAGTTTTCAGGGATCTTTCTTCACTTTTCAAAGTGTTAGGAGATTTTACAAGAATTAAAATAATATATGCACTTTTCAAAAAGGAATTGTGTGTATGTGATATAGCAGAGATACTCAAAATGAGCCAGTCTGCCATATCACACCAGCTTAGAATTTTAAAAACAGCTCGTTTGGTTAAGTTTAGAAGAGATGGAAAGTCAGTGTATTATTCCTTGGATGATGAGCACATCAACAGGCTGTTTAATGCAGGATTAGAGCATGTAGAGCACAATTAGAATATTTCTCAGATATCAGCTCAAAAGTGATCTGCTTTGAAATTTATTTGAAATCAAGTATTTTAACTGAGTTGTATTCCTGCAAATTATTTTCTAGAGTCAGTGTATTGCTTTTAAGTCTTTCTGCATTTTTCATGTATTTAAGGAATTTTTCCAGGCCATCCAATTCAAAAGTCAAGGAGGAAGTTTTATAATGCATCGGAATTATTATATGGCTATTGATGGATTTTGCAAGTGATGCGGCTTCCTTGCCATCTATGGTGAAATTGCCGCCTACAGGAATTAGCAGTACATCTATGGAACCTAATTCTTCCACTTCCTTACTAGACAGTGTATACCCCAAGTCTCCTAAATGGCATATTCGATAGCCATCCATTTCTATTATGAAGATTATGTTTTTACCTCTCTTTGCACCTTTTACTTTATCATGATAAGAAGGTATTCCTATAATATTTATGCCGCATAAATTGAAGGAACCGGTTTCGTTTATAATGTGACTGCATTTTATATCCTGTGTATAGTTGTGATCAAAATGATTGTGACTTATTGTAATTAAATCCACTTCCCCTTGAAAAATCTGATATCCCACAGTTTCATCAAAAGGATCTGTAAGAAGTCTATGGGACTTTGAATCCTCTAATAGGAAAGAGGAATGACCTAACCACTGTATTTTCATGAAAACATCTCCTTTTTTATAGTATTATATCATTTAAATATTTTATTTGAAATATAGTTATTTTTTAGAGTTTCCCCAAAATAAATTATTTCAGATATATCTAGGGCTATACTTCTAGTGCTTCAGCTATAAATAATTGTTGTGGAGCCTTGGTTTTTAAAACTGGTTGGATAAAATTTTTAATTCCAGTA
>NZ_PVXP01000058.1 GCF_002995845.1 Clostridium luticellarii | reverse complement strand
TTCTAAAATTTTCTCCCAAGGCTCATGATTAATTTGCTTTTCCATTACAGATACCTCCTGATTTTTATATCTGTAATTTTATCAAGGAAATTTTAATATCTCTAGGTGTCTATTTTTTTACGCTTACAATCAATTCACTTATCTTGGTTTGAAATGTCTCTAAGTTTTTTCTCTCTGTGATTAATGCTTTTTTCCGTGAAGTAAGTAGTTCCACATGTTCTTCAGCAGCACGAATTGCCTTTGTACAATCCATAGCATCTAGGCTATCTTCCACTTTTTTAAGTCTTCCACGAATATCCTTTGCTTCCTTTTGAATCACTTCTAGCCTTTTATCATCGTCTTCCAACTGTCTCTCTGCCAGATCAATAAATTTTATCGCTTCATCAATGTCCCGCCTGATTCCAAGTAGCTTTTTATAAGCAATTTTCACATCATCAGCAAGAATAACATTTTTAGCATTCTGCAATCCATCAAATAGTTCAAGTATTTCCTCAAGTTCTTTGATTTCTGCATCTATCTTCTCAAATGTGGCATTCAATGTATCAATATTATTCTTGGCTTCTACTAATTTTGAAAAGTCAACCTTCTTCTCTTCAAGGACACTTTCTCGAATAAACTGATCTATCTTCGCATCTGGATCATAAGACATAATGCTGCGTAGTTTTCTGCGAAACGCTACTATCTGTTGCTCACTTAATCGCAATCCCGTCCTTTGCATAAACTTTGCAATACCATCTTTTGCATCCAGCATTTTAAAGCTGTATTTTTTCTGTAATTCAATACCATTATATGGAATACTTAAACCATTTTCTTCATACACATGATCTAAATCAGATAGTTTTGAATTTTCCATCATGTATCGATTTGTGTTAAGACCATTTGCAGAATTAGTCTCTATTACCGTACCAAGCACAAAACTTCGTCCCATTTCCTCTTCAAACATTTCCAATACGATATGAGTATATACATTCGGAAACTGATCTGCAGGTCTCATATATGTTCCCGCCGTTGCATCTAATAACCCTCTAGTGTAAGAAGACAAAGTTCTGCTTCCTTTGTTTTCTGTAGATTTATTAAATACTGTATCTCCATACAGAGCATACTTAATAGCATCTAACAGAACAGACTTACCATTACCATTCTTTCCAGCAACTAAAGAAAAGCAACCAATGGGAACTGTTATATAATTAAAGCCATACCAGTTCACTAAGCGAACGGATTTTAATAATATCATTTCTCATCCTCCTCTTCTTCAGAACCCTCCTGCTCCTCTTGTAATCCTCCATCCTTCATATATTCAGCAGATACTGTCTGAAACTGTGCCACATCCCAGCCAAATTGTAATGAAGGATATAGAGTAACGATTGCATCTTCCGTCTTGTCCTTTACATCAAAATCAATCAAATTATATTGTTTAAATAATTCCATTGCTGCAGACAATTTTCTACTGCCTATGTCGACCTCATAAGCTTTGATTTTATCAATCAGATCACCACGCATAACTACATTCTCTTCATTATATCCAAGGTTTTCTAGATAAACCTCCCAAAGAACCAAAAGCAAATGATATTGCTCTGTTGTAAAGGTTACAATATTAGCTCTCTTAAGACCTACAGCGTCTTCATCTGCTTCATGTGTCTTTAGCATAGCAATCTTCACATTAGTATCCACGAGTACATCAAAACCAATCATTCGCAGATAGTCCGAAATATCTTGTCTATTAGATTCTCTAGAAATAAACGCATATAGTTTTTCATCTTTATCTCCGACAATAAATGTAGATTCCAAAAGTTTGCGTATACATCGCTTAAACAATATATTATTTTCTTCTTTAATTGATATATTTAGTTTAATGTCGCTCATTTATCTCTTCCTTTTTATTCTAATATTACTGATACTGGCAACCTCTGTTTCGACCATTCCACCAAGAAATTCTACTTCATACGGAAACTCATCCGAACCAGAATATATAATACTCGCTGCTATCATCATAGCTTCATCTCTGTTTTTTATATTCTGATCACTAGTTGTAACTGACACTTTGTCACTTAACAATGCGTCGAAATAACTAGCGACCTGGCCCACACTATATCGATCAGGATACTCATGTAAAAGCTCCTGCGTCAATTTTGCTTTCTCATCATCCGATAAAGCACTTATAACAATTGCACCACTCTTTATATTTGGACGTCGTTTCTTCCTCCGCTCAATGGATTTTTTTCCAATATGCTTATAAGATGATAGCTGAAAACTTTTTGAAATTTCAGCAAGAGTTATTTCTCGTTCTTCAGCATCCATTTCCTTCAATATCATCAACAGGTCATTCAGATAAGTTTGCATATTTGTATTATTACTGAGTGCCATCAATATTCTGGTTGAATACAAATTATAATAATTGTTAATCTTTTTATCTATGTAATCCATTTCCTTCACATAGTCATAATTGATAAATCCCTGGATTTCAGTAAATTGTCCATAAATAATTTCTCTAGCCTTATACTCATCCACCTGATTTAATGTTTCATATTCATGGATCATATTATCATATACATCAGTATTCATAACCTGCCTAAGCATCTTTTCAATTTCAGCTATGTAACCAGGAATAAGTCCATCTTTCTTTATGAAAAAATAATCATTAAAGAATAAATTCATCATCTCATCTTTAATCAAAAACTGACCAAAAGTATTTACTTCCGTCATCTTAATGACTATACGCATTATTGTGCGTATACTATCTTTCAAAATCAAGAGCTCATTTTTCAAATCTGAAACATTATCCGTAAGTGGAATAAGAATATTTGAATAAGGTCTGATTGTTCGTCCATGTTCTGTATCCAATGCAGATTTTAACGTATCATAAATCGCAAATATATGATTTGTCAGTGCACCGCTCGTATCACGATCAAAGATACGTTGAATCGAACCAATCATCTTTCTGCAATAAGGCATTACCGAAGCAATGTTGTCTCCATTGCGACCAATTTCACGTTCAGAAATCCAACCACAAGAACGAAAGTATCTTAATATAGCACTAGCATTCTCAGCGTCAGATTTTTTACTACTAATATTCTCATCACCATTATCACTACCATCCTCATCCTCTACTGCATAAGTGCAATTGCGCAAATAGAGGATGATGCAATCCTTTGCGTCTGTTTCATAAAGCAGTGGAATAGTCTTCGACTTTTCAATCAACTGCAAAATGCACTCATAATATATTCTTCTGTTCTTACAACACAATGGATTAAAGAAATGATCGTATTCCGCTTTATCAAATAAAATCATATGCGATACCTCTTTTGCCTACCATTAGCTATATTATAAATACACAACTGTTTTCCATTTAAGTTCCTTTAGTTTTGCGGCACAATTTTTCTGTTAATTGGATACAATATATATTAATCGTATTCTTTTAAGCAAACTTTGTCAATAATTCCGTAAACCCTCCAGTTCTATAATAGGTAAAGGCACCCTGCAACAATGCAGAATGCCTAATTAACATTTTCATTCATCTTTCAACTTCCATACTCATACCAGATTTGAACTCAACCTCAAATCTCTCATCGTGTACCGTGATCTTTTCAATAAGCCGTCTGACCAGATGTTCATCGTATGTTTCAATCTCTAATAACTGTTCATTCAGGAATTCTGTCATTTGTCTTATGCGTTGTTTCAATCCTTCACGCTCTGCACTCTCTATCAAAGCATTATGCTTTTCTTCTCGCAGCCGATAAATCTCTTCAGCAATATCGTTATAACCCTCCTTAGAATTGGCCCGTATTAATAGTTGCTTTTGTAATTCTTCTAGCTTTTTCTCTATTTCAGCTACTGCAGTGGTATCCTGTTCATTAATTACTGTTTCTATATTATTGCTAAGAACTTCTAAAAAATCATCCTTTTGCCCCAGCAAATCATTAATTGCTTTTATAACAGCTGATGCTAGAATAAAAATAATACAAGTGAAATTGAGAAAGTTCCCGACAAGTATTAGAATAAATATAAAAGATGGAGGAACTTAATCATGAGAAAACAACATGACAAACAGTTTAAAGAAGATGCTGTAAAATATTATATGGATCATAAAGAACTTGGAGTAAGAGGTTGTGCTCAAAACCTTGATATAGGTGGAAGCACCCTGTCAAAGTGGATTAGAGATTCTAAAAGCGAAAATGGTATTCAGGTTCGCGGTTCAGGTAATTACTCCAGTGATGAACAGAAGGAGATTGCACGATTAAAACGTGAACTTCGTGATACAAACGATGCTCTTGATGTATTTAAAAAAGCTATAAGCATTCTGGGAAAGTGACAGAAGCAATTTATCTTAAAGTCCAAAATAAATGTGAAGACATCAAGGAGAAGCGCCGGGTTTCTGTCAATGGAATGCTTAATATATTAGGCGTTTCACGTTCAGGGTACAATTCATGGCTGCATCGATTACCCTCAAATCAGCAGAAGAGAAAAAAGATTGTAAAGAAAAAAATCAGGGAAATCTATGACAAATCACATCAAAACTATGGTGCTCCTAAAATTGCAAAAGAAATACAGAAAGCTGGTGAAAAAATATCTGAACATACTGTTGGAAAGTATATGAAGGAACTTGGAATTAAAGCTCAATATATAAAACCATTAAAAATGAAATTTTTACTGGAATTTAGCTGCGAAACTTCTGTCTATTGCACAAAATAATAGCAAATATATTTTAATATCAACTATCTTCGGAAAGAACCAGTTTACCGCTTACGTTACACGAAAGCCTTTTGGTTTCTACCTGCTTAATCGAATGTTTATAATAGGATGGCTGACAGTTTTTATGACGGATGTGGTTAATCCAAAAAGCACCTCACCAGGCCAATTACTCCTTTATTATAAAATAAATAAGTGCAAATGGTAACCTAATAATTTAGGATATCACTTACACTTTTATAGTACCAAAAAGCACCTGCTTTAAGTAAGTGCTTCTTCTCTCATGTTTACTTTTATAAAATATTTTTATAATTACTCGCGCCATAAAGTATGCGCATGATAATCACCTGCTGTTTTTTATCATCTACAAGATAAAAAACAATATAATTATCTATTATAAGCTTTCGATAACCTCGCTGCTTTAAAGTTTCATCCAAAACCAAGCTACAAGAACAGGGAAAATCCTTAAGGCGCAGAATTTTATTTTCAAATTTATCCATTAAATTCTCAGCGGCCTCAGGAGCGAAAAGATTACCAGAAATATACTTATATAATTCATCTAAATCTTCCTCAGCCTTAGTTGTAAACTTTAAGCTATATTCATTATCTCCCATGCTTTTCCCTCAGCCTCTTAAACACCTTTTCTCCATCTTTAAGCGATGTGCCATTCGCGAGTTCTGCTTCCGCTTTAGATAATTTGTTGTAAACTTCTACAAGGGCCATTTTACGTTCATAAGTTTCCATACTCATTACTACCATGTCACCATAACCATTCTTGGTAATAAATACCGGTTCTTTACTTTTATGACATATTTCAGAGATTTCGTTGGTGTTTCGTAAATCCGTTATAGGTCTTATTTGTGGCATCCCAATCACCTCACATTCATTATAGCATAATTATGACATAATTATATGCAAAATACAATACAATTTTTATAAGACTAAATTTCATTAGAATCTATTCATTTAGCCAATTCTTCAAATGTTTTTAGATATTTACTTAATCTTAATGCCAATTAAAATATATGTTCCTCTACTATTTTCCACACATTTGCAATAGACACCTTAAACAATCTATCAGGTATTAAAATTGTCTCTTTATCTCTATCTATTTTATTCATATTGCACATTGCAGGATATATTTTTATTTTTTTCTTTAGTGTTCCTATATTTATCCAATAATTATTTTCTCCTTTTATAATGTGACCTGGTTCTTCCTGCAATTGTGCTATTTCTTCAAGTGTTTTCATATAATCAATTTCTTTTTTTTGATCAACTTCAGCTAATTCACCCTTTCTCACCCAGTTTAACAACTGTAATCCTGCCTTGCGATCCAAATTTGCCCTGATAGATTGATTCCAAAAATTTTGCAAACAATTTGGGCATGCTGTTTCACAATTACATTTTTTTAATCTATTTTCAGCTTCGTCCATCACTTCCTCTATTAGATCTGCAACTCTATTTGCATATCCAGCTCCACTTGATAAACTATCATATAAATATATATCTACATAAATACTTTCCTTACCATATCTTAACCGATATCCTGATCTTAAATCACTAAATTCAATATCCAAGACCTTACTAGCTGCTAGTGCTAATGCTTCAGATAATGATGTCGCTGCGGGTATTACCCATATGTTTAAACTATCTTTAGCAATATTAATATATTCATTTTCCAATTTTAATTCTAAAACGAGCATATCAGTATGTATATCACAGCCCAAAAATACTTTTTGTCTCGTATGAGAACATTCTTGCATATCTTTCTTCCATTTATAAGAAACTTTATACGGTCTCTTTCGTTCTTTTTTATCTTTACCCGAGCTTACACATGGATCAATGGCACCACATTTAGTACATAAATCAAAACCTTCATCATCAGGTCCTTTATTGACGAGAATCAATTGCTGATCTTTTCTATTTTCCATACAAATCAGCCCTGTTTTTGATATTGAATCCATTTTACTTGTATCACCATAAACTGAAGCATAGGAAGGTTTACTTACAATGGAGTATTCTTGATTATCTCTCACTTCTGGAATTTTCATTCCATCTCTTGCTGTAAATCCCCAAGGTTTAATCAAAATTTCTTCCCTTAAACTACCTCCACACAATGGACAAACTCCTGTTTTGTTTTCTAATCCAAACCATCCACAGTCATGATTCTCACAACAATAAATGCGTTTATTATATTCATTCATCTTTAACCATGGTTCCGCAGCTTTATATGCATATTCCTTATTATACTTAGTATAATAATCATATAAACCGCCTGAAATATAGGACTTTTTATCAATAACAAGCATACGGCCCGGAGCATATTCACTAAGGGCAATATCAATACTTCTTTCAGGACTTTGTTCTACTTTACCATATTTATCTTCAACCCAAAAATGTACAATATCTCTTGGGAAAGAGTATGTTGGCAATAGGCCTTCCGTAAAGAGCTCATTCATCAATGAAATATATTTCTCTTTTTCGTCTTCTTCACATTTTTTACTTGCCCTGTAAATAATTGGATTTTTATTAACTTTTACTTTTATTTCTTGAAGCTGCTTTGTTATATCTTTTTCATATTTATCCCAACTAATTGAAATTTCATCAGGTATGAGTCTTCTTACTCTTTCTTGTGACAATGGTAATCTATCTTTTAGCCATTCAATGAAATTTAGATAATTGGGCTTTACTTCCTCTGAAAAGAAATTTATAACATCTATGTCAGCCATACTCATTTCATAGGACATAAAAAATTCTTGTAATAAAATCAAATTCAGATGTCTTCCGATTAGTTTTTCATTAGTATAGTCAATCCAGGGTATTCTGGGATTACCTGAAATAATCTCTCCTGGATGATTAAAATACCATGCATCATGCGGTCCATTTTCTGTATATGTTACAATGGTAGAAACAGCTGCACCTTTCCTTCCTGCACGTCCGGAACGTTGTTGATAGTTTTCCCTCATAGGCGGTATATTTCTCAAGCCAACTGCTGTTAATGACCCAATATCAATTCCTACCTCCATAGTAGTCGTACAACTTAAAATGTCAATTGGCTCACTATTCTTTTTTATTAAAATATTTCTAAAAAGCATTTCATTTTTTTCCGTAGTTGCCCAAACATCATTTTCTTGGCTTTTATGAGATAATTGTGCTGTATGCTCGTCAGTCACAAAGTTCTTAATTTTTCTTCCTTGTATCGCTTCTATTACAGGCTTTCTCCAAAAATCATATCTTTCTAAGTCTTTTTGTGACATCTCTGATAAATAATCCTTACTGCCACAATAAATACAACTATCAAATAAAGTAAATGTAGATGTGCCTGAACACCTATTGCATCTATACCATTTACCATTTTCATTTGTTTTTAACATCAAATTGCTCGACAGCAAATATCTATTATTATGAGATACATGGCTGTCTTTGTTTACATCAGTAAGCAGTAAAACAAAATTTCTTCTCATCTCTTCTATCTGATTTTTATTTATTCCATTTGACTTTAGTATTTCAATCAAATATTTAGGAAACTTATCTTCTTCTCTAATACCTAAGTTCCCTTTATCGAAAGGTAATATACTGTTCCTCACTTCATCAGATACTGATGGAAATATAGCTATATCTTTAACTAAAATATTTTGAATCCATGTATTATATATATTTCTAATAATATTTACATCTAATCCAGTATTTCTTTTTACTCCTTTTAATACTAATTCCTCCAATTCCTCTGCATCTTCACCTTTTTCTAAAAGAACAACTTGTCCTAAGCAAAGGTTATTAAAAGAACGATAACTATCACTGATGTTTTTTAAAAGAAGCTGATAAAACATTTTAGGTGGAGTTCCTAACCTTCTCGCCATTCTTTCATAATCTAACCCTTTTTTATTTTTACTACCATACATATCTCTATAACGTTCTAATTGTTCATTAAATTCTTTTTTTTCATCTCCATAAAAAAATGAAATATTATTTTCCTCAACAACCTTAAGAAATGCATAATACAATATATCAAGCGATTTCTGCTCTTCACCATATCTTTTATTTAACTCTTTTTGCGCCATAAAAATGGCTTGTCTTCCTGCATCTCCATCAGTCGCTATTGTCAAATCACGTGCTAGTGTAGCTGCACGCTGCCTACTGTCAGAAAACAGGAGCACTTTTTTTCCCTCATTCTTCAATTTTGCATTTTTAACTGGCTGATCTATCAACTGCTCTGTAACTAAATTGGCAAAAGGTTCATTTCCCCTTACCCTAAATGGTGTTGGATTATTTTTTTCTCTCCCGCAATTGGGACACATCTTAAAAGTATACATTTTTTTATCTTTATCATAAGTTCTCGGTATTAATACTCTAATAAATCCTTTTTTATTAGAAAATTCTTCTCCTTCATATAAAATTCCTGTCTGACTGTTAATATATCCAAATATAGATTCTTTTCTTGATTTACTATTTTTTACTCCCTCTTTAAATATATCATCTTTAGTTCTATACTTTGGTGCCAACCACAAATGTATTTCTCTAGGATTATCGATAAATTTACTGCTATCCTGCCATAAAAACGTGTGATATCCCATATCTTCACTTTCTTTAAATGCTCGAATAAATAATGTGCCGCATCGTCTATCTCCAACAAGTTCAAAAATTCTTCCTCCGCATTTGGGACATGTAAAACTAGGCTCATTGCTAATATGTCCTATTTTTATTCCCATTATTTCACTCTTATCCTTACACTCAGGATTTATGCAAGCGTATATACCATTTATTCCCCTGAATAACAAATGCACTTTAGCTGAAAGTAATACCTTACCATCTCTAGATCGTGATAATGCTCCTAATGCCAATAAAATCTCCGTTGCCTTTTCTGCATCTTCTTGAGAAACTCCTTTAAAAACACATTTGGCAATTTTCTTAAATGGAACAGCACTACCACTGCATAATCTAATCAGTTCCAACATAGGTGGATATTTAGATAATTTTTCATAGAGCCAATCATTATAATTATCTGTAATTTTCCCCCACTTGAATGATTGCGAGAGTATAATAAGCTGATCCTTTAAATTCTTTTCATCACCCTGTAATTTATCATAGTCAAGCTGTAAAAGGCAATTCACATCTTCTTTATTACCTTTTTCATGACCTAGTAGCAGCGTTTTCTCTCCTTCAATAATAGAAAATTTATCTTTTTTCAAACTTTGCCCTGTTAAACCACAAGCAAATTCTCGTAATTCCTTTTCACTGTTAGGCGGTACACTAGCACTAGTTAATATACATTTAACTTGTTCTCTGCTAATATCTAACTTATCCAATAGTCTTCTAATAAGTAAAGAAACTTCTCCCCCTGCAGCACCTCTATACATATGAGCTTCATCTATGACTAATAAAAGTTTATTATTTATTGAACGTTTTAACCATTTTCTTGTCTTTTCCCAAAAGCACTGCTCAATAGGTCTCATAAGCATAAATTCAAGCATACTGTAATTAGTAATAAGGATATCAGGGCATATTTTCTGCATTTCAGTACGCGTCAGAAGTTCAGCATCATTCTCCCCGGTTACTTGAATTCCCTTATCCAGGGCACAAATAAAAGCATTTAAATCTTTAGCTGGAATTTTTCCTGCTTTTTTCAATTCTTCATATAACATTTTCTTATATTCACCTTTTTGATAATATGTACTTTTCAATAATTTAGAAAGCTTCTTATTTTTATTTTTATCTTCTTTTCCTGAATAAGGTGTACGTCCCGTATACATACCAAACCTTAATCTTCTGACATCATTATTACTTTCCTGTTTCATAAGGTTCATATAAGCATCATCTGCTCTTCCTACAATATTGCGTATTCTTCCCAGTTGATCTGATACTAGAGCATTCATTGGATATAAAATAAGTGCTCTTATACCTTCTTGTTCCCAATTATTTATATCAGCAGCTGCTTGTCCTATCATCTCAGTTAATATAGGCCAAAGAAAACATTCTGTTTTACCTGAACCAGTCCCAGTCGTAACTAACATATCTTTATCATGATAAAAAGCTTCGAGTGCTTTAACTTGATGTGAAAAAGGTGTATCAAAAACACCTAAATTATTTTTTACTAAATAATCTAAGTATCTCTTTATATTTTCATCCAAATCTGCATTTTTAAATCCTTCTATCTCAACCTTATAATTTTGTGTTACTTCAATAAAAGGCTCCCGGAACAATACACCTTCTTCATTTAACATTGATTTTGTAGCTTCTAGTAACAAATCATTTTCTGCAAAATATTGAGCCTTAATATAATTTGCAAGTTTTTCCTTTAGCTTTTCATGTATCTTTCTGATTCCTAATTGACTCACTATTTTTCTCCTTTCTATAGTTATTTAAATACTACTTGAATCCCTAATCCATCCAGCATATCTTCTATATCTTCCCACATAAATACAGGAATTTCTCTTAAATAAATATCGTCATACGTTCTTTTAGGCCAGGATGACATTAAAAGTATTCTGGTCTCTGCATCAGGTAATCTACTATGGCAATGCAATTCTATTATTTTTCCATTTGTTTTTGCTTTAAATATTGCAGGCTTACCACGATAATAATCCAAAGCATACATAATTCTGTTTATCTCTTTCTCCCTATAATACCATTCATCCAGTTTGGCCGTAAAAAATTTTCCTTTTTCATGATACAGTAAAACATAATTGCATTTCTGATCACTTCTTCTAAGTAATGAAATACCATTAGGAATACATGATCTATTAAGTTTTCTCCAGGCTTTGCTGTGCCACAAGCCATTTTCTCCACTAAAATATTCATAGTCATCTTCTAATTCATCTAGCTGCCAGGAAGCATTTTCTTCTAAAGATCTATAATATTCCTCTAAGTTGCATTCAGGTATATTAAACACTTTCCTATAATTAGGTTCACATTGTTGCTTTTTATTTCTCCATTCTCCCAAGCCAACAGCACAAGCCCCTTTAAGACTACTGTTCCAATCTACACCACCCAAAATCAATTCATTGTTTTTAAAATATACTATTCGCTCAGGTGATGATGTCAGCCACTGTGTTTTACATGTTTTATTTATTTGATAACAAAAAATCAATTTTTCAATTATATAATTACTCAACTCTTTTTTTACTGACCGGGTGTCATTTACTTCTGTCCACTTTTTTAAATGAGGAATTGCATTAACTAACCCATTAGCAACATGTCTTAGTCTTTCATTTACATAGCGTTGACTTACGCATGGATATTCTCTTTCAGTTTCATTCATTATTTCAACATAGGAATTTCCTAGGATTTGAACTTTTGCCCATGCTGCCAATGCACAATATATCACTCTATTGCCATATTCCTCAGCCGTCTCGCCATCAAAAGGATACATTCTTAAATCTCTCGAAATTTGTAGTATCAATTCATCCATATCAATCACCTACTATAGATTCCTTTAACTCCTGTGCAAAATAATCAGGATAGTTATCTATATTACTCCCGATTTTTTCTCTTACATCATCTTTAAACATTGATTTTAAATCACATATACTTAAACATTTAAGAGCACTTCCCACATCTTCCATATTACACAAATAAGCTAGTATCAAACTTCTAGTAATTATATAGGAATCTTCAGCTTCAATATATTCAAGCAGTCTTTTTAGCTTTTTATAACTATCCTCTATATTCAATTCACTTTTTCTAATTGATCGCAACATTTCCGTATTATCGGCATAATTATAATTACATTGTATCACTGGTCTAATATCTAATATTTCAATAAGTGCCAGATATTCAAATAAATATGACGGCATTAAATTAACCATATCAATATCTTCACATGAAATCAATATAATTTTATTGTCTTCTTCTGATTCAGTATACTCTTTAAAAAGCGGCAGCATTAAAGATTCATTCATCTGACCTATTGCATTTTCTATTAAAATAATCTTTGCTTCAGAATTATGATAAAGATCTATCAATTCATTTATTTTACTATATCCTGCTGGTAAGGTTATAATAAGAGGTGTTTCTCCTGCATATGAACAGCTTATGGCTTTGGCAATTTCCCTGGTCTTGCATCCTACAATAAGTGGTATCATTTTAGCTGCCAATACACTTATTACATAATCTGACCATTCATCTCTATCTCTTCCTACACCTATGTTTTCAAGATTGAGTGATATTGTGTCACTCCATTCATATTTATCTATACCTTTACATAGATCTATTTTATTACACTTAGTTTGATGCTTAATATACAACTGCATATTATTCTCTTTTGTCTGCAATTCCTTTATATTTAAAACTGAAGATTCTAACGCTGATTCAATAAGCTTTTTATCAATATTATTAATAAAATCACTTAATACACTGTTATATTCTTTTAATTTTTTCTGAGATTTTTCTTTTTGCTCATTTAAGTTTATAATTTCTTTTTTTAAGTCAGCAACTTCTTTTCGCAATTTCCTAATATTTTCCTCTAAGCTATTCTTTTCATATATTTCTCTATCTATTATTAATTGATTCTCTTTTTCCCATCTTACTTTGTATTCACTGCTATAATTTTCATATCGTCGATTTAATTCATTTTCTAGATACTCAATCTTTTTATTTTGATCTTCATTTATATTTTCTAACTTTTGATTTTTCTGCTTTTCCTTAATTATATTTTGCTGCCATTTTTCTTTGTTATCATTTAATTCTTTCTTGATTTCACCAATCTTAGATTCTAAAGACTCTGATTTCTCTTTTAAATAATCATAGTTCTTCTGTTGTTCATCTATATATTCATTTTTTTCATTAAGCATTTGATTTATATTTTCAATAGCCCTTTCTTTTTCCAAAATTTGTGAGCTTAAAATCTGATTTTCATTTTTGAATTTATTTTCTATAGCTTTAAGTTCTTTCTCATATTTTATTTCTAATTTTTCTTCTTCTTTTAGCACCCGCTTTTCTATTTTCCTGAGTTCAACAACCTTTTCAATACTGTTTTCAATCATTTCTCGTTGCTGTTCATTAATATAAATCCCATTTAAATTCAAAAATAACGAAACCCATTCCATACTTTTTCCTATATATTTTGACTCCATTTTTTCTAATAAAATATCTAATAACTTTATATAATTTTCTTCTCTATTACTTTGTATTGTCTTTTCTATATTTTGCATTGAGCCAAATTTTGATTTTATATATTGATTAATTTCATCTAACCTTCCACCTACATTTTTTTCAACAAAATTAATCACCACACTATTTTTTCGTTTAATCTCATTTGAAAAAACATTTGGTATTTTCCTTTGCAATACCAGTGAATTCATTTTTAAATCTGCTCCATCAAGTTCATTTCCAAACAGTTTTCTTTTTTTCTTTAAAAATTCTATCAGCCCAGGTGTTATAGGTAGAAAAAATTCTATTATTAATCTTATTTTACTTTTATCCAACTTTTCAAATTCAATCATTATATTATAAATTCTCCCCCATTTTATGTAAAAGTCCCTGCAGATTTACAGGTACTTTTTCTGTCCAAATCCACTTATATAAGATTTTATATATATCTTTGTTTTCTTTAGTAAGATTTTTTCTAAGCTTGTACATTAATATTTTATTTTCATAAGTTGCAGAACCTGTAACTCCTCCTCTATACATATAAAATTTTTCACGTATACCTTTCCAATTTATTTTTCTATACCTGCAAACTCTATTATATCTGTAATATATATTTCCAAATCCCCTGCAATCAATATTTATTGTTCTTCCATAATCTATTTTCTCTAAGCCATATTTACCCGAATATATACAATAATTACCTTTCATCACTCTTGCTATAATCGGAACATTAGAATCCATAGACAAAATACCTTTTTCAGGGACAGAATTATTATCCTTGTTATAATCGATGATATTTCCTCTAATATCTTTCATTATTATTTTAACTTCTAATAAATTTTTATAGTTTAATCTTTTTTTATAATTTAAAATATACTTAATCTCTGCTGAAACATTTGTATCGTCTGTATTGTCTAATATTTTTTGATCTTTAATTATTTTATTTGTAATTACAACGACTTTCTCACTAAATGCAGATATATCAGAGATTTTAAAGACTCTATTACCCGATAAAAAATACATTTTCCCATCTTGTATTTCGTAAAGGTATTCACTACTATTGTTAGGTAAATGATAAAACCATGCTGTATCACCATTAAAAGTAAGTTCTTTTCCATCACACACAGCAGGCGGCCACAAAGGTATAATTTCACTTATTTTATCAGCAAGATGATACCTTTTTCCTTCTATAAACTGTCTTACCTCTTCTGTAAATTTTATAATTTTCATCTCATATATATTAAATACTTTCTGTTTGCAGTTTTCTTTCAATTTAATTTGACCTACATTTTTAAATACAATACCATTAACCCAAGGTGCTTTTTCCAAAAACATCATTCTATATTTTTTACCAACATAAATATTAGCTTTTATAGCTACACGATATCCTCCATTTTCACTTGAGTAATATATGTCATTTTTTATATCAATGCCTTTTATTCCATACAGCCATTTCCTTTTTACTTCTTTAAATTCTGTACCTAATTTAGGTTTAATACTGATATCTATCCATTTGGTAATATCATATACTCTATAATAACTTAAATTTTCTATACAGCACCACTTCTTTTTGTTAATAAGAACTTCTGCCCGATTTTGTATCAATTTATTTCTGCAATTTTCACTTATAGTAGGAAAATAGGCACGGAGTTCAAACCTATTCCCATCATTACACAAATACAATGGAATTCCACCGTTCATCACATATGCAACATCAGTTGCATTATCAATTTTACTATACCCTAAACTTTCATGATACTCAGGACACATACGCTGCAAAGGTGTTCTCTCTTTTATCACATTATGTGCAAAACAAGGCTTTTTACCATTCCTCAGAACTAGTTTTTCTATACAATAAGGGCAAAAATATTGTTTCCATTGTAAAGCATTTTTATAATGTACTTTTCTGCCTTCTTTATCAATACCAAATTTCATTCTGTACCTCCACACAAATTACATAAGATTGCCAATATTCAATGTAGAATATCAGACTTTATAATACCCTTCATCTTCCGCAACTTTCCCATAACCTGAATATGCATGGCTTTCCACATTACCACACATTAATTCAGCCTGCTTCATTACAGTTTTCAAAGCACTTTTAGCCTGCTTGGGAGGATAATCATATTTTTTCAAAAGTCTCTTTATAATTCTCCTCATACCTGCCTGGGCACTTTTTCTTATACTCCAGTCAATAGTTATATTTTTTCTGATTACTGCAGTCAGCTCATGAGCTATTTTCTTCAAAACATCATCTTTCATAAATTGTTTTACAGCATCATCTGCTGTCAGGGCGTAGTAAAAAGCAGCCTCATCTCTATTCATTCCCAAATCTTTTTCATTCTCCACATCTTTCTTCATTTCATTGGCCATTTTTATAAGTTCTTCTACAACCTCTGCATTGGTAATAGCCTGATTTCTATACTTATTCAGAGCCCTCTTGAGTTTTTCGGAGAATTTTTCCGACTTTACAAGATTGCCTTTCTCCATGGTCTTTATATTACCTTCAAGCAATTTTTTCAGCATTTCCACAGCAAGATTTTTATATTGTATATTTTTGATCTCTTCAAGGAACTCCTCTGATAAAATTGATATATCAGGCTTTTCAATACCCATAACATCAAATACATCTATTACTTCCTCCGATATTATGGAACGCTGAAGCATTTGGTTTACTCTTTCTTCAATCTCTTTTTTGGATTTTTTCCGGAGCTTTTTCTCCTGAAGCTTTGCAAGGCTTGCCTTTACACATTTAAAATAACTTATCTCAAGTGCGGATTCTTTCCCTTCAGGTGTAGCTGCACAGAGCGAATGGGATTTTGCAAGTTCTACTGCTATCTGTTTGAATTCCTTCTGCTCTTTTTGAGATTTTCCCAATACAAAGTTCATTCCGCCGGTAATTGCCCTGATTCTTCCCGCCTGTGACTTACCCATATAATCGGAATAATCAAAGCGGTGCATCATATCCTGTAAGATTTCCAGTTTTTCCAGCATGACAGCCACTGCTGCAGAAGTATCTATTCCAGTATTCTTCCTATCATTGTCCGTATATTCATTCAAAGCCTTTTTTAAACTTTCAAGAATACCCAGATAATCAACTATGACCCCACCAGCCTTATCCTTAAAAACTCTATTGACTCTTGATATTGCCTGAATTAAATTATGGCCCTTCATAGGCTTGTCAATATACATTGTATGCAAAGATGGAACATCAAAACCTGTAAGCCACATATCACGGACAATGACTATTTTAAGTTCATCCTCATTATCCTTCATCCTTTTGGCAAGAGTATCACGTCTCTGTTTTCCTCCAATATGTTTTTGCATCCTGGGCTCGTCCGCAGCGCTTCCAGTCATTACAATTTTAATCTTACCCTTGTATAAATCATCACTGTGCCAATCCGGCCTCAATTTTACAATTGCATCATACAAATCCACACAAATCTTTCTGCTCATACATACAATCATGGCTTTTCCATCGACGGTTTTGGCCTTTTCCTCATAATGACTAACAATATCCTGGGCAAGTTTTTTAATTCTGTTAGGCGATCCAACTACTGCCTCAAGTCTTGACCATTTGGATTTATTCTTCTCCTTCTCCCTTTCTTCCTGACCTTCTGTAATTTCTTCAAATTCATCATCTATCTTCTTGAGTTCTTCATCATTGGTCTCAAGCTTTATTACCCTGTTTTCATAGTATATTTTAACTGTGGCTTCATCCTCAACAGCCCTTGTCATATCATAAACGTCTATATAATGGCCGAATACCGCCGGTGTGGATTTGTCTTCATTTTCAATGGGTGTACCTGTAAATCCTATAAAAGAGGCATTGGGCAATGCATCCCTCAAATGCTTTGCATATCCATATTTTACCTTACCTGTTTTAGTATCTGTTTTTGCTTCCAGACCATACTGGCTTCTGTGAGCTTCATCAGCAATAATTATCACATTTCTCCTGTCTGTTAAAACCGGCATTTCATCACTCTCCGGCCTGAATTTTTGAATAGTGGTAAATATAATTCCACCGGATTCCCTGTCATTTAACAGATCATAAAGTCCATTGATTTCTCTTACATTTTCTTTAACCTGCTGATTTTTCTGTTCATCGGTCAATTTTCTGACATCAGCCTGCCTGGGAGTCTGCCTGAGCAGATCTTCCGATTTGGAAAAGGTCCTGTACAACTGGTCATCCAAATCATTCCTATCAGTTATAACCACTATGGTAGGATTATTGAATTTTTCAGCAAGAAGCACTGCATAAAATACCATGGTAAAGCTTTTCCCCGAACCTGTAGTATGCCAGACAACACCTATTTTCCTGTCTCCATGGGCACTTATTGCAATTTTAGTTTTCTCCAGTGCCTTTTTAACGGCAAAATATTGATGATACCCTGCAAGTATCTTTATTATGGTCTTTTTATCCCCAATTTTGTTTCCATATGAATCCTTTTCTTCTTCTTTGGATTCCTGAAATAAAATAAAATTCTTAATTATATCAACAAATCTTTCTTTCTCAAACATTCCCTTAAACAGCACTTCGTACTGCGGAACAGACAGAGGCTCAATATTTTCTCCATCTATGGTTCTCCAATTCATGAATCTTTCTTCATTAGAGGTTATGGTTCCAGCTTTTGCATTAATTCCATCAGATATTACACAAAAGGCATTGTAGTTAAAAAGAGAAGGTATATCCCTTTTATAGGTTTGAATTTGATTGTAGGCATTTTCAATCCCTACATTTTCATCAGAAGCAGATTTAAGCTCAATGACCACCAGTGGAATACCATTTACAAATACTACAAGATCAGATCTTCTCTCTTCATTTTCAACAATGGTAAATTGATTTGCCACCAAAAACTCATTATTGCTATTGTTTTCAAAATCCACAATATAAGCTCTTTTTGTCCTTGCCAGTCCGCCTTCCATATAGGAAACTTCCGCACCCTCCGTTAAAAGTCTATGAAAATGCCTGTTGTTCTCCTCAAGCACAGGACTGTTAAAAGTTATTATCTGCCTGTAGGCATCTTCAAGGGCTTCCTCCGGCAAATCCCTGTTTATTCTAAACAGTGCATCCTTAACTCTATCCTTTAAAATGACATCCCTATAATCTTTCCTTTCAGGATAATCTCCGTCACAGGATATATCAGGAGCAAAGACATAATCATATCCAAGTTTCTTAAATATTTCTACAGCTGCCTGCTCCAGCTGATCTTCCGTAAAATTTTCAAGTGCACTCATGGCATAACCCCCTCCTTATACTTATTTTATCATCTTATATGACATTTTATACAAAAAACAACTATTTGCTTCTATGGAAAATTTTTATATTGCCTTAACAATCTTTTTCATGTATAATTTAAATATAATAACATATGTTAATAATATATTGCTTAAACGAGGCGGGTGATTTATTCCCTGCTATTCGTCAATTGGCAGTATTTAGTAGGTTATCAAGAATCTTAGTTGTTTGGTGGGTGATTTATTCCCTACTAAGTTGACTAGGATTCTTTAGTTCTATAATATTTTAACCAATCATATATCTTAATCAATCGTCTAAAATTAGTTTTATCAGCACTTCTACCATTACTAAAAATATCAGGATTATTTTTATAATAATCTCTTAAAAAATTGCCAAGTGATTCAATATCAATATTTTCCTCTTGTAAAAAGGAAATTAGCCATAAGCTCTTATTAGGATCATTATTTGATACAATATGATTTACAGTTTTATCAATGCAATCTTGTCTTTTTTTATTATTACGTATTGATCTGCTTAATAAATCCTCATATTTTGTCCTAATTGCATGCTGCACATATGCAGGTATTTCAACTGTCGCTTTTGATATATATTTGTATATTGGAACACTTCCCGTATTACGTTTAAGCAGTACAGGCAAACTTTCAGTAACTACAAGATTAGAGTCATAATTTCCATTATCAAATAGAACATCTTTAAATATTTCTTCAACCTTTAACCCACAATATCCTTTTTTACCAAATTGAGATAAAACTCCTACACCAATTACAACTTCTATATTATCCAGATTTTCATCATCTTCTATTCCAACAACTTTCATTTTTGTAGTAGGTTCATTATTGATAACCAAGTCATAAATTTCTTCCTTAAGTCTTCTTAATACAGCAGTATTATAT
>NZ_PVXP01000057.1 GCF_002995845.1 Clostridium luticellarii | reverse complement strand
AATATAATCATAATTATATTTGATCTGCTATATAATTCAATGTTATTTTGATTACTGTTTTTTGCATAGTTAAGATTCAAATTAATAAGATTATTTAAACTTTTCGACATTTTTTCTCTTTCAGGAGTAGCCTTGTCAACAAGTTCTTTTTCTGCAGAGCTATAGTCTTTATTTTTTGAAAAACTATCAACACTTTGAATTATGTTGTTATATTCCTCTAGTTGACTTTTAAATGTTTTCCAAATCTTCTCTTCCGTTGTTTCCATTGTAGCCATGTCAAGATTTTTGACATATGTATTATTATTTTTTTCTTTTATTTGTATATCTTTTTCAGCATCTTGTCTTTTCACATCATCTTTTTGATAGACAATCTTTAAAGCGTCAGCTCTTATATCAGATAGATTTTTGTTCATATCGGACAATTTATAAATAATTTGCATATTTTTATTGTACATATTCTGGGAATTAATTGAAACCTTTTTCAAAGATAGTGTCCCTATTATTCCTATAATTAAAATTAGTGTTGCTACAATCAAGTAAGATATAAGTAATTTTATCCTTACTTTTACATTTTTTAAAAAATTCATTAAATTTCCCTCTTTCTTTAATCTAATAGTAAAATCCTTATATTATTAGTATCGTAGTATAAATTTAAATTATAAGAAAAAGCATTCATAATCTTCACTATGTAAAGTCATATCTTTCTAATTTCTGAAATATTCTTTTACATAACCATAAGCAGAATTTACTTAAAGCTTAAATTTAGATATCAGATAAATCTCTTTTATTTAGAATTCTATATGATACCTATTTTGACTTTACACTAAAGCAAAAGTATTGTAGCTGCTGTTACAGGTACCATTACCATTGCAGATTTCAAGACAGGTTCCGGAACCCGTTTTGTGAATTTAGCTCCTATAATGGTAAGTATTGATATTATAAATCCTGAACCACCTGCTCCTACAAATCCAAGCAGCATGCCCACTATAAACATAGTAAGTATAATTTGTATAATCAAAATTGAGACACCTTCCTTGTAAGTTGTAAATTCCTATAAGATTATTTTATAATAAAAATCTGTGTATATCATAAAAAAATTGGAATACTAAGCATGAGGTGATTCAAATGGAAAGCGTATGGAATTCTGAGACTAATTTCAGAAAAAGAGAAGCTCTAAATAAAAATATAAACTGTGATATTCTTATAATAGGATCTGGAATAGCTGGCCTTTTAACAGCATATATGCTTAATAAAAACGGAAAAGAAGTTGTTGTTATTGATGCAAAAAGCACTGCAGGCGGAGTTACGAGAAATACAACTGCAAAAATAACATCTCAACATGATTTGATTTATGATAATTTAATAAAAGAATTTGGTGAAAAAGGTGCACAGCAATATGCCAGGGCCAACGAACTTGCAATACGAAAATACAAAGAAATAATTGATAATGAAAATATTGATTGCAATTTTCAATACAAAGATGCATATGTATATTGTTTAGGCAATACTCAAACCCTTGAAGACGAATATAATGCAGCTAAAAAGTTAGGCATCGATGCAGAATTAGTGGATGAAGTAAATCTACCTTTTAAGGTTAAAAAAGCATTAAAGTTTAAAAATCAGGCACAATTTAATCCCCTTGAATTTTTAAAACCAATTTCAGAAAAGTTGACTATTTACGAAAATACAACAGCGCTTGATATCACTGAAGAAAATTCTGTAGTTACAGAAGATGGCATAGAAATTAAAGCAAATAAAATAGTGGTAGCAACACATTATCCATTTTTAAATACTCCAGGCTATTATTTTATGAAAATGCATCAGGAAAGATCTTATGTTATAGCTTTAGAAAATGCTCAAGATGTAAATGGAATGTATATAGGTGCTGATAAAAACTCCTATTCATTTAGAAATTATAAAAATTTGTTATTACTTGGAGGCATAGCTCAAAGAACTGGTGAGAATGAAGAAGGTGGGGCTTATGATAAATTAAGAAAAGCAGCCAAAGAATTTTATCCAAATTCCATAGAAAAATATCATTGGTCAGCACAGGATTGTATGACCTTAGATAGTATACCTTATATAGGTCATTACTCATCAAAGACTCCTGACATTTATGTTGAAACAGGATTTAAAAAATGGGGTATGACGAGTTCAATGGCAGCTGCAATGATAGTAAGCGATATGATTCTCGAAAATGAAAATGACTTCTCAGGAATATTTTCACCTGAAAGATTTGATATATCAGCATCTATGAAAAATGCTGCAAATGATCTCATAATAACGGCAAAGAATTTCATTTCACAGAGAATAAATATTCCTGATGAAAATTTAGAAAATATTCAGAGAGGCCATGGCGGGGTGGTAAAATATAAGGATCAGAAAGTTGGAGTTTATAAAGATAATGATGGAAATATATATACAGTATCAACCAAATGTGCTCATTTAGGATGTGAACTTCATTGGAATGCTGATGAATTAACCTGGGACTGTCCTTGTCACGGCTCACGGTATGATTACAAGGGAAATTGGATACAAAGTCCCACAAACAAGTCACTTGTTACAATATAATTTTGTATATTCTCTTTCTTATAACATAATTTCTTAATATTCGACATAAGGGTCCTTCTTTCTAATAATTGTAAATTTATTAGAAAGAAGGACCCTTATTCAGTTTACGCAAAATTTTTTTAGTCTTTCATAAATTACTACTTAATTATTCAGCAAGCTAATATATAGTAATATTTTATTACACCCCTGCTTCCTTAAATATTTTTAATAATCTCAAATAATGATTTGCTTCTCGTAAAACATGATCACCTAATAACGGCATTATTATGGATTTAATTTTACAATTTACCAATCCCTGCGTACCTTGCGCTTTAAATTTGCTGATTTCTATAGTTGCTTTAAGGCTGTCATCTGTTACTTCTGAAATTGGTATTGTCTTATCCATAGTTTCTTTCGCTTCTTTTGTCAATTTATCAAACTCATTTCCGAAATTATTTGCAGTATTTATAAGTTCGTTTTCAGTTGGATCAAGAAGTCCACGAATAAATTTTGAATGTTCGGCCATAATTCTATTCCAGAAAGCTTCTTGCTTATAAGCCTCCATTTCCAGGTTCATATCTTCACGGCTTTGAAGTTTTTGAATTAACTTATGATAAAACTTTGCTTCTCTTAAAATGTGATCTATAAGTAAAGGATAATTATTTGTGAATATTTTACACGATATAACTGCTGATAATATTCTGGACTTAAACTGTACCAAAACTGAAACCAGCTCCATAGCTCTTTTATTAAGCATGAACACCCTTTGTTCAAATATTGGGTTAATCATCATTAAATCATTACACATCAATGTTGCTTCTGTTTTCGTCAAATTAGTTAAAATGTTTACTCCCGTAAAATATACTGAAGCTATTTCAGCTTCTAACGTAAATGGAGTTATTACTTCACCGGATCGTAATACACTACAGCTAACAACACCATTAGAAAGAGCTATTGTATCTGCTAAAAGTCTATCAAACTCCATTCTAAGCCTATCTGCCTTTAGTATGAGATTTGAGTTTTTTTGTGTAAAACCCACTTCCAAAAAAAATGAATGCTCTTTCATAATCCTTGCAAAAAAAAGATGTAATCCCAAAGATTGCTGTATAAATTCAATACTAGATAACATAGTTTACCTTTCTTAATATAATAATTGCTTACTTCAATTATTATATTAATTTTATGCATGAACTGTTACTATTAAATAAACGCATTCATACTAATTTACTTTATCTCAGTGATTTTCACTCCTAGACTTTCCTGTTCTTAACTGTAGTGTTATTTTTAAAATTAGAGAAGTATTATTGACATAAAGCATCTTTATGCTATAATTTTAATTAACCGATTAGTTAATAATATTGGAAGGTGATATTGTGACAGAATTGTCAGAACAGGCAAAAGAAAGCAGGAATAAAATTCTTAATGCCGCTGAGGAACTTTTTTCGGCAAAAGGATTTGACGGTACCGCTGTGAGAGAAATTTCAGAAAAGGCTGGTGTCAATAAAGCATTGATCTTTTATTATTTCAAAAATAAGGAAGACATATTGCAATACCTTATGAACTCTTTAATTGATGACATGAAACAGGAAGCACTCCAATTATTACAACAGAAAAAATCCAATTTGGAAGACGAACATTTAGTGCTGGAACACGATAAGATAAAATTCGGGAGTATGGATCAAAATGCGGTTGACCGATATATGGATTTCGTTATTGAAAGATCACTGGATTTTTATCTAAAACGAAAAAACGTTATCCGTATATTGGTTGCAGAATCTTTAAAAAGAGGCAATCACAGTTCTCTAGTATTCCGCATCACGGATATTTTAATGGACAATGGTAAAGATAGTCTTATGACTGCTATGGAACAGGATGGCATCCAACTTGAGATTAACTCTCAGGGACTGGTAGATCGATTTTTTGCAGGGTTGATGCCAGTATTGAGCTTTGTTATTTATTTTGATGACTGGCGGGAACATTATCATATTTCGGAAAAACAATTTAAAAAAGAATTCATAAAAAGTTATAAAAAATCTTATGGCAGTTTCTATCGATGATAAGATTGTCATTTTTTACAGTATTATTAACTATCCGGTTAATTAGTATCGTATATCATGGAGGTATCATTATGAACATTATCGAAGTCGAACATCTGACAAAAACGTATGGGACAGCACGCGGCATCAAAGACATCAGTTTTCATGTGGATGAAGGTGAAATTTTCGGGTTTATCGGCCCCAACGGTGCGGGAAAATCGACAACAATCCGCATATTAATGTCCTTTATTTATCCTATGGGAGGATCTGCAAAATATTTGGGAAAGACTGCATTAAATACGGTTCGGAGATAAAAAGGGATATTGGTTACTTGCCTTCTGAAGTATTTTATTATGACAAGATGAAAGTAATTGACCTTTTAAAGTATTCGGCAAGTTATTACAAAAAGGACTGCAGCAAAAAAATTCATGAGCTTGCTGAAAGAATGGATCTTGATCTCAACAAGAAAATCGACGACCTTTCCTATGGAAATCGGAAAAAGGTCGGTATTGTACAGGGACTGCTTCATGAACCGAAACTTGTAATTCTTGATGAACCAACCGGTGGTCTTGATCCACAGAATTTTTGATAGCAAAACCAATTACCAGAAATAAGATTATTACCGAAAAGCTATTGGCCGGGCTGCTTAATATTCTTGTGTTTAATATGGTTACTCTTGTTTCTTCCATCACAATGGTAGGTTATTTTAATCATGGTGACAGTTTGACTGTTGAAATTGTAAAACTTATGATCGGGATGTTTATTATTCAGCTGATCTTTTTACTCATGGGATCCGCCATCGCAGCTTATGGAAAAAATTCCAAAACTTCCACTCCTGTTGCAATTGTTACAGTACTCGTTTTCCTCATGATTGCTAAAATTGCAGATATGAGCAATAGCTTGGATTTCTTAAAATGGTTCACCCCCATCAAATATTATGAAGCGGAAATTATTCTTGGACGTTATGGTTTTAGCTCACCCTATTTAATATTGTCACTCTTGATAGTGGTATTGCTCACTTTCATAACCTATAGATTTTATCAAAAACGGGATTTAAAAGTTTAAAAATTGTAGTATTTTATATGGTGTCGTCTGTATTATATTGGGAAATATTATCATTGTGGAAAAACTTTCCCTGGCAACAATTATACAGCTACCTCCATGCTGATTTTAGGATGATGTTTATAATTTATAAGCCTGATATCATCTATAGTGAAATTATAAAAATTCTTTATTTCAGGATTTACCCATAATTTTGGAGCATCATAAACCTGATTTCTTCTCGTAAGCTGTAATTTCACACCTTCTATCTGATTTACATATATATGAGCATTGTTTATTACATGTGTAAATAATCCCGGTTTAAGTCCTGTTACTTGAGCTATAAGATGCACAAGAACTGCATATTGACACATGTTAAATGGTACACCAAGCGGGATATCCCCACTGCGTTGAACTAACATACAATTCAATTTATCACCTTGTACATCCCATAATGTTTGGTAACAGCATGGCTGAAGTGCCATATCGGGAAGATCCTCTATATTCCACATAGACATAATCATTCTTCTATTTTGCGGATCCGTCTTGATTGTATTTATCAATTTATCTACCTGTTTAAATTTAGCAATCTGATATCCATAAGCTTTACCTATTGTCCCATCTTCTGTCATCCATTCATCCCATATATGTACATTTTGCTGCTGTAATTTCCTAACGTCATTTGATTGATCTCTATATATCCAAAGCAGCTCTTTAACCGCCGTCTTAAAAGCTACAAATTTTGTAGTAAGTATCGGAAATTCTTTTGATAAATCAAATTGCATAATTTGATGTGGAAGCTTATATGTAGCTACACCTGTTCTATTTTGACCATAATAACCATTATTTAATATACTTTCTGCTATATTAAGATATTGTTTGTCTGCGTTATTCATAAATTTTATTCCTCCATATTTTTATTTGTATCCAAATTATCATTTCAATATAATTTACTTCCAGCTTCTTATAATATTGATCTTTTACCTCTTTACGGTTTATCTATATTTGCCATAATAGGTGTACTGCTAATCAGATCTCTTGTTAAAAAGGAACACAATTCAGAGATTTTAATTGTTTAAATTTACCTGTTGGAAAACATTTTTCACCATAGGCACTACATAATGACTTCCCCCTTTATCCTTGGCATTCTCCACCATTGCTACCACAAGAAGATTGGGGTTATCTACATTAACCGCTGCAAACCAGCCCAACTCCGTTCCTGTTCCATCTTGCTGGGATGCCTTTATCTCGGCAGTGCCTGTTTTCCCTGCTAAGTTCATGCCCGGGATATATGCCCCGTGCCCCGTTCCATGTGGATTTTGAACTACCTGCACTAAATCCTTTAAAATAGTATCTGCTATTTCCTTAGAATATACATCTTTCTTCCATATTTCAGCCTTAGGATGATCCTTATATAATAAATATGGCTTAACTATATTTCCAGCATTGACAAATGAATCATATATGGCCATAAGGTGTACCGGATTCAACAATATCTGTCCCTGCCCATAGCCGCTGTCAGCCAATTGAATCTGACTTGCTATCTTGTTATTAACTGAGATTTGTGACTTTGAAAGTCCATACTCAAAGGGCATACTTTCCCCAATACCAAAATCCTTTAATTGATTTTCCATATTGTCCTTTCCTACATCAAGTGCAGTTTGTGCAAAATATATATTATCCGAATACACAAGTGCATTTAAGAGATTACTTGGCTGCCCGTAATCTTCTACTCTTGTAATGTAGTATCCTCCCCAGCTGCTGTCTTTTCGCCATTTAAGGCCTGAAATATTCTTAGACTCCTCTGGATTCAACGTTCCCAGCTTCAAGCTTATTGCAGATGTAATAGGCTTGAAGATAGAACCCGGAACCTGAATGCCCTGAAAGCGATTATAAAAAACTCTTCTTTTATCTTCATTTAAGCTTTTCCATTTATCATTTGACATGCCCATTACAAAATCATTGGGATCAAATGAAGGCGTACTTACTAATGACAGAACTTCACCAGTTTTTGGATTCATGCTGACCCCTGTACCTGCATCTTGCTTTAATTCATCATAGAGTAAAGTTTGAATCTTTGAATCTATAGTAACTCTTATATTACTGCCATTTTCAACATTTTTCTTTATAATAGTGCTTTTTCTCTTCTCGTTTCCATCTACAATATATATATCATAACCGTCCCTAGCTCTTAAAATGCTATCATATATCTTCTCCAGCCCATACTGTCCTATCACATCATCAGCACTGTAACTCTCATCAGATTTTAAATCTTCAGCTGTGACCTTTCTCACATATCCTGTAAGATGAGCTGCTGCATCTTTAAGAGGATATACCCGTTCTTCAACATCTCTTACACTTATTCCCAAACCCTGTTCCAGAAAATTTAGTCTGTCATCATCCTCTGGTATAATTTTTATGGGAATAAACATATCCTGCTTTACATAGGATTCAGAGAGCTTTTTATCTATGTCCTCTTTTGAAATATTCAAAAGAGCTGCAATCTGTGCCTTGGTATTTTCTCCATTTTTATTAAATTCACCAGGTATAATTCCAACCTGGGCTGCATTTCCATCTTCAGCTAAAGCATTTCCATTTCTATCATAAATAGTTCCTCTCTTCCCTCTTTTAACTTCTACTCTGACTTTATCATTTTTGTCCAGCTGGGGAAATATGGCCTTGGAATCCCACGCAATTTTCCACTCTTTATTTTCCTTTTCTAAATTTATAGTATTTGAAAATTTTATTTCACCAGCCGGAGTATACATATCAACCTTTACAGGAACCTGAGCTTTTCCATCCTTATATTCTATATCCTTATCAGTATCAATTTTAATGCTTATTTTTTTTAATTCCATGCCGCTGTAAATATTCTCATACCTATTCACAAAATTCTTTTCTGATATTTCCGATTTACTGTCACTGCTTACCTGACTGTACATTAATTTATAATCTTTCTGTACCCATGCTTTTATATAATCACTGCTGCTTTTCTCTACAGCCTCGTTTCTGCTGCAGCCTCCCACAACAATTAAGAACAAAAGCATGCAAATTGCCAATAAAAATTTACGTCTCATACATCAACCTCATTACCATATATAAATTTATAATCTTTTATTATCATATGCCAATACACTAACCACATGAATCGATGATTTCTCTTTATTCGGATTACGTGTTACATACTTCACACGCTGGTTTATCGTCAATTGTTATGATGGATTCTTTTTAATCTACTGATATTTCACCTATTATTGATTATTTCGCATACTGGTTTTGGTATTTTTCTTTGACCGTCGATGCTCTTTTAGTGCTTCATTCAAAATGTACTCGATCTGCCCATTGACAGAGCGAAATTCGTCATCCGCCCATTTGCTGATCTCTTCCCACATTTTCGGATTCAAACGTAAAGGAATCGTCTTCCTCTCTGCCATTACTCTCACATCCCTAGGTTAATTATATAAAGTTCCGGTATTAATCACCGGCTGTGCCGACCGCTCTCCGCACAACACTACCATGAGGTTGCTCACCATGGCTGCTTTACGTTCATCATCAAGCTGTGCCATACCACTCTCATCTATTTTTTTGAGAGCCATATCCACCATACCGACCGCACCATCCACAATCTTTTGTCTTGCAGCCACAATGGACGAGGCTTGTTGTTTTTGCAGCATGGCCGCCGCAATTTCAGGCGCATATGCAAGATGACTCAATCGTGCTTCGTCCACAATAACCCCGGCTTTACCCAACCTTTCTTGCAACTCTTTTGCCAACGCTTCTGATACTTTGTCTGCACTGCCACGCAGGGACAGTTTTTGCGTATCATCGGTAATGTCATAAGGGTATTGACCGGTAATATGTCTAATCGCTGATTCACTCTGGGTCTTTACATAGTCAGTATAGCTTTCGACATCGAACAAGGCCTCAAAAGTATTCTGAACATGCCAAACTACAACTGCTGCAATTTCAATTGGATTACCCATTTCATCATTAACTTTGAGTTTCTCACCATTAAGATTTCTTAAACGGAAAGAAACTTTTTTCTTCCTATAGAAAGGGTTAGCCCAATCCACCCAGCTTGCTTAACCGTACCTCTGTATTCGCCAAATAGAGTCAACACAGCAGCCACATTCGGCTGCAAAGTAAAGAAACCAGGCACGAGGAAACACCCTAACAAAAAAAGGACAATACCCAGAATAATAGCAACACCATCAAAAATACCAGAATTAGTTAGTCCAGCCGCCCCTAAGATAAAAAGAAAAATAGATAGGATAAGCAGCAGCAGGTCTATCCAGATAAATTTAATTCCAGACTTAACTTGAATTTCCTTCTCGTTCATCTTTATAACCCTCCATTAATTATAATATCAATTTGATATCATAATTATATCTAATTGATATTATAAAGTCAATAGAAAACATCGGGAGCAATACAATAATTCTGTTGCCTTATCGTACATGCAAATACATCAATTAATTTACGATTTCCCCTTCACATTATTTTTCTATATGAAGTATTTATTACATTTTAATGTGATATTTATAAACTATTTATAAATATTTATATCATAATTTCTAACCAATACTTCTTCGACTTCTCCCCTTTTAGATGCAGCACTATTGATTAATCTATTGGCATTAACTATTTCAATATTATAATCATCATAAAGATTTCTGATAAATTCAGTGTTACTGTTTGACAAAAGAAATTTTATTTTATTTTTATTTAATTCGTCACAGACCTCTTTTAATTCAATTTGCTGATCTTTTCCAAACCCTCCTGTAGTATATCCTGTAAAATTGGAACTGTGACTTATAGGATCATATGGAGGATCAAGATACACAAATGAATTTTTTTTGATTCCTTTTAGAACTTCTTTATAATCATCAGATTTTATTACAATATTATTCCCATTTAAAAATTCACTTACCGCTTTCAGAACTGCATCGTTAACAATATTGGGATTCTTATATCGTCCAAAAGGGGTATTAAAATATCCTGCCTGATTCACCCTATACAGACCGTTATAGCATGTTTTATTTAAGTATATAAATCTGCTGGCCTTTTTTGTCTCCGGCCAGTTTTCATATTCTTTTTTTCTGTCAGACTCTCTCATCTCATAATAAAATTCTTCATCATTGGGATAGGTCTTTAAATATCCAATTAACTCTTCAACATTATTTTTTATAACATTATATGTATTTATTAATTCAGAATTATAATCATTTATAATCGCATTTTTAGGCTGCAGCTCAAAGAAAATAGCTCCTCCACCTACAAATGGCTCATAATATTTATAATTACCTTCAGGTATATATTTACTCATTTCTTTAATTAATTGACGCTTTCCGCCAACCCATTTTACAAAAGGTTGAACCAGCTTATTTTTCACAATAATCACCTACTTGTTTCTTTAATTTGTTCCATGATAATTTTTCCAGCATTTATCGCAAGTTAAACAGCAACGTGTAGCAAAATTAGGACAGTGACCAGCAGCTGTATATCCACTGTCCGTTGCTTTGGAATCACAGGCTATATTTTTTAGCCAATTAATCATATTTCTTTTTATTGTTATTAATTTCAAAAAATCACCTTCAATATCATATTAAAGTTAAATTGTATAGATATTATAACATTTTATGTTAATAAATTCGGTAACATATGTTATAAATTATTTGTATTGTTAATGAATATTATTTTTTCTTATTTTTAAGTAACAAAAATTATTCTGCAAAATAATCTAATACTGTACACATCTTTATAGTATTTTTAATAAATTATAGACGGAGGTTATTTTCATGAATTGTATAGATGCTGGTGGTCCATATTGTCCATGCCATCTCGCAGAAACTTCAGATTGTATTCTCTGCTCCCAGCTTTCTGGTAAAGAATTTTGCCAGTGTAAAGACTGGTGCGGTGTTTGTATATACGATCAATATATAGCAAATGGTCATAGGGCTAAAGCTTTAAGAAAAACCTACACTTGTACTATATTAGAAAAACATCTTCCTGATAAAAACCTGTGCATCTTTACTTTAAAAACTCCAGAAAACCTTACAAGAGAACTTGTTTATCCAGGAAGTTTTATTTTTTTAAGAAGTGTGAAAAATACAAATTACTATGATGTCCCAATATCAATAATGGAAGCAGATATAGACACATCCACTTTAAAGGTTGCCCTGAAATTAAACGGCAGCAAAACAAAAAATTTATTTAAATTAAATGAAAAAGATGAAGTATTGGTGAGAGGGCCTTTTTCAAATGGAATAATGGGTCTTTCAAATATATATAAAGCAAAAGGTGGAACTTCGCTGATCATAGCCAGAGGTATAGGAATTGCTCCTTCAATTCCTGTCATAAAAAAGTTACATTCGAATGGAAACAGGATTATCTCCATAATTGACCTTCAATTTGATGAAAATTTCAGTAAAAGGTATCTTGACGAGTACAGTTTCACTGTAGTTTACTGCAATATGATAGAAGGCGAAAACCTCACGGATAAATTTAAAACTATCCTCAATGATCTTTTAACTGCAGAAAACATAAATCTGGTTCACTGCAGTGGTCCTGATATATTGACTTATAACATTCTTCAACTTGTAGACAGCTCTCTGAATTTTTCCTGCTGTAACAATTCTAAAATGAACTGCGGCGAAGGTATATGTTCCAGCTGCACCCACCATTATAAAAATGATGTAATTAAAAAACTCTGCAAAGTTCAAATGGATCCAAGAAATTTATTTAAAGATAGAAAATTCGTATAGGAGGCATTTTTATGAAGGTAATAATAATTGGCTGCGGCTGGTCCGGAGCTGCTGCAGCTTTGACTGCCAGAAAGGCAGGTGCGGATGTAGTTGTCTATGAAAAAACAGATATGGTGCTTGGTCTGGGAAATGTAGGCGGAATAATGAGAAACAACGGCAGATATACCGCTGCTGAAGAAATAAAAGCTCTTGGAGCGGGAGATCTTATAGGTATCACAGACAGTCTTACCAGGCATAAAAATCTGGATTTTCCCAATCATGCCCATGCATGGCTCTATGATGTGAATAAAATTGAACCCGCTGTCAGGAATTATATTTTAAGTAAAGATATAAAACTGAACTTGATGTCAAGAGTAGTGGATGTAAAAATGGATGGCAATAAGATAAAAGGCATTTATACTTCAGAGGGAGATTATGATGAAGCAGACGTATTTATTGAAACTACAGGTTCTACAGGTCCTATGGGAAACTGTATAAAATACGGCAATGGTTGTTCCATGTGTGTGCTCAGGTGTCCCTCCTTTGGACCCAGAATAAGTATAAGCAGCTGCGCCGGAGTAGAGGATCTGCACGGTGAAAGATCAGATGGAAATTATGGAGCCTTCAGTGGTTCCTGCAAACTGGCAAAGGAAACCCTGGACAAAGAGCTGGTAGAAGAGGTGGAGGAAAAAGGAGTGGTGGTTCTCAAGGTACCAGAAGAAGATATAAATCTAGACAAACTCAAAGCAAAAGTATGCCAGCAGTATGCTTTAAAGGAATTCGCAGAAAATATAATTCTTCTTGATACGGGGCACGTAAAGCTCATGACTTCCTATTATCCATTGGATAAGCTCAGAAAGATACACGGACTTGAAAATGTAAAATTTATCGATCCCTATTCCGGCGGCAAAGGTAATTCCATAAGATATCTTTCCGTGGCCCCTGTCTCCAATGACCTTAAAGTAACCGGAGTTGAAAATCTATTTTGCGGCGGTGAAAAAAGCGGATTGTTTGTAGGACATACTGAAGCAATATGTACCGGATCTCTGGCAGGACACAATGCAGTAAGATATACCCTGGGAATACCTGCATTGATTCTGCCTACAGATACTGTTATAGGAGATATAATAGACTACGCAAATCGCAAAATACGTACCAGTGAAGGCAGAAAAAACAGATACACCTTTGCAGGAGCAAAATACTTCAATCGAATGAAGGAAAGAGGCTTGTATACTATAGACAAAACTGCTATAACCCATAGGATATCGAGTCTTAATCTGTCTGGTATATTAAGCAGAAAACTTCTCTAAACCAGAATTCGTCTCCAAATACTGCAGTATAGAAAAATGCTGCAGTATTTATTTATACTTTTCATCAAGTGATTCTTAAGTTCATCGGAACTTAATTGTAAAATATCACAGCTTATTTAAATTATCTCGATTGTTCACCAGATTAATTTTCAGGAATAATATAACAATATAAATATTAATTACAGGAGATATTTTAATGGGATATTATGTTGGAGTAGAACCGGGAGTAAAAGTCTATATAGAGGATCTCAATCCCAAAGGTAATAAAACAATAGTATTTTTGCACGGCTGGCCGGGAGATCATAATCTATTCGAATATCAGCTGGATGTACTTCCCCAAAAAGGATACAGGTGTATTGGGATAGATCAGAGAGGATTTGGAAAATCAGATAAACCATTTACAGGATATGATTACAACAGACTTTCAGATGATGTCAGATCCGTAGTTGGAGCGCTGCAATTGAAGGACTTTACACTGACAGGCCATTCCACTGGAGGAGCTATAGCCATAAGATATATGTCCAGACACCGGGGATATGGTGTATCCAAACTCGCTCTCTTTGCGGCAGCAGCTCCCAGTCTTATTAAACGCCCTAATTTTCCATATGGACTGGATAGAGAAATTGTGACAAATATTATCAATTAAACATATGCCGACAGGCCCAATATGCTAAATGGATTTGGCAATATATTTTTCTTTCAGCATATAACCGCCCCTTTTTCTCACTGGTTTCTAAACTTAGGACTGAAGGCAGCAGGCTGGGCAACTGCTGCAGTAGCAAATACCTGGCTGCGTGAAGAACTGTTCTCTGATTTAAAAGCAATAGATGTTCCAACTCTAATTCTTCATGGAATTCATGATAGAGTTGTCCCATTTCAGCTGGGAGAAGTACAGGGACAAAGTATTATGAATTCAAGGCTCATACCTTTTGAATATAGTGGACATGGGCTATTTTACGACGAAAAGGATAAATTCAATGAAGAACTGACGAAATTTGTAGAAGAATAGTTATAGGCAAAATAAGTGCTGTTAAATCAGTGCTTATTTTCATATTGTTTACGAATTATTAAATAAGTAAATATTTAATTAACCAATATGACATTAAGTCGTGACAAATACCATATATAATTATAAGTGTCCTAAGGAAATAATCTTAGCGAAAACAAAAATAACCTGGTTACATATATATGAAAAATGACGGTAATTACCAAGCTGTGCCTGCGGTTGCAGGGCACAATAAATCCAAATGCAACCGCCAATTGATCATATAGACGTTTTATATTATCTTTGTTTTAAAATTTTTTTATACGTATCTTTTAAAACTATGAACCGTGCTCCAACAAAAAATCCCTTGTCACATAAATTAACATGAACAATTTTCAGTACTGCCGGAATATCAACATTTTTATATCTGAATACAATTTCAAGCAAATCGCCTTTTTCCAATTGTACTTCAGTTAAAAACCCCATGCCAGAAACTGAAATATCCACTCCGAATACTTGATAATTGCAGTTTTTATTGTTTATGCCAATGACTTTAAAATGGTTATTATACTTGATCCTTTCATTTGCTCTAATATCTTTTCTGATTTTTTGATCCCTGTTAAATAAATAACTATAAGCGTCCTCCATAATACAAATTTCCCCTTTATTTATAGTTATTTTACATTCATCGTATTTTTTTTAATAGAACATAGTTTATTTTTATTAGTATTAAACCATATAATAGTTATGTTGGAGTTATATCCAAGTAAATTCCAGGTAAAACATATTTATTGATGATTTTCGACATTATATATCATTATTTTCAAAAAAAAAATATTAATGACAGTTTAAACTTATTAGTTGGTCAGTCCTTGTGACAAAAGATAAATTATAAACCAAGTACTTGCATGAGAGAAGCCTTAAATCAGTTTTGATCGTAAATTAAAAATTTTTATACCTTAAAATTGCATAATGCTTAAAATTATGCTATGATAATAATCAATTATTAAATATTGTGACCAAATGATTATATTTGATTTCAAAATATGGCTTTAGGGTGAAAAATTCAACAAAAGATTTTTCACCTTTTTACAATAATTCAGGAGGTAGACATGGAAAAAACTTTATTTGGAATAGTATTGATCCTCACATTTACAAAGATAGGAGGCATAATCAGCAGAAAAGTAAAAATGCCGGAAGTTTTAGGTGCCTTGATAGCCGGTGTAATACTTGGTCCAATGGTATTAAATCTTGTCCAGTATAATAATGATATTAAGCTTCTATCAAATCTTGGAGTAATTATGCTCATGTTTCTTGCAGGACTTGAAACCAATGTAGATGAGTTTAAAAAGGCGGGTATGTCGTCGTTTATTATTGCAGTATCAGGTATAGTACTCCCCCTTGTTCTTGGAACATTAGGTGCATATATATTTTTCAATAACTTCTGGGAGAATATATTTGTGGGAGTTATTTTAACTGCTACCAGTGTAAGCATAACAGCAGAAACTTTAAAGGAGCTTGGAAAACTCAACACGAGATCAGGTATAAATATTCTTGGAGCAGCTGTAATAGACGATATTCTAGGGCTTATACTCATATCCATAGTTCTTGCAGTAGCCCAAACTTCCAGTTCTGAAGCAGGTAATGCAGTATTACCTCTTGTATTTATTTTTATAAAGGTGTTTCTGTTTTGCCTATTTTCTATAATAGGTATAGTATATCTGCCTGGATTAATAAATAAAATCACACAGCATATTAATCCCGGCAGAGGACTTCTTACATTTTCACTGGCATTTGCACTGTTAACAGCCTTTGTTGCCGAATATCTAGGCATAGCAGCTATTACCGGTGCATATATAAGTGGTCTCATACTTTCATCACTTGCCCATAGAGAATATCTGGAAAGAAATGTCCGGGCAATTTCTTCAGGATTTTTATCACTTATATTTTTTGCAAGCGTTGGCATTGAAGCAAATTTAAAAGGACTTAATTCCGAAGTGATTCTAATCACTTTAGTCATGTTCATCATAGCACTAGTTGGAAAAATAGCTGGATGTGGAAGTGCCGCAAGACTTCTCAAGATGACCAGGAGTGAATCACTTCAGATTGGTACAGGCATGATTTCAAGAGGCGAGGTAGCTATAATCACAGCAAACATAGGTCTTCAAAAGGGTATAATATCTGAGGAAATATTTATTCCCACTTTGATTGTCGTAATACTCACTACCATTATAACACCTATCATGCTTAAAATAGCATTTTCCCATAAAACTGAAAGACGTATTGAATTATATTAATTAGAATAATTCTAATTGACAAAATATCAAATTAGCTGATTGATTATTGATAAATAGTAATTTATCTGTTATAATGCTATTAATTTAATTAATATTGCGCAATATTATTAAATTTTTAATACTTTTGCACAGAAGGAGTGATATTTAATGGGAGAATTAACCAATATTTTGAACAGCATAGATAGTGTTCTATGGGGAGTACCTATGATTATAGTACTTTTTGGAACACATATTTTCTTTACTTTCAGAACAGGATTTATTCAAAGAAAAATTTTTACTGGAATTAAATTATCTGTTACTAAAGACTCAAACAGTACAGGAGACGTATCACAGTTTGGGGCTCTCAGTACTGCATTAGCAGCTACAATAGGTACAGGCAATATAATTGGTGTTTCCACAGCAATTACATTAGGGGGACCTGGTGCTGTATTGTGGATGTGGCTGACAGGTGTCCTGGGTATAGCTACAAAATATGCAGAATCACTTATATCTGTAAAGTACAGAGTAAAAACAAAAAATGGTTCTATGCTAGGTGGAGCAATGTATGCTCTTGAAAGAGGACTCAACATGAAATGGCTGGGAGTAATTTTTTGTATTTTTACTACTGTTGCCGCTTTTGGAATAGGATGTTCAACACAGACAAATGCTATTGCATCAACTTTAAAGGATAGTTTTGGAATACCTATGTGGGCTTCAGGAATTGTAATTACTATTTTTATTGCTGTTGTCATCATTGGAGGTGTACAATCCATCACCAAAGTATGCGAGAAATTGGTACCATTTATGGCTATATTCTATCTGGCTGGATGTATTATCATTTTAATAATGAATGCAGATGTTTTAGGACAATCAATTGTAACTATAGTTACGGCAGCATTTTCTCCTCGTGCAGCAGGTGGTGGATTTATAGGTTCTACTGTAGCTATCGCCTGTCGTTATGGTGCTGCCAGAGGTCTATTTTCAAATGAAGCCGGTATGGGATCTGCTCCTATTGTAGCAGCAGCAGCCAAAACCAAGAATCCTGTAAGACAAGCTCTCGTATCAATGACAGGTCCCTTTTGGGATACAGTTATAATCTGTTTGATGACAGGTCTTGTAATTGTAAGTAGTATAATTAAAAATCCCGCTATTGATACAAAAACTTCTTCCCTGCTTACAAGTGCAGCTTGGAGTCAAATACCTGTAGTTGGATCATTTATAATAGCAGTCGCACTTACAATATTTGCACTTTCTACAGTATTGGGCTGGTCATACTATGGGGAAAGAGCAGCTGAGTATCTATTTGGGAGCAGTGTTATTAAGCCTTACAGAATCTTATGGGTAATAGTAGCATTATTAGGAACTCTTATGAGCTTGAATCTTGTATGGACAATTGCAGATATATTGAATGCATTGATGGTAATTCCAAATGTTATAGCTATGTTTCTGCTTAGCGGAGTTATTGCATCTGAGACCAAAAAATATGTCAACAATCTGGATTTACCTTCAGAAGATGAAGAAAAAGTTTCATAAATTAGAATTAAACAACTAATATCTATTTTAATTAAAAAGGATTGTCCCAAAATAAATTTGTGACAATCCTTTATGTCATATCATTCTATCTGCCATACTCCGTCTTTTAAAAAGCTTGATGCCTTTTCCTGGGCTTTTCCCACTATCTCATCACTATAGCCCAAAATACCCAAAAGCTTTATTGCATTTTGAGTTTGAGCTCTCCCTCCATGTATCTTGTAGTCAAAAGATATATTATTGTCAACTATTTCCTCCTGAAAATGATAATTTGAAAAATACTTTTCGAGTATATACGTAAGTTCTATATCATGAGTGGCCGCCACACATATACAATTGCTTAAAGTCAGGTATTTAAGCACCTGTGAAGAAGCAGCTATTCTCTCTACAGTGTTGGTTCCCCTGAGTATTTCATCTACAAAGCATATGGTAGGTATGCTGTCATCTACACCGTCTATTATTCTCTTTAGTGATTTTGTCTCCACGATATAGTAGCTTTCATTATTGAATATATCATCTTTAAGTGCCATAGAAGTGTATATCCTGAAATAGCAGCATTTAAACTCCGAAGCCAGACAGGTGTATATGGTCTGTGCCAGTATGATGTTTATGGCCACCGTCTTTAAAAAAGTGGATTTCCCGGAGGCATTGGAACCCGTAATCAAAATTGAATTGTCAATTTCTATGGAATTGGGTATTGAATTTTCTATAAGAGGATGTCTGAGCTCTTTAAAAATACTGACCTGCTCCTGCTTTTTACTGCATCTTTTAAGTTCAGGCGTCACATAACTATGTATCCTGTCCCTATATGATGCAATGGATATACAGCTGTCTATAATACCTACAACTTCAAATATGGTTTCGAACTCACTGCTTTTTTCTACAAGCATGTCAGACATTTTCTCATAATTTATAAGCTCCACCAGGAAGAACATCCCCAAATACTCTGTAAGTACACCTGAATCCGTAGCACCGCCTCCCTGGGTGAAGGCCGCATTTTTTATACTCCTTATGCCTTTAAGGGCATCTCTTAATTTTTCATTATAGCATTGGAGTTCCTCTACCTGCTCTTTTAAAATCATCCCTGCATATTTGGCTATCCTCAATATGTACATAAAAGCTTCAAATTTATGTACTATTTTTTTCTTCTCACTATAATATTCGTATATGTTTACACCAAAAGATATCAGGATCACAATCAGCGCCATATATGGATTGAAAAACAGCAGTACAATTCCCAGGATAGGTGTTCCCGCCATCATTCTGTAGTAACCAAGCTTTGATTTTCTCCTGTCTTCTTTTTTATAAAAATAATCAGATATGAAGCAATTCCTGTCTTTCCCCAGTCTGGCAAGTATATACTGTATTTTCTTCCTTTCAACTTGATTGTACTGAAAAAACTTTATCAATCTATCTCTATTTCCAAGTTCTTGATCATTGTACAATGGCTCTCTGAGCATATTATACAAATACTGTTCACCAGGACTGCTCTCCGTGGTGTTGATGCTTTTAAAAACATCATCCATACTAAGATCATTCCAGGTAATTTCATCAATAAAAAAGCTATCATTTTCCCTTTTTCTCTTATTATTGAAATATTCAGCTACAGTTTTCATATCGCCGTCATTATATTTTTCACTTTTTTCCCTGCCCCAGTCATTTTCTATTCTATCCTTGATCTCATTGTCTGCTTTAAAATTTGAATATGCAGAGAACAAGATACTTACTACTATAATCAGCAGTATATATACAATAATAGCTGTCATAACAGACTCCTCTCTAATAATAAAATATAGTGAAATTATATCATAACGAATAATTG
>NZ_PVXP01000056.1 GCF_002995845.1 Clostridium luticellarii | reverse complement strand
ATACATATAGTATATTTATTATACCTGCAAAAATTTAAATAAATATTAAGAGAGGTTTTTATATGGATTTTATAAAGATAAGTGATTTAGCTTATGATGAATTTAAAAAATTTTTGACTGAAAATAAAATAACTTACCCTGCAATAAGAATTTACCTGGAAGGTATGTCCTGTCATGGTCCCTGTTTCAACATAAGTGCAGACAGCAAAACCGAAAATGATCTGATTCAAAGGGTGAAAGATATAGACTTTATAGTAAATAAGGATTTATTTATACAATTCAGTGGTTTCATATTTCTCTGCGGAAGCGAAAATGGTCTGGGGGGATTTACCATAGAGCCTGTATTCAAGCCTGATATTCCTTCAAACTGCGGAAGCTGCCACGGTTGTGAAAACTAACGGTCTTAGGGAAAATAGTTCAATGTTTTGCCCTAAATGTGGATACAAGCTTTCTAATGAAGCTTTATTTTGTGAGAAATGTGGAACCAAATTAAATAAAAATACTGACAGGGAAGATTTAAATGCCAGTACTATTCAAGTTCATAGTATCAGGCAGGCCTTAAAAAAGAATATAGAAAGAGATCAGGTAAATGCTCTAAATGTAACCGGCGTATATACCAAATTTAATAAAATAGATAATTATAAAACTTGCAGTAAAGTTCCTTTTTATAAAAATATAAATATAGCCATGCCGCTTTTATCCGCGGTACTCACTGCAGGTTTAACCTTTGCTTATTATTTCCATGAGGTTTCCGTTACAAAAAATGTGGAAAAAAGCAGGATAACTGCCGAGAATATGGCACTGCAAGGCAATATATCCGCTGCCTATACAATTATAGATACTTCTTTAAAATTGCGCCCAAATAATGAAACACTAAAGGCTGATAAAAAATTTTTACAGGACGGTGAGGTTGTAACCTCCCACATGAATGTAACAGACAATTATATAAAGGAAAAAAATTTCAACGAAGCTTTAAATGAGCTGGACGAAGCTGCCAACTCAATATCAGATAAAGCTGGAGCTTTTTATACCATGTTAAATAAAAACATAGAAAACAAGAGAATAGCTCTAACTGTACTGCAGATAAAAAGTGAAATGAACAATAAAAGCAGCATAGAGGATCTGGCTGAACTTTTAAACAAAATATCCAATTACAATGTAAAAGAAGCCAGCGAAACTGCCTCGGAACTCAGAAAAAGAATAAGCACTGTAGCTTATAACACTGCAAACGAATACTTGAAAAAGAATGATTTTACCTCTGCCCTGCAGACTATAAACAAGGGCATTACCTATAATCCAAATGATAAAAAATTGATCAATTTCAAGCAGGTTATAATATCCGAGAAAAATTCCTTTGAAGCTGCCGAGCAGACCCGGATTCAAAATGCATTGGCTTCAGCTGCCATGGAGGACAAGAATAACAAAACCAATGCAGTAGAAGTGACTTCCACTTCTACTGGAATAAATAAATACGGAGATTTTGTCATAAAGGGAACCGTTAAAAATATAGCCACCAGACCCATAAGCTCCGTACAGATATACTACACCATATATGATGCCAATAATAATGAACTCAGCAGTGACTCCACTTATGTATATCCAAATTATCTGGCTGTAAATGGCACAGGTGAATTTGACAATACAGAATATGGAGCAGCAAAGGGACATCATATTAAAATTACAAATATAACCTGGATTTTACCTCAGGAGGACAGCCATGAAAATAAATAGAACTTTTATAATCTCTCTCCTTGTAACTGCGGCCTTTATAGGAGCTGGTATTACGGCATGTATAATACTGCATAAAAATATGAGTCTTAAATATTCCAGGAATTCATCCAAATTGGGAAATGTAACTGAAATATTGAGTTCACCTAAATCCAAGGATCTAAAAACAATAATACATGATAACCAAAAGTTGGTTGTATCTCTGGAAGTAAAAAATGGCAGTGAAAATATAACCGGTTCCGGCTTTTTATATGATACCAAAGGCGATATAGTGACCAACGCTCACGTGGTAGAAGGTGGTTCTTCCATAACTGTAAAAATGGCTGACACCTCAACCTATAAAGGCAAGCTCATAGGTAAAAGTGAGATCACGGATGTAGCTTTAGTGAGAGTGGACAACCTGCGTGGAAAATCCCCTATGAAAATCTCCAAAAACAGCAAAGTCGACATAGGTAATGAAATAATAGCTCTTGGAAGCCCTCTCGGCCTTCAAAATACGGCTACTACCGGCATAATAAGCGGATTAAACAGAAATTTTAATTTAAAAAATTATCAATATAAGAATGTTTATCAGATTTCTGCTCCTATATCTCCAGGCAACAGCGGTGGTCCTCTTTTAGATAAAAACACAGGAGATGTTATAGGTATAAATTCTGCAAAAGTAGATACTGAATCCATAGGATTCAGTATACCAATAGCTCAAGTTACCCCAATGATAGACAACTGGGCAGCTAATCCCAATACATATAAATCTTCATCTGAAGACACTGCTTCAAATGAAAATACAAAGCCGTCTACGGAGGATGCAGCTTATCTGGTTTCATATTTCTACAACAGCCTGAACTCCGACGACTACGTAACTGCCTATTCCCTTCTGGGAGCAAACTGGCAGCAAAAAACTGCCTATGAAGATTTTAGAAAAGGCTACCTTCAAACTCTGTCTGTAAAAGTAGACAATATGCTGTGCCGTGAAACGGAAAACGGAAATATAGAGGTTTCCGCTGTAATCCAGGCTGTTGAAGGAACTGAAGCAAATTCCAAAACCAGTAAATACAATGTAGTATACGACATAGGATACGAGAACAACAATCTTAAGATTTTAAGCGGAAAAAGTACCACTGTAAAATAAAAAATGCAGTTCACTGAAATAGTGAACTGCATTATAAATTTCTCTACCCACTTTCTATCTAATTGAAAACTTCAGTATTTTCCACAGACTCTTTTACCAGGGCATCTATATCCAGAACACTTTCTGCCTTCCTTATCTCTTCAACCCTGGGTTTGATTTTAGGATGTTTAGGCACAAATATGGTGCAGCAGTCCTCGTAGGGCAGTATAGATGTTTCATAGGTGCCAATCTGTCTTGCCACATCCATTATATCAACTTTGTCCATGGCTATCAGCGGCCTGAACACAGGTCTGTCCGCCACATCATTGCTTACCACAAGTCCTTCCATGGTCTGACTGGCAACCTGGCCTATGCTTTCACCTGTAGTCACAGAATTTATATTGTGTTTACAGGCCAGATCACAGGATATCCTCATCATGAATCTTCTCATTATTATGGTCAATTCATCCTCCCTGCAGTTTTCAATTATACTCATCTGTATTTTTGTAAAGGGAACTACGTACAGCTCTATACTTCCAGTATACTTCTTCAATATGTTGGCCAATTCTTTGACCTTTTCCTTGGCCCTCTCACTGGTATAAGGGTGGCTGTGGAAATACACACAATTCAATTTAACTCCTCTTCTTGCCATCATATAACCTGCCACAGGGGAATCAATCCCCCCTGAAAGCATGAGCATGGTGCTTCCGTTGGTGCCATAAGGCATTCCGCCTATGCCCTTTATTCTTTTTGAATATACATAAGTTTTTTCTCTTATTTCTATATTCACAAAAAAATCCGGATTTTTCACATCCACAGCCAATTTTTCAGTATGCTGAAGTATATAGGCACCTACCTCCCTGCTCACATCCATGGAAGTTCCTGGAAAGCTCTTGTTGGCCCTTTTGGTGATAACCTTGAAGGTTTTTCCATGATTTTCAAAAGTACTTTTGAGCGCCTGCTTTTTTATGCTTTCCATATCAGAATCTATTTCGTCCACTATACATATTTCTGAAATTCCACATACCCTTTTTAGCTTTTCTACTCCACTTTCCAGATTATCACATTCTATAAACCATCTGCCCTGATCTACCACAAAGTTGTATACACTGTCTCCCAAAACATTTTTTATATTCTCCTTTAATTTTTTTTCAAATTTTCCCTTGTTCAGTCCCTTTAAAAATATTTCCGGGGCATATTTTACAAGCAACAATTTCCTCATTTACCTACTCTCCTTAAAAATTTTAAAGATTTATCCAGTACTTTCAGTGTATAATCCACCTGATCTCTGGAGTTATTATCGGCAAAACTGAACCTTATAGTTCCCTTTAATGCTTCCTGCGGCAATCCAACAGCTTCAAGCACATGGCTGTTTTTGCTGCTTTTGGCAGAGCAGGCGGAACCTGTAGAAACATAAATACCTTTTTCCTCCAGCATGTGAAGCAGAACTTCTCCTCTGACACCTATAAAGGAAACACTCAGTACATAAGGTGAATACTCTTTCCCCCGGCTGTTTATTTTAATGCCATCCATCTGCTCTAGTTTTCCCATGAAATATTCCTTCACTTCAGCTACATGGCGAAAGTTTTGCTCCCTGTGTTTATATATTTTTTCTGCAGCTTTTGCAAATCCCACAGCAGCACACAGATTTTCAGTACCCGACCTGAAGCCCCTTTCCTGTCCTCCTCCATATATAAGAGGTCTTGGCAAAAGCCCCTTCTTAACGTAGGCAATTCCCACTCCTCTGGGGCCATGTATTTTATGGCCGCTGGCAGACAGCAGATCTATATTCAACTTTTTAACATCTATATAATACTTTCCATAGGCTTGAACTGCATCTACATGAAATTTCACCCTGCTGCTCTTCTCTTTTATAAGCTTTCCTATAGCTTCAATATCTTGAACCGTACCTATTTCATTATTGGTATGCATTACACTCACTATCCGGGTCTGTTTATTTATATTTTTTTCAAGCTGATTGAGATCAATCTGTCCTCTGCTGTTCACATCAAGATAAATAACCTTCACTCCCGTATTTTCTAGAGCCCTGCATGTATTTAACACGCTGGGATGTTCTATTCTGGTAGTTATAACCTCATTCCCGGGTTTAACAAAACCCCTTATTAAAAAATTATTGCTTTCGCTCCCTCCGGAAGTAAATATTATTTCACCTCTTTCACAATTCAGCGTATGTGCAGCTATATCTCTGCTCTCGTTCATTTTAAGTTCTGCTTTTAATCCCAGGGAATACGCCGAAGATGGGTTGCCATAATAATTTTTCATGGCATCCACCATGGAGTCCATCACTTCAGCATAAGGCATGGTTGTAGCACTGTTATCAAAATAAACTTCCACTCTTTGTCACTCCTATATGTAAAAAATAATTAAAATACAATAAAACCAATATAACATATATTATCACACTTGTGAATTATAAATAAATAATAAAAGCACATACTAATTAAAGAAAAGAGGGATATAAAATGAAAATAAAATATTTTATATTAATCATATTATGCATCTTATATATACCATTAAACTGCACAGCTTCTGTAAAGGCTTATTACACGAATTCACCTTTTACGTGGAACAATACGGATATATCTCCTGAAAGCAGGATAATATATCTTACTTTTGACGACGGCCCAAGTTCAGAAGTCACCAATAAAATACTGGATGTCTTAAAAGACAAGAATGTGAAAGCAACATTTTTTGTGATAGGCTCTAAAGTAGAAGGCCGTGAAAAAATATTGAAAAGAATCTACCGTGAAGGACACAGTATAGGACTGCACACCTATACACATAAGTACAATAAGATATATTCAGATGATGATTCTTTTTTAAGTGAAATGGATAAAACTGGTGAAAAGGTAGAAAGTATTTTGAATTTCAGGCCTAAGATAATAAGGTTTCCCACCGGGAGCAAAGGTCACCTAGACAAAGTGCTGCTGGACAAATTACATTCCTCCGGATATAAAGTATACGACTGGAACCTATGCCTGTCAGATGGAATAGATTACAAAACTCCCGTCGACAAATTGTACAGGGAGGGTACAAAAAAATGTATTAATCCAAACAAGATATTCCTTCTTGCACACTGTGACAGCCAAAACAAAAACACCTGCAGGGTACTGGCGGAAATAATAGACCACTACACAAATTTAGGCTATGAATTCAAACCTATATCAGAAAATACCCCCGAGTATCATTTTAGAGTTACAAAATAAGTAAAAAGCTGTACATTTTATCTATTACATCCTTATGTAGAAATAATTCCTTTGAATTCATCCAGCATGGAATAAAAAGAATTGCATATAAAGTCTGCCTTTTCCAATTGCTGTTTTCCTGAATTTAAATTTCTAAAAGCCATACAACACATCCCAGCCCTTTTCGAGGCCTCTACTCCATTTTGAGAATCCTCCACCACTATACAATTATCCGGTTTAATATTCAAAAGCCTTGCCGCTTCTATAAATATATCTGGAGCAGGCTTGCTGTTTTCAACATCGTCACCTGTAACAATTCTGGAAAAATACTTTTCAAGCTCAAATTTTCTTATGACAATTTTTATAACATTCATGGGGGATGAAGATGCCACAGCTAACTTAAGTTTTTTTTCATAAAGAAATTTTATGAGTCCATTCACACCTTCTATGGGTTTTATATCTCTACTTTTTTTCAGGCTGGTTAAATACAAATTTCTATCCTTCTTTACCAATTCCTCAAGCGAATCAGTCAGATTATATTTTTCTTTAATAACATCCCATTTATAGCCAGTGGTAACTCCTATAAAACCCAGTTGTTCTTCTTCACTTATCTTTATTCCGTACTCAGCCAGCAAATCATCATCTAGTTTTTTATGCAGCGGTTCACTGTCTATAATAACTCCATCCATGTCAAAAATAACTGCTTCTGCCTTCATATACTTCCTCCTCTATTATTCCAAAAAAATCAGAGTGTTAACTCTGATTTTACAATATATTTAATCTTCGTACAAATACTTTCTGGTCATGGGGAGTTCATTGTTGAGACCCTTTGTAAACAGGAATTGATGTATATCCACCACTCCATAATGAAATGAAGCCGAACAAGCATTCAGGTAGAGTCTCCACATCCTTATAAATCTGTCATCTTTAATCTTTTTTATTTTGTCCAGATTGTTTTCAAAATTCTCAGCCCAACATTTCAAGGTCTTAAAATAGTGCAGTCTCAAACTTTCCGCATCAACTAGATGAAGATCATTATCTGCCATCAGACTGACCAATTCTCTTATAGATGGAATATATCCTCCCGGGAATATGTATTTTTTTATCCATTCATTTGCCTCTCCTTCCGTCTGTGCAGTAATACAGTGAAGAAGGGATACACCGCCCTCGTTTAACATTTTCTTTACAGATTCCATGTACACAGGCAGGTTTTTTCTTCCGGAGTGTTCAATCATTCCAACGCTCACTATTCTGTCAAACTTATCTGTTTTTCCCACAAGTTCTCTATAATCCAATAATTTTATTTCAACTTTCCCCTGCAGATTGTTTTCATTTACCTTCTCAGAAGCTTTTTCAAACTGTTCTTTACTTAAAGTTATTCCAAGAGCATTCACACCATATTTTTTTGCAGCTTTAATAACAAGCTCACCCCAGCCGCAGCCTATATCCAAAAGTCTCTGATCCCTTTTCAAATTGAGCTTTTTCAATATATAATCCACTTTATTTACCTGAGCCTGATAAATAGAATCATTTTCATCTTTAAAATAAGCACAGGAATAGGTCATGGTCTTGTCAAGCCAAAGACTGTAGAAATCATTTCCCAGGTCATAATGGTATTGTACATCTGTCTTGCTTTTCTTTATAGTATTTGGAAGAACCTTATACAATTTTGAAAACACATTTGCTTTATGTAAAAAGCTCTCCTTGTTTTTATACACAGATTCTATAACTTCTCTTATATTTCCCTTAAAATCCAGTGCACCACTCATATAGGCTTCTCCAAGAGTTAAAAAAGGATCTCTCACAATATCCTTTTTAGGGATATCCTGATTTATGTATATTTCAAATTTAGCCTCTCCCTCCCCGTATTTTTCTTCTGTACCATCCCAGTATCTTACCTTGACAGTATCTGAAAATGCGTTCTTTAAAAATTTTGCGAAAAATATTTTATCCAGATTCATTTATTACCTCTCTCCTTCTACATAACTATATACAAATAAGCAGAACTTCTTATTTTACAAAGAACCTCTGCTAAATTTCTCAGCCAGGTATTTAAATCAAACTTATAATTTAATCAGTTACCTTTTTTGGAGTATATATTTTTAAATTTTCTATTCTCTTCTCATTTACTTTTTGAACCTTGAAAATCACATCTTCATACTCCACTGTATTTTCCTCTCCTTCTTTCGGAATACTTCCCAAAAGATCCATTACAAATCCCCCTATTGTATCCGAGTTTTCCGATTTCAAGTCTAAATTTAAAAATTCATTCACTTCATCAATGGACAATAATCCACTTACCAGATAAGTATTCTGATCAATTTTATTTATATACTGTTCATTGTCATCATATTCATCAAATATATTTCCCATTACCTCTTCAATTAAATCCTCTATGGTTACAATTCCTGAAAATCCTCCATACTCGTCAATCAAAATGGCCATATGATTTTTCGTACCTTGAAGTTCTTTAAAAAGCACATCTATATTTTTATTTTCAGGTACGAAATAAGGTGCCCTGAGCATTGATTTTATATCAATATCATTTATGGGGGTTTTCATCAATTGGGCAAACAGGTCTTTAATATATAGTATACCTACTATATTGTCTATGTCATCTTTATACACAGGTATTCTGGAATATTTTTCTTCAATTATATCTTCCACTGTGCATGAATTCAGCTCATCCATGTCTATAACAAAAACTTCTGTCCTCGGAGTCATAACTTCCTTTGCCAATTTGTCATCAAATTTGAATACTCCCTCTATCATTTCCTTTTCAGATTGATTAAACACACCGGTTTCCTGTCCTTCTTCCAGCATGGATCTGATCTCCTCTTCGGATACTCTATTCTCAATATTTTCTGTGCTTATATTAAATAATTTCATAAGAACAGCGGTGGATCCTGATAGCAATTTAACAAACGGCAGCATCAATTTACTTATAAACAAAATAGGTTTTACCAGCGACATTGACAGTGCCTCTGAGTTCTGAAGTGCAATTCTTTTGGGAAGAAGTTCTCCAAATACAAGAGTAATATATGATAATAATAATGTAATAATTATTACTGATAATTTATCACTGTAGAGTATACCGAATCTATTTAAAAAAAATGCAAGCTTTGTGGATAGTGTAGTAGCTGCATAGGCACTGGCAAAAAAACCAGCAAAAGTTATCCCCACTTGTATAGTAGCTAAAAAATTATTAGGTTTTTTTAACAGGTTTAATATTATTTCTGCCTTTTTATTACCCTCTTCTGCCAAATAATTCATTCTGCTTCTATTTACAGCAACTATAGCCATTTCTATAGCTGAAAAAAATGCATTAATCACCGTGAGTACTAATATCAACATAAGTTCAAATACTATACTCTGCCAGGTAACATCCATGCTAAATCAAACATCCTTTCATTTATTTCCTAGATAATAAATAGGAATTAGATGATAAGTCTAATTCCTGCAATAAAATTCCTCACTATGCTAAAATACTATAATTTTATAACCATTCTTATCATTTAAAATGAATTTTATTGTAAATAATTGGTGCAGATGAAGGGAGTCGAACCCCCACGCCATAGGCGCTAGATCCTAAGTCTAGTGCGTCTGCCAATTCCGCCACACCTGCATATAAAAATAAATATTAGGATTTCATCATATTAACTCTTAACCTCACAATTTATAATCTCAGCTCAATGGTGGCTTACCGGGGAATCGAACCCCGGGCAACATGATTAAAAGTCATGTGCTCTACCAACTGAGCTAGTAAACCTTTGGCTGGGATGGCAGGATTTGAACCTACGAATGATGGAGTCAAAGTCCACTGCCTTACCACTTGGCTACACCCCAACAGACTGAACTTGTATTTATAATCTATAATAATACAAATTATTTGTAAAAATTTTTATATTGAATTAGGATTTTTTGTAACTGCAAGATAAATTATAAAGCACAATTTTTGGAATGTCAATAGCTTTTCTCCCCTAAAAGAGGTATAATTAGGTTTTAAGAGCCTGTTTCAACAATTACCATAACTGTGCTATATATATGCATACATCGCTACATAAAATATCATATTCAATCAAATTTCATATTTTTCAATTTATCTTTGAACAAATCCCCTAATGTAACTTTCTCCTGGGTATCATCAGTATATTTTTTAAAATCCTTCTTATTAGAATCACCTGCGGCCTCCTTTATGCTAAGAGATATCCTCCTGGCTTTTGCATCTACATTGAGTATTTTCACTTTTACCTTATCCCCTACATTTAAAACATCAGAAGGTTTTCCAATATGATCCTGAGATATTTCTGATACATGTACAAATCCCTCCAATCCAGGCTCAATTTCTACGAAAGCACCTACATTTATCATCTTGACCACAGTACCTTCAACTATATCATTTAATTTATATCTTTCGCTTACACCATTCCAGGGATTATTCTCTTGATTCTTCATAGAAAGTGAGATCCTGTTTTTTCCTCTATCCATATCCAGCACGGTAACCTTGACATGATCTCCCACAGACACCACTTCTGAAGGATTTTTTATTCTTTTCCATGAAAGTTCTGAAATATGTGCCAGTCCCTCTACTCCACCTAAATCAATAAATGCTCCAAACCCCGTGATTCTGCTTACAATCCCGCCTATCTCTTCTCCCTTTTTTATACTGATCCACAATTTTTCTGCCTTTTTTTGAATTTCCAGCTTCTCAGCTTCTTTTCCAGACAGCACAATCTTGTTCTTATTCTTATCCAGTTCGATTATCTTCACAGACAGAGTTTTATTTAAAAAATCACTTAAATTGGCAACATATTTTACCGAAATTTGAGATGCCGGTATAAAAGCTCTCAACCCATATAATTCTGCCAATACACCACCTTTTACCACTTCTTTTATGATCACATCAACAGTTTTCCCCTCTTTAAATAGATTTTCAATCTTATTCCAGTTCATTATGATGTCAGCTTTCAGTTTTGACAATAACAATCCTTCTTCTCCCTTATCTAAACTGACTATATACACATATATCTCATCTCCAACCTTCAAGAAATCCTCTATATTGGAGTCTTCTTTACATATTTCACTTTTGGGCAGTACTCCGTCAACCACGTATCCAATATTTACCACAGCTTCTTTGTCGTTTATGGAAATTATTTTTCCCTTCACCACTTCTCCACTTTTTACATTTTCCATGGTTGAATCAATTTCACCCATAACTTCATCCATTGAACTTACTTCCTTACCACCTGTCATCAAAATATCTCTCCTTTTCATTTATACTTACAGCATATTTACAGCCAACAATTATATTCTATCATAAATAATACATATAAAGTCAAACTTTAACTGTAACTTTCAATAATTATCAGATTATTCTTCACTTAAATATTCTTATAACTTTTATATCCTAAAAGGGAATCTGCACTTTTTACTGCCTTTAAAATTGCTTTTTCCACAACCTCAGCCGCTAAAAATCCCACTACATTCAAATCCGCTTGAACTTTTCCCGTACTCATGGAAAATATAGTATCGCCGTCAAACATGGTATGTGCCGGCTTCATGGCTCTTCCATAACCATTATGCGCCATTGATGAAATTTTTGTCATGCCGGATTTCGTAAATTTCCCATTGGTAGCTACGATGCCAATAGTAGTATTTCCAGTAAATAAATTTTTCTTGCTGGAATATCTTGAAAGCATTATATTTTCAGTTCCTGCAAAAGATTTTCCATCTTCATTTAAAGCTCCAGCTATTATACTGCCATTGTCCACTATATCCCCAAGGCAATTAACTGCAACTACGGCCCCTACTTTGAGATCTCCTGCCTGAACTGCATAAGTCCCAATACCGCCCTTCATGGCATGGCTGTCTCCCAGTATTTTTCCCACAGTAGCTCCAGTGCCGGCGCCAAAATTTCCATTTTTGCATATATTCAGTTCAGAATTCACACAGGCCTCATATCCCATGGATCTATCAGGCCTTATTTTACAATTACCTATGCTTAAATCAAACAGCACTGCTGCACAAACTATAGGAACCCTCGTAACTTTTACATCCAACCCGATATTATTCTCTTCTAAATACTGCATTACACCACCTGCCGCATCCAGTCCAAAAGCACTTCCTCCAGCTAGAAGTACCGCATGAATCCTATTCACCATATTTACCGGATTCAGCAAATCGGTTTCTCTGGTGCCTGGAGCTCCTCCTCTCACATCCACACCGGCAACTGCTCCACCAGGGCATATCACCACAGTACACCCGGTGGGTCCTTCTAAATTTTCAGCATTTCCTATTCTTATCCCCTCTATACTGCTAAATAAAATCTCCTTCATGCTCAACCTCCGTATTATAAAACCCCGGGCTCGTAAAAGCTCAGGGATAATTTCGCAATTTATTTAATTCAAAACATTATTTATGTCTCATCTTAACAACAGCAGTAACTGCAGATACTGCAATAAGTACAGATAAAATTGCTTCAGGTATTCCATTTGTAAAGGCTACCGCCAGTATCCCTTTTTTAGCTGTGCTCAGGCTTATATTCAGAGCCTTTGCATAGGGTCCAAGATATATAAGGTATATAGCTCCCAGAACACCAATGGTATTTATCAATGAACCAGCTGCAGCAGCTATTCCTACCGGCAGAATTTTATTTTTGGTTCTTATAGCTTTATACACATAATAACTTCCCAATCCTATAAGTACTCTTGGCAGAACTGACACCAATGGATTCATGAATACAAAAGAAACAGGTGTGGGAGTAGTTATGGATTGAATAACACTGAATATACCAAAAATAAGCCCTACCATGGCACCTACCAACGGTCCCTCCAAAATAGCTCCTATTATAACAGGTACATGCATTATAGTAGCTTTCACCGGTGGAATGGGTATAAAACCTAATCCTGTTACACCAAGTACAATAGAAATCGCAGACAGCATACCAATTATGGTAATCTTCCTGACACTTAGTTTTGACCATTCTTTAACTTGTTTTTCCATAAATTTTCTCCGTTGTTATTCATTACGATATAACACGGAACCTCCTTTATAAAATTTAGTTCAGTTTTTAACAAATACTGACGACTTTATTTTATCACTTCTAACAAAAAGTTCAATAAATCCGTTAAAGAAAAAACAATGTTTTTTTCTTTAGCGCCTATCTACCGGAAACCCTTTTGCAAAACATTCTCTTGGATACAGCAGATCCACTACTTTTTCCCTGCTGCACCTTCCGTTTTCCATGAATACTTCAGGTATTCCATTTAAATTTACCCTTATATTTTCCAGCGGAAACATATCACATATGTTCTCAATACACTGTGCTGCAGGATTATTTTCTGAGCTCTTTATATATTCCACTATTTTTTCACCTTTTATCCATTCAGAACCTCTATGCCGTTCATCATAATTCACCACAGTACATTTCACTTTATTTTTATCGTTTCCAGATATGGAGGACATGAAAAAGGTCTTGACCATAATATCATCCATAGGAAGACTGTACCCGGCAAAAATTATATGTTTTGCATTCTTTATAAGAAGTCCCATTTCAGTTTTCATCTCCTCCAAAGTGGGTACACTTCTTTTCCTCGAAAGACTTTGTATTACAAGAGTCATATCATAGGGATAAGTTATCTGGCCACAATAGGGACACTCTATGGCACCTCTTTTATATATTTTCTCCTTTTCCGTTGCATACTTCCAGTTTTTCTGTAATGGTTCTAAAATAGATGGTCCAAAAACTTCTGTGGATAGTCTATTCCACTGCCTTGCAAAACTAATTATTGATTTTCCGCATTCAGGACAAATTCTAGTTCCAAACATACCATGGGGAAACAATATTTTTCCTATTCTCATCACCCTGGAAGGGTAATTATAGTCATTTATACCTTTACATTGTGCTTCATCTGTAACATACCATATTCCAGATTCACTGCCATCCAATTGATCATAGGATATCTGGGTTCCAAAGTCATCATACAGCTGCAATTTCAAACCATCTTCTAATATAATAGGGTTCTCGTTTTTCTCCTTATGAGCGTTGAACAGATTCCAGAGTATTACAGGATCCCAGTTAAAGGATATTATAGCATAGGAATAGAGATAAAAACGCCTGGTGTTTCTTCTATAGCCTCTATTTTCAAATACTCTTGCTTCTTCTTCCATGAGCTCTGTAAGTATTTTTGAAAATTCATAATAGGGTTCCATTTTTTCTCTGTTTACGTGACCCGGAGTGTCCTGTATACTAATTCTCTCCAGCTCTTCAATAATCAGAATAAGACATCTCTTAGCTGCCTGAATCCTTTCTACTCTTAAGAATTCTGTCTTCCCGTTAAAAAATGCATTGAATCCCATATTGTTCTCAATAAGTTGATCCAGCATTGTAAAGAGTTCATGCATATTGAATTTGGAATTAGTGCATATTATTATTTCAAGAGCTTTTAAATCATATATTTTTGATATTTTATGGTCTTTTGATAAATCCTCCATAATTAATTTTTTAAAAGCATCCGCCAACTCTTCATTTTTTCCATTCAAAAAAGAAAAATCTTTTCTGATTATTTTCAAGACCAGCTGCATCAGCTGATTGGTTGCGTGAAGTCCTAAACTTCTGGTCGCACCGGCTCCCCAGAGTATGATGGTTTCAGGCCAATATTTTTCAGGCATTCTGTATCCTTCCCTTTAAATTCATTCAGATAATAACTATTCTACAATATTATAACCAATGTCAAGTTTTTAAAACAATAAAAAATGCACTTATTCATCCATGATAAGTGCATTTTTAAAGGGATTAGATATGTTTAAGTTAACACCAATATATAAAAAGGGACTCCTATAGGAAGTCCCTGATTACCATATTACAAAGCTAGCCTGCTAAAACAGCAGCAGTAGCATTACAACTGATACATCCTTCCCACCGAAAGATTTTTACACAAGTATAGGCAGGTTTCCTGACTATCGGCTCATCCTCTTTTTTCCTTCCCAGAGAAAACTCCAGTGGAAATTTAAAATCGTCACCTGATACAGTAGCGGGGGCTGTAATGGTATTTCACCATATTCCCTTTTAATTATCATATAAACCATATACTTTATTGTTAAATTATATTTATATTATATACTTAACCATTTACATTTGTCAAGTAGCTATTTTATAATTTTCATTTATTTCCAGATACAGTTATTTTAACCCTTCTTCATAGGACTGTATCATCTTCTTTACCATCTGCCCTCCTATTGAGCCGGCTTCTCTTGATGTAATATCACCATTATATCCGTTTTTCAAATTCACTCCTACTTCTCTAGCCGCCTCAATTTTAAATCTATTAAGACCTTCCTTTGCCTCTGGAACTAAAGATTTATTTCCTCTGCTTGCCATGATTAATTCCTCCTTATATTATCATAGATTTTTATTGAAGTATTTTATTTAATTGTGTATATAAAGTTTATGTAATTTATAATTTTATAAACTATTTAATTCATAGCAAATATGAAAAAATCACTGAAATCTTGTTAAAAATTCCAGTGATTTTTGATTTTATTATATTTCTATATCTTTTTATACAAATTTTTATTTTCCAGCACATATTTCGCTTGACCAATGGTTAGGGGAAGATGATCCACATTTACTGCTCCATCCTTCTTCAGTATTTCTACTAAATGAGCTACTCTTGGAAGTCTTAAATCAATCTTTCGGATAAGTTCTTTTTGATTGAAAACTTCTTCAATCGTTCCCCCCGTCACAATACTGCCTTTATCCAAAAGGTAGACTGTATCAGCTAGAAGTGGAACTGTATCCACATCATGGGTAGCAAAAATCAAAGTGATTCCAAGTTTTTTATTTATCATATCAAGAAGCTCGATTAATTTATGAACTCCTCTGGGATCAAGCGCCGCCGTAGGCTCATCTAAAACCATTACTTTGGGCTTCATGGCAAGGACACTGGCAAGTGCAATTCTCTTTTTCTGTCCCCCGCTTAGATTGTGGGGACTCTTGTCATCATATCCTGTCATTCCGACCACTTTTAACGCCCATGCTATAGTATCCTCCAGCTCTTTCCCGCTCATGCCCATATTCAGTAGGCCATATGCTATTTCCTGACGAACTGTAGAATTAAAAAGCTGATCATCAGAATCCTGAAATACCATGCCCACCATCTGTCTTATTTTAACTAAATTTTTTTTACATACCTGCAGTCCGTCTATAGTAATGGTACCTGATTTAGGTTTTGAAATTCCATTAAATAGATGAAAGAGTGTAGACTTACCTGCCCCATTGGGACCGAGTATTGCCACTTTTTCTCCTTCCTCTATCTTCATATTAACATTTTCAAGTGCCAGACTTCCGTCACTATAAGCATAGCTGACTTTATTCACTTCAATAAGTGCCATAATCATTCTCCTCTAAATAAATATATTCGCTATAATTAAAACTACCAATAAAGCAGCTCCCGAAATTCCAAAGCGAAAATCTTTTCTTGGAATAGAATACGTAAAAAATTTAGCTTGTTCACTATTTTCATTATACCCTCTGGAAAGCATGGCATTGTAGATCCTTACACTTCTATCCAGGGATTCTATTATCACATACACCCCTATTTTGGCCGTGTCTCCAACACCCCTCATCCAGCTAGATCTATCTCCCATGCGGCTCAACTGTGCATGTCTCATATTTTTTCCGGTATCTTCAATTATAAATATATACCTGTACATCATATCAGCCAGATCTATTATAATTGAAGGCATTTTAAGTATCCTAAGCGTCTCAAGTATTTCAATCATAGGAGTACAGAAAGAAAGTATACATGCCACGCTGACTGCTGCCATTATTCTGAGCATCAATAAAGTCCCCATCGCAATACCTTCTCTATATATATTCAGGTGATAAGCTCCTAACGGAATATAAGTTAAAACATTTTCTCCATTTGTAAAAAGCACGCTTACAAATACAAGCCACGCTATACTAAAAGGTATGAGAAGTCTTTTTATAAGCCTTTTCCAGGGAATACCCAGAGTATAATATCCAATTATAGAGAGTATCCATAAAAACACTATGAGATACCATTTAGTAAGAAAAGTTACAATTATAATTGCACTTAAAAACAGTACAGTTTTTACTCTCCCATCCAAACGATGTAAAAAGCTTTTATTACCAGATATTCTGCCAAATGAAGATAATTCCATAATTTATTCCTCTTTTAACGATTTTTTATTTTTTGCTGATTCACCAAATAATTTTTCCCAGTGATGTCCAACTATTAAGCCCGCGAAAAAATTTGCTACAGAAAAAGCTCCTACCTGTGCATCTCCAGGAAGTTCAATAAAAGGTTTGTGATTATTGGATGCCATGGTATTTACCTTGTCATCTGTGCCTCCGGCCTCCATCTTATGATTGACCATATATTTTGACGCTCCAAATATAAATATAAATAAAATTATCATAACCGCCAGCATAACACGGGTAAACTTATCTAGGAATTTAATGCTTGTACCTCTTCCACTTTTTGTATTACTGCTCGATTCCATAATTACTTTGCCACCTCTTTCCTAAGCACACCTGGCAATAAATCTGGACGTCTTTTTACCATAGCCTGAAGAACTAAAGCTGTAAACACACCCTCTGCAATAGCTAAAGGCAGCTGGGTAGGTCCATATCCTAAAAAGAATATCATCCACTGTTTCATCAAAGGAACATGTCCATGTAAACTGATTGCAAGTTCAAGGGCAGCTACCAGATATGTAACTATGTCACCCACAAATCCTGCTACTCCGCCCGCCAGCCAAATGGGAAGCTTAAAATAACGCAGAACCTTCCAGCATACATATCCCAAAATACTTGCAGATATTCCCATGGAAAACGTATTGGCACCAATAGTCGTTATGCCTCCATGCCCTAAAAATATAGCCTGAAAAAATAATACAATAGCTGAAATCACGCCTGTTGCCCAAGGTCCAACAACAATAGCAGCTAAAGCCGTTCCACAGGGATGAGAACAGGAACCCGTTACAGGAACAGGAATATGCATGCAGGATATAACAAACACAGCTACTCCCATCATTGCCAAAAATGGTTTATAATATAAATTTTCTTTAGCACGCTTTTTAATTTCTTTAATACCCGGCACCATAAACACGGCACTTATTGCATACCATGTTCCCCAGGCCTGGGGTGATAAAATTCCATCTTCAATATGCATTTTTAAAATACCTCCGTTTTGATCCTAAAAATTTAAAATTTGAATTCTCACATATAAATCATAACCCCTCAGCTGATGCTAAGGGGTTATGATTTATAAAAAGAAATATAAGATCTCATCGTATAGTCACCTCCCTATCATTCGTAGAGTTAAACGGTTACTAACAATACAGGCAGGTCTTCTGACTCAGCATCATCGTCCTTATAACCTTCCCAGTTTCCCAGTGGTATATCTATAAAGACTCCTCTTTCACAGCGGCGGGACCGTGCAGATTTTTCATCGTGCTTCCCTATTAAGCAAAGTACACCTATATTTTCACATATTTATTTTTAATACTACATTAATTAACTTAAGTCTCTCACAAATTCACAATATTGTCAAGTTTAAGTCCATTTAATTTAAAGATATATCATAAGAATTAAAAAATCAAGGGTATTTAAAATATTCTGCCCTTGATTTGATCTAAAAATAATTTATACCTGTTTTATTGCTCCTCTTTTTACTGCTATATTTATTATATTGAACAAAATTGCCCCTACTATGGTATTTACAACAGCTGCAGGCAGAACCACACTCAGAAACAATGCATTGAAGCTAGTACCAAGTCCTACTGTGAGCAGCACTACAGTCAAAAACGCAGTACCGCTTACTACCGTTCCCACTGCTGTAGCCAGTACGATATTTATCTGATTGCTTAGTCTATCTCTAAAAGGCTTTATCAGAACAAACATTACATTTATAGTTATGAATTTATCAATCACATTGGCAAATTGTCCTCCTGGAAAAGTTGTAGTAGCTGCTGCCAAGATTCCTGCTATAACACCTGAGCAAACACAGGTCTTGTAATCCTTATTGAATATAAGTATTATAAAAAGCATAGCAAGAGATATATCTGGTTTCATTCCAAACAAAATTGGAGGCACTACCTGATGCAGCACCGCACCGATTGCAAGTAATATGGAATTTATAATCATTTTTTTCAAGTTCATAATTTACACTCTCCTAAATCATAATTTTAAATATTAAATTCTAGAATATCCTTAACAAACACCAACAATGTTCATATTTTTTTTACATTAAAAAAACTCCATCCTAAAAACTAGGACGGAGATATCCGCGGTACCACCTAAATTGTGTCTACAAAGACACCTCTTTTTCGAATACAAACATATTCTATCCGTTGTAACGTACGGCTAACGTTAACCACTACTTTCTACTCGAGTAGATTTCAATTTACTCCTCCCAGGTCCATTCACCACATACACAGTATTGAGATTCCACCATTCTCAACTCTCTTTAACTTGATTACATAGCTACTCTTCCTAATCAAAGGATTTAATATTTAAATTAAATATATAATATCACCTACATTTTATGCTGTCAATATATATTTTAAATTTATTACAAATTATTTTTTATTTTTTATCTGACCAATTAAGCTGAAATTTTTATCAAATAGCTTTCTGTAGCAGTAATTTATTATATCACTTCTTTTTATGATACCTATAAATATATCCTTATCATCTATTACAGGAACAAAATTTTGATTTACAGCAAGAGATATCAAATCCTTCATGTCAGAATTAATCCTAACTGACTTATTATTCATGCGTGTTGGAATTTCTTTCAGAAGTACCCTGTCTGTATTTTTAAAATTCAAATCAGGAGTATTCTTAAGTTTCCATAGCAAATCTCCTTCTGTCAGTGTTCCTGTATATTTGCCCTTGTTATCAATAAGCGGAATAGCTGTATACTTATACAGCTCCATTCTCTCCAGTGCTTGTCTCATAGTTGAATTTGGTGTCTCATAAACCACCTCTGCTTTAGGTGTGAGAAAAAATGCTATATTCATATATTTCTACTCCTTGTAAAGTTATATTTAATCAAATATAATAACTCAACTAGAAAACTGTAGTGTTCAGCATAATTTAACCCCCACTAATAGGCTAATTATCAACACTAAACTAATATTTAATATAAAACATATAGTTTCTACATAATAATTAGCCTAACAGCCTTGGGATTTCAGTAAATATTACTTTGAACATTCAGCCTCTACTTGAAGTAATTTTCTGAGTACGTCCTCTATATTATCCACTAACCCTTCATCAATTTTTACATTGTCCTCATTTACGGCATCAATTGCAATTTTTAAACCTTTAGTTATATTGCTTATTTCCTCCAGCGTTAACAACATAAGTATATTCTCTTTCATGTCAATAACCCCCTTATCTAACTTAATTTTTTAGAAAGTGACTGTATACATTATCCCTCTATATATTTTGTAAAATTTAAGTTAATATAAAGTGCTTATCAGAGATAATTTTATTAATTGGTGTTCTAGTAGATATTTATAGTAAATGGCAAATTAAAATGGTTAATTCGTCATTTATTTCTACTTGCGTTAATG
>NZ_PVXP01000055.1 GCF_002995845.1 Clostridium luticellarii | reverse complement strand
TATTATCCATAAGAGACTTTCCTTCTTTCTTTGTATATTTTGTTTTTGCTTACTTAATATATTATCAGAGGAAAGTCTCTTTTTCCATTTCTTATCTCAAATAACCCTACAGTAATTTTACACTAATGCTTGAGCTTTTATGATAAATAAAAAAATTATTGAAGAAGCTGCTGTATTGCAAATACATGATACAGCAGCCTTTCAAGTTAGTTCCGTATGATATAGTCAAAGGCGCTCAAGGCTGCTGTTGCACCTGAACCCATAGAGATGATAATTTGCTTGTAGGGACTGTTTGTACAGTCTCCTGCAGCAAATACCCCGGGTATGTTTGTTGCGCCGTGGCTATCCACAACAATTTCTCCTCTTGAATTGCGTATTGTGATCTTATCCAGCCAGTCCGTATTGGGAATAAGGCCAATTTGAACGAATACGCCCTGTAGTTCAATGTGACGTATCTCTCCTGTAGGACGGTGGATATAGGTAATACCATCTACTCTGTCTGTGCCGGCAATTTCTTTTGTTTCAACATTGGTCATAACAGTTACATTAGATAGACTATTGAGACGCTTTTTAAGCACATCGTCGGCTTTGAGCTGCGGCAGAAACTCAAGAACGGTTACGTGCTTCACTATTCCCGCCAGGTCAATAGCTGCTTCGATGCCAGAATTACCACCGCCGATAACTGCTACATTTTTTCCTTTAAATAGGGGGCCGTCACAGTGAGGACAATAGGTCACACCTTTGTTTCTCAGCTCCTTTTCACCGGGTACCTCTACATTTCGCCATCGGGCACCCGTTGAGAGAATTACAGTTTTACTTTTTAGCAGGGTTCCATTTTCCAGCTGGATTTCTATTAAATCTTTTTTAACTAAAGATACAGCCCTCTGGGAATCGACTATATCCACGTTGTATTCTTTAACATGTTCCTCAAGATTTGCCGAAAGCTTGGGCCCTTCAATATATTTTGTGCCTATAAAATTTTCAATACCAACAGTATCCATGACCTGACCGCCAAAACGCTGGGCGATGATACCCGTTCGAATGCCCTTTCGAGCTGCGTATATTGCCGCACTTGCACCAGCCGGGCCGCCTCCTACAATGAGAACGTCATAGGGTTTATGGCTGAAAATTTTTTGCGGGTTGGCACTGCTTCCGATTTTTGAAAGAATATCCGTAAGTGTCATACGGCCGCTGTTAAAATGAGTTCCATTCAAATATACAGAAGGCACGGCAAGTATGTTTTTGCTTTCCACTTCTTTTTTGAAAACTGCACCGTCAATCATGGTATGGGTGATATTGGAATTCAGTATACTCATAAGATTGAGTGTCTGCACAACATCAGGGCAATTGTGGCAGCTTAAGCTGACGTAGGTCTCAAAATTGTAGCTGCCTTTGATATTTTTAATCTGATTAACTGTTTCAGAATCCACCTTTGGAGCTCTTCCGCTTGTCTGCAGAAGCGCCAGTATCAGCGATGTGAATTCATGGCCTAAGGGCACTCCTGCAAAAACCACGCCGGTGTCTTTCAGGGGACTGCTGATGCTAAAGCTTGGAGTTCTCTTAAGTACAGCTCTTTCCACTTTGATTTTAGATGACATGCCGGCCAGTTCATTTATGAGAGACAGCATGTCATTAGATGCATTATCTGATCCTGCACTGACTTTAAGCAGTACATTATTCTCCATTAAATTAAGATATTGGGCTAATTGTGATTTTATATTTTCATCCAGAATCATTTGTGATACCCCTTAAATCTTTCCTACCAGATCAAGGCTTGGTTTAAGGGTTGAAGCTCCTTCCTTCCATTTGGCCGGGCAAACTTCTCCTGGATTGTTTCTGACATATTGTGCTGCCTTTATTTTGTTGACAACAGTGTTGGCATCTCTGCCTATATTGCCTGCGTTGATTTCTAGAGCCTGAATTACACCATCCGGATCTATGATAAAGGTACCTCTGTCTGCAAGGCCGCTGTCTTCAATCAGTACATCAAAGTTTCTGGCCAATGTTTGAGAAGGATCACCAATCATGGTATAGGTAATCTTGTTTATAGTTTGTGAGCTGTCATGCCATGCCTTGTGTGTATAATGGGTATCCGTTGAGACAGAGTAGACTTCAGCACCCAGGTCTTTTAGAGCTTCATAATTGTTTTGCAGATCCTCCAGCTCAGTGGGGCATACAAAGCTGAAATCCGCAGGATAAAAGCAAACCACACTCCATTTTCCCTTGAAATCTGCTTCGTTGATATCTATGAATTTTCCGTTGTTGTAAGCTTTTGCTTTAAAGGGTTTTACTTCAGTTCCAATTAATGACATAATAACTACCTCCTAAAATTTTAATTTGAATATTATAAATCTCTTCTAAGTACATAAATGAAAATAATAATCATTATCTTATGGTATTAATTATCATATAACTTCAGGTAAAAGTCAATAGATTATGAAAAATTTTTATAGATTTTTTTACAAACCGTATAAAGTTCTGTAAAGATTACAAAATTGTAAGATGGCATTTTATTTTGTAAGGCAGCAGACATGGAGCTGGAGATGGAATTCATCTATAATTTAGATAGATAGGAGGGAAAGTATAAAATGGAAATATTAAAGGTGGAGAATTTGACTAAGATATATGGGAAAGGTGAAAACAAAGTAGAAGCACTGAAAGACATAAACTTATCCGTAAATAAAGGAGAATTTGTAGCAATTGTAGGTGCTTCAGGTTCCGGCAAGAGCACGCTTTTGCATCTCCTGGGAGGTCTTGACAGGCCTACTGCAGGTAAAGTGATAATTGAAGGAGAAAATATTTATGGTTACAAGGAGAACAGGCTTGCTGTATTCAGGCGGAGGAAAATAGGATTTGTGTTTCAATTTTTCAATCTGATACCTGTTCTGGATGTAGAAGAAAATATATCACTTCCGGCACTTTTAGACAATGACAGGGTGGATGAAAAATATTTGGAGGAAATTATAAAATTATTGGGACTTGAGGAAAGAAAAAAGCACCTTCCTTCTGAATTGTCAGGAGGTCAGCAGCAAAGGGTGTCCATTGGAAGAGCTCTTTTAAACAAGCCTTCCATGGTTCTTGCAGATGAGCCTACGGGAAATCTTGACAGCAAAAATTCAAAGGAGGTCATTGAACTTTTAAAATATACAGCTAAAAAATACAATCAAACCCTTGTACTGATTACTCATGATATAAATATAGCGTCTATGGCAGACAGGATAGTTACTATTGAAGATGGACATATAATTTCAGATAAACGTCTGCAAAATGACTAGATAAAGAAGGAGGTGATTAATATGATTACAAGTTACAAGGAACTTACAGGAAAATATCTCAGTTCAAATAAAAAGAGAAGCATACTCACTATTATAGGGATAGTATTGTCTGCTGCACTTATATGTACAATAGGTTTCTTTATCGTGAGCATGCAAAATGCAGAAATTGAAAGGGTAAAAAGTGCCTATGGCTCCTGGCATGTGTCCTATACAGCTCCAGATAAAGAGCTTGCTGCAAAAGTCACAGGAAACCCCAAGGTTTCACGCAGCGGTTTTTGTCAACAAGGTGAGAATATAAAGATAAATGAGGATGTAAGTGTGAGTCCCGTTATAGCTTCGGACAGTGCCCTGGAACTTCTCCCCTATAAGATAAAGACAGGGAGATTTCCAGAAAATGACCATGAGGCAGCTGTGGAAAACTGGGCACTCAGATACGTGAAAAAAGACGCAAAATTAGGTGACAAGATAAAATTAAATGGCAGGGAGTATACCCTGGCTGGAATACTCCAGGATAACTTAGACAGTCAAGTTAATAAAACAGGCATTTTTTTATCCAGGGACAACAACATTGACAGACATAAATCAGTGCTGCTTGCGGAGATAAGCTCAAAGACAAATTTAAGAAGGGCAGTTTCAGAACTGGATGGTCTGCCAAAAAATAAAACAGTAGAAATAAACGGCAAAAATACCCCATCTGTTGTGAATAATTCTCCTCTTATAGATATAGAAGGGGGAGGAGACGGCAAATCAGGATTGTCCGGGCTGTACTCTACAGTGGCGATTATAATAGGAATAGTGCTTGTAGCAGCAATTGCGGTAATATACAATTCTTTTCAGATAAGTGTAGTGGAGAGAATGAGACAGTTCGGTCTCTTGAGGGCAATTGGAGCAACTCCGGCACAGATAAGGAAAATAGTGCTCAGGGAGGCGTCGGTGCTTTCGATCATAGGTGTACCACTGGGACTCATATGCGGTATTATAGCTATTTTTGCCATAAATCTTATATTCAGGATGATTGGTAAAGATATGGTTTCCATGATGATGAAAGTATCTATATCACCTGTAGTCATGCTTATAAGTGCTGCAGTTTCAATAGCGGCCATATATATATCTGCGCTGCTGCCTGCACTGTTTGCGGGGAGAATTTCTCCACTGTCTGCCATAAGCGGAAGGACAGCCATTGTAAAGGAAAAAATAAAAAGAAGAAAAAATATAATTATAAGCAAGCTGTTTAAATTTGAAGGAAATATGGCCTATAAGAATATAAAGAGGAACAGGAAGAGATACAGGATAACTGTTTTTTCCATAGCCATAAGCGTGCTGCTGTTTGTTACCTTCAAATCCTTTATGGATATGACTTTGAATTTATCGGGAAGTGTGAACGAGTCCAAAAATATACATTTTTCCATTCAGCCAAATATAAAAAGCGGTTTTATAAAGGATGACACCATAAAAGGTATAAGTGCTTTGAATTCAGTGAGCAGGATATACAAAATGTACAATGAATACAATTTTGTTGAATTTATAGACAAGAGCAGGGAAATAGAGGCAGTAAAATCCATAGATGGAGTATACGGCAAAAACGTGGAGGTAGAGGGCGAAAAGAAAGTACCCATGAATGGAATTGTCACCGTCTATGATGAAAATGCCCTGGATGCTTCAAAAAAGTATCTGCAGTCCGGAAATATAGACATGAATAAGTTAAATGAGGAAAATGGTGTTATTCTGATAAATAAAAACTTGGTGTACAATAAAAAGGAAAAGAAAAGCTATGTCGGTCCAGTAGCGAACATAAAAGCAGGGGATGAGATAGAGCTTAAATACAGCGGAGAGACGAAGACTACTTCAATAGATGATGGAAATATTACAAATAGTTGTAAAGAATCAGCTGAAAACAGCGGCGATATCAAAAAAGTAAAAGTGCTGGCAGTTCTTAAAGATGAACCTTTTGATCTAAATGGACAGAATGGACCAAAACTTATAACTACCAGGGAAGTGGCGGAGAAACTTACAGGAATAAATGATATCAAACCAGTGGTACTGAATATTGCTATCAAAGATGTCAAAAATGAAAACAGCGCAAAAGATCAGATAGAAAATATTATAAAATCCGATCCTTCACTTAGTTTGATAAATCATCTTGATAAAAACAGAAGCACCAGATCGGTGATTTTAATGATTGAAATACTGGTATATGGATTTGTAGTGGTAGTGTCACTTATTGGAAGTGTGAACATCATAAATACCCTCACCACAAATATAATACTCAGAAGAAGGGAATTTGCCATTTTAAAGGCCATAGGCCTCACTCAAAAGGGACTGAAAAAAATGATAGTGCTGGAAGGTTTTCTCTATGCGGTTATTGGAACCATATACGGCTCCATAATAGCATGTGGTCTTTCCTATATGATGTATCAGGGAACGGTGAGTGTAAGAGAATCCAGCTGGCAGATCCCATGGATCGGAATAGCTATTGCAGCTGCTGCAGCTGTAATCATAGGATATCTTTCCGTGCTTTCGCCTCTTTCCAGAATAAACAGGGAAAATCTGATTGACACAATAAGAGAAGACTATTAGCAATTGACAATTGACAGTTAACAATGCACAATTCAGTTGACAGTGCACAATTTATTTATGGTAAATTGTGCACTGTTTGTGTTTTTATTGAAGTATTTTACATTTCAAAATCGTTATATATAGTATAAGGTTTAAAGAATTATGTTAATTGGAGATGAAATTCTTATGTTTATTACGGTTATTAAGGCTTTGGCTTATGAGTACCTGTGTCTTATATTTTTTTGTGTCATATTTCAAATAATCATGGCTGTAGAAGAAAATAAAAATGGACACAAGTATGAATGGAAGCATTTTGCATGGGTTTATATTTTTTTCATATACCTGATGCTTGTATTTATTTGTACAGGCACTGGAAATATTCATGAGTTTACAAGGTATAAGGGAATGTCAGAAACAATTACTCGGCTGACTGAAATTAATCTAGTACCCTTTAGTTCCACTTCTGGAGGAATTGTGACCCATGCGGCAAACAGTGTAATGTTCATGCCTTTTGGTTTCCTTCTGCCATTTATCTGGAGACAATTCAGATCATCTTTGAAAGTGGCATGCACGGGGCTGTTTTTTTCACTGGCAATTGAATTGAGTCAGCTTTTGAATATGCGTGCTACTGATATAGATGATTTGATAATGAATACCCTGGGTGCATTTTTAGGGTGGATGGTTTTCTATTTGTTTAAGAATAAAGATAGAAAGCCTATTGACAGCTCCAATAGAACAAAGCTGTCTTTTCCAGCCCGTCATGAAGCCTTTTTTTATCTTGTACTTTCATTTACAGATGTGTTTTTACTGTACAATCCGTTTTTGTTCTGAGCTTGACATTAATTTCAAACGCAAAGACATGGTGTTATTCTCCTGAATAATACCATGTCTTTGCGTTTGAAAGGTTAGGTCGGTGCAGTTGCTGATGGCCTACTTAAATTTTAGTAATTTTTAAATCATTTTGGTATTTATAAACGTTATATAATATAGAAAAGGTTTTTGCAGGTTGTTTAGGAGGATACAGGATGGTTCGTGAGACCAGGTTACTACAAAAAATTGAAAATGAAGATATGGCTTATATGGATAAGCTGATTGCTCTTTATTATCCGGACATATTCCGATACTGTCTCTGGCATACGCCAAATCGCCAGACAGCAGAGGATGCCGTCCAGGAAACATTTTTAAAGATGGCCCGTTATTTCAAAAAATATGTACATAATGGAAATTTCAGAGCTTATATCTATAAGATAGCTTCCAATGTGTGTACAGATATCTGGCGAAAAAAGAAAACAGAACCCCTGCCTGAAGATCTGCCCTGCAGGGAGCAGGGATTTGAAGAAGTGGAATCTGCTCTGGACTTGAAAGATTTAGTGCAGAAACTGCCTGAAAAGCGCAGGGAAATTGTATTGCTGCGTTTTGCCCAGAATTTATCTTTAAGGGAGATTGCAGAAATAGAAAATATTCCGCTTCGAACGGTACAATCCCGTCTGAGGTCGGCACTTAAGCAAATTGAAAAAGATATAAGGAAAGGAGAAAAATGATCATGAATAAAAAATTATGCCTGGATTTAAAAAAAGCTCTGAATACATCTGCTGTATATCATGAGGAACAGCTTGAGAAAACTATCAGCCTGGCAAATAGTGAATATCAAAAGCACAGGTCAAGGGAAAGAATTGGATATCTGGAATTCTTATTTAGACAGATTCCCTTTATGGGAAGGAGAATATGGCTTTTTCAGGGTTCAATATTGATTCTTATGTGGCTGCTGCTCACTACGATTTTCCAGGAAGACTTTAAGTACATTGCAGCCCGCCATGTGCCGGATCTGCTCTGTCTGTCTGCAATTTTTATCACTATGACCGGTGTGCCATTTTTGTGCAGATCTTATAAATACAAGATGCAGGAAGTGGAGACAGCTGCATTTATGTCGATGTCCGGATTATTGTCAGTCAGACTTATCGTGATTGGTCTGGGTGACGGTATTTTCCTGCTGGCTGTTTCTCTTGTAACATTTAGCAAAGTGAGTATTTCCACTGCTTTAGTGATTTTTTACCTGATGCTGCCTTTTCTGGTGTCCTGCTGCGGATGTATTTTTATCCTCCGAAGCAGCCGCAGTCAGTACAATGTTTTTACCTGTGAAATTTTCTGCCTGCTTATATTATTGCTGCAGTTTCTGTTTCATACATCTGTACCTCAGGCCTACCATCAGGCAGCTTTAACTGGATGGATTATGCTAAGTGTTTTTTTTGCAGCAGTTCTTGCCTTTCAGATATATAAGTTAATGGTGAAATTCAACAGGATATGTGTTTGTTAAAATATCAAAGTATAGAATTTAGATGTCAAATAATGAAAAGAAATCAAGGGAGTGATAAAAATAGAACTTGAGATATGTAATTTAACCAAGCAATATAAAGACAAAACTGCTGTTGACAATGTGAGCTTGAATATATCACCTGGTGTATGGGGGCTTCTCGGGGCAAACGGTGCAGGGAAGACCAGCCTGATAAAAATGATGGTGGGGATTACCGGTCACACTTCAGGAAAGATACTATATGACGGTATTGAAATTGGGGTACTAAAGGAAGCCTATCGTGATATTTTGGGTTATCTGCCTCAGGATTTTGGTTTCTACCCTGAATTTACAGTGGTGGATTATCTGAAATATGTTGCAGCTTTGAAAGGACTCACCAAAAATCATACAAGAACAAAAATAGATGAACTGCTTCAGATCCTTACTCTCGCTGAAGTGTGGAAAAAGAAAATCTCCAGGCTCTCAGGAGGTATGAAAAGACGTGTAGGTATTGCACAGGCTCTTTTGAATGATCCGGAGGTGCTGATTCTGGATGAACCCACCAGCGGTCTTGATCCGGGAGAACGTGTGAAATTTCGCAAATTTATTTCTGAATTTTCCAGGGATCGAATTGTACTTATTTCCACCCATATTGTCTCCGATGTGGAATACATTGCCACCTGCAATGCCATCATGAAAGATGGAAAGATAATTTCAAAGGGAACTACGGATGAACTTGTGAAAACTGTTGAAGGCAAAGTATGGGAGAGCATAATACCTCCTGAACAGCTTGCATATTATGGAAAAGTTGTCCGTATTGTAAATATATTAAATGAAAAGGATGGAAATCTTTTCATCAGGTATTTGTCGGATACTCCTGACATACCTGATTCAAAACAGGCGGTACCGCGGCTGGAGGATCTGTATCTATGGCTGTTTCCACAAGAGGAAACAAGAAAGGAGAAAATTTGACATGAGCATTTTTTATTTGGAATTGAAAAGGGTGCTGAAAACCCGTTCCACCTGGATTTTGCTGATAGCGGCCATTTTACTCTCCGGAGCCCTGGCCTATTTTCCCATATCCTTTGTAAATTACAGTTATGTAAACGAGAATGGAAACAGTGTCACGGTTTCAGGAATAAAAGCCGTACAGCTTATGAAGAAGATTACAGTTCAAGGGGATATCACACCGGATAAAATAAAGAAGGCAGTTGAAAATTACCAGGAGGTTGCAAAGAAGTACGGAAGTATTTATAAAGATAATATTCCCCAGGACGTTCTTAATAAAAAAATACTTCCATTTCAACATATAATACGCAGTCTGGAGAGTGTATATGCGGATCCACAGACTAAAGCACCTGCGGATTTAAGCAAGATTTCTTCCGGGGAAGCAGCAAAAAATTTCTATGAAAAATACACCTGGCAGATAAAAAACAGAGTAATTCAGCCTTCCGCCCATAAGCAGGCCCTTGCCCTCTATGAAAAAGTGGATAAGCCCTTTAAATTCACCTATGGTGTTGGCAGCAGCGATGCATCGGCTTACCTTATTATCTTAATTTTCATGCTGGTGTTTCTGTGTACATTTATCACTGCACCTATATTTTCTGCAGAATATCAGACAGGAGCCGACAATATACTAAGGTGTACCAAATATGGCAGAACAAAACTTGCCGTATCCAAGATAATTTCTGCTGTCTTGATCTGCGGTATAAGCTTTGCGGTATGTATTTTCATTTTTCTTTTCATTGAAAACAGTGTATTCGGGTGGGACAGTTTGAAAACTTCAATTCAAAGCGTGGAAACCATCTGCCTTCCTGCCATAAATGTAGGTCAATTTGAGATGATCACTGCGGCTGCAGGCCTGTTTACACTTCTTGCTACTGTGGGTTTTACACTGTTTCTGTCTGCAAACTGCAGAAATACAGTGAATTCCATGATATTGGCCATTGTATTCTGTCTGCTGCCTCTCATAATTTCCTCCATTTCAGGAAGCAATGTAATGAACTGGCTGAGGATGATTCTGCCCTCTGGAGGAGTAGGTCTTGGAAACAGTTTCGGCATTAGCCTTGTAGAACTTAAATTTCTCAGCTTGGGAGCTCACAGTTTCTGGTCACCTTATGTAATGATCATAGCATCGGCTGCTGCCGTTCCGTTATTTTTAATTCTTACCATTGTGTTCTATTGCAGGCATGAAGCGGCTTGAATTGAAGCACTACTTTCTCATCAAGTGATTTTTGACACTCTTTATTACTGTAAATATAATAATATATATGGTATAATTAGAAATATTGACAGACATTTGAAGTCATAATTTTCTACAATTAAACAGTTTAAAAATTACAGGTTTTAAAAAATTAATAGGGAAAGCGGTAAAAACCCGCTGCAGCCCCCGCTACTGTAAATAGGGATGAAATCATACATTTGCCACTGGAAATGTTTTTCCGGGAAGGTATTGAAAGTAAAATGAACTGTGAGCCAGGAGACCTGCCTGTAAATTTTGATACATAAGCCTTCGGAGGGAAGTGATTGTTTATATGTGAATTTTGTTTGTATATAACCACAGCAGAAAAGGCTGTGGCTTTTTTATTTTGGGCTGCAGCAAAATTCTTATAAAAACACAGAAAGAGAAATAGATAATACCAGTTATCAAGTGATTCTTGGGCTCAGATTTCTCTTTTAGAAGTTGGGAGTATTAACAGTGGTAGAGGTGTTATAAAAAGTTAATGGGGGAATGGAATATGAAAAAGACAAGAATATTTTTATTGGTATTGGTTATTGTGATGGTTACATCTGTATTTGCCGGATGCGGTAAAAGTGTTAATAGTGCAAATGATACTGAAACAGGCAGCAGCAATCAAGCCAATACGGAACAGAAAGAAATTAAATCGGCATCTGAATATGGTGTGACACTTAATAAGAACAGTGTAGTTTTTACAGATGCCAGAGGCAAAAAAGTAACTATAAAAAAGAATCCTAAAAGAGTTATATGTCTATACAATTCTTATCTTGATATTTGGGACAGCTGTGGTGGAAAAGTAATAGGAAGAGTTGAAGAAGCTGAAGAGAAGCCTGTCAAAAATGCCGAATCCGCACAGGTTGTTGGAACTCCAGGATCTCCAAGCCTGGAGAAGATATTGGCACTAAAGCCGGATTTGGTCATAGCAACGGATGAGTTCAAAAATCAGGCAGCAATGGTACCGGTATTGGAACAAAATAATATTCAGGTTATTGCTTTAGCTAATACCTATTTAAAAGATTATTATATGACCTTAAGGCTTTTTAGCGGAATTACCGGAAAGGAAGATCTGTATAAAAAATATCTTACCAAGGTAAAGAAAAATGTAGATAAAATAATAACAGAAGCTCCAAAGAATAAAAAATATAAAATTTTAATAATATTTGCCACGGCTAAAGGTATTACCGTCAGAAACTCCAATTCGATGCTGGGAGAAATGCTTAAGGATCTGCATACTGTAAATGTATCGGATACTGAGGCCGATTCATCTGAAGCAAAGGTATTCAGTATGGAAAAGATAATACAGGAAAATCCGGATTTTATATTTGTGCAAGCTATGGGAAGTGACAAAGAAAAAATAATGGAAAAGCTAAAAGAAGATGTAGAAAATAATCCGGCATGGAGTTCTCTTGATGCCGTGAAGAACAAAAGGTACATAATTCTTCCAAAGGATTTGTATTTGTACAAACCAAATGCAAGATATGCTGAAGCCTATGAGGGATTGGCAAAGATACTTTATCCCGATGTGTTTAATAAAGCTAATTAAAAATATACAACCTGAGAGCTTGTATGGCTCTCAGGCAAAATATTTAATATTGAGGGAGACAAGAGACATGGGTAACAGTAATATAAAAGGTCAAAGAATTAGAAAAAAATTTACTTTATTGATTTTTGTAGGCTTATCCATAATCAGCTTTTTTATAAGCATAGAAAATGGAGCCGTGAATATACGTCCCGGAGAAATAATAGATGCAGTGTTTTTTGAAAAATCCACAGTGAACTATCAAATAATATGGAATGTCAGACTGCCGAGAACCATAGTAGCTGCTCTTGTTGGAACCTGCCTTGCGTTGTCGGGAGCCATATTACAGGGTGTTATGAGGAATCCGCTGGCAGGTCCGGATATTATAGGGGTTTCCTCTGGAGCAGGACTTATGACTTTGATAATACTGATACTTTTTCCGGATTTTTATTATCTGGCACCTGCTGCGGCATTTATAGGTGCTATGGCGGCTACTCTTTTTATATATTTTCTGGCCTGGAAAGAAGGAGCTGCACCGGCAAGGCTGATATTGGCCGGAGTTGCTGTTTCCTCACTATTGGGGGCTGGGACAAATACCCTGATGACTTTTTATCCAAATAAAGTGGCAGGGGTTATAGGATTCATGGTAGGAGGACTTTCATCAACTACATGGCAGCAGGTAAATACCATATTGCCTTATGCAGCTGCAGGGATTGTTTTGCTTTTATTGATACCAAACAAGTTGAATGTATTGATAATGGGAGACGAGATAGCTACGAGTCTTGGATTGAACGTGGAAAGAACCAGGTTTATTTTTATTGCAATCTCATCTTTATTGGCTGGAAGTGCAGTGAGTGTTGTAGGACTTCTGGGATTCGTGGGGCTCATAGTACCCCATATGACGAGGCTGTTTATTGGTTCGGATTACAGGTATTTATTGCCGGCAGTCATTTTCACGGGATCAACTATAGTCATGATATGTGATACTCTGTCAAGAATGATGTTTGCACCTATGGAAATACCAGTGGGAATTATAATGTCGGCATTGGGAGCTCCATTTTTCTTATATTTACTTAGAAGAAAGAGGGAATATTGAATATGGAATTGAAAGTTGAAAACTTGGATGTAAATTATGGAGATAAGAGAGTTGTGAAAGACGTTAGTTTTGATATAGATTCTGGGAAAATAGTTACAATTATAGGTCCCAACGGTTCGGGAAAGTCAACTTTAATTAAGGCTGTAGGCAGATGCTTAAAACCGGCAGGAGGTAATATTTATTTGGATGGAAGTAATATTAGAAATATGAATACCAAAGTCATTGCTCAAAAACTGGTCATACTGCCGCAGATAAAAAATATAGCATCAGATATATCCGTGGAGGAACTGGTGTCCTACGGCAGGTATCCACATTTAAAATTTAGAAGAAGACTTAACAAAAAAGATATGGATATAGTGGATTGGGCACTGGAGAAAACCGATCTTGTTCCTCTGAGGAAAAGATTTGTCACAACTTTGTCTGGAGGAGAAGAACAGAGAGCATGGTTAGCCATGTCTTTAGCGCAAAGGCCTGAGGTGCTTCTGCTGGATGAACCTACTACATTTCTTGATATATCCTATCAGGTGGAGATTTTAGAGCTGGTAAAAGAATTAAATAAGACCATGGGCTTAACTGTGGTGATGGTTTTACATGATTTAAACCAGGCAGCAAGGTATTCAGATACAATTTTGGTTGTAAAGGACGGCAGGTTATGGAATCAAGGGACACCGGACAAGGTGATGAATAAGAGATTATTAAGAGAAGTTTTCAGAATAGAAGTGGACATATATGATGATAGAATAAATAAATGTCCCTATTTTATTCCTAAACAAATATAATGATAAACTATAAATTATAGTTTATCAAATAATAGTATAGTTTAAAGTTGATAAATACACACTGCAATGTTAAACTATATTTATGGATAAAATACGGAAAAAGATATGTTCATGCAAAATATGATTTCATTTTTTCATCAAAAGCAGCAAATTATCAGATTACAACCAGGATATAACCATTGTTTATATATTATTGATAGCGAGGTAGAGTGAATGTACAGATTATTGCTGGTGGAGGATGACAACGCCCTTGCAGCGGGAATAGAATTTACTTTAAAGGATGAGGGATATGAAGTCCTTACAGTGTCAACAGTTAAAGAGACAAAGAAAATAATAGATGGCAGAGATTTTCATCTTGTGATTCTGGATATAAACCTGCCTGATGGAAGCGGCTATGATCTATGTAAATACATAAGGAGCAAAAGTGATGTCCCCATAGTGTTTTTAACTGCTCTTGACGAGGAGGTAAATATTGTGCTTGGCTTGGAAATTGGGGGAGATGACTACATAACCAAACCATTTGGAGTGAGAGAACTTTTGTCCAGAATAAAAGCCATAATAAGGAGAAATTATAAAAGGGAATCTTCAGGAAGCAGGTTTCAGAGCGGAAATATAACAGTGGATACCTACAGTGCCATGGTGAAAAAAGGAGACAAAAAGGTAATGCTTACAGCACAGGAATATAAACTTTTGCTGATATTTTTAAGCAATCCTAAAGTCCTTCTGAAAAGAGATGCAATATTAAACGGACTTATTGAAGGTGAAAAATCATTTTTCGATGAAAATACACTGTCAGTTTACATAAGGAGAATAAGAGAAAAAATAGAAGATAATCCAAGAAAACCTCAGTACATAATTACCCAGAGGGGGTTGGGTTATAAGTGGAATAAAAAGGTCAGCAAGGAGTAGTTGATATGAGAAGATATTTTATAAATCCCGAACTCAGAAAAAGTACGGCGGCGCTCTTGATTTTAAATATGTTTTTTATGATGGTTGTGCTTTTAAATTTAAAAATGTATCATTATAATCTCAAGCAGGACTATGTGCGGACTTTTGGAGCTGTGACCGAAAGGATATCCACTTATGATCCTGAAATTGCCAGGGAAATAATACCTGTTATTACGGCTGGAGCAGATGAAAAAGAGGCTCAAAAGGGGAAATATGTACTGGAGCAATATGGATTAAGCGGGAAATTGGAAAATAAGCTCTTTCCATACATAAATAACTCTGCCCATAAAGAAAATTTAAATGTGATTTTAATATTTGTTGTTATGGGAAGTATATTTTTACTGATGAATTATCTTCAATACAGCTATTTTTATGACAGAATAAGAAGACTCAATACGGGTGCAAAGAAAATAATAGATGGAGATTATGACATATCAATAAGTGAAGACAGAGAAGGGGACTTCTCGAAACTTTCCACTTCTTTTAATTCAATGAGGGAAATTATAAGAAACAATCTGCAGGAGCTGAAAAAAGAAAAACAGTTTTTAGTGGAACTTCTGTCCGATATATCCCACCAGTTAAAAACACCTCTTTCTTCCATGATAGTCTACAATGATATTTTGCTCAACAAACAGCTTTCAAAGGAACAGTCAAGAAATTTTCTCATAGACAGCAGAAACCAGCTCTACAGGATGAACTGGCTGATCAAAAGCATACTCAAACTGGCAAGATTTGATGCCCGGGCAATAGAATTTCACAGGGAGAGCCAGAGCCTGAATGAAACCATAAAATATTCCATAGAGGCTCTTGAAGAAAAGATAAAATCAGCTGGTATACAGGTGAAACTCCATGAGAATGGAAAAATAATGTTTTCCCATGACAGGCACTGGCTTTGTGAAGCACTCATAAACATAATCAAAAACTGTGTGGAGCACACTCAAAAAGGTGGCAGAGTGGATGTATGCGTGGTGGAAAATCCAATTTATAAGAGAATCGTCATATCAGATAATGGGGAAGGGATAGATGAGAAGGATCTTCCCAACATATTCAAGAGATTTTATAAAGCCAGAACTTCAAAAAGCAGTGATTCCATAGGCATAGGTCTTGCACTTTCAAAATCCATACTGGAGGCTCATGGCGGGAGTATAAATGTTCAGAGCAAGCTTGGAGTGGGATCTACTTTTAGGATCACATTTCTGAAATACTAGAGAGGAGTGAGTGTATCTTCTCTGAGCAAAATATTCTATTTGTTTTTGTCTTATATTATTAGAAAAAACAGCAGCATTCATATCTGTGAGAAAGCTGCTGTTTTTTAGTATGCCCTGCTGGGTGCAGTACTGTGGCTGAACTTTTGACAGATTATATAATAATTAGTGCGAAATTTACCGAATTATCATAAAAAATAGGTGATTGTATATATATATGTTATAATATGAAAATCAGGTAATTCTTGAGTTCAGTAAAAAGCTAATAATTTGATACTTGTGCCTTGGGCTCTGGAATAAATATAGCAGCCTTCGGGCAAATTACTAATCGGGAGGTCAATAATGGATAGGAAAGACACAGATAAAAAGGTACATAAAGAGTATTCAGCTCTTGAAACTGTACCTGAAAGTGAAAGAAGCATAAGCTTTATGGATATGCTTGTAACCTGGGTGGGTGCCAATGCAAACAACGGAACATGGTATGTAGGGGGAGTAGTAGCTGGGGCTGCTTTTGGCGGGGCAGCACTTGTAACCCTTGTTTCAAATCCAATTGCGTATATAATAATGGCATTGATAGGATTCATAGGATATAAAGTGGGTACATCCACTATGGCACTTATGAGGCCGTCTTTTGGCATAAAGGGAAGTTTTATCCCTTCAATACTGAATATAACCCAATTTATAGGATGGACAGCTGTAAATACATTCATAGCTGCAATTTCCATAAGCTTCATATTGAAGGACATATTTGGACTTCCTGCTTATGGATCAAGCGGAAGTGATAAGACAATGCTTATAGGAATTGGGGTAATGAGTATTCTGCATCTGATTTCCATTGCATCAGGTCACAAGTCTGTAAAAATTGTAGAAAAAATTGGAGTTGTCTTTATATTATTTTTAGGAATATGGGAAACTGTAGTCGTGCTGAAACAAGTACCTTTCAGCCAGATTATAAGCTGGAGACCACCTGCTGACAAAGCTATGAGCATAGGATCCGCCTTTGATGCAATGGCGGCTTTTAGTTTGGGATGGGTACCTGCAATTGCGGATTTCACAAGATACAGCAAGAACAGGGGAGCATCTACTATTGCACCTGTAATTGGTGCCAATGTGGGATTATTCTGGTTTGCCTTTGTGGGCATAATTGGTGCCATTGGCACAGCAGTTACTACGGGAGTGTATGATCCGAATAACTCAGATCCCAGTACTATTGTAAGCAAGCTTGGGCTTGGAGTTATAGCACTTTTGGTAATTATATTGACAAGCACTACTGCAAATGCAATAAATCTCATGGCAGCAGGAATTTCTGTGACCAACTTGAACAAAAAGATAAAATCACAGACTGCTCTTTTTATTGTAACTATACTGTCAGCAATTCTGACGATTGTCCCTATTTATGCCTCCAGTTTTCTCGATTCATTTGAGATGTTTCTCAATTATATAGGAATGGTGTTCGGACCTATATTTGGAATAATTATAACGGATTACTATTTAGTGAGAAAAAAGCAATATGATGCTGAAGAATTTGATGATCCCAGCGGCAGGTACTGGTATCAGTCCGGATTCAATCTGGTTACTATAGGTGTGTGGATAATTTCTGTAATCATATATATATTTATAAGCAAGCTGCCGCTGTTCACTTCGACTATTGGTGCTATTTATCCTATAGTGTTGATTTCAGGAATCTTGTATTTTGCAAGCAGTAAAATGTTTTTGAACAACAAATAATAATTGTGATGTGGTTAGGGGAGAGGAGTATAATATGCTGGTTAAAAATGTAAAATTTAGAAACAGGGATGGATTACATGACATTTTAATTGAAAATGGTATTATAAAACAGATATCCAGAAATATAAAAGAGGGTAAGGAACAATTGATTGAAGGTGGCGGCAATCTGGCACTTCCACCCTTTGTGGAACCTCATGTTCATCTTGACACTACACTTACTGCAGGAGAGCCAAAGTGGAATATAAGCGGGACCCTTTTTGAGGGAATAGAGACCTGGGCACTGAGGAAGAAAATGCTTACAGAAGAAGATGTTATAGAAAGGGCCACTACTGCACTAAAATGGCAGATAGCCAATGGAATACAATATGTAAGAACTCATGTGGATGTGACAGATCCGGAGCTCACTGCATTAAAAGCACTTCTGAAGGTGAAGGAATCAATGAAGGATTTTGTGGATATACAGATAGTTGCATTTCCGCAGGAAGGAATAAACTCCTTTCCAGATGGACTTAAATTATTGGAGAAATCAATTCAGCTTGGTGCTGATGTAGTTGGAGCCATTCCACATTTTGAATTCACCAGGGAATATGGAGTTGATTCTGTTAAAAGAGCTATGGAGCTTGCAGTGAAATATAACAAGCTGGTTGATATTCATTGTGATGAAATTGATGACGAGCAATCCAGATTTGTTGAAGTAGTTGCAGCGGAAGCCTATAAATATGGGATAGGGGAAAGAGTTACGGCAAGTCATACTACTGCGATGCATTCATATAACAATGCCTATGCCTATAAATTGTTCAGACTGCTTAAAATGTCAAATATAAATTTCATATCCAATCCTCTGGTAAATATTCATCTCCAGGGAAGGTTTGATACCTATCCCAAAAGAAGGGGAATTACGAGAGTTAAAGAGATGCTTCAATCCGGTATCAATGTTTGTTTTGGACATGATGACATATGTGATCCCTGGTATCCTCTTGGTACCGGGAATATGCTTCAAGTGCTTCAAATGGGCATACATGTATGTCAGCTTATGGGCTATGATGAGATTTTGAATTCAATTGATCTCATAACCACAAATAGTGCAAAAACGCTGCATATTGAAAATGAATACGGAATAAAAGAGGGAAATCCAGCCAATCTTATAATATTGAACGCCAAAGATGAGTATGATGCCATAAGAAAGCAGTCCGAAGTATTGTACTCCATAAGAAAAGGGAATATACTTTCTAAAACAGAACCCGGCAAAACGGATATCTATATTGACGGGAAAGAGAGAATTTCCTTTGAGCTGAAAAAATAAAATGGTCCCTCAGGGGGTATTGATTATACCCCCTGCTTTTTGTTTTCCTGAATTTTTTCATTCAGTTCATTTAGATAAGTCCACCTGTCAATTTTTTTATCCAGCTCTTTTTTCAAAGTCTCTTTTTCAGCCGTGAGTTTTTCGAGAAGTATATAATCAGAAGAGGCCTCCTCCATTTCCCGTTCTTTTTTAGATATGGCATTTTCCAAATTTTCAATTATGCCGTCTATTTCATTGAATTCCAGCTGCTCTTTATAGGTGAACTTTAACTTCTTTTCCCGATTCCGGGTGTAAATTTTCTTCGTCTTATTTTCTTTGATAGTTTCACTTGAAATTTCATTCTGCTTTTCCCTCTGCATCCGGCGAAAATAGGAATAGCTGCTGGTATATTGGGAAATCCTGCCATGACCTTCGAAAACAAATAATTTATTGACTATTTTATCGAGAAAATATCGATCGTGGGATACGGCCACAACAGCTCCTGTAAAATTCTGAAGGTAGTCCTCTAAAATAGTCAGGGTTTCTATATCAAGATCGTTTGTGGGTTCATCCAGAAGAAGAAGATTTGGATATTCCATGAGCACTTTTAAAAGGTAGAGCCGTCTTCTCTCACCTCCGGAAAGTTTTCTCAGAGGAGTCCACTGAACTGAAGGTTCAAAGAGGAATTTTTCCAGTACTGCCGAAGCACTTATTTTTTCACCGCTTTCAGTATCAGTATGTCCCGAGGTATTTTTTATATACTCGATGACCCTCTGATTCATATCCATACCGGATATTTCCTGGGAAAAGTATCCTATTTTGATTGTCTCACCTATATCTATACTTCCGCTGTCAGGTGAGATCCTTTTGCACAATATGTTCATAAGCGTGGATTTGCCGCAGCCGTTTGGTCCTATTATACCTATTCTGTCATTATTCAGTATATTGTAGGAAAAATTTTTGACAATGATTTTATCCCCAAAACTTTTGCTTATATTATCTATGTTTATCACTTTTTTTCCTATTCTTGAACTTTTGATGTCTATGTCCAGTTTTGGATCTGCTGCCACATGTTCTTCACCTGTTAGATTTTCAAATCTTTCAATCCTTGCTTTTTGCTTTGTACTTCTTGCTTTTGCACCTCTCCTTATCCAGGCAAGTTCCTTTTTAATAAGGCTTTTTCTCTTTCTGTCATCTGCATTTTCTCTTTCCAGTCTCTCTGCTTTTTTCTCCAGAAAGGTGCTGTAATTTCCCGTATAGCTATATAAATTTCCATGGCTAAGTTCAAATATCCTGTTCGTGATCTTGTCCAGAAAAAATCTGTCATGGGTCACCATAACAAGTGCGCCATTGAACTTATTCAAAAAATCTTCCAGCCATTCTATGGTTTCATCATCAAGGTGATTTGTGGGCTCATCCAGTATAAGCATATTTGAAGGTGTTATGAGGGTGGAAGCCAGAGCTATCCTCTTTTTTTGCCCTCCTGAAAGTGTGGATATTTTTGCATCAAAATCAACAATACCCAATTTTGTAAGTATGGTTTTAGCCTTGTTTTCAATCTCCCAGGCATTTTTCGACTCCATTTTGGAGTTGAGATCAAAGAGAATGTTTTGAAGATCTGTATTATCCGGATCTTTTTTAATTAGACTGAGGGCAGTTCTGTATTTTCTTAAAAGTTTCATTATCGGGGAATTTCCTCTGAAAATCTGTTCCAGTACTGTGGCATCGCTGCCGCTGAAATCGCAATTTTGAGGAAGATAGCCCAGGTCACATTTATTTGCTTTTGTAATACTGCCGCTGTCAGGCACTTCAAATCCGAAAAGAATTTTTAAAAGAGTCGATTTACCCGTACCGTTCACACCTATTATACCTATTTTGTCTCCCTCATTTATTCCAAGACATATATTTTCAAGCAGTATTTTTTCACTGTAGCTCTTACTTATATTTTCTGCAGTCAATAGATTCATTATTACACATCCTTTGCCCTATTATTATAACATGGCGGAAAGATAAATGGGGCATAATAATCATTGTGTATTTATGGCATATAGTACTAAGATGGCAAACAAATTGGAAAGAAATTTTAAAGTGGAAATGTGTATCCCTTGTATTTGTTTTAAATTTTAAATAAATACAAGGGATTATATTATTAAAATGTAAAATGAGCTATAATATTATTTTTTAGTTTATCAGTAGTCTTAATAGTAAAGTCAATTCTTAAATATCAATCATTTTAATGTATTTTAACATAAAATAATAC
>NZ_PVXP01000054.1 GCF_002995845.1 Clostridium luticellarii | reverse complement strand
TACTGGAATTAAAAATTTTATCCAACCAGTTTTAAAAACCAAGGCTCCACAACAATTATTTATAGCTGAAGCACTAGAAGTATAGCCCTAGATATATCTGAAATAATTTATTTTGGGGAAACTCTAACTTTTGAAAATAATTTCTCAATTAATTTTATTTATTGCTAAATACATTCCTCTTAAGCAGTGGGCTTTTGAGGATTCACATAGTCCTAAATACCAGAAATTTAAAGTGGATAAGCTGCCTAAAATTATTCATTTTGAGAAAGCAGACTACCAACTTCTCTTAGCTTACTATAAACACAAATACAGTAAGCTAATCAAACCCGTTAAGAGACGTAACGGAAAGTCCATACCTGAAAATATTTCGTGTCCCAGGTGTGGTGCACCCCATAACTACATTTACGACAATAATGGCAGCAGAGGCCAGTTTCAGTGTAAAGTCTGCGGCCAGAATTTCAACGAAAGCAACCATGCTGACAAACCCATGGTATTTCTCTGTCCTTATTGCGGACATACTCTTTCACCAAGGAAAGACAGGAAACACTTTCGCATACATAAATGTGTTAATCCTGAATGCTCCTACTATCAAGGCAATCTTTCTAAATTACCTAAAAGCCTGGATGCTGTTGATAAACACAAATATAAGCTTCACTACATCTATCGTGAGTTCACAGTAGACTTTTTCAAAATGGACTTACATGGACTTCCCCAAAATGCTGTTAATTTCAAGTACAAAAAGTTCAATGCCCACATCATGGGATTGTGCCTTACCTATCATGTAAATCTAAAGCTTTCAACAAGGCAGACAGCCCACGCCTTACAAGAAGTTCATGGTATAAAAATTTCACACACCATGGTTTCTAACTATGCTATGACTGCTGCCGCAGTTATCAAGCCTCTTACGGATACTTTTGACTACAAACCTTCCAAAATCCTTTCTGCCGATGAAACCTACATCAAGGTTAAAGGCATAAAACACTATGTTTGGATTGTCATGGATGCCTGTAAAAAGTCTATTCTTGGCTACCAGGTATCTAATACCAGATCTGTAGGCCCATGTATCCTGGCTATGCGCATGGCTTTTGAGAAGTTCAAAGAATTTCCCAATAAAGTCCTGAAATTTATTGCAGATGGCTACAGTGCCTATCCTCTTGCCAGCCAACAATGTAAGCTCATGAATGGCTGGGATTTTGATGTTACTCAAGTCATTGGACTTACCAATGATGATGCTGTATCCACTGAATTCCGTTGGGTAAAGCAAGTAGTAGAGCGGCTTAACCGCACCTTCAAGTCTTCCTACCGTGTTACTGGTGGTTATGGAAGCGAAAATGGTGCTCTTTATGGCGTTTCTCTCTGGGTTGCCTATTATAACTTCCTGCGCCCACATCCATATAATTACTGGAAGCCACTAAATGAGATAGATATTTTATCTCATGCAGGTAATATGCCTGCCAAGTGGCAGCTTCTCATTTATCTTGGCCAGCAAACTATTCTAAATATGCAGGAAGATCCAGTGGCTTGACTACTATCTGTTTTTAGATTTTTGAGCCGGAGATACAACTTAGCCACCCTGTGGGCTTGCCCTTGATGGAGTTACAAATAAATGCTAAAATGCTGTGAACAAGACGATGAAATTTATCTGTTTTTGAGTTTTTTGCCGTCGGTGTATCCTTCAGAGCATTTATTTGTAATGCAGTCAAGGGTGGCGGGGTACATAAAAGCTCCTATCTCCTATTGGATTTCTAAAGTCATAATTCTAATTTCCTTTGTTTCTGTTTTTCATAGCTCACTTTACACTATCTATTGATGGCCTAGCCTAACTATATACTATAATTATACAAAGTTAGACATATAGTTACACAATAAATTCAGAAAATAAACTAGAATTAACTAGAACTTAACACTCAAATTACGTGAAAAAATTTGGGTGAAATCATCAGAGGAAATGCATCCACATGAAAATTCAGAACTAACTACAGAAAAGATTAAATGAAAAGCACTCTGATATGAATATATGGTGAAAATAAGTTTTTAGCTATAGGATTTTCAAGTTATTTGAGATGTTTTCTCACTATATTCTTTAACAAATATGAAGGGCAAAAATACAATTACGCAGGCAGTGATATTCAATATCAAGGTTTCAGATGTAAATACCATATTGCCTGCATTGCCGCTGCCAGAAGCCATGCAGCTATTTATCAAATGAACAATTATAGTTGATTAATTTCCTATGAGCAAATCTAAAATATTCCATCCATCCGAAGACTGCGCTTTATATAATTCCGTGTACCCGCATCTTTTACAGCTTACAGTTATAAACTTCTTATTCTGTACATCAAATATCTTTGCGAAATTTCCTCCTGTTGCCTGAAATTGATCGGATTCATATTCCCTGCTGCCGCACTTAGGGCAGATGTATTGTATTTTTTCCATTTTAAGCCTCCTATTATTTTATGCATATAATTATATCATATATCAAGATAGTTTATTTTCGTCAGTTAAACCCATTTCTTTATATTTTTTCTCCGCCGCTTCAATTGCCTGGACACCCGTTTTGCACAATACATTTACACCTTTGACAATGGTTACAATTACAAATGCTTCCACCAGTTCTTCCATGGTCAGCCCGGCTTCCACCGCGGCCACGGCATGTGCCCTGGCACCACTTGCTTCATCATCCAGGCTATCCAGTATTGTAAAAATCAACTCACTGGTCTTCTTGGGCAGATGTCCCTTTTGAATGGATTCACGCATTACCAAATACCCTTTTAATCCATTCGGAGAATATTTAGAAAGTATTTCGGCAAAAGGTGGATTCCATTTCAATTCATTTTTATAATAATCAAGTATACTTTCAACATCTTCCATATTCAAACTTGCCCTCCCCCTATTTTACGATTATCAACTTCCTGTAGTTCAATGTGCTCTACTATTGTATTTCGCCTGTTTTCTTTATAACTTTGCTGAATTCTTCAAGTTCCTTAATTATAATTTTTGCCTGATTGTTCCATATATCTGTTTTATACACCGTACCAATACAGCTCTTTTCATATGAAATTCTTTTCTGAATATAGTAATTCATTCCTTTTGGATACAGCAGCCTGTTGTCTTTAACTTTAAACAGATTATCCTTTTCAATTTTAGAAAATGAACTGAGATTATATCCTGCAGCCTGTAATTTAGGCCGCTCAATTTTTAAATGAGTTTTGCCCATTAAGATCAATACCTTTTTATGTCCAGCTACCTCTTTGAGTATATTTCGATTTATATGCTCATCCCTTTCTGCATTAGTTGAATTGGGCTCGCCTCTATCTGGAGTCCACCAGTCAACTCCTTTAACTGGGATTCCACAATTCAACGCAGTTAGATGAGAATAAAGCATCTCTATGGGACCATCTGCAAAATTATTATTTGCCAGCTGATCCGGCCTGCTCTCTATTAAAAGTAAATCGGGTTTTAAATTTTCAATTACTGCCTTTAAATTCAAATAGGAAAAATTTTTTGAATTCAAACTCATGGAGTGAACTGTTCCTAGAAAATATATATTTTGATCTCCCTTAGTATATTTATCAAAGGATGAGTCTCTAAAATAAGTTGTCCTAGATAAAGATGAATACACTCTCCCAGCAATTTCATTCAATAATTGAGGATAAATAATAGATAACAGCAATATTAAACATATGAAAAAAATTACTATATTTCTAAATACTTTTAACATTGATTTTAATCCATACATTTAAACTCGCCCCATCTCATATTTCACAGTTATTAACATTATATAAAATAAATATGATAAAAGTCAAATATATCTAGCAGTATATACCACTGTTATTCAATAAACCCTTTTGCCTGCATCTTTTCTGTGCTGCGAAACAATGCCATTCCAACTCTCTTCAATATTTCTGATACACAATTCCAGTCCACATCTACACAATTGTATTGAATTCTAAGTTTCATGTTTTCTCCTCCTATAATAAATAATATTGATTTATTACTTTAAATATAGAGGATTACGCCGTGTAAGGTGCAAGTGAAATTTAAGTGAATTAATTTTGTTTTGCCAGGATTTATCCAATTCACAATGCACAATTTACAATACATAGTTGAGGTTTACAACCTAATCTTTAAACACTACTCCATTATTTGTTTCTATAAAGTTAACTATAGAGCTTGCAATTCTATCTATCTTATCATACTCCAGGATATCTGGAGTATCTGTAGGCTTGTGAACTAATTTTTCTATACCCTCTTGTACAAAAAAGACGTTGGATATACCTGCATTTTCAAAACTAAAATGATCGCTTGCACCCATAACTCTGGTATCTGCAAATTCAACATTATCCTTTTTTAAAGTAGTTTTCACAGCGTCATACAGTTTGTTGGATACCTTGCTCATATTTTTTAAAGCAAGCTTTCCTCCTTCTTTAGCTCCTATAGAGTCTATATTTATATTGTATATACTGTCATATAACTTTTTTGACGTAATCTGTTTAACAAATGCACGACTCCCTGCTGATCCTTCTTCTTCCCCGTTAAAAGCACAAAAAATTATATCTTCATCAAAAGGTTTTTGTTTAGCTTTTTCTTGTAGTCCGTTGGCTATCTTTATTAAGGCAGATACACCGGAAGCATTATCCAAAGCACCTCTGATAATTTTACCATCTTGATATCCTATATGGTCAAAATGTGCTGATACTATAACAGCTTTTTTGCTATCTTTGCCTTTTATAACTCCAACGACATTGTCTAATTTTTTAACGACATCTTCTTTAGCTTCACCAGCAGATAACATACCAAAATGTTTATATACTGATTGAGTATATTCAACATAATAGTTTTCTCCCAGTAGTGGTTTTAATCCTATATCTTTAAAAATCCCTGAAATATATTGCCCAGCTTTCTCATTTCCTTTTGAACCCACATATCTCCCTTCAAACTCATTAGAAGCCAAAGTATTAACTATTTCTTTAGTTGTTGGAATTTTTACAGAATCTTTAACTTGTACTGACTGTTTATTGCTTTGACTAACTTTGGTATTACTTGTACTAGATGTAGGTGTAGTTAAGGAGCATGAGGAAAAAGTTAAAGTTATAGCAACAATAGCTCCTAATTTTAATATAGATTTAATAACGATCACTCCCATCACTTTTAATTCTAAAATAATGTTTTTACTTATATTATTTTGCCTCTTACCATATTATTCATATAATTCCAAGAATAATACCAGTAATATCCTGACTCTCAATGATCCCAATTAATTTAAAAAGGCACTTTACAAATTCCTATTACAGTTGTAATAGGAGGAATACTATGAAACCACCAAAAATAACCGACGCAGAGTGGCAGGTCATGAAAATAATATGGGAAAACAAATACTGTACTGCAAATGACATAGTAAAAGAAATATCGCGGATAACAGACTGGAAGCCCAACACCACAAGAACTCTAATAAACAGACTCTTAAAAAAAATGTGCTAGTTATGAGGTAGATAAAAATGACAACAAAACCTATCACTACTTTGCTCTTGTTTCCAGAAACGACTGCATAAAATCAGAAAGCGAATCTTTCCTGAAACGGGTATTCAACGGATCTTTAAATGTGATGCTGGAGAATTTCATAAAAGACAGCAAATTATCTGAAGAAGAAATTGACAAACTGAAACAAATTTTAGATAAGAAGAAAGGGTAAAAGGTGTCCTATGATGTTTATATCGTCTATTTTTAAATTTGTACTATATTCTACAATCCTGGGAAGTATGTCCGCTTTTTTAATTTTTATTTTAAAATTTCTATCCAAAAGAAAACTGCAGATTAAATTTATAAATCTCCTGTGGCTCTTTCTTTTAATCAGACTTCTGATTCCCTGGGCGCCTCAAACTTCCTTCAGCATATACAATGTTTACAACCCGCTTGAAAACCCAGCTATTCAGAGCAGATTTACAGATAAATATCAAGCGGATAATGAAACATCAGACCCTGACTTAAATAAACCAGCGGATATTTCAGACAATTCCAATTCAGTAAAATCAGGAAATACTGTTATAGATACACAGACCTCTTCTGAAACTAGAATATCCAACTTTGAAATATGGGCACTTGCATGGGGATCAGTATGTATCCTTTTAATTACAGCCACCGCTTTAACCACCACCATGTTCTACATTAAATTGTGAAGGGAAAAGACAATTGAAGACAGCAAACTGACCCGTATTTTAAATAACTACAGACAAAAAATGGGAATGCATAGGAATATAGCAATTATAAGTACCCACATTGTAAAAAGTCCTGCTGTCTTTGGATTCATTCATCCCAAAATACTGCTGCCTTCAAATATGAACCACATTGTCAGTTATGAACAATTATCCTGCATTATTTTCCACGAACTGGCCCATATAAAAAGAAAAGACATGCTTTTGGAGTTTATTATATCCATATTAAGATCAGTACACTGGTTCAACCCCATACTGCTGTATGCCTTCTATAACATGAAACAGGACATGGAAATAGCTTGTGATGAAATGGCATTAAACTACTGCAGCCATAAAAAATACGGGTATACAATCATAAAACTTCTGGAAACATATCAAAAATCCAATGCTGTCTATGGCATGGATTACATTATAAATACCAAACATGAAATTAAGAGGAGGATTACAATGATTTCATCATTCAAGAAAAATTCACGTAAATTGACTGTACTATCTGCTGCAGCACTGATAATAATTGGAGCTATAATATTGACCGACCCCAAAGGCATGATCAGCTCTGCAGCCGGCAAAAATATCACAGAAAAAGTATCTGACAGTATAAGTGAAGTCAGCCTACATGGAAAAAGCTTCAGCGGGAAAATGCTCGTAATAAAAAATCCCTCCAAAGTTGAAGTGGGTTATACCAGAGAACTTTTAAAAGACAACAAGACCACAGGTGAACTTGCACTGGAAAACAATGCTCTCTGTGCCATAAACGCCAATCTCATTCCAACTGAATCTGAGAAAAAATTCCTTGTCAGCAGCTCACAGGATGGTTTGATAATCCACAATGGAGCTGTTGTATACGGCGGAGCCAAAAACAGAAAATACAGTTCAGCAGGATTTACCGACAAAAATGTATTGATTTCAGGACAGTATTCTATTGAAGAGCTGGAAAAAATGAACGTAACTGAAGCGGTAAATTCTTCACTGCCGCTTATCCAAAACGGCAAGCCGCTATTAAATAAGGATACAATACAGGGAATAAATCCAAGAACTGCCGTAGCCCAGAAAAAGGACGGCACAGTACTTATGGTAGCAGTAGACGGAAGAAGTGCTGATTCCATAGGTATTTCCATATTTGATCTTCAGCAGCTTCTGCTTAAAAACGGTGCCTATACCGCAGCTGCCCTGGATGGAGGGAGTTCCTCCACCATGTATTACAAGAACAAAATTATAAATAAACCGGCTTATTCAAAGGGGCAGAAGCCTGTATCTTCAATATTCCTGATTAAATAACAATTAAGAGTTCAAAGTGCAAACATTATTTGATATTTGTACTTTGAATTTTCATTTATCCAGTCATTACTATGTCAAAAATCTTAAAATCACCCGATTGACATAAATCTAAATGTATTATAAAATTAGGTAAACTTATAGTTTACTTAGCAACATTATGATGAATTCAGGGAGGTTTAAGCATTGGGGATCTATGAGCGTAAGAAAAAAGAAAAAGAAATCCGCAGAAAAGATATTATTGAAGCGGCAGAAAGAATTTTCTTTACAAAAGGATACGACAACACCACCATGGATGATGTGGCAAAAGAGGCCGAGTTCAGCAAGAGAACAGTGTATGTCTATTTCACCAGTAAAGAGCAGCTCTATTTTGAAGTCATGACAAGGGGATATAAGCTGCTGATAGATATGCTGCGAAATGAATTAGAAGATGGTGAAAAACGTAATGCAATCCGGGAAATCAAACAGATGTCTCTGGCAATGTATCATTTCAGCAGGGATTATCCGGAATATTTCAAGGCAATCATGGAATATGAAAATGGTGAAATGGACTTTCAAAAGGGAATTTCCGATAAATCAAGAGAAGAATGTTATGTTCTTGGAGAGAAAATATTAGGATATCTAACTAAAGCACTGAAAAAAGGCATTATGGAAAATTCCATCCGCAGTAATCTGGATGTTACAAAAACAGCTCTTGTTTTATGGTCTTGTATGATTGGGGTATATAATACGGCCAACAGGAAGAAAAACTATATTGAAAATTATCACAACACCACACCGGAAGAGTTGATATTTTCAGCTTTTCAGCTTATCATTGGATCAATACGAACTGCAAATGGAGGAAATTATCAATGAACAGAAGGAAGGTAAAGAAAAAAATGGTCATTATATTTTCATGCATCGGAGCACTGTTTATCATCGCTTTTGCATCCTTGTTTATTATAAGTGGAATTTTTGAAAAGCCAAAGTATCTGAACCCCTGGCAAAAAACTTACTGGCAGAAATTTGATGATCCGAGAATACAGCTTGCAGCTCATGGCCTGCTGGCTTCCAACGGCCATAACATGCAGCCCTGGAAAATCCGTCTTGACAAAAATAACCCCGGTGTATTTTATTTATACGCCGACAGTGAACTCCTGACAAGCCAAGTAGATCCTGCTGCACGACAGATGATGGTTACACAAGGCACTTTTTTGGAATATGTCAATATAGCCGGAGATGAATTGGGGTATAGTGTCACAATAGGTTTATTCCCCGAAGGGGATTATAACGAGCAAAAACTATCAGAAAGTATGAAAACCAAACCTGTGGCAAAAGTCACTCTCACAAAAACAAATCCTAAAATAAATCCTCTTTACAATTTTATATTTTTACCGGATACAAACAGAGCAGAATATCTGTCAACGGGGTTAACTTCTGAACAAATCAAGCAATTGGAAAACACCAACGCGGATGCTGATCTTTCAATAAAAATTTTTCAGGACAAGGAAAACATGAATAAATTAAATAACTATGCAATGCAGGGAGCAACCATTGAAGCAGATGTGGACCGTATCATGAAAGAATCAGAAAATATCTTTCGTGCCAACGAGTACCAGAAGAATAAATATCGCTACGGCTTTTCCGTAGAAGGCCAGGGTACTTCCGGGATTATGCAGCACATTATGCAGGGGCTGGTAACGGTCTTTCCAGGGATGAACAGTGGAAAAGCTGCATCGGACACGTTTGTTCAATCCACCCGGAAATCAGTAAACAACACACCGGCCTATGCACTGATTGTCACAGAGGACAACAGCCGTTCCAGTCAGGTAAAAAGCGGTATGCTCTACAGCAGATTGATACTTAAAGCACATCAGCTGGGATTGGTCATGCAGCCGCTGAGTCAGGCTCTGGAGGAATATCCCGAAATGAAAAAGCCCTACAGCAGCATTCACCATGACTACGCTCCAGATGGAAATACCATTCAAATGCTCCTTCGTCTGGGTAAGCCTACAGAAGAAGTTCCACAGAGCATGCGGCGTGATGTGATGGATCTGATTGCCCAGTAATTAATAAAACTTTAGATAATCATTTATGGATTATCTAAAGCTTTATCATGTTTACCTATATTCTGAGATATTTCATTATATATACTGCCATGCTGCTCTAATACTTGTTGAATTATTATATGATATAAAAATTTTTTTCTTTACGATCAACATTCACCATAGTCTTCAGTAAAATATAAAGGTCCTATCTTTTTAACTTTATAATTAGTTATTACATTCCCTGTTGCCCTATCATATAAATTGTAACCAACAATAGTGTAAATCATAGCATTTTCTTTATCAAGAATGCTCTTATCCATATTATATTGACCTTTATTAACCTTCACAGTTCCTTTAAATGCTCCCACTGGATATCCGCTTGCAAATATATGTGTCCTAATGGATATCGACGGGGTAGCATGGCTTATAATAAATCCTGCAGCAATTATTAAAAAAAACAGCAGAATTATGATAACCTTCCTAGAAAATTTCATTTTCTTTCTCCTCCAACAACATTAAGTTCAATTTATGTAATTAATTTATTGTAAATTACAATTTAAAATTATACATTGACGATCATATAATATTTTAAACCTGGACCTATATCAAAACAAAAAGCAATGTAATAAGTTAAATATAAGAATCAAACTTTATCTTTCCTTTATTACATTGTTTTTTAATTAAATATACTTAACTAATGCCAAAATTCTAAAGTTCTCATATTGGTATAGCCATTTTCCGCATAAGCATCATACAGAGGATAATCCAATCTTTGTTTAGAATGTCCACAGAAAAACCATTTCACTCCCTGCAAATTGCCAGTTAAAATTACTGAATGTGCCCACTCACTTTTTTGGGGATTATAAAACTGAACAATATCACCAACCCTTGCCCCATCAGTCCAAGAGCTTTCAGAAGTGTATCCATTTGAAACCATGTAATCACGAAAAGCAACTACATTAATCCACGGTGCTGAATATGCATACCAATAACTGCTGGCCGGGACTCCACCTGCGTAAGCACATTGAGATACAAAATCCGTACAATCTTTACCCTCATCAAAATAACCTTTAGAACCTGGATACTGAGAATAGTTCGGTGACTCAGCGTACCTCTCTGCATAAGATACGGCACTGCCAGCATTATAACCTGAATAACTGTTTAAACGAATATTAGAATTATCAGCTTCAGAATTAATTTGGGTAAAATATTCGTAATATCTGTCAATATTATTTGACTTATCATCTATGACTTTTATTTTTGAATCAATTACACTATCATAATCGGGAAAATAAGTATCTTCTGACTTTAATGACTCTTTATCATTTGATTGTTGTTTCACAGATGCATCAGTATCTTCATCCAGATCTAATTTTTTGGTTATATAATATTTCCCATCTTCATATTTAACTTCAAATCTATACTTTTCACCCTTTGATTTTGATACTTTTTCTGCTCCATACAACTTGAATTCTACATCATAAAGTACATCTACTGCATAAGTATCAATGGCCGTTTGAGTTACTCTAGTTATAGTAACATTAGACTTATAGTTATCAATTTTACCGTCAAATTTTTTAAACCATTCTACATCAAATTTACTTTGTTTATTAAGCAGTTCTAATAACTCCGGGTCTTTAACAATATTACTATAGTCTTTAGCTTTACCATTTTTTAAGACATCAGAACTTAAAGATAATACTTCATTAATAGAGCTGCTGATTTCAGATTTGTCAACTTGAGTCAAACTAGCGTCTTGAGCATTTACCGCATTTGAATTTACAGGACTTGCAGAAGCTGTAGGACCAAAAGATAAACTAGCCCCTACTAATGAAATGCATAAAACAAGTGTTGATATTTTTTTTCTTATCATTTTTATCCCCCTCAAATTAAAAATAATATATTCTATTTCAATCCCCTTTCCAATATAAAATTTTAAAACAAAAGGATCCTCACTTCGAGGATCCTGGTTTTAACATATAAATTATTACAGAATAAAAAAATATTAAAATTAATTACTATCTTTCCCCCGAAAGAATCATAAAATATTAGGCAGGTTTCCTGGCTTGGATTCATTTTACTTCCCGGTCTTCCCGGTAGAAATACCAGTGACCAATAGGGTTTCATCCTCCATACAGTAACGGCGGGGCTGCAATGTTTTTCATTTTCCCTTTTAACTACTAAAATAAATTGTAGCACCTAATACTAAATTACTATGATATTATATTAATATACTATAATACTAAATACTTTAAAATTATAAATGTTATAAAAAATACAATTTAGTATTATATAGAAATAAATAACAATACATTTATTTATTTCCTTTTTATAATATACATATTATATTATTTACTAATAAAGATCAATACATTAATAGATAAAATTATAAAAATATTGATAATATTTCAATAAATATAGTACAAATCTTGAGATATTATAAGCTGCGATATTTCATTTTAAAGAAACAACATAATTTATTGCCCAGTAACTAATAACACTTTAGATAATCATTTATAGATTATCTAAAGTGTTATTATGTTTACCTATATTATTCCTGAGTAATATTCCATTATCTGTATACTGCCATGTTACTCTAATACCCATTGCAATCGTCATCTCGAAAATATCTTTGGTTCCCTGTATTCTTTTTATACATAAAGTCCGAAATTTGTATTCCAAAGCTTTTTTAATTTCATTTTTAGGAGTCTTATTTGATTTTTTAATAAATCCATTTGTTAAAATTATTTTGTGTCCAACATAAAAGAAATAAAATATTCTATATAGAAATCATTTTGAAACCAACGATGAGCCGAAATTTTTCAGGACCATGGGCAGATCTTCTCTTTCACGCGCTGGTCCATTTCGTAAACCAGTAATAACAGGTACTTCTTTAACATCAAACTCCAGCACTTCAAACATATGTTTAGTGTAGTCAATATACGGTTTGAACAGGCCGGCATCAGGATTACCCTGATTAAAGGAAAGAATCAGCTTTTGTTTCACGGCATTTTCTTTGAAAAACGGAGAGAACCGCGGAGAAAATCGTGCAAACAGCCTGTCTGTGAATATCTTCCCCTGGGCACTCATCTGTCCCATGTAAATCGGCGAGCCTAAAACAATGGCATGGACATGCTCAATGGCATCATAAATTTTCTGCATGTCGTCATCGATAACACAGCCCTGTTTACTCTTGTGGCAGGCCCAACAGCCCAGGCAGGGTTTGATATTAAGATCACTGAAACTGAAGGATTTGATTTCTGCCCCCTGTTCCTCAGCACCTTCAAGTATTTTGTTTACGATAAAGGCGGTATTGCCTTCTTTACGCTGACTTGCGATAATTCCGATGATATTCATTCCTTTTCCTCCTCATTATTCTGTAACCGTCCCAATTGAAATTATTTTGTGTCTTAGGACTCATATCCACCCTATCACATTTTTGAGTCCTCGTCAACAAAATACTGTCAATAAAAATGCAGCCCTCTCTCAATAGAATTGGGCTGCCTATAATTTATCACAATATCCAGACGTAATATCTACACCCAGTTTTTTTATCTCCGCATCCAAATGCCTATTATACTTTTCCACAAAACTAAGCATACTGTCATATTGTTCCTCGGTTACCTGCTCAAATACAGCTTTATCCCGCTCTTGAAACTCTTTATGCAGTTTTTCATGGACTTTGTTAACTGCTTTCCCCTGCTCAGTAAGCCTGAAATATATTTCCTTTTTGTTATCCGGCTTCCGGTAGCTTTCGATAAGGCCTTTTTCTACGAGCTTCTTAGTTAATTTACTTATAGCACTCCTTGTTATATAAAAGGCTTCCGCAAGTTTTGTCACGTTGGAATCTGCATTTTTTTCAATGTATTCCATACAATGTACTTCAGAAGGCTTATAACCCTTGAGGCTGACTTTCATTTTAAAGCCATCAAGCCAATTTTTCTTGTTAAATATGTCCCAAAAACCCCTCAAGACCTGTTCTTCTTTGTTCATGGCCTGTCCTCCTACCTGTTGGTGTATTAACAATATTATATTAAATTTTTGTTTCTATTTCAACAATATCAAAATAATTATTTTAGGAATTGCTCTATACGCGAAAAAAGAGAGTCATCAAAAGAACGCCTGCACAAGGAGGCGTTCTTGACATACATGCTTTTACAATGTATATTTTTAAAAATGCAGAATTAAATCACTGTTTCAAGCCATTTTTCAATTCTCCAATAAATCTTTTCACACTATCCAGTATATCTTCTTTGTTTTTCCCTTCTGCTATCCTGTCAATAAGTGCACTTCCTACAATTATGCCATCACAGTAGGGTTTGAATTTTTCGGCCATGGCTGCAGAGGATATTCCGAATCCAAGTGCCCTGGGTATATCAGTATAGCTTGAAACAATTTTCATGTATTCTTTTATATCAGTGTTTATGGAGTTTCTCGCACCTGTGACTCCATTTACGGAAACACAGTATACAAACCCTCTGGCACCCCTTACTATTTTTTCTATTCTCTCCTTTGATGTGGGTGCCACAAGAGGAATAAGGTATACTCCATATTTTTCTCCCATTGCTGTAATATCTTTTCTCTCCTCTATGGGAAGATCCGGTATTATGAGGCCATCTATGCCGCAGCCGCTGCATTCTTTTATGAACTTTTCCATCCCGTACTTGAATATGGAACTGTAGTAAACCAGATACACCAGGGGAACCTGTGTTTTTTCTCTTATGCTTTTCACTGTGTCCATTATTTTGAATATCTTCACTCCATTTTCAAGTGCCCTGTTTGAAGATGCCTGTATTGTAACTCCATCTGCCAGAGGATCTGAATAAGGTATGCCCAGTTCTATTATATCTGCTCCCGAACTCTCCATGGCAAGTACAATTTCTACGGTAGTTCTAAGATCCGGATCACCTGCCGTTATAAAAGGTATAAGTGCCTTTTCACCTTTTTCTTTCAACTGACTGAATTTCAAATCTATCCTGTTCATTATAATTCCACCCCCATTATAGCTGCCATGGTATTCATGTCCTTATCTCCTCTTCCTGATAAATTTATGATGATTATCTTGTCCTTGTCGAGTTTTGGAGCCAGCTTCATGGCGTAGGCCACCGCATGTGCACTTTCAAGGGCAGGAATTATCCCCTCCACCCTTGAAAGATAGGTAAATGCTTCTACTGCCTCTCTGTCCGTGGCGGATTCGTAAACTGCCCTATTTACATCGTTGTAATAGGCGTGCTCCGGCCCCACTCCGGGATAATCAAGACCTGCAGATATGGAATAGGCCGGAAGTATCTGTCCATCTTCATCCTGGAGTACATAGGTCATCATTCCGTGGATTACGCCTACAGATCCCTTTTCTATAGTTGCTGCATGCTGATCCGTATCAAGCCCCTTTCCTGCTGCTTCCACCCCTATGAGCTTAACGGATTCATCTTCAACAAATGGATAAAAAATACCCATGGAGTTACTTCCGCCGCCTACGCAGGCTATAATGTAATCAGGCAGTTTTCCTTCTTTCTCCACAATCTGTCTTCTGGCCTCATCTCCTATAACTCTCTGGAAATCCCTCACCATGGTGGGATACGGATGAGGTCCCATTACGGATCCTATTACATAAAAAGTATCCTCTATATTGGAAACCCAGTTTCTCATGGCCTCGTTTACCGCATCCTTCAGTGTTCCAGTTCCCGCAGTCACGGAGGTCACCTCCGCCCCAAGTATTTTCATCTTGAATACATTGAGAGACTGCCTTCTTATGTCCTCTTCGCCCATGAATATCTCACATTTCATTCCAAATAGGGCAGCTGCCGTTGCAGTTGCCACCCCGTGCTGCCCTGCGCCTGTTTCAGCTATAACTCTTTTTTTTCCCATTCTTCTGGCAAGCAGTACTTGTCCCAGGGCATTGTTTATCTTGTGTGCCCCCGTATGGTTTAAATCCTCTCTTTTAAGATATATCCTGGCTCCTCCCAGATTTTCCGTCATATTTTTGGCAAAATACAGAGGATTTTCTCTTCCCACATATTCCTTGAGATAATATCTGTATTCCTCCATGAATTTTTCATCTTTTATGGCCTCACTAAATTCCCTTTCCAATTCTGTAACTGCATTCATTATGGTTTCAGGAACGTACTGACCACCGAATTTTCCAAATCTTCCTTCCATTATATACTCCTCACTTTCCCTATAAAATCTCTTATTTTTTCAAAACTTTTTATTCCATTTTTCTCCACACCGCCGGATACATCCACTACCTGGGGTTTTACAATTTCTATGGCCCGGGCAATATTTTCCGGGTCCAGTCCTCCCGCCAGAACCAATTTCTTGTCTATATGAATACCCTCCAGTACATTCCAGTCAAAAGCCACACCGGTGCCGCCTTTCCTGCCTTTTACACTGCTGTCCAGCAGCACAGCTTCAATCCCCAGCTTACAGGTGCTGCGTATTTTCTGCCGAATATCCCTTTTGGACACCTGATTTACGTCCACATGAACTGCTTTCCATATATTAAAAGGGTTTAAGCTGCTTAAATATTTTTCATCTTCATCTCCATGGAGCTGAACCGCATCCAGCTTCAAGACCCTGGCTGTATCAATTACCTCATCCAGATCATTGTCCTTGAAAACTCCCACTTTCCTGATGCTGCTGTCCAATTTTTTCATAAGATCTTCTGCTTCACTTACGGTCACTTTCCTCTTGCTGTCACAGAATATAAATCCTGCATAGTCCGGCATCAGTTCATTTAAAATTTCTATATCAGCGCTTCTCCTTATCCCGCATATTTTCACCAGAGTCACCGGCTGCACCCCTTTCCATCCTGCTCACATCCTTGCATTTTTTACAAACTCACGGATCCTGGATACATTATCTATATTTCTCATAAAAGTCTCACCTATAAGCACTGCATCCGCTCCAACACTTTCCAGATATTTTACATCTTTCTCATTTTTTATTCCACTTTCCGATACAATGGTGATGCCTGCGGGTATTCTTTTTATGAGCCTCTCGGTATTTTTTAGATTCTCCGAAAAATCCTCCAGATTTCTGTTGTTTATGCCTATGATATTACATTCTGCCTGCAGTGCAGTTTCAAGTTCTCTCTCGTCATGCACCTCCACCAGACATTGAAGTCCTATTTTTTCCGCCAGCTTGTAATACTCTTCCAGCTTATCTTTTAAAATTGCAGTTATAAGCAGCAGGGCATCTGCTCCAAGGGCCTTTGACTGATATATCTGGTATGGATCAACTATAAAATCCTTTCTCAGCACAGGTTTTGAATTTACTCTTTTAACCTCATCTATATACCTGTCATTTCCCTGGAAAAAATTCTTTTCCGTAAGTACGGAAACCGCATCTATATCCACATTTTCATATATCTTCGCTATTTTCACCGCATCAAAATCTTCCAGTATTACTCCTCTGGAAGGAGATGCCTTCTTTATCTCGGCAATGACGGATATGCCGTTCCTGTCCAGCGCCTCCTTAAAATCTCTGCCGGTCAGATTTTTGCAGCTCTCAGCCAGTGCTGTCACAGATGTCTCCTGCTTTTCCCCCTTAATCTGAGGTATTTTTTCTGCAACTATATCTTCAAGTATCACCTTATTTATCATCTCCTCATAATATAGGTATCTCTAACCGACAGCCCTGCTGCAATTCACAAGCTCCTGCAGCTTTTCATAGGCCCTTTTTGAATCTATAACTTCTCTTGCCATGTCTATTCCCTCTGCTATACTCCCGGAAACTTTTCCCACATAAAGGGCCGCTCCACTGTTCAAAAGCACAATATCCCTTTTAGGGCCTTTGCTGCCTTTGAGAATTTCAAGTATGAACTGTGCATTTTCAACAGCTGTGCCGCCTGCTATGTCATCCATACTGGATATCCTGATGTCAAAGTCTTCAGGATTTAAGGTATACTCTCTTATCTCACCATTTTTAAGCTCGCTTGCATAGGTCTTCGATGTAGTACTTATCTCGTCCAGGCCGTCCTCTCCGCAAACCACCAGGGCTCTTTCACAGCCCAGATTCATAAGCACTTCAGCTGCCACATGGGTCAAGTTTTTATCGTACACTCCAAGCACCTGTCCTTTTACAAATGCAGGATTCGTAAGAGGTCCCAGCAGGTTGAACACTGTCCTTGTTCCCAGTTCCCTTCTGGGACCTGCCACATTTTTCATGGCACTGTGATATCTCTGGGCAAAAAGAAATGCCATACCATTTTCATCTATGCTTTTCCGGGCATCCTCAGGATTTAAATTTATATCAAATCCCAGCTTTTCAAGTACATCTGCACTCCCGCTTTTACTGGACACCGCCCTGTTGCCGTGCTTTGCCACCTTTACTCCTGCAGCAGCTGCAACTATTGCAGCTGCAGTTGATATATTAAAAGTTCTTCCGCCATCTCCTCCAGTTCCACAGGTATCGATGACATAATCGGAGTCAAGCTCTAATGACAGGGCGTTATCTCTCATTGCTCTGGCAAAGCCAGTTATCTCCTGAACGGTTTCCCCCTTCATCCTGAGCGCTGTCAAAAATCCTCCTATTTGAGAGTCAGTTGCCTTTCCCTGCATTATCTCATTCATGGAATCATAGGCTTCTTTTTCTCCCAGATTATTTCCACTTATAACATCTCTAATTATTTCCTGCAGCATTACAAATCCCCTCCACAAAATTTTTAATAATTGTCTTTCCACTTTCCGTAAGAATAGACTCAGGGTGAAATTGAAGTCCATAAACTCTATATTTTTTATGCCTTACAGCCATTATTTCCCTGTCATCAAGACTTTCACCAATTATGGCAAGTTCCCCGGGAAGACTTTTTCTCTCTAATACCAGAGAATGATATCTCATCACATCTATGGAATTTTTCAAATGTTCAAATATTTCACTCTGTTTTAGAGCCACTTTAGATGTCTTACCGTGCATTATATGCCCTGCTCTCACCACACTGCCTCCATAGGCACAGCCTATGGCCTGATGTCCAAGGCATATGCCCAGAATCGGTATCCGAGGGCCAAATTTCCTGACAACATCTATACATATACCTGCATTTTCAGGTATTCCAGGTCCCGGGGACAGTATTATCCCCTCCGGATTCAGCACATCTATCTCTTCCAAAGATATTCTGTCATTTCTCACCACTTTTACATCTTCATGAATCTCTCCAACATACTGGTAGAGATTGTAGGTAAAAGAATCATAATTATCTATCAAAAGTATCATCATATCACCTCTATCATGGCTCTGGCCTTGTTAAGTGTCTCCCTATATTCATTTTCAGCAACGGAATCATAGACGATACCTGCCCCGGATTGAACATAAGCATACCCGTCTTTAAAGAGTATGGTCCTTATTGCAATACAGGTATCCATATTTCCATTAAAGGAAAAATACCCTACAGCCCCTGAATAAATTCCCCTTTTGCTGTTTTCCAGTTCATCAATTATTTCCATGGCCCTTATCTTGGGAGCTCCGGATACAGTTCCCACTGGAAGGCAGGATATCAAGGCGTCTACATATCCCAGATTTTTCTTCAGTCTGCCTGATACCTTTGAAACTATGTGCATTACGTGGGAATAAAAGCCCACATCCATAAATTTATCCAGATTTACACTGCCGAATTCACTTATCTTTCCTATATCGTTTCTTCCCAGATCCACCAGCATCACATGCTCTGCTCTCTCTTTTCCATCATTTAAAAGTTCCTGTTTGAGCTTTATATCCTCCTCCATATTTCTGCCTCTGGGCCTGGTGCCTGCTATGGGGTTGGTGATCACTGTGCCGTTTTTTACGGATACAAGACTTTCAGGGGAAGACCCGGCTATTTCAAATTCCCCAAAATCAATATAAAACAGATAAGGGGATGGATTCTCCGATCTGAGTCTTCTGTACACATCAAAGGGATGGGAAGTGCTCTTTGATTTCAGCCTCTGAGATAAAACCACCTGGAATATGTCACCGGATTTTATATACTCTCTGGCTTTTTCCACCATTTTGCAGTATTTCTTCTCAGTGACATTGGAAACAACCTGCTTTTCAGTGCCTTTTTCCTCCAGTCTGTGAAATGAATTTCCTCTGCCCACCATATCCTTTAGCTGCTCCAGCTGAAGCTCTACTTCCTGGTAAGTTATACTGTCACCTTCCATAAAATTGTAAATTAAATAGATCTCATGCTTGAAGTGATCATAACAGATAAATTTTTTATAAAACATCATGTAGGATTCCGGTGTTTCAATATCATCTTTATTTTCATCAGGTAATTTCTCATACTGCCTTACAACGTCGTAGCCTACATACCCTACTGCCCCCCCTGTAAATGGAATGGAAAGTCCCGGAGCTTCATAGGGAACATTTAAATATTTTTTAATGTAATCAAGTATTTTCCCTTTTATATTTTTAAATAATCCTTTTTTCTCCACGCATATGTTACTTCCACAGCTTTTCATTTTCATATAGGGATCCATACCTATAAAAGAGTATCTTCCTATTTCATTTTCAGAATATATGCTCTCCAGCAGAAATTTATTTTTTCCGTCTAAGTTGTAATAAATACTTATAGGAGTTGTCTCATCCCCGCTGCTCTTTATGAACAGGGAAAAATTTTTCTTTAAGCTTTTATATCTGTAAAACTCCTCTTCAGATAAATTTAACATTTTACCACCTTCTCCATATCAATTAGTAAATTAAATACAAAAAAGCCATTTCATCCACAAACTGGGACGAAATGACCGCGGTGCCACCCATTATTAATTTGTAAAACAGATTTTGAGAAATAAAAAAGCATTCCATCCAAAAGGACGAAATGCAAAATTTCGCTGTACCACCTATCTACAAACTATCTCATTCAGGTACGGATTTTACTCGATACCCTGTCCTTTTAACGGTAGACTACCGTCTCCTGCTACTATCATTTCGCAGGGCACCTCGAAGACCCATTCAATACAGGCTACAGCATCCGGCTCACACTGCCCCGAACTCGCTTGAACTAAATTCCTCTACCTACTCTTTCTTCTCATAAGTTTTATCAGTTAAATTATTTTATATATTATACCACTTTTTCAAAATTGTCAATAGAAATTATGCTATTTAAATATAAATAATTTTTCTATTGAAATATTAAGAGCCTTTGAAATATCATATGCAAGTTTTAAGGATGGATTATAGGAACCCTTTTCTAATCTTTGTATAGTTTCTCTTCTAACATTGACCATCTGTGCCAATTGCTCTTGAGTAATATTATTTAATTTTCTGTACTGTTTAATTGTTGTTATTAATTTCATCTTAATTCCTTTCAAAATGAAAAAATGACAAAACAAAAATTGCTATAATCGAAAAGTACAAAATTAATAGTGCTACTAAAAAATTAGATATAGTATTTAACGATAATGCTGATATTATTATGGCAATACCAATAATACAACTTATAAAACTTACCATAGAAGCCTTTAATACATTTAATTTAAATAATTCATCTTTAATTTTAGGGAATAATTTAAAAACACCAACAGCTATTATTAAAAGAGAAATTAAACCTATAATTAATACTACTGCAGGGCTAACTTCTCCTAATTTAAGTTTATGACTGTAAATACTATACCAATTCATGGTTACAAAGAACATAGGAATAATAGTACAAGCAATAAAAAATAATGCAGTAAATATCTTATTGTTTTCATTCATTATAAATCACATCCATTTCTTTATTATGATACAAATATATCACATTTATAT
>NZ_PVXP01000053.1 GCF_002995845.1 Clostridium luticellarii | reverse complement strand
TTTTTTAGTTTACCTGATAGGAATTGAAACTTGTAAGTTTATAGTAGTTGTTAAATTTTTTTAGTTTACCTACGAGGAATTCTTACTAAATAATATCAATAAGAGTTTTATTTCAATAATAATATATTTTTATATACAATGGATTATTACATTTTATTGTAAGTTTACAGTAAAAAAATAAATTTATGGAGGTGAGATCAATGAATATACCTTTTTTAACTGCTTATATAGGTTCAAGTTGTGAAGATGAAAATCAAAATGAATATGCTTCTATAGTTAAGAAGATTAATATAAAAGATGGTGATAATCCCTTTGTAGTTTATTTAATATTTGACATTAATGATAACGATATATATTTTGATCTTAAGGAGCCATATACTGAAGAATCATGTTATAAATATTATTACTTTAAAAATAATTCTGCAGCTGCTGCACAATTTTATATGACCAGGGATATAAAAAGTTTAAATTATCTTTTGGGAAGTAGTTTTAGTGATTTATATGGCTGTCTTAATAGATATGATATGGGAAAATGTGAACTAGCTGAATTATTAAAACTTCTTGAGAAAAGAAATTTGATTAAAATTGAAAATAAAAAGGGCCAGGGGAGTGTAAACTTAAATAAGATTAAAGGGTATAAGGACAAAGATATTGTCTTAGAGCAGAAAAATTTATTTATTGATAAAAAGAAGATAAGTTTTGATAATTTCGTCAGAGAATTTATAGACAATAATAATAAAAAAAATAAATTTGTTATGATTGTTCCTATTATTGTTAAAGATAAAAATGAAATAATTATTTCACAGCATAAAGACTATTTAAAACTTGTTAAAATTGCTTTAAATATTGGAGATTGTAATACCAATAAAAAAAATAATAAAAACAGAGTTTGTTATATTTGTGGTAAAAATGTGACGAATGTAAATTCTGAATATTCAGGGAAATTTACAAGGGTGAACATAAATAAAGTATTTACTATAACTACTAAAAACTATTCTCAGATAAATAAAAATTTCAACCATGATGATAATTATTCATTTTGTCAGAATTGTTATAAAAAATTGATGTCCGGCGCTAATATTATAAATCAAAAATTTGTTGGAAAACTTGCAGGTGAATCTGCATTTATTTTGCCGGAGGGGATAGATAACAATTTTGATTATGAAAAGATTTATAAACTAAAAAATAAGGTGGATTTACTGTTTAATGATACGGAAGCTGAGGATTTCATTAAAACTACTGAGGATTCGAGTGTATTTGATGATGTTAAATTTTATAGCGTTAATTTTATAGTATATAGAACAGATGGAAATTCAATTGATGTAATTGAAACTATAGAAGATGTACCAACACTCAGAATTGAAAAGATAATTCAATCGTTAGGTGATAATTCACTCAGATATGGAGAAAAAACTAATATTATGCATATAAGTGATGTATATAGAATAATTCCTGTACGTGAAGATAAAAAGCATAATCAGATAAATATTGGACGAGTTTTGGACTTGTATAAATCAATCTTGTGCGGTGAGATAATAGACAGCGAAAATATATATTCATATGCAAATGAAGCTATGGAAAAGGGCTGTAAGCAGCTAGATAAGAAATTAATGGATAATTATAGGAATATGAAATTACAGTATTATAAACGAATTGATTCAAAAGATTATTTTATTCAAAATATCACTATGAAGTATATTGCATTTTTTAAATCATTACAGGAATTGAAATTATTAAATAGAGAAGTTTTTAACGGAGAGGAGAGGGATGAAATGGGTACTATAAATACCATGTCAGATGATGTTAATAAATCGATAAATGAAATTGAAGAATTCTTGTCTTCACAAAAGTTTTCAAATGAGGCGAAAGCATTATTTTATTTAGGTATATTGATTAATAAAGTAGCCTATGAGCAGTGGAGACGTGGGCATAAGACCAAACCCATACTTAAGAAAATACAATTTCAGGGCATGAAGTGCCCAGAGATTTACAGATTATATAATGATGTTGTTGAAAGATTAAACCAGTATAATGCATTAGACATATTTAATGAAGCATATATGAATAGATTTCATTTATATTCCGGGGTGTTGGATTTAGATAAAAAAAATTGGGCATTGAGCGATCAGGCCAATGTGTTTTATATTATGGCGGGATATTCTTACATGGTAGGTAATATAAAAAAACAAAATAAAGAATTAAAGGATAATGAAAGTGAGGGAAAATAATTATGATTATTAAGTGTAACAGTGATTTTTTATTTGGATTTGAGGGAATATTTTCCAATTGCAACGGAGATCCTGATCAGGAGAATAAGCCAAGGATGGATTATGAAACAAATACGCTGCTTGTGAGTGATGCAAGAAGGAAAAGGGATATTAGAGATTTCCTTAAAAATAAAGGATTTTCTATATTTATTGATTTGATCGATAATAAAAATGTTGATATGGATACGATGTTTGAACATATTAGGAATAAATGGTTTGGTGATGATGATAAAATTCAGAGGCTTTTCATGGAGAATGATGAAATAAAAAAGACATGGAATGCATTAGAGTATCCTGATGAAAATTTTAAAGAAAATTATGAAAAAGCAGCGGATGATAAAAAGAAAAAAAAGGAATTATCCAAGTTTAATGATATTTTTTTAACAGAAATAGTTAAAAGAGAATTGATTGATATAAGACTTTTTGGAAGTGCTATGGCAGTTAAAAATGTAAATAAAACGTATACAGGACCTATACAGATGAATTGGGGATACTCACTTCATCCCGTGGAACTTGTTAAATCTAATAGTATAACTTCAATAATGAATAATGATAATTCTACATTTGGAAATAAATATAAGATATATTATGCCCTTGTAGCTCATTATGGTACAGTAAATAAATACAGTGCAAAGAAGACAGGTATGACAGTTGAAGATCTGGACATATTCAGAAAAGCAATTGTTCAGAGCATCATGGCCAATAAAACGGATAGTAAACAGGGCCAATTTCCATTATTTTATTTTGAAGTAGTATACAAACCTGAATTTGATGGGTATCTTGGAGATTTAAGAAGGTTTATAAACACAACTTATGATGAAAAAAATAGGCCTATAAGATCATTGAATGATTTAAAAGTAGATTTTGGTGGGCTTTCCAATGTAATTGATCTTTTAAAAAGAAGGGGATATGTAGAGAATGTGGTAGGTTGGATTAACCCAATTGCAGATAAAAGTAATTTTATAAATGTTCCCAAATTTGAAGATGTAGATTTATTATCCCCTATAAAGAACGTGGGTGAGTGATGTTATGAAAATATTTTCTTTTTACTTAAAGGGAAAAATGGCTCATTTCAGAAAATATTATTCAAATTCAACTGCTTTATCCTACTGTATACCTCCGAGAACAACTGTAACAGGAATTATAGCAGGTTTGCTTGGCTATGAAAGGGATACTTATTATCAGGATTTTTCTTTAGATAAATGTGATATTGCAATTGCTATTTGCAGCCCGTTGAAAAAAGTTATGCAGAAATTAAATTATCTTATGATTAAAGGAAAAAACGATTTTAATGGAAGTCAAGAGAATCACAGTCAGACAAATCTTGAGTTTATTGTACCTCAAAATATAAGAGATAATTGCTTATGCTATCAAATATGGGTTCATCATAAAGATGATTTCATAATGAAAAAAATAGTAGACATATGCAGATGCAATGAGCCTATATATTTGAGCAAGGGAATATCCTTGGGATTGGGAACTGCTTTTAATCTTGGATGGATAGAGCCCTGTGACATTTTTGAGGGGGAGCAGCATGGAGAAGGAATAAAAATGATGAATTCAATTATTCCGATGAATAGAAAACTGGAGTTAATAATTGATGATGAAATAGATGAGCCATTGCAGCTGATTAAGGAAAAAATTCCTGCTGAATTTGATAATAACAGGGAGATAACTCAAAATGGGTTGAACGATGTTTTAGTAAATTTAAATGGTACAGCTGTGAAAGTAAAAATAAACCAGTCTATAGAATTAAACAATGGTACTTCAATTGTATGGATAAATTGATTGGAAGTGATAAAGTGGAATACTATGCTCATTATGATAAAAATAAAGATACAAAACAGTTATTAAATGAACATTTGAAATCTGTTGCTGAATTATCGAAATATCAGATACCTCCAACAGTAAATTTTGATGTCATTTCCAATAGCAAAATGAAAGATTTGTGCTATTGGATAGGATATTTGCATGATATGGGAAAGTATACAAACTATTTTCAGGATTATCTTATTAAGGGTGAAGATTCAAGGTTTAGGAGTCATGCACCTGTTTCCGCGTGCATAATTTATCTTTTTTTAAAAGATAAAGTTTTAGGTAGCAATAATAATTCAACTGAGGAAGAAATTTTAAAATTTTTATGCTATGTTGTGGTCAGACTTCATCATGAAGCTTTAAAAGTTGACAATAGTTTATTTAGCATCAGTCGTGAAAATAGTGTATGGGATAATTTACTGACTGAAAGAGATAATTTGTTTAAAAATAAAATTCAAATATTAAAAGATAGTAATTTGGAGAACGAAATAAAAGATAAACATTTTGAAATTGAAAAATTAAAGAAAGAAAGACTGTTTACCAGAATACCTACTCTTGTAAATCAAGGAAGATTTGAGAAAGATTATTTGTTCTTCTTTATAATATATATTTTTTCCGTATTGATTGATAATGACAAAATAAATTCCTCGCAGATTAATATTGATAAAGTTAAGAGGGTTTCTCCTGACAAAGTTGAAAAATATATAAATTCAAAGCCTGCTAATAGAGGTAAAATTGATTTAGATGATAAAAGAAACAAATCAAGAAAAACAATGATTAATGTAATAAATAATCTTTCAGATACTCAAATAGTCAATACAGGATTTTTCTTTATTACCGCACCAACTGGAATAGGCAAAACCTTGTCATCACTTGAATGTGCACTTATACTTCAGAAAAGAATAAATAAGATCATGAATTATAATCCAAGAATTATATCTGCAATTCCGTTTATAAACATTATTGAGCAAAATAAAATAGAATATGAGAATGTTTTTAATGATGAGCTTAAACTGATTATTCATCATAGACTTTCGGATTTTTCAAATATCAAAAGCGTAAATAATGAAAATATGTCCCTTGATAAAGCGTTGCTTGATGTAGAAGCATGGGATGGAGACGTTATACTTACAACATTTGTCCAATTTTTTCAATCCGTATTTACAGGTAAAAATAAACCGCTTAAGAAGTTAAATAAAATGTCAGGAAGTATTATAATACTTGATGAAATTCAGGCAGTTCCGGAAAAATATATGCCGCTGATTGGGGCAGTTCTTAAAAAGATGAATCAATACTATGGTACAAAATTTATACTGATGACTGCAACTCAGCCTAAAATTCTTGAATTCAGCAAATTAATTTTAAAGGATGAATCTACAATTGACAATTCGATTCAATTACTCCATGACTATAAGGATTATTTCCATAATTTGCATAGAACTAAACTTATTCCTTTATTGAGCAAAAAATTGACTAATGATGAATTTGTATCTTTGATGTTTGAAAAATGGGATAATAAAAAATCAGTTTTGATTGTTGTAAATACAATAAAAAGAAGTATAGAAGTATATAACAAATTGAAAGGAAAAATTAAGGATCTTGGAATAAACACAGAAGTATATTATTTGTCCACCAATATTATTCCACAACAAAGAAAAAAAGTTATTGGTTTACTAAAGAAAAAATTAAAAAGCAAAGTTCCTCTTATTTTGGTATCAACACAAACTATAGAAGCAGGTGTCAATTTGGATTTTGATATGGGGTTTAGAGATTTTGCCCCTATATGTTCAATAATACAAACTGCAGGCAGAATAAATAGGGAAAATGAAAAAACAGAATATTGCCCTTTATATATTGTACAGCTTGAGAATGATAATGACTATGTATACCAATTAATGAATTTGAAATTAACAAAAGGTATTTTAAAAAAATATCCTGAAATTCATGAAGATAAGTATGGTGAATTAACAGAAGAATATTATGATATGGAATTGAAAGAGGATGGATTTTATAAGGAATCAAAAACTATATGGGATGAAGGAATATTGAGATTAAATTTTGATGTTATTGAAGAATTTAGACTGATAGATAAACTAGAAGATGTAGTGGATGTATTCGTTGAAAATGATGCAAAAGCTTCTAAGATTGCAGATGCTTATGAGGCAGTTTTAAAGTCTGGTGACAAAATTGATTATGATTTAAGAATTATTGATATAGATGAAAATTTAGCGATTAGATACAGAAAGCATATAAGTTTTTATGAAAAAAAAGCGCTTCTTAAATTGATTAACGGTAAATTGAGCGATTATATTATACAGGTTAGATTAACAAGAATTAAGGATAATAGACCTATTGAATTTAAGGCAAGAGGTGGAGCTGAATCCAATTTATTTTGGATTCCTAGAGATCAAATTGATCAATATTATGATAAAGATACAGGATATAAAAGTGAAAATAATGATGCATATATTTTTTAAAAGAGGTGTTTTTGTATGGTCAATGGAACCATGCTTTGGTACTACAATGTGTGCAAGCGGGAGGTCTGGCTTATGTCCAGAGGCATAGTGCCTGATCAACAGGATGAAAATATAGACATAGGCCGTTTTATACATGAACGTACATATAAGAGAAACAGCAAGGAAATCAGTTTCGGGAACGTTAAATTCGACGTGCTTTTCAGATCCAAAAATCAGATAACAATTGGGGAGACGAAGAAAACTTCTAAATATGTTGAGGCTTCAAAATGGCAGCTTATGTATTATCTAAACCAGTTAAAAGAAGCCGGCATAAAAGCAAAGGGTGTTTTGCTATATCCGGAGGAGAAAAAGAGGACAGAAGTAAACCTAACAGAAGAATCCCGGGAACGCCTTCAAAAAATGTGCCTGGATATAGAAAAGATATGTGCACTTGAACATCCTCCTTCTGCTGAGAAGATACGATTTTGCAGGAATTGTGCTTATAGGGAATATTGTTATTCATAGGAGGCAGAGATGAAAAAGGATATTTATATTTTTAATGATGGGGATTTAAAGAGAAAAGACAATACCGTGTTTTTTGAAACAGGTGGAAAGAAAAAATATTTGCCCGTGGAGGAACTAAATAATATCTGGGTGTTTGGTGAAATCAATTTAAATAAGAAATTTCTTGATTTTGTATCTCAAAAAGAAATATGTATACATTTTTTTAATTATTATGGATATTATACTGGAACTTTCTACCCAAGGGAGCATTTAAACTCTGGATATGTCATATTGAAGCAGGCTGAAAATTACCTTGATTATGAAAAGAGACTTAAAATAGCCAGGATGATAATAGAGACCGCAGCGGAAAACATAATTGTGATTTTAAAATATTATAACAGCAGGGGTGTGGATGTTGAACCAGAACTCAAGGATATAGCGGAAAAGAAAAAGTTTATGGAAAATTGCCGGACTATAGAAGAACTCATGGCAGTTGAGGGCAACATGAGGCAGGAGTATTATGGATGTTTTTCAAAGATAATAAAGAATCCGGAATTTGCCTTTAAAATCAGAAGCAAGCGTCCTCCAAGGGACAAGATAAATGCACTTATCAGCTTTGGAAACTCCATGATGTATACTACTGTTTTAGGAGAGATATACCAAACCCAGCTGGATCCGAGGATAGGATACCTTCACTCCACAAATATGAGGCGTTTTTCACTTAATCTTGATATAGCTGAAATATTCAAGCCCATAATAGTGGATAGAACTATCTTCACCATTCTTAACAGGAATGAGCTGACGGAAAAAGATTTTGAATCTGATTTTAATGGTATAATGTTGAATGATAAAGGAAGAAAAAAATTTATAGAAGAGTACAACAATAAACTTTTAACCACAATAAAGCACCCTAAAATAGGAACTACTGTCAGCTACAAACGTATAATAAGGCTTGAATTGTATAAACTTCAAAAATATATAACTGAAGATGAGCCGTATAGTGGTTTTGTTGCGAGGTGGTAATCAGTGTTTGTAATACTTGTCTATGATTTTGGGGAAAAGCGTGTAGGCCGCGCTCTTAAAACATGCAGAAAGTATTTAACCTGGGTTCAAAATTCCGTTTTTGAAGGAGACATAAGCATGGCTAATTTAAAGAAATTAAAGTGCCAGCTTTCTGACATCATGGTAAGCAGTGAGGATTCAGTGATAATATATACTTTCAAAAGCACTAAATATTCTAATAGAGAGGTTCTTGGCGTGTCGAAAAATCAACAGGATATATTTTTATAAAATGGCGTGATTAATTTTCAAAAAAATTTTAGGACTGTCTTAAATTTTATGTCGTCGACCCTGAATAGAGTAAAAATTACCGGGGGTCGACAATTTTTATATTTCCAGTTAATTTGCGGCCTGGGATTGATTTTTGAAATTCTTCCAGAGATTTTCCTGGATATTGCAATCTTGGACAAGCTGATGTATGCTTTATTTGATGGGGATTTTAGATTACCTATGAGGAATTGAAATTATCAAGTTGACATGAGAGCAAAGGGAAAATATAATAGATTTTAGATTACCTATGAGGAATTGAAATAAAACAGGTGCCTATCATTTTTCCCATTTTGCTGAGATTTTAGATTACCTATGAGGAATTGAAATCCGTCAAACATAATCTTGTTGTCTTTGTGGTTGACCGGGATTTTAGATTACCTATGAGGAATTGAAATCCTAAAATGGATTCTGCTTGTTCTCTCCCGTATTTCTCGATTTTAGATTACCTATGAGGAATTGAAATCTGCAAGTGTGATTGTGGCAATGAATTATGGGTACGCGATTTTAGATTACCTATGAGGAATTGAAATTCCCCACCCAGAAGAAACAAATATAATAGGTATCCGATTTTAGATTACCTATGAGGAATTGAAATCTTTAGTTTTCAATTCTGTATTTTCTTTTGTAACTGAGATTTTAGATTACCTATGAGGAATTGAAATTATATGAGAATATATTAAATTTCAGTAAAGCTGATAGGATTTTAGATTACCTATGAGGAATTGAAATGCCGGAGATATAGTCATAGAAAATGATAATGAAGTTGAGATTTTAGATTACCTATGAGGAATTGAAATCTCCTGCTAACATCCTTTCCCTAGCCTTACCCCTTTCGATTTTAGATTACCTATGAGGAATTGAAATTTATGACGTTTATAACGTTTCCCACAAACAGGGCAACGATTTTAGATTACCTATGAGGAATTGAAATTTCTAAATACTTACAAGAATAAATTCAATATATATGGATTTTAGATTACCTATGAGGAATTGAAATTAATTGCAGGAAGTTTGGCTGGAGTTGTTTTGCTGAGATTTTAGATTACCTATGAGGAATTGAAATTTTTGACATGCAGTAGTGCCTTTCAATGCACTTTTCAGATTTTAGATTACCTATGAGGAATTGAAATTCTCCAATAGGACAAGGAGTCCTTTTCAAATGTTTAGGATTTTAGATTACCTATGAGGAATTGAAATTATCGTCATGTGTGTCGGTCTTTTCGGAGAGGTTTCCGATTTTAGATTACCTATGAGGAATTGAAATTCTTTTTCATCAAGTGCAAATATTAAATACAAGTCGGATTTTAGATTACCTATGAGGAATTGAAATCTATTAAGTCTATTAATATAACTTGTATCGGCAGGATTTTAGATTACCTATGAGGAATTGAAATTTCCGATGCTATAATTTTTGACTTAACGCAGGGGCAGGATTTTAGATTACCTATGAGGAATTGAAATCTTTGTCATAGTATTTGTTGTAGACAGTTATATCAGATTTTAGATTACCTATGAGGAATTGAAACTATTTACATCCTTATACTTCCTTACAGTAGTTCTTGGATTTTAGATTACCTATGAGGAATTGAAACATATGAATGATATTAAAAAATTAGATCTAAAAATAAAGATTTTAGATTACCTATGAGGAATAGTAATATCAAAAATACTTTTTTCTAGAAGTGTTGATATTACTTGTATTGTGGGCATGTTAGAATCTTACATATGCCCGGTTGGTGACAAAATTATTTATCCTTAAATATGCCTTTGAATTGGTCAAAGTTGGAGGTAGCATTTTATGACATCTATACAACCAGCACAGAAATAATTTTAGCCCGGTAGGTTATCCCCGCCGGGCTTTATTTTTTATGCCTTTAACCATTGATGTTTAGCTTCTGTTTTATAGCTTCCTGTAATAGCTGGGAAAAGTTAATTTTATTTTCCTCTGCTTTAAACTTTAACCATTGCGGCATAGTTACATTGGTATTGACAGTTTTGTTATTCATCTGTGCCCTTGCAAGTTTCATATCTGCAATTATAGGAACAACAAAATTTCCATCTTCAATTTTTATTCCTTCCGGTGGTGTAGGTTCTGGAATCTCTTCTTTGCCGTCTTCCATGTTCCAAAGGAATAATTCTAATCCATCTTTTGCCATTGCAAGAGCCTCTTCCAGGGTATCACCTTCACTGATACAGCCGGGCAAATCTGGAAAGTATATAGAGTATCCACCTTCCTTACAAGGTTGGAACACTGCCGGGAACATATATTTATCCATGTTATTCACTTCCTTATTGATTTACTATTTATTTGAATCTTCAAGTGGTGAGGGGATTTATTTTAGCCCCGCCTGCTTAAATATTGACTTCAATGTTGTTTCTTTCAAGTCCTTATGTCCATGGTCTGGTACTTGAACTTTTCCTTTCTTTGTCGGGTGAATGAAATGTCTGTGTGAACCATTTTTGTTTTTCTCAATCCATCCATCCGCCTTGAGGATTTTGATTACTTCCCTTGCTGTCATTCCCCTCCCTCCTTACAATTATATTATAACGTATGTTGCAACACGTGCCAATAGTTTCAGGAAGATATTCTAAAATATTTTAAAAAATAAAGAGGAGATACATCTCTGCATCTCCTTAGTTTTTTTATTTTGTATGGAATCTAAAGAATACTGGCTTTATCATTGTCCCCTTGGCTTAAGATTTTGAATATATATCGTGTAAGTTTCTCCTTGCTTATATGGCTCGATATTGAACACATATATTATCTTCTTCCCCTGTGTAAGTACCGTCTGGGTAGGAGCCTTTACTCCCTTGCTGTCTACCACGTATATATTAGCGGCAACACCAAATACCAGAGAAACAGCAAGCACCAAAATACAGATTACCCTTTTCATTCCAATATTGTTTTAATTTATTTTATATCCCCTCGGGGACCAATTGGGGTCAAAAGCTTTGTGCGTGTATGAAGAAATGACTTTTTAGCTCATTTGTGCAATAACCCTGCATTAAAAAATGTACTAAAATCAATCCCCTGCATATATACTGAACCTTAACATAGGATGTATTTGAATGACTGATGAAAATAGTGCCAGGTACCAGGTTGCCTTTAGATAAGCTTTGAAAGATGTTGTTCCTTTTAAATGGAGCAAAGATGTTATTGGAAGGTAAAAAGAGAAACACAAGCAATAAATTACGACCATTTTTCAAAGTGTAAAATACACTTAAAATGGTCGTTTATACTAGGTAATTCACTGCTTACTCTAAAATTACTGCCAAGAAACAAAAATGAATTTTATTGAGTTTATACAAAATTTCTTTAAGCTAAATCAAGTAATTTTTAGGTTCAGGTGGAATTTCCCTGTAAGAAGTTCTCTTTTCCACCTGAACCTTAGTAACAATATTTTTGGTGCCTTTAGCACTTAGAACACGTTACCTCCTTAGGGGAAGAACTTATCCGATAACTGCCAGTCATAAATCTCCCGGTTTTGAAATATGACAGGTTGGGAGGTGTTGCGCCACTGGATTGAGTTTTCTGAGTTTTTTGAAAAGATTTTTTCATGGGCAAATCACTCTAAAACTGAGAATCACTTTATCCAGACGTGCAGCAGTGCTTATCCGCCTTTAAGAAGTTGGGAGTATTGGCAACGGTAGATAGCCGCTTGGATAAATTAAATAAGTGATTCATACAACCCGACTATGTCTGAAACGCTTGTTCCCTTTGGATTACCAGGTCTACATGCATCATCATAAGCAGATTGTGCTAAGAAAGGAATATCCTCTTTCTTTACAATGTCCTTTAAGTTTTGGGGAATTCCAACATCTTTTGATAATTTCTTAACTGCATCTACAGCAGCTTTCCGATATTCCTCTATGCTCATGTTTTCAGTACCTTCAACTCCCATAGCTTGTGCTATATATTTATATTTATCACCGGTTGCTTCTGCGTTGTATTCCATAACAGTTGGTAAAATAATTGCATTGGCAATACCGTGAGGTGTATCATAGAGTGCTCCGAGGGGATGTGCCATGGAGTGAACAATACCAAGACCTACGTTAGAAAATCCCATGCCGGCTATATACTGACCAAGTGCCATTCCTTCTCTGCCTTCTTGTGTATTATTAACCGCACCTCTTAGGGAGTGTGAAATAATTTCAATTGCTTTTAAATGGAACATATCAGATAATTCCCAGGCTCCTGCTGTTGTATATCCTTCAATGGCATGTGTTAGTGCATCCATACCTGTTGCGGCTGTCAAACCTTTTGGCATAGACGACATCATGTCGGGATCGATTATTGCAATTACTGGTATATCATGTGGATCCACACATACCATCTTGCGGTTTTTTTCTGCATCGGTAATAACATAATTAATTGTTGTTTCCGCTGCGGTACCAGCTGTAGTTGGTACTGCAATAATGGGAATACTTTTATTTTTAGTATTAGCAGTACCTTCTAAGCTTCTTACATCCGCGAATTCAGGATTTTTAACAATTATACCAATTGCTTTTGCGGTATCCATTGACGAACCGCCTCCAATAGCAATAATATAATCGGCACCGGAAGCTTTAAAAGATTCTACACCAGTCTGAACATTTTCAATAGTTGGATTTGGCTTGATTTTAGAATATACTTCATATGCCAATTCGTTTTTATCTAATACGTCAAGTACTTTTTTAGTTACATTAAATTTAATCAAGTCAGGGTCTGAACATACAAATGCTTTTTTAAATCTTCTTGTTTTTGCTTCATCGGCAATGCTGTTGATAGCACCTATTCCGTGGTAAGATGTTTCATTTAGAATAAATCTATTTATCATAAGTTCCACTTCCTCATTCTTAAATTTTTATTAGTATTCCAGTATTTGATCAATATTGTCCTAATGTTGACAGTACAATAATCTGCAGCCTATATCAATTTTAAATTTTTATTATTACAGTAGGCCTAATTTTTTCATAACCTGATTTATATTAGATTTAGTTTTCTCATCTAGTGATAAGGCCGGCAGAATTTCAAACTTATCTTCTCCGATAATTCTAGAATAAACAGCTTGTTTACAAGCTAAATAGATTGGCTTGCTAAAATTATAGATTTCCATAGCGTCATTCATCTTTGATGCATATTCCCTGCACTTTTTTAAATCACCTTTAACAAAAGACTGATAAGTATTAACTGTAAATTCTGGCGCAAAGTTTGCAGTTGCGTTAATAAATCCGTCTGCTCCGAAATTTAATGCATCATATGCTAAGTTTTCATAGGCGGCATATACAGCAAAATCCGGATTTATATCCTTAATCTTAATAATGGTTTTAACATGCTCCAGGTCATTTAATGATTCTTTAATTCCAACGACATTGCTGTTGTTTTGTACAATAACTTTTACAACATCAAAACTAAAATTATATCCACTTAGATCCGGTATATTGTAAATAAGTACTGGTAAATTTGTGGATTTAGCAATTCTGTCATAATAAGCAATTACCATATTATCCGTATATACATTAAAGTATGGATTTACCACCAGGATACTGTCAACTCCTAATTTTTCAGCATACTTGATCATATCTAATGTATCTGGTAAATTACATTCTCCGACACCTGCAATAACCCTGGCTCTATTATTTACATAAGGAATCATTACATCAAGAATTTCCTTCTTCTGTTTTATATTCATAGAAGAAAATTCCCCGGATGTTCCAAGATATGTGATTCCATCAACTCCGCTTTTTATTAAATAATCAGCCTGCTTTTTATTTGACTCCACATCAAAATTTCCGTATTTATCGAAAATGGAAATGATCGGAGGATATACTCCCTTTAACTTAACCATTTTATCCCTTCTTCTAATCTTATTTTACATTGCCTAATTGATATGATAATAAATTTGATATATCTAACATTTTTTTTATAACATGTTTTTCTTTAGATAGCATTCTCTCCTTTGGACCTGAAGCGCTTAATGCAGCTACAACATGTTTTGATGCATTAAAAACAGGTACTGCAATGCAGCGAAGACCTTCTTCAATTTCTTCGTTATCCACGGCATATCCTTGTTTTTTAAAGGAAACTAATTGCTTCATTAATTCGTCCTTGGATGTTGCTGTATTATCCGTAAATTTTTTAAATTTAATATTGTCCAGGATTTGTGATCTTTTATCAGGCTCCATAAATGCTAAAAAAACTTTACCCAATCCTGTACAATAAATAGGTTTTCTACTTCCAATACCTGCATTTGTTGTTACTGTTTTATAGCTATTTTCTTTGGCGACATAAATAATCTCTCCTTTAGATAGAACAGCCATAAAGATTGTTTCTTCCAACTCTTCCATTGCTTCCTTTAATAAAGGCTGGGCTATTTTATTAATATTCATATGTGAAGATACACTTGCCCCTAATTGAATCAGCTTGGGGCCCAGTATATATCTTTTCATTTCATCAACATATAAATAACCATTATCCAAAAGAGTTTTTAATAATGCGTGAGTGCTGCTAGGTGCATAACCTAATTGAGTGCTAATTTCGTTAATTGTTTGTCCGTTAGGATATGAAGACAAATACTCAAAAATTCGCAGAACTCTTTCAGCAGATTTTACAGACATAAATACCATCCTCTCAAATTATTTATATATGTAAATATAATTCATACATATATTTAACTTACAATTTTAATTTGACCTTGTCAATTAAATAATAAAGAAACATTCAATAATTTATAGATGGAGAAATAGGTTTGAGAACAAGTTCTAAAGAAGTCATTCTCAAACTATTTATTTAGTGTCTTAAAATCCGGATAATATTTTAGTATAGAGTCACTATTTCATTATTTTATATTCTCTGTCCTTTTTTAATTTCAATCAAACCATGTTTTCTATTGAGAGTGACACCGAAGCCCGGTTTATCTCTTACTATCAATTTGCCGTTTGACGGAACCTGCTCATCTAGTAACAATGGATAGAACTGAGGGATAACTTCGTCGGCATCTTGACTCATAATCAGGTACTCAGTAAATGGAGAATTGGTTTGTGAAGTTACAAAGTGGTGTGAATAAGGACCTGAACCGTGAGGAACAACCAATTTGCCATAAGCTTTTGCCAGGTCACCAATCTTTTTTAGCTCAGTCATACCTCCGCACCATGTAACATCCGGCTGAATTATGTCAATATCACACATTTCCATCAACATTCTAAATCCATATCTTGTAGCTTCGTGTTCCCCTCCGGTTACCATCATATTGTTGGGAGCTGCTGCCTTTAAATCTCTGTAAGCCCAGTAATCATCAGGATTAAAGCACTCTTCTATCCATTTAAGATCATATTCCGATGATTTTTGCATTAGCTTCTTGGCATATGGAAGATCTAATGCCATCCAACAATCCCACATTAACCAGAATCCATCACCACATTCCTGTCTATATTTAGCGAGACGTTCTATATTTTTCTTAAGTCCCTCTTCACCGTCTGCCTGACCATAGATTAATGGTAATTTGCCTCCTATAAAGCCTTTTTCTTTGGCAAGATCAGGACGGGGGCCTGTAGCATAGAAGTTTAATTCTTCCCTAACTTTTCCGCCTAACATAGCATATACTGGTTCCTGCCTTAATTGTCCAAGCAGATCCCAAAGGGCCAGATCCACTGCAGAAATAGCATTCATAACGACCCCCTTACGTCCATAGTACATAGTTGATTTGTACATCTGATCCCAAATTTTCTCTATGTTTTCAACAGGCTGGCCTACAACAAATCTGTCTAAGTGGTTCATAACAATCCAGGCTGCAGGATATCCGCCTGTGGATACTGCAAACCCCACAACACCATTATCTGCTTCTACTTCAACTACTAATGATTTAAGTGCATTGATGCCAAAACTTGTTCTGGTCATTTTATATTCTGGATAAACACTCATTGGTGTAGCTATTTGATTAACTATCCAGTGTTCCTGCTTTTGATCGTGATAGTCTGCGCCACCGCCTTCTACAACATATGCTCTTATTTCTTTGATTTTTCTTCCCATTACACCAAATTCCATATAAGATCACTCCTTTTTATTATATATAATAGTTATTTTTCAATAACTATACTTTAGGCTTTTATACTTCCTTCATATTTTTCTATCGGCAACAATATTGTTAAAGCAAATGCTATAATTAATAATATTATTAATGCATATAATCCTGCCGACGTATTGATAGCTGTTGTAAGAAATCCTACAGCATAAGGTCCTACAAATGAACCAAGTCCACCGATTATGTTGATAATTCCACGGGATTGTGCAGCCATATCGGATTCAAATACCTGGGCTGGTATAGTCCAGAATACACTGTTTGCCGAGTATAGAAAGAAACCACAGAATGCTATAAATATAAATGAAGCTAAAGGATTACCAGCTTTGAACTGTATTGATATAAACAAGCATATTGCAAAGCCTACCATAGGTAATGCCGTATACTTTTTTCTGTTCATTGTACTATCCGACTTTCTTGAAAAGTAGATCAATCCAAATATGGCGATTATATTAGGTATTGTTGAAAGTAATCCTATGCCAGTCATGCCGCTTGTGCTTACACCTTGTATGATTTTAGGAAGCCATAGAGAATATCCGTAGATACCTGCCTGATAACATCCATATATAATACATAAAATCCATAGTAATTTACTGGATATAACTTCTGAAAGCGGTATTTTTCTTACAGATGCAGTACCGCTTAATGCTACCTGCTCTTCACGAAGGGCTGTCTCGATATATTCCCGTTCTTCTTTGCTTATCCATTTTGCATCTTTGGGATGGTCATCAACAAATGGGAACCATATAAACAGCAGTATTATAGCAATTGCTCCTTCAATAATAAAAACATATCTCCAACTAAATGCTGATACAATGAAACCTGACAGGGGACCTGTTATTATTGAAGCTATCGGAGCATTCATCATAAAGACTGCATTTGCTCTGCCTCGCTCATGTACTGGAAACCAATGACTGATGATAGTTAATATTGCCGGCCAAACTCCACCTTCTGCTACTCCAAGTAGAAATCTAATAACAAGTATTTGATACGTATTTTGGGAAATACCCGATAATGCTGCAAGACCTCCCCAAGCAATTATAGTGCATGCTATAAACTTTTTTGCACTTGCACGTTCTGCTATTCTTCCTCCGGGTACTTGTAAAAACATGTATCCAAAGAAGAAAATTCCTGATGCCAGACCAGCTATTGTAGCAGTCATTCCCAGTTCTTTGTCCATACCACCTGCAATTGCAAAACTGATATTTGTACGATCCATAAAGGCAACTATATATACTAAGACTAATGGTGGAAGTATATGCAGCCAGCGTCCACTAGGAACTACTTTTTTAATTTTTTCACTCATTTAACAATTCCCCCCTTATTACCCTAACTTGAGGCAATATAATTAACTTCACAATTCTAATTAATCGTTTTCCTAATATTTAGAACAAATTTAATGCAATTAAATTACACATGCTGGAAATACTAGGCTTATTAATAACTTGTTTATTAGCATATACACAAGTATTACAATACATACACAAACGTTTTCTTGAACTTTATGATCATAAAATCTTATTATATAAATTATTCATATATGTGAATATGATTCATATATATGCTTTAAATTAAAAATATCATTTTTTTATGACTTTGTCAACTAAATTTATAAAAAAATATGTAGGCAAAATATATATTTGAATAAATCGTAATTTCTATGGTAATAAAAAGATGTATATTGCTGCAGTGGAAGAAGATGTCCATGTTGGATTATAATAAATTGGAAAGGAGGATCTTGTTTTGAAAAATAATTTAATTATAAGAGAAGCCCATAAAGATGATATTAATATGCTGATTGAGTTGCTGAGGGAACTTTTTTCCATTGAGGAGGATTTCGTTTTTGATAATGGAAAGCAAAAGCGGGGATTGGAAATGATGCTGGAAGATCGAAATAACAGGCGTATATTTGCAGCGGATTTAGACGGCAAAGTTGTAGGTATGATTTCAGGACAAATCTTGGTCTCCACAGCCGAAGGAGCAGCATCTGTTTTAGTAGAAGATGTAGTTGTTGATAGAGTCTATAGAGAAAGAGGTATTGGGAAAGAACTTCTTTTGAATATACAAAATTGGGCAATTTTAAAGGGAGCAAAAAGGATGCAGCTTTTGGCCGATAAACATAATACTTCGGCTATTGACTTTTATAGACATTTTAAGCTTGACAATACAAACCTTATATGTCTTGTGAAAAAAATATGATATTAAAGATATTCTAATTCAAAGATGGTATTGAACGTATAAAGTAATGAGTCAAATACTCAATATAGGGATCTGCCTACGTACAGGACAGATCCTATTTTTTAGAACAGAAGTAATTGTTTAAATGTTTAGTTGCTTTTTGTATTTGGAAATAATGAAAATAAAAATCAAGGCTGCAGCTGCATTGCAAAATAAAATGACGGCACCCATGGGAACAGACGTTTTTTCTCCAGCTATTCCGACCAGGGGAGAAGCCAATGCACCCAGGGCAAAGGGTATGAATCCCAGCAGAGAAGAAGCACTGCCGGCCTCATCACCCTTGGGTTCCATTGCAAGTGAGCCTGTAGTTGTTGTGATGGTACCAACGGACGATATTACAATAAAAAGTGGAATTAATATGGAAATTAAAGGCCCATTCACAATTGTCATACTAAACAGCACCAAACTTCCTAAAAGAGAAATAAGCAATCCGGCTCCAAGGATTTTATTGAGGGCAATTTTTTTTGCCAGATGTCCTGAAACCTGGGTCATGGTAACAATTCCTAATCCATTAATGGCAAAACATAAGCTGAACTGCTGGGCGGACAGACCGTAAATATCCTGAATAACAAATGGTGAGGCCGAAATGTACCCGAACATTCCAGCTAAAATAAATCCCTGAATAAAAGTGTATCCTATAAAAACATCATCTTTAAAAAGGTGGAGTAATCCTATAAAGTTATTCTTTAAATTTCCAGCTGTACGCATATTCAGTGATAAACTTTCTTTTATACCTGCCCAGACCATTATACATAATAGAAGACCCAAAACTGTGAGTATGTAAAATATGCCTTTCCAGTTGACGAATTTTAGAAGCTGAGCGCCTAATACAGGTGAGATAATAGGTGCAATTCCGTTTACCAGCATGAGCATTGAAAAAAATTGTACTAAAAGTTTTCCAGAATAGATATCTCTTGCCATGGCCCTTGATATGACAATGCCGCCGGCTCCCGCAAGACCCTGTAAAAATCTCATTAAAATAAAAATATAAATTGATGAGGTTAAAGGACACAGCAAAGAGGAGAAGGTAAAAATGATCAATGATAGAATAAGAGGTTTCCTTCTGCCTGTTTTGTCACTTATAGGACCAATAATAACTTGTCCAATAGCCAGGCCCAGCAAGCTGGTGGTCAAACTCAATTGAGTGATTGAGGTGGAGGCATTGAAAAATTTTGATACAGTTGGAAGAGATGGAATATACAGATCAGTTACAAGCGGCCCTAATCCAGCTAAAATTCCCAATATGATTGCAAGCTTTAAAAATTTTTTATCCATATTTTATTGTCCTCCTTTTTAGTTGACTATATAATTTTAACATAAAAAATAGACAATTTAAATTTAGAGTGAAAAATAGTTTCAAGTTTGCCCTAGAGTGATATTTGCTTTTTCACCTTGCATTTTAAATTAAATATGGCAGTCTTCGAATAAAATTTTTTTAACTACTGGTAATTTATTCATTTTCCAGAAAAAGAGACGATAATATAACGATGCAGTAATCTGCACTTCAAATTAAAGATAAGCTTAAAGTTATAGTTTCAAGCTTATGCAGTGGAATATAGATGGATGTAATATGATCTCAATTATGGTAATTAGGTATTTTAAATTGGGAGGGGATTAATGTGGATATTTTTTTAGCACGACAGCCTATTATGGATAAATCGGGGAAAATTTTTGGATATGAACTTCTTTTTAGAAAAAATGACATGAAAAATCAGTATAATTTTAGTGATGGAGATGCAGCTACCATTAAAGTAATGCAAAACACTTTAATCAATATTGGAATGTGCAAAATTGTTGGAAATAAAAAAGCTTTCATAAATTTTACGAGAAACATTTTGAAATCAGGTTTATATTCTGTTATTTCATTTAAAAATGTAGTAATAGAAATTCTGGAAAATATAAGTCCAGCAGAAGAGATTGTAAAATCCTGTGAAACTTTAAAAAAGAACGGATTTACAATTGCATTGGATGATTTTATATTTAATGATAAATATATTGAACTTATTAAATTGGCGGATATTATAAAAGTCGATTTCATCATGACACGGGGAGATGAAAGGAAAGAAGTAATAAATGCGGTAAAAAGTATAAATCCAAATTTAAAGTTTCTAGCTGAAAAGGTTGAGACACCAGAGGAATTTGATGAGGCTGTATCCTTAGGATATTCTTATTTTCAAGGATATTATTTCAGCAAACCTCAGATAATAAAGGGTAAAAAAATACCTGTAAATAAAGTGATCTATTTAAATCTTATAAAAGAATTGAATTCTGAAGAATTTTCTATAGAAAATGTTGAAAATCTGATAAAAAAAGATGTTTCGCTGTCATATGAGATATTAAAGATGATAAATTCTGCAAAATATTTTTTTAAAGATAGGATTATTTCGATAAGACAAGCTATAGCACTTTTAGGTGAGAAGGAGATAAAAAAGTGGATATATTTTATGTGCATGAAGCCTATATGTGATGACAGACCCCAGATAGTTATGATTGAATCACTGCTTAGAGCGGAATTTTCAGAGCTGCTGGCTAAAAAAAATAAGAAATCATCTCAAAATTCATTTAATGCGTATTTAACTGGTATTATGTCTCTTATGGATGTGATTCTGCAAAAACCTCTGTATGAAATATTGGATGAACTTATGATTCCACAGGAGGTAAAAAATGCTCTGGTTGGAAGGGAAAGAAATTATTACAGTAAAATACTTGACATAGTTATTTCATATCAAAAGGGAGAATGGGCAAAAAGCATAATGATGGCATCTTATCTTGATATTGATAGACAAGATCTGGCCATTTCCTATCTTAAAACTATTAAGTGGCTGGATGAGGCTATTCCGGAGCTTTAGTATTTGAGCCTTAGTGGATTCATCGGTTCTGAATTTGTTTATTATTCCAAAGCCACTTTTGTCTAAGGTACAGAGGTGTTTAGATATTACAAGCTATATTTTTTTTATAATTTCTTATGTTTTCTCTTTTATCTATTTTGTAAAGCAATTTCTATTTCCCGGAAGATTAGCAGTATTCAGTTTCCAACCTCACAAATGAATGAAAACAGCGTAAATCGTTGATTTGCAATACTTTATGCTGTTTTTCATATCAATTTCACAATATTAAAAAAACGACTGGAAAACTTTCGCGAAAATGGTTTATTTACGCGACTTTAAGTCCTATAATAGAAATAAAGAATGGCTGTTTTACATTGGCTGAACCTTAACATAAGATGTATTTAAATTACTATGTTTTGTAAAAGGAAAATCAACATCTGACCCGCTGAACCTTAACATAAGATGTATTTAAATAACAAGTTAGTTTAATTAATGATGACGGAAGTAGAGGCTGAACCTTAACATAAGATGTATTTAAATCAAGATAGAGTTAAGTTTGTCCATTCAAAAATTAGCGCTGAACCTTAACATAAGATGTATTTAAATCCTTTTTTTATATCTGCAGCTCCTATAGTATAAAGGCTGAACCTTAACATAAGATGTATTTAAATTTACCAAAATTATCTTTAATTCCTTGGTTCTTTATTGCTGAACCTTAACATAAGATGTATTTAAATGTAGTACTATATGGAACTGAACCAAGTACAGGCTCTAGCTGAACCTTAACATAAGATGTATTTAAATTCCACCACAAATAACATATATTGCTCGTGGTAGCCTGCTGAACCTTAACATAAGATGTATTTAAATTATTTTTTAAACGGAAGAAATCCAAGATCTTTGGCTAGCTGAACCTTAACATAAGATGTATTTAAATTACATTACAGTGTTTTTACCACCTGTTGCTGCTTCCGCTGAACCTTAACATAAGATGTATTTAAATTCTTAGAAAATGGAAAGTTTGTTATTAGGTAATTGCGAAACTCACTGATAAAAATGAATTGATGATGGGAAGAAGTTTCAAAAAAAGGTAATTAGAAGATCAAAGGCAATTCTTGTAATTTATAATAGTTAAACAGAAAAAAAGGGCATAAG
>NZ_PVXP01000052.1 GCF_002995845.1 Clostridium luticellarii | reverse complement strand
CTTATGTATAATAATATTATACATAAGTTAGAATTATAGAGATAGAGTTCATTGTGTAAGACTGTATGAATTCAAAATAAAATTATAGGGTGGGAGGGAGATTGTATGAGTAAAGAGAACTTTAACATAATGTATAATGTTAAGATAATAGAAGATTTGAAGGCAAATCTTTTATGTATAATAGGAGATTTTTTTAAGTTGCTCACAAAGGGAAGTAATGTGGCACAGGAATCCATATTGGATTGTATTTCCGGGGCAATAATAATTTTGTATTTACTTGCAGACAGATTGGGATATTCACATACTGCAGTAGATGAAACCATGAAAAAGAAATTAAAAATTGGTATAATTGAAGAAGATAAAATAGAACAACATGGAAAGGATTTAAGCAAATTATATAACCATTTAAAAGAAAAGGGTTAACGGAGGTAAAAATGCAGAAAAGGATATATAATACAAAAGCCCTCATTGAAGGCAGTTTGATTACAGCACTTACGGTAGTAATAATGCTAATAAGTATATATGTACCTATATTTTCTATAGTTGCTAATTTTATATTGCCTGTACCTATAACAATACTATATATTAAACAAAATTATAAGGTTACTTTGATTTCTATTATAGCAAGTGGTATATTGATATCAATACTTTATAATCCAATAGCTTCATTGTCCCTGGTGGTATTGATAGGATTAACTGGAATGACTTTGGGATATTGCATAAAAAACAAGAAAAAATTTGGAACCACCATGATATTTCTAGCTATATCCGTGGCATTGGGGATGATTTTTTATTTTATTGTCTATATAATGCTAATGAGCAAAGGGGGAATATATGGATTTGTCAATGAAATGGTGGAAAATTTCAGGCAATCTATGGATTTGAGCAAAAGCATGTATGAAAAAGCAGGTGTATCAGGAAGTCAGCTTGCTTCCATGGAAAGTATGATTAATATTTTTACACCGGAATATATTATGAGACTTATTCCAGCAGGAATAGTAATTGTATCCTTTGTTTCGTCATATCTAAATTACATAACAGCCAGAGCCATACTTGTAAAATTAAAATATGAAGTCAATGATATAAAACCTTTAAATCAATGGTATATGAATACCAGATTAGGTACATTAATAGGAGCCATACTCCTTATAGGGATATTATTTGACAGAAAAAACATGGCTGTTGGACAATATATAGTTACATCTTCAGAACTTATATTACAACTTATATTTTTAATAGATGGTTTAGCACTGACAACATATTATCTAATGAAAAAATTTAAAATGTCTAAAAAAATTACTGCTATTGTCATAGTATTGACTGCCTTATCCAGTTTATCGTTATTTTATATTTTAGCAGGATTTATAGATATGATATTTGATTTTAGAAAACTTGATCCTTATAGAAAATTAAAAAAATAGTAACTGGAGGCTTATTGTATGGATAATAAGTACAATTACTTTATAAATAGTAGTAAAGTATATATGATAATAATCGCAGTGCTTATTTTGATGCTGATGGTATATGGAAATAAAATTATAGGTATTACGGCTGCTGGTTTATATGTACTTCTTGTAATTTACAATATAAAAAATACCAGATTCAGAAAAAACAAATGGAAGAAATTCATAGAAAATTTTTCATCTCAGCTCGATGTGGCTACTAGGAGTACTCTTGTAAAACTGCCATTTCCTCTCGTTATAATAAAGATGAATGGGGATGTACTCTGGTACAATCAGAATTTTTGTACTATATTGAAAGGGAAGGATATATTAGGTCAAAATATTAAGAATATAGCAAGGGATTTTAATGTGAAGCAGGCTGCAAATGGCAGGGAAAATATATTTAGATACATAAGAATCAAAGATAAGCATTACGATATATATGCAAATATAGTGGATACTTCTGAGAATCCTAAAGATAAAATTATGATATTATATTTTTATGATGTAACAACTTCCTATGATATTATGACTTCCGTAGAAGCTGATAAAAATACCATAATGCTTATGGAGGTTGACAATTTTGATGATGTTATAAAGACCATGGAAGAGGATGATAAACCTCTCATAATAGCTGAAATAGAGAGAACAATAAATATTTATGCTCAGAGTTTGAATTCTATGGTGAGGAAATATGAATCAAATAAATATGTGTTTTGCATACAAAATAAGTATATAGAAAAAGAAATGGAAAAGAAATTTGAAATACTTGATACTGTGAGAGAAATAAATATGGGGAATAAGCTTTCAGTAACACTTAGTATTGGTGTGGGAAGAGGCGGAAAAAATCCTCAGGAAAATGAGCAATATGCAATATCAGCTAAGGAATTGGCATTGGGGAGAGGTGGAGATCAGGCAGTAGTAAAAACTCAAGATAAACTTATGTTCTATGGAGGTAAGACTAAGGAAGTAGAGAAAAGAACCAAGGTAAAGGCAAGAGTGATAGCTCAAGCTCTTGTAGATATAATAAAGGACAGCAGTAATGTATTTATTATGGGGCATAGCAAACCTGATATAGACTGTTTGGGAGCATCTGTGGGACTGCACAGTGTAGTAGGTCAATTGAACAAAGAATGTTCTATAATATTAGATAATAGTAATGAAAGCATAAAGTTCATACTTAATAAAATAAAGGAAGAAGAAGAATATAAAAATGCTTTTGTACACAGCAGGGACTGTGAAGATAATATAAATCAAAATAGTCTTCTTATAATAGTAGATGTTTATAGTGAAGGATATGTACAAAATATGAATCTGGTTGAGAAGTTCAATAGAATGGCTATAATTGATCATCATAGAAAGCCTCCAGATTTCATTAAAAATTCTCTTTTGAATTATATTGAACCCTATGCTTCATCTACTTCTGAATTAATTACTGAAATGTTACCTTATATGGTTGAAAAACCTAAAATAAAAACCATAGAAGCAGAAGCTCTTCTTGCGGGAATATGTGTGGATACAAAAAATTTTTACTTCAAAACTGGAGTTAGAACTTTTGAAGCTGCGTCTTTTCTGAGAAGATTGGGGGCAGATACCATAAATGTAAAAAAGTTTTTTTCAGATAACTTGGACACTTATCTAAAAAGAGCTGAAATTATAAAATCGGCTAAAATATATAATAATATTGCCATAGCAATATGTCCTGAAAAAATAGGCAATATATTGTTAACTGCCCAGGCAGCAGATGAACTGCTAAATATTACAGGTATTCAAGCATCTTTTGTTTTTGTTAAAATAAAAGATGAAGTGTTTATCAGCGGAAGATCATTAGGTGATATAAATGTGCAGATTATACTTGAAGATTTAGGTGGTGGTGGTCATATGACCATGGCCGGAACAAAATTGGAATCCGTGACAGTAGATGAGGCTGTGGAGAAATTAAAAAATGCTATAAGGAAATATGTTGAGGAGGATGAAGATTAGATGAAAGTAATATTATTAAAAAATGTAAAAGCTTTAGGAAAAGAAGGAGAAGTGGTGAAAGCTTCAGATGGATATGCAAGAAATTATTTGATACCTAAAGGATTGGCCGAAGAGGCAAATAATACAAATCTTCATATATTGAATAATAAAAAAGAAGCAGAAAGAAAACAAAAGCTTTCAGAGATAGAAACAGCACAAAAACTTGCAGAAAACTTGAAGGGAAAAGAAATAAAGCTGACGGTCAAGTCAGGAGAAAATGGAAGATTGTTTGGTTCAATAACGGGCAAAGATATTTCAGATGAGCTCAAAAAGAAATTTAATATAAATGTAGATAAGAAAAAAATAGCGGTTAATAATATAAGACAACTTGGTGTCTACTACGTGGAAATTAAATTGTATCCTGAAATATCTACTAAGATAAAAGTAGTCATTGGAGAAGAATAAGGAGGAAAGTTTGTGAAACTGCAATTTGTGGATGAATTAGATAAGGAATTTAATAATTCTGTACCATTGGATACTCAAGTGAATGTATTAAATAATTTATTGAAGAAAATGATGGATGAGGGTACTATAAAATCCAGAATAGTAAAATATAAGCTTCAAGACTATGTAGACAGTAAAAATGTATTGGAAAGATTATATGCCTTGAATAAAATAATAAGTGATGGGAAGGGTCTGAATATTGTACCAGATCAATCAAGAGCACAGGATGCATTGGAGGATACTAACAACTGGATTGCAGAAGTTCTGGCGGAGAGGTATGTTAGAAACAGCATTGAAAAAGAGGTAGAAAAAAATCTTGTAGAGCGCCAGGATAAATATATGGATGATATAAGACTTAACATTATAAGGAAACAAAAGGGGTATGAGAATGCAAAGACTTTAAAAAAATATGCAAAACTTGAGGTAATGGACTCCAAAGTGTTTGGAAAAAACATTCAAAAACTTCTAAGACCTGAAACATTTCAGGAAATCATAGGTCAGGAAAGAGCTATAAAGGCAATACTTTCAAAAATAGCATCACCATATCCACAGCATATAATTTTATATGGGCCGCCGGGAGTAGGCAAAACTACGGCTGCGAGGATTGCACTGGAAGAAGCTAAAAAATTGAAATTTACACCTTTTAGCAAGGATGCCAAGTTCGTGGAGGTTGATGGCAGTACTTTAAGGTGGGATCCTAGAGAAATTACAAATCCACTCCTGGGATCCGTGCATGATCCTATATATCAGGGTACAAAGAGAGATCTAGCGGAAGTTGGAATACCGGAGCCAAAATTGGGACTTGTTACAGAAGCTCATGGAGGAGTACTTTTCATTGATGAGATAGGTGAATTGGATGAAATGCTTCAGAACAAGCTATTGAAGGTTCTGGAAGATAAAAGAGTTGAATTTTCATCTTCATATTATGATCCTGATGATGAGAATATTCCTAAATATATAAAATATTTATTCGAAAAGGGGGCTCCAGCAGATTTTCTGCTCATAGGAGCTACTACCAGAGAGCCGAGTGAAATAAATCCTGCGTTGAGATCTAGATGCACAGAGGTTTATTTTGAACCACTTTCTGCTAAAAATATACAAAAAATAGTAGAAAACGCAGCTAAAAAGCTTGATATAGAAATTGAAAATGGAGTATCTGAGCTTATCAGCAAATACACTATCGAAGGAAGAAAAGCTGTGAACATATTATCTGATGCCTATGGTTACGTACTTTATAACAGTGGAGTTAGGGACTTAAAAGATAAAATTTATATTTCAGTGGAGGATTTGCAGAAGGTTGTATCCATAAGTAGGCTTGTGTCTTTTGAAGAAGTTACTTCAAGAAAAAGGTATGAAGTGGGACATATTTATGGATTGGGTGTAATGGGATATGTAGGTTCCACCATAGAAATAGAATCAGTGGTGTTCAAAGCTAAGGAAAGTGGAAAAGGAGTTGTGAGATTTAATGATACAGCAGGAAGTATGGCCAAGGATTCAGTGTTTAATGCTGCTTCGGTTATAAGAAAAATCACGGATAAGGATATAGGTGATTATGATATACATGTAAATATAATAGGAGGCGGAAAAATTGATGGTCCTTCGGCAGGGGCAGCTATCACGGTATGTATTATAAGCGCTCTTTTGGATAAACCTTTAAGACAGGATATAGCTGTAACGGGTGAAATATCTTTGAGGGGAAATGTAAAGCCTGTAGGCGGTATTTTTGAAAAGATCTATGGAGCGAAGAGAAATGGAATAAAGACCATACTTATACCGGAAGAAAATTTAAAGGATGTGCCTGCAGATATTGAGGATATAAAGGTGGAAGCAATATCCAATATTGAACAACTTATGAAAATAGTATTCAAGTAGATATTATGGATATTATAAGGCTGAATGAATTTACTTATTATTAAAATCTGAGGAGTGAAGTTTCCATGGACGTACCTTTTAAAAGTATACCTCATAATATAGAAGCTGAACAAAGTGTAATTGGTTCAATGCTTATTGATAAAACTGCCATAGTGGAATCCATGCAGGTTTTGGGAGTCGAAGATTTTTACAAGGATGCCCATAAAGTTATATTTGAGTCCATACTTACCTTATATAGAAAGGATATAGCCGTGGACATAATCACCTTGACAGAGGATTTAAAATCAAAGTCCAAACTTGAAGCTGCCGGTGGAATAACTTATATAAGTGAATTAAGTGGATCCATTGTGTCTACAGCCAATTTGAAATCTTATATAAAAATAATAAAAGATAAATCTACTCTCAGAAAGCTTATTAAAGCTTCTACTAAAATAATAGAAGAAAGTTATAATAATCAAAATGATGTGGAAAAAACTATTGATATGGCGGAGAAATCCATATTTGACCTGTCAAATAATATGAAAACCTCGGATTTTGAACCTATGAATGTTGTGCTTGAACGGGGATTTTTGGAAATAGAAAGATTATTTAACAATAAAGGAGAGACTACAGGTATAGCTTCTGGATTTAGAGAACTGGATGCTAAAACCTCGGGTTTCCAAAAAGGAGACATGGTTTTAGTGGCAGCAAGACCGTCCATGGGTAAAACGACTTTTGCACTTAACATAGCTGAATATGCGGCTTTAAGAGAGGGAAAAAAAGTAGCTGTATTTTCTCTTGAAATGTCAAAAGAGCAACTGGCATATAAGTTGTTATGTTCGGAAGCTCATATAGATATGCTGAGACTTAGAACCGGAAATCTGGAGGATAAAGATTGGGAAAATATAGCCAGAGCTGCAGGACCTTTGGCTGCTTCGAAAATTTTTATAGATGATACGGCAGGTATATCAATTATGGAGATGAGGTCCAAATGCAGAAGACTCAAGATAGAGCAGGGTATAGATATTATAGTTGTAGATTATCTGCAGCTTATGAGCGGTGGAAGAGGCTCAGAAAATAGACAGCAGGAGGTATCTGAAATATCCAGATCCATTAAGGCCCTTGCCAAAGAAATGCAGTGTCCGGTTATTGCACTTTCCCAATTATCCCGTGCACCGGAAGCCAGAACAGATCATAGACCCATGCTTTCAGATCTGAGGGAGTCCGGTTCAATAGAGCAGGATGCAGATATAGTTATGTTTTTATACAGAGATGAATATTACAATAAAGAAACAGAAGAAAAAAATGTAGCAGAATGTATTATTGCAAAACAGAGAAATGGTCCTACAGGTACTGTGAAGCTGGCATGGATGGGTCAGTTCAGTAAGTTTGGGAATCTTGATGTAATTCATCAGGAGTAAATCACAGTTAATTTATGTACAGCACTATAAAATCAATTAAATTTTATTTGATTATAATGAAAAATTGTATTAAAATATTAATGTATGTTTGCTCCTATAGCTCAGTAGGTAGAGCAACTGATTCGTAATCAGTAGGTCACAGGTTCGACTCCTGCTGGGAGCACCAAAGAAACCCTGTAATATCAATAATATTGCGGGGTTATATTTTTTTACTGGTACTTTCTGTTTGTTAGCGAACTAGAGTAAAAAAATAATCTGTTTTTTCAACAGATTATTTTTGCATATTAGGAAGAATATCAGCATATGTATGGTCTAAAGCATGGGATCTAGTAGTTCTATAGTTTTACTTTCTTTTATAACGTCGTCTAGTTGTATTTTTTATGGTTAGATTTCTCCAATACCATTCTAAAGTTCCTACTTATATATTTTGGATAAAGCTTTTTATTATTCCGACATATACACAAACAAAATAATTGACATTAAGTAGACTAAATGGTATACTTAACATAATATATAAAGCTGGTTGCTTAGATAATCATGTAAAATAAAAGTTTTTACATAATAAAGGTGAAATTATGAATATGAGTTTATGTCTGTAGTTGTAGGACATATAAAATATAAATACAACCACCAATAAATTTTTAGATATCTATTAATTTAGGTATCTTATTTTTTATATAAAAATAAGTTTAATAAATTAATGCATCCTATTGTTTGTGATAAGAGGTGATTTATTTGGGACGTAAAAATAATAAAGGTAGGAAGAAAGAATTAACTGATTTCAGCTATTTGCTTGATAAGGATGAAGAAAAAAATGATAATAAAATAAAGGAAAATGATAAAAAGGAAGATTAATTGCCTTCTTTTTTCATTCCCGAAACAAAACGAATAAACAGCTGGTGACAATGTAGACACACTGAGACAGAGAAAACCCAACCAGGACAAAGCTGAGTAGATATATTTGAAATCCAGGATGGAATACTAAGCATAAAGCTCGTGATATCAATATATTACAGGCTTTTATTTTTTTGTATAAAATAAACAGAAATATTAAATCGGAAATTATTAAAAAAAATTAAAATCTATACTATTTTCGGTAAAAAAGTAAATACTAAAAATAAGTTAGTTTAATTCATATTTACAGTACCCTTCTTTGACAGGGAGAAAAGAACAGCTTGCTTTGTTAACTATTTTTGTATTATTGTAATATATCATTAGTTTTTTTAGTTATATTAAACTACATATTAAAGTATTTATATTATATGGACGATATATTTAATATAATAGTTAAAATTAGCATTTAATACTATAAGATGTAAGAATTAATAATGATTTATCACGATAAGAGATATTTACGTTAGCTGTAATGTAAGCTGAAGAAAAAGTCACAAAAATACTATTACATAAATTATAAAGGAGGGAAATGTGTGGGGGTTATTGTGGCTTCCTCCACTCTTAGGCAATTATGAAAATAATAGATGAAGGTGGAAAGTTTGAACTTGAACTTGTTTCATCCAAGAGGATTATCAGAGAAAAATTAATTGGAAGATGGAACAAGGCAGATTTTGAGCGCTTTAACAGTGCATATGACAAACTTGCTGGTGAATTAAGAAAGCTGGGAAACTGGGCTAAATTATGTGATATGACACAGTACAAAATAAGTGCTATAAATGATGAGGTAAAGCAGCACGCTAAGTGGATGCATGACAATGGCTGCACACACAATGCAACTATACTTCCAAGTGAAATGATCATTAAATTGATGGTAGGCAACCTTCAAAAAGCTAGCGGCGGTATTATTACTGGTACTTTTAAAAGTGTTGCTGAAGGAGAAAAATTTCTTGAGGAAAATGGATTTAAGTAGATTATAAAGAGTGTATTTATACACTCTTTATAGTATTTTGGAGGAATTTTATGAACAAAATAAAAATAAAAGATTTATTGGAAACATTAAAAAAAATTACAGGTGTTGATAGTACCGGGATACATAGAATACAGGGGGATAGATTATATCCTGTCAGTATAATAGATTGTGATAAAATTGATAATGAAGGATGGAAATCTGTGCACAAGAGAGAAAAAGTCAGTGTGTCGGAAGATCCTGTTCTAAAAAGAGTTGTTAAGGGACACACGGTTGTTATAAACGATGTTGCTGCCGATAGGAATTCTTCTCCGGAGTTTAAGTTATTTGGAATAAAGAGCATTGCTGTATTTCCACTTTTCAAATTTGACAAAGTTGTTGGTATAGCGGTTATTCCTTCATTAGATAAAAAACTTTATTTTGATGATGAAATGATAAACAGATGTGAGTTTACCATAAAAGAATTTGATGTAGATAGTATATTGTAGTAATTAAACACATGAGAATAATGACAGAAAATATAAGGAGGCATGGATATATGAAGGTATGTGAAAAAGTTTTGGAGTATCTTAAAAAAAATGATATATTAACGGCATTTGGAATACCCAGTGCAACCATATGTCCCATAGTAGATGCTTTTAATGACTTTAAGGATATGGAATATATAATAACCAAGAATGAGGTGTCAGCAGCGTACTCTGCCTGCAAGTTTGCCAAAGTATCGGGTAAAATAGGTTTATTGTTGGTTTCAGGGTCTGTGGGCATTGCAAATGCCATGAATGGTATAGCAGAAGCAATGGACTCAAAACTGCCTGTTTTGATTATTGGAGGCTATGTGGATAGTAATCTGCAGGGCCTTGGAGCGGCTCAGGAGGTAGAGGGAGAAAGATATGTTTCTAATTTTGTAAAATATTCAAAAGTAGTCAATAATGAATCAGATATACTGTCGGAGCTGCAGCATGCTATATATGAAGCCTATACGTATCCGAGAGGTGTTGTACATATAGGAATACCTTTGAATGTTCAAAAGCAGGAATATACGGGAGAGGATTTCCCTGAAGTACCTCATTCAGTCCCCAAAACTAATTATAATTCACTAATTGATGCAGTATCAGCTATAAATGAGTCAAAGAACGGTTTATTGTTTATAGGTGGTGGATGCAGGGGATTCGGCGATAAAATAAAAAAACTGGCGGAAAGGCTCAATTGGCGGATCATTTATACACCCTCCGGCAAAGGCATTGTAGAGGATAATTTCCATTTGAACATGGGTTATTATGGTATGCCAGGCACGGATTTGTCAGTTAAATATGTAGCTGATACTGATATTGATTGTATTGTTGCCCTGGGCACCAGATTAGGAGAATGTTCAACACAATGCTTTACTGAAAATCTGAAGAAGGGTAAGCTTATACATGTAGATGCAGATGAGAGTGTTTTTAACAAAGCTTATAATGAGGATGTTCAAGTTGTATCCCATATAGGAGATGCTCTGGATTATTTTTTGAAAAATGTTCAGATTAGAAACACAGATAACAGTATTAAGGAGCATATAAATGCACCGGCTGTTTATAAAGGCAAAGGTCTGCTGCTTAGAAATGTTTTGGAAAAACTTCCGGAATATGTGCCTTACAATACATTTTATATATCGGATATTGGGAGCTTAATGCTATTTGTTGAGACATATTTAAAGGTACCTAAAGGCGGTGCATTTGAATGTAATTTAAACTATGGTGCTATGGGCTCATCTACCGGGGCCATTGGCATAAGCAGGGTTTATCCGGATAGACCTATTGTACAGTTCGTTGGAGATGGTGGATTTTTTATGAATGTAATTGGAGAGCTGATGACATATAAGAAATATAACCTGCGGATAGTATGTATTGTAGTAAACAACCACAATTTAAGATTTGTGGATGATGGTCATAAAGCTTTATTTGGAAGAAGTATACCAGGATTTATGGATGAACCAGTTGATATATCCAATATAGCAAGTGCATTTGGTGTAAAGTCCCTAAGGTTGGAACATAATAGCGAAATACCTAATATGAAAAAATTTCTTGCAGATATTGATCAACCACTGCTTATCGAATTAGTTGTGGATGATGATGAACCAATTCCTACAAATCGTTTTAAGAGTTTAAAAAATACAATGAACAGGGATTAATTAATATAGGGGTTTAATCAAGTGATTCCTGGGTCTGGGTGGAGTTTGTCAATAAGAATACTTTTTATTGTTTACAGATAGTTTATAAATATGACATTAAGACGTAACAAATACCATATATAATAATAAGTGTCCTAAGGAAATATCTTAGCGAAAATGAAAATTATGTATTTGAACATAGCATATATAGAAAAATATTGGTAATTACCAGAGGGTGTCTGTGGTTGCAGGGCACGATAAATTCAAGTGCAACCGCCATAAAGCACCGAAATTAATTGCAATACTCTCCCCTTCAAAATTATATTTTATGAAAATAAGGCATTGGTCATTTACAATGTCTTATTTTTTGAATCCAAATTATAAAATTTCATTTGCCAGGTGATATTATTAAGAGTTTTTAATGTATTATTAATCTTTTAGTAATGTTATATGTATACAATAAAAGTAAGGGTGGTGAAAAAACCAATAGAGAAGGTGATTCTTTTGATAAAAAAGTTTGACAATCTTATTTTGAAATTCATACAGGACAACATGCACAAGCCAGTTATGGATAAAGTCATGATATTTGCTACTGCTTTGGGAAATGGAGGAGCACTTTGGATTGCAATAGCCCTGTTTTTGATATTGTATGGAGATTATAGATTAACAGGAATTATAGTATTGGCTACTTTAATTATAAGCACCATATTTGGAGAGGGTATAGTGAAGCATGTAGTTAGAAGGGTACGACCCTGCAATTGTGTAAATAATCTTCAGCTTTTGATTTCAAAACCTATTTCTTACTCCTTTCCTTCAGGTCATACCTTTTCTTCTTTTGCGGTAGCTGGAGTTTTGTCAGCTCAGTTTGGTGAATATAAAATGATATTTTTGATAATAGCATTTTTAATAGCATTTTCAAGATTATATCTTTTTGTTCATTATCCTACGGATATAATAGCAGGGGCCGTATTTGGGCTATTGTGTTCTAAATTGATACTTTTACTTTTAAGCTGTGATTTTTTCCAGAACGATATGTTAAATATATTTAACCATAATATAAACCTTTATTAATATTGATGGGATACTATATAGCCATGAATAAAATTGATGGAGGTAATCAGATGGAAAAAGCATCAAAAGAAGTTTGTATGGTTCAGAATAAAACTGCTGTGAATAAAAAAATAATAAATATTCTTGAACCATATTTGTATATTGTTCCATGTATAGTTGTATTTTTGGGATTTACCTACTTTCCCTTTTTTAAAACCATATATTTAAGTTTGTTCAGTACCAATGCCCAGGGAGAGCCAGGTTCTTTTGCAGGTTTCTCCAATTATGTGGATTTATTTAAAGATCCTTCTTTTATAAATAGTGTGGTTGTGACTTTTAAATATGTAATTGTGACTACAATACCAGCTATACTCATTGGGCTGATGCTGGCACTTTTATGTGACAACAAGTTGAAGTTCAAGGGACTTTTCAGCACTATGTATGCCATGCCCATGGCAGTATCCTCTGCTTCTGCGGCAATAATATGGATGCTTTTGTTTAATCCAAGCATAGGTTTTGTTAATTTTCTCCTGGGAAAGAGTATTGGCTGGCTTACAAGCCCCTTCTGGGGATTTATAGCAGTATCCATAGTAGGTGTATGGCTAAATGCCTGTATAAATTTTATTTTTATAACTTCCGGTCTTCAAAATATACCGAAAGAATTAGTAGAAAGTGCATCAATAGATGGAGCAAATTATCTTCAAAAATTGAGGAATGTAATACTGCCCTGTCTTTCCCCAACTCTTTTTTTCGTACTCATCATAAATATAATAAATGGATTTCAAACTTTTGGTCAGATAAATATAATGACTTTGGGAGGACCTGCCGAAGCCACTAACGTTCTTGTATACTCCATTTACAGAAATGCGTTTTTTAACAGCAGATTTGGTGCTGCCAGTGCTGAATCTATAGTCTTGTTCCTGCTTATGTTTGTCATAACTCTGCTTCAATTCAGATATGAGGATAAAAAGGTTTTTTATAAATAAATGTGGAGAGGTAATGGTACATGAAAAAAAATATAAATAAAATAATTCTTTATATAGTGAATACAGTATTTGGCATTATGGCTATAGCACCCATTTTATATGCCCTCGCCATTAGTTTTATGCCTCCGGATCAGATATTTTCCTATCCGCCCAAGTTGATACCTAAAAAATTGTATTTAAATAATTATACAGATGCATTGAATGCTGCTCCCATAATGAAATTCATAATCAACAGCTTTGTAGTATCTCTGGGGGTAACTATAGGTGAGATTTTTACATCCTGTCTGGCAGCTTTTTCATTTTCATTTTTTGATTTTAAAGGTAAAAAGGCATTGTTTGTAATTGTAATAGCTACTATGATGATCCCGGCGGAATCCATTATGATATCAAATTATTTGACGGTAGGATCTTTTGGATGGCTGGACAGCTATAAAGCTCTCATTATTCCTTATTTAAGCGCTGCCATGGGAATATTTATGATGAGACAGTATTATTTAACTCTTCCAAGAGAGCTCTATGAAGCCGCAAAGATGGATGGCTGCAGCAATTTTAAATTTTTTACCAGGATAGTTTTTCCCATGTCGAGACCTATTGTAGGTTCTCTTGGTGTATATACTTTTTTAGTTACCTGGAATCAATACTTATGGCCATTGCTTGTAACCAGCAAGGATAGTACAAGAACTGTGCAGATAGGTATAAGTATGCTGCAGTTCTCTGAAAACCAATCTTTTGGACTTATAATGGCAGGAATTATAATGGTTCTTTTGCCTTCGATTATAATTTTCATATTTGGTCAGAAACAGCTTATAGAAGGTATGACTTCTGGTGCAGTAAAAGGGTAATTATAAAATTCATATAAAAATATACAAATAATCAGTTGTGAGAGGAGAAAAATAATGAAAAAGAAATTCATAAGTTTATTGTTAGCTTCATTGATGATAGGAGGTATTTTTACCGGCTGTGGAAGCAACAGTTCAAATCAGTCTTCTGGATCCGGCAAGACCGTTCAGATTACATTCTGGCATTCCATGTCAGGTAAAAACGGGCAGGCACTTACCAAAATGGTCAATGATTTCAACAGCTCCCATAAAGATATCAAAGTCAATGCACAATTTCAAGGGAAGTATGATGAGGCCATAAATAAATTGAAGAGTGCGGAGAGAGCAAAAAATGGTCCTGATGTTATGCAGACTTATGATATAGGTACCAGATTTATGATAGACAGCGGATGGGTAAAGCCAATGCAGGATTTCATAGACAGTGAAAAATACGACATATCTAGTTTGGAACCTAACATAGCAGGATATTATACGGTGAACAATAAATTGTACTCTATGCCGTTTAATTCATCTACTCCTATACTTTATTACAATAAGGATGCTTTTAAAGCCGCAGGATTGGATCCAGAAAATCCTCCAAAGACATTTTCTGAACTTGAAAGTGCAGCAGAGAAACTTACTAAAAAGGATGGTTCAGGTAAAGTAACTCAATATGGCTATGCAATGGCTATATATGGATGGTTTTTTGAACAATTCATAGTTAAGCAGGGACAAAATTATGCAGATAATGGCAATGGCAGGGAGAAAGCTCCTACAGCTGTGGAGTTCGATAAAAATGGAGCAGGTGTAAAAGTATTGGACGAATGGCAGAAATTAGTTAAATCTGGAAATGCAGCTAACTTTGGAAGAAATGAAGATGATACGGAAAATGCATTTATAGCAGGCAAGACAGCTATGTACATTGAATCTACGGCAGATTTGTCAGCTGTACTAAGTGGTATCGGAGGAAGATTTGAGGTAGGAACAGCAGCTTTGCCATCTTTTGATGGAGTGCAGGATGGCGGCGTGTCGATAGGTGGAGCTTCCTTGTGGGCACTTGACAGCAAGGATACTGCAAAGGAAAAAGCAACCTGGGAATTCATAAAGTATATGGTGTCACCGGAAGAGCAGGCTTACTGGGCTAGCCAGACAGGATATTTCCCTGTTACCAAAAAAGCTTATGATGTACAGGCAATGAAGGATAATTTGAAGAAAAAGCCTCAGTTTCAGACAGCTATAGATCAGCTGCATAATTCTCCTTCCACGGCTAAAGGTGCACTTATGTCTGTATTCCCGGAAGCAAGACAGACTGTTGAGACAAATATAGAGCAGATGCTTCAAGATAAACAGTCTCCAGAGCAGGCTGTAAAGAATTCAGCAGACAGCATAAATTCGGCTATAACGAAATATAATCAGAATAACAAGTAATATATGAAAATAAAAGGGAGAGCAAGTAATATGGTTAAAACTTTAAATATTGCCCATAGAGGTTTCAGCGGAATGTATCCTGAAAATACCATGCTGGCTTTTAGAAAAGCAGTGGAAATAGGTGCGGATGGAATAGAGACGGATCTTCACATTACAAAAGATGGTGTCATAATTATCTGTCATGATGAAACCATAAACAGGACTACAGACGGAACCGGATTTATAGAGGATTATACTTATCAGGAGCTTGCAAAATTCAATGCTGGGCATGGAGAAAGAATTCCCAACCTGGATGATCTGTTGGATTATATGAAGGATAAAAATCTTCTTCTAAATCTAGAACTCAAAAATGATATTGTACATTATAAGAATTTAGAAAAATATACAATAGATAAGATATATAAATATGGGCTGGAAAAAAATGTGATAATATCATCTTTCAATCATTATTCTATGCAGAAGGTAAAAGAGTATGACAGCAGTATAAAGACAGGTCTGCTATATGGATCTCCCATTCATAATCCAGGGGAATATGCAAAGAGAGTTGGAGCCGATGCACTCCATCCTCTTTTTTCCCTTGTCATGGATGAAGATATAATTGGCGATATAAAGAGAAATGATATACTCATAAATACTTACACGGTAAATGAAGAAAGTGATATGAAAAGACTTATTGATTTGGGAGTAGATGGCATAATAACAAATTACCCCAATGTTCTTAAAGAATTAATTTAAGAAATTATATTTGATAGGAAGGAGTATAGTGAAAATGGCGAACTTGTCCCTGCGACATATATGTAAAACTTATTCAGGTAATATTGACACTATTAAAGATTTCAATCTGGAAATAAAAGATAAGGAATTTATAGTATTTGTAGGACCTTCAGGATGTGGAAAGTCCACTGTACTTAGAATGATTGCAGGACTTGAGGAGATAACTGGTGGGGAACTTTATATAGAAAATCAGCTTGTGAATGAAGTGACACCCAAGGATAGGGATATTGCTATGGTTTTTCAGAACTATGCATTGTACCCCCATATGACTGTATATGATAATATGGCTTTTGGGCTTAAGATGAGGAAAGTGCAAAAATCTCAAATAGATGAAAAAGTTAAAAGTGCAGCTAAAACGCTGGATATATATGATTTACTTAAAAGAAAGCCTAAGGAATTATCAGGTGGACAAAGACAGAGAGTAGCTATGGGAAGAGCTATAGTCAGGAATCCAAAAGTATTTTTAATGGATGAACCTCTGTCAAATTTGGATGCCAAATTGAGAGTTCAGATGAGAACGGAAATATCAAAGCTTCATAAGAAGCTTCAGACCACCTTTATATATGTAACCCATGATCAGACAGAGGCAATGACTCTGGGCACAAGAATCGTGGTAATAAAAGATGGGATTATACAGCAGGTGGATACTCCACAGGAGATATACAATCACCCTAAGAATGTATTTGTGGCAGGATTTATTGGAAGTCCCCAGATGAATTTCATAAATTCCAAATTGGAGCACGTAAATGGGAAACTTGCAGTTTTATTTGAAGGAGAACAGATAATTCTGCAGGATGACATGTCAAATGTTCTGGAAAAGAAAGGTTATGTGGGTAAGAATATTATAATTGGAATAAGACCTGAAAATATAAGGATACCTGAGGAGATCACAAGGAATGAATGTCTGGTGGAATTCAATGTGGATTTAACTGAACTCATGGGAGCGGAAAGCTATATATATTTATCCAAGGGTGAATCAAATATTATAGCCAGGGTGGAGGGCATAGTGGATTTTAAGTCGGGAGATAAAGTGAAATTGGCTTTGGATTCAAGCAAAATTCATATTTTTGATGTGGACACACAATTGACAGTGCTTTAGTGTAATATGATTTTCCTGTTTGTATAAGACTGTGACCAATTTTTAAAATATCATTGACAGAATAAAAAAAGTTCCATATAATGTATTTATAATATGGAATGAAGTTTCATATACGAAATATGAGGTGGATTGTTTGAATAAGGCTATTTTGAGAGGATTGGATATTTTAAAGTTTGTTGGAGAAAGTGAAGAACCTGTTACTATAGCTGAATTGAGTAGGTATCTGGAGATACCTAAGACCAGTGTATTCAATATTGTAAATTCATTGGTTGAAAGGGATTATCTTTCGGTAAAAGATAGAAAACTGAAGAGTTATGAGTTGGGAATAGGAACATTTAAACTTGGAAGTTTATATTTAAGTAAAACTGGACTGGTTAATATTGCGGATCCTATTTTAAAGTGGGCCGCGGATAATGTCCTGGAAACTGTATTTCTGGCTGTAGTAAATAATTATGAGCTCGTATATATATATAAAAAGGAGTCAAAAAAGACTTTGAGGACAACAGCAAACCTGGGATCAGTCATGCCGTTGTATTCCACAGGTCTGGGAAAAGCCATTCTGGCAACCTATGATGAAGTAGAAATAAATGAATATTTAACCAGGACTAAATTACTGCCAAGGACAGAGAAAACATTGATAAATCGTGAGGATTTATTGGAGGATCTAGAGGTGACAAGACAAAGAGGATATTCCATATGTGATGAAGAAAATGAAGATGGTATATTTTGTATAGGTGTACCGGTACATGATAATACAGGGAAGGCCATAGCGGCAGTATCTATTTCGAGTTTGAAAATAAACAACTATAGTGAAAAGGCAAAAAAACATAAAGAATTTGCAATAAAGGCAGCTTTGGAGATTTCTAAGAGACTTGGTTATACAAAAGAGAGGTTGTTTTAAAATTTTTAGTTGACTTAATTTAAGTCAGCTAAAAATATAATCTATATATAAAACAATATTCCAAATATGAAATGATAGGGAGGATAATTATGACTAAACCTAAAGTATTTATAGCAAGGCCTGTTCCAAAAAAAGTAGAGGAGTTTGTTGCTGAATACTGTGAGTATAAAAAATGGGATCATGATGAAAAAATATCTAAAGATGAACTTATTGAGAATTTAGTTGATGTAGAGGGACTTTTAACTGTGGGCACTTCAATTGATGAGGAGATATTATCACGTTCACCTAAACTTAAGGTTGTAAGTAACATTTCTGTTGGTTATGATAATTTTGACATAGAAGCCATGAGAAAAAATGGTGTAATAGGAACCAACACTCCTTTTGTGCTGAATGAAACCGTATCAGATCTAGTGATGGCCCTTATTATATCCACAGCCAGAAGGATTACCCAAATGGATCAATATGTTAAACAGGGCAGATGGAAAAATGAAATTGGAAGTGATCTCTTTGGAGCTGATGTAAACCATGCCACATTAGGACTTATTGGCATGGGTAGAATAGGTAAATGCGTTGCCAGAAAAGCAAAGCTTGGATTTGACATGAATGTTTTGTATTACAATAGAAATAGAAGGCCGGATGTGGAAAATGAACTGGAAGTGGAATATTCAGATTTTGACGATTTGCTTAAAAAATCTGATTTTATTTCAGTAATGGTTCCATATAACAGAGATACTTATCATATGATCGATTATAGGGAATTTGATTTGATGAAGGAATCAGCAATTTTTATCAATGCTTCTAGAGGCCAGACGGTTAATGAGAGGGCATTGATAGATGCATTGAATGATAAAAAAATATTTGCCGCAGGGTTGGATGTTTACGAAAAGGAGCCTGTGGAAGGTAATAATCCAATTTTGGAAATGTGTAATGTAATAACTCTGCCCCATATTGGTTCAGCTACTAAGAAAACCAGATTTGATATGGCAATGCTGGCGGCTGAAAATTTAACGGCGGCAGTACTTGGTAAAGTACCCCCCAATGTAGTGCCCGAGTTAAGAGATTTATAAGGAGTAAAAATGCTTCAGATTATTTCAAAATTCCTGTTGATATAGGTATTTTGAATAATCTGAAGCATTTTTCGTTATAAGAGGTATAAGTTATTATAAAATAAACTAAAGATTTTGTTTAATAATCCCAATCATCAAAATCAAAAGGAATCACGATTGGAAATATTATTGGACCGAAACCCGAATGAGGGCGTCTTCTTCTGCGCCTGCGCCTACGTCTTCTTCTGCCATGACTTCTGTATGCTGAGTCAAGATCATCATTTGGTTCATCTATGCCTTCATCATCATATTCTGGACTGTAGGGGCAATTATACAGAGGACAATAATAGGGGTAAGTATTTTCGGCATAATCGTAATTTTCAATGGATTCTTCGCTGATATCTTTACTGTCTTTATTCATTAAATACCTCCAAAAATTTACTACAGTATATGTTATGAAAGTGAATGCAAAATTGTTAATAAAATTTTATAATTCATATTTAATATAAGTATACAGTTTTTTAATTTACGAATTTTAATGACTATTTTATAAAAAATATTCGTATTTTTTATTGACTGAAACATTTAATTTTGATACCATATTTAAGGAGGGATGCTACTTGAAAGAAAAATATGATGTTATAATAGTTGGAGCTGGCCCTGCAGGAATATTTACTGCTTTGGAAATTACTAAATTTAACAAAAATATGAATATATTGATAGTTGATAAGGGCAGAAATATAGAGAGCAGGAAGTGTCCTGCAAGAATAACTGGAAAATGTATAAATTGCAATCCATGTGGTATTACTTCTGGCTGGTCAGGGGCAGGAGCTTTTTCTGATGGAAAGCTTTCCTTGAGTCCAGAGGTGGGAGGAAGGATTTTAGAATATTTTTCGGAAGATGAATGTAAAAAATTAATAAAATATTGTGATGATATATACCTTGAATTTGGAGCTAATAAAACTGTATACGGGCTGAATAATGAGAAAATAGATAAAATTAAATATGAGGCAAGTAAATACAATATAAGGCTCATAGAATGTCCTGTAAGGCATCTAGGTACAGAACTTGCCTATGAGGTACTGAAAAAAATGTATTACCACCTTTTGGATAATACCAATGTAGAATTCAGTGAGCTCACCACGGTGAAAGATATATTGGCTGATGATGGTAAGGTTTCGGGGGTAACTATTGAAAATAGAGATGGAGAAAAAAATGTTTCAGCAGATTATGTAGTAGTGGCTCCGGGCAGAGGCGGTGCAGAATGGTTTACAATTCAATCCCAAAAATTGAATTTGAAAACCACCAACAATGCTGTAGATATAGGATTAAGAGTAGAAGTACCAAATTCCATAATGGATCATCTCACAAAGGATCTATATGAAGCAAAACTTGTATATTATTCAGATACATTTGACAATAAAGTTAGAACGTTTTGCATGAATCCAGGTGGAGTTGTATCAGAAGAACATTATGATGGAACCATAGCTGTGGTAAACGGACACAGCTACGAGGAAAAAGAGCTCAGAACGGAGAACACCAATTTTGCCATGCTGGTCTCTACGTCTTTTACAGAACCGTTTAACCAGCCTATAACTTATGGCAAATATATTGCAAAGCTTGGCAATATGCTTACGGGAGGTGGCATAATGGTTCAAAGACTGGGAGATCTGCTAAATGGAAGAAGAACAGATTATTCCAGACTTAAAAAGTCGACTACCATACCAACTTTAAAATCTGCAGTGCCTGGAGATTTGAGTTTTGTCCTGCCTCAAAGATATCTGACATCTATAGTTGAAGCATTAAAAGCTTTTAATAATATTGCACCAGGACTTTACAGCAAAAATACACTTCTTTACGGTGTAGAAGTAAAATTTTATTCCAGTAAATTTGAGACCGGTGATAGATTTGAAACATCCATAGAGCATTTATATGCTATAGGAGATGGAGCCGGAATTACAAGAGGTCTTATGCAGGCTTCAGCAACAGGAGTAGTGGTTGCCAGAGATATACTTGGAAAATAGCAGAAATGTCTGCTGATCAAATATTAACCTATATAAAAAGGAGAGGAAGTTCTTATGTCAGCATTTATTATTTTAGGATCCCAATGGGGTGACGAGGGAAAAGGCAAAATTACAGATTATATTGCCAAAAGTGCAGATGTGGTTGTTAGGTTTCAAGGTGGAAATAATGCAGGTCATACAGTTGAAGTAGGGAGCAAACAATATAAACTTCATCTTGTACCATCTGGAATACTTTATAAAGACAAGATCAATGTAATAGGCAATGGAGTAGTACTTGATCCAAAAGCTTTATTTGAAGAGATGGATTATTTAAAAAAATTAGACGTCAGTATTTCACCTGAGAATTTAATGATCAGCGATAGAGCTCAACTTATTATGCCCTATCACAAAGTATTGGATGGAATTAAAGAAAGAGCTAGAGGTAAGAATGACATAGGGACCACAGGAAAGGGAATCGGGCCTTGTTACACGGATAAAATGGAGAGAAGCGGTATAAGAGTATGTGATCTTATGCATGAAGATGTATTCAAGGAAAAGCTGCAGGAAAATCTAAAAGTAAAGAATGATATAATAACAAAGGTCTATGGAGAAAATCCTTTGGATTTTGATTCAATATACAGAGAATATATTAATTATGGAAAAACACTGGCACCTTATGTAAAAGATATATCGGTGGAGGTCTATAAAAATATAAAGGATGGAAGAAAAGTATTGTTTGAAGGAGCACAGGGAAGTCTCCTGGATGTAGATTATGGTACTTATCCTTATGTTACGTCTTCCAGTACTATTGCAGGAGGGGTTTGCATTGGAGCAGGAATTGGACCTACCATGATAACAGGTGCGGTAGGTGTGGCTAAGGCTTATACCACGAGAGTGGGGAAAGGACCTTTTACTACAGAATTGTTTGATGAAACAGGAAATTGGATCAGGGAAAATGGTCACGAGTATGGAGTTACTACAGGGAGAGCCAGAAGATGCGGATGGCTGGATCTGGTAATACTAAAAAGCAGTGCCAGGCTTTCAGGACTTACCAGTTTTGCAATTACAAAAATAGATACCCTGGCAGGACTTGAGAAAGTAAAGGTATGTACTGGATATAAGCTTAATGGAAAGGTTATAGATTATGTACCTGCCAGCTTGGAGGATTTGGCTAAATGTGAACCTGTATATGAGGAATTTCAGGGATGGAGTAAAAGTATAGAAAATGCCAGAACTTATGATGAATTGCCGGGAAGTGCTAAAAAGTATTTGAGAAAAATAGAAGAATTTACAGATACGAAGATATCCATAGTTTCTGTAGGTCCAGGCAGAGATCAGACAATAGATATAAGTCATATATAGTAGAAAATGTAATTCAATGTCATCTTTGGGTAAGTTTTATTATGAAAGCTTATTCAAAGATGAATTTTATTCTATGAAAAAAATACAAATTATATTATAATATAT
>NZ_PVXP01000051.1 GCF_002995845.1 Clostridium luticellarii | reverse complement strand
TATTATATTGTACATACTTTTTTAAAAGCAAAAAAACAGTCCTTCTGCCTGGGGCGAGAAGTCTGTTTCGCGGTACCACCCAAATTTGTACTCAATTAGATAACGGCTTGCACCGGCACAGCCTACTACTATTTCAGCCTGCAGCTCCGGGATGATTTTCAATATGAAACAATTATGAGCTTTCACCATTTGCCCACTCTCTCTAAAATAGCTCCATATTTACATGTTCCCATCTCTGCTTTTACACTTACTATTATATTGTACATACTTTTTTAAAAGTAAAAAAACAGTCCTTCTGCCCGGGGCGAGAAGTCTGTTTCGCGGTACCACCCAAATTTGTACTCAATTAGATAACGGCTTGCACCGGCACAGCCTACTGTCATTTCAGCCTACAACTCCAGGGTGATTTTCAACATGAGATATCTGTGGACTTCCACCTTCATCCACTCTCTGTAAAATACCATTCACATTTACTATCCCTATCAAAGTTTTTATATTTTTTATAATCTTACTACATGTAAATCTGTATGTCAATACTTTTTTCATAAAATTTAAAAAATTCTATTTGTTGTGCTTTAATATTATCAACATTTATGTGCTCTTCCAAAAAGGAAAAAATCTCAGCTGTATGTTCTAAATCTCTTTACCATTCTTCATCATATAACAGCTGAGATATATAGGAAGCAAGCTCAACATAAATATCCTTTTTATTAATATACTTCAAATGCTTTTTTCTGTTTTTCCAATTTCCTTATAACATCAAACTACATTACAGCCTTTTCTTTTACGTCTATACGCTCAACTTTTCCAAGTAAGAATGCATAATTAAGTATTGCAAGTATTATTAAAAATGCAGAGAACAACAATGCTGGTACAAATGAACCTGTTGTTCCAACTATAAACCCAGTAATTATGGGACCTACGACACCACCCATATTTGAAACTGTATTCTGCATTCCCGCTACAACGGATGTCATATTTTTAGGTGCAACATCACCCGGTAAGCTCCATACCTGTGAAGCAGCAATCGTATTCCCTGATTTTGCTATACACAGTAATACAATTGCGAGAGTAACAGATTTTGCGAAGGCAGCTATTCCTATAAAAGACGCCATAACAAGTCCAATAATTAGAAATAATTTTCTAGTTGCAGTCAAAGATAATATCTTTTTAGCATATACCCTATCTGATAACCACCCTGCTATAATTTCTGCAATCATTGCACATAAAAGTGGAAGTGATGCTGCAAATCCCATTTTAAGCAGACCCATTCCTCTTTCTTTAACCAAATAAGTAGGAAGCCAGGTTATAAAGAAATATGAATTGTAGTTTATCATAAAAAATCCTATACACATTGCCCAAATATTCTTATATTTCAACAATTGATACCATTTCATGGGCTGGGTTGTATCACAATCTTCTTTTTTTTCAGACTTATCTTGATATATATATTCTAATTCTGCTTTATTCACTCCCTTATGCTGCTCTGGAGTTTCCCTGTAATAAATCAACCATATAATAGTCCATATAAGACCAAGTACACCTATTATGGTAAAAGTCCATTTCCAATCTACAACTACAATAAGCCAAGCTATTAACGGCATTGCAATTGCTCCTCCAAATTTTGATCCGCTATCAAAAAGTCCGGATACTGTAGCACGTTCTTTTTTAGGAAACCATTTCGAAGTTATCCCTGCATTACTTGGGTACGCCCCAGCTTCACCTAATCCCAATGCCACACGAAATCCCAGCAATGATTTAAATCCTGTAGCCAGACCTGTTATTGTAGTAATAGCTGACCACCATCCAACTGCAAAACCAAGTGTTTTCTTTTGCCCAATTCTGTCTGCAACCCATCCTGCCGGAATCTGAAGTAATGCATAAGACCAGAAGAATGCTGACATAAGAATACCCATCTGTCCAGATGTCAACTTAAATTCGCTTGAAATATGAGGTGCCGCAGTCGAAAGTACAGTACGATCAATATAATTAATTGCAATTGCAGCCCACATCATGGCTGCAATAATCCAACGGACTTGCGTTTTCCTATTATCAATATTATTATTTTTCAAAATTATTCCCCCTCAACCAATACCTAATATATTCCACTTTAATATTAGTTACTTTTTAATTCATTTACGACAAATTGCGGCGTAGTTCCATTTAATAATACGTTTACAATATTTCTCGCACAGGTCATTCCCAATATATCAGTGGCACCAGCTGTATACCCTGCAATATGCGGCGTTGCTATGAAATTAGGCAGTTCAAACAATAAATGGGATTTTAAAGGTTCTTCTTCAAATACATCTAAGGCCGCACCCGAAATCAAATTTTCTTTAAGTGCTCTGTAAAGATCGTCTTCCACCACAATGCCGCCTCTGGAAGCATTAACCAGACATGAACTTTTTTTCATCATTTTTAGTTTGTCGTAGTCGATTAAATTTCTTGTGCCATCCAAAAGCGGAATATGTATTGAGACAAAATCACTTTTCTTCAATAATCCCTCTATTGTTGCAAATTTGACTCCATTTTCAACTGCAAACTTTTTATCCGGATAAGGATCATATGCCAGTATATCCATACCAAAACCCTTTGCCCTAAAAGCAACCTCTTTCCCAATGTTTCCAAGTCCTATGATTCCTAAAGTTTTTCCATGAACATCGGATCCAAAAATCCTCGGCCATTGGCCTTTCTTGGTCAAATCGTTAGCCTGTGGAATTTGTCTTGCCAGAGCAAGTATGAGTCCGAATGCAAAATCTGCAACTGCATGTTTATTAGCATTAGGAACATTCGTTACATATACATTCCTTTTTTTAGCTGCCTTCAGATCAATATTATCAACGCCTACACCGTGCTTACACACAATTTTTAAATTTGGTGCATTCCTCAGTACATTTTCATTGATCTGAGTGAATGCAACTATCAATGCATCAACATCATGTATTTTTTTTATGAATTCATCTTCCGAAATATCCGCTGGCAGATAATTTACCTCTATTCCATTTTTGTTGAGATAATCAATGGGTGCCCTTGAATATTTTGCAAACGAAGGTGATGTAGATATAACTTTCATCTTTACACGTCCTCTCCTATTTTTATCAAATCAGTATACAAATCTGTATACTGATTTGATAATTTACTTTTTAATATCTAATTTTCAGGTACTAATTCAACTGCAGATCTGATTGCGGCCAGCATACTTTTTTCACTTGCTATATTCTTCCCTGCTATATCAAAGGCAGTTCCATGGTCAACGGATGTGCGTATCACCCCTCCATTCAGGCCAACTGTTACATTTATTCCATCTTCCATTCCAAGAACTTTTATGGGAATATGGCCCTGATCATGGTAGCATGCAACTACAATATCAAAATCACCGTTTACAGCACGAAAAAATACTGTATCAGGAGGATAGGGTCCACTTACTTCTATACCCTCCTGCTGCGCTTTTACTATTCCCGGTATCAATTTTTTCTCTTCCTCGCCATTACCGAAGAGTCCATTTTCACCGGCATGTGGATTTATACCGGAAACTGCAATTTTAGGTCTTTTATACCCTGCCCTGGTCAGTACCTCATCGGCTAATTTAATAACCTTGTAAGTCCTTTCTGGATTTATCATTTCAATGGCCTTCACAAGTCCAACATGTGTGGTAAGATGAATTACCTTAAGCTTTGGTGAAGACAGCATCATTGAATAATCCTCCGTATTAGTCAGTCTGGCAAGAATTTCCGTATGACCCGCAAATTTATGTCCGCCTTTTTGCATAGCCTCCTTATTTAAAGGTGCAGTACAAATAGCCTGTATCTTTTTTTGCTGTGCAAGTTCAACTGCTTTTTTTACAAATTGAAATGCTGCATTTCCAGCTGTCGGCGATACTTCACCAATAGGCAGAGCTTCTGGAATAATATCAATGTTAAAACAGTCAATTTGACCATATGAAAATCTTGCATCTTTTATATCTTCTATTAGATTTAAACTAACATCCGACTTGGTAACTTCTATTGCCTTTTTTAAAAACTTCCAGTCCCCTATTACCACAGGTGCACAAATGTCATATATATCACTGTGTTTCAATGCCTTGACAATAATTTCGGGACCAACTCCTGCAGCATCTCCCATTGTAATGCCAATCACAGGTCGTTTAAGCATTTGCTTTCCTCCTTCACTTTCAAGCGACAAATTATTTAACTCATTCCTTTATCTGCATTTTCTTTCAGCACCTTCTTCAAAACCTTGATTCCCTCTTCAGGCAGTTGATTAAACGGTGCACGGCACCTGCCCACATTGTAACCTAATAATGCCACTGCAGTTTTTACAACTGTATTTGGATTCCCATATTTAAAGCAGGCTCGAAAGCTGGCTATGCTGTCCTGGTATTTTTTGGCCTGTTCCCAATTACCTTCCATATAGCAATTGTAAATTGATGCCATAGTATGGGGATAAACATTGGCACAACCTGCAATGCCGCCAGTACCTCCGGCCTTCAATGTCCATAAAATCAGCTGGTCATTGCCGGATAACACATTGAAATTATTTTCTTTCTCCGCAGCTGAAATATACCCGAGTATATTTGCAAAATTTCCAGAAGAATCCTTTACACCTACAATATTGGCAATTTTACTCAATCTCCCCACTGTTTCCGGTGTCAATGCATTACCAGTGCGGGCAGGAATATTGTACAAAACAATAGGCATATCCACCGCTTTTGCAACAGCATAATAATGTTCATACAATTCGTCTTGACTTGCCACAGCAAAACTAGGTGTAATAATGCTTAATACATCAGCACCTGCATCCATAGCCATTTTTGACTGTTCAATTGTTTCTTTGGTGGAAATACAGCCAGTTCCTGCATAAACAGGCACACGGCCGTTGGTTTCCTCTAATACCGTTTCAAGAACTACCTGCTTCTCTTTTTTATTCAGAATATATCCTTCACCATTGGTGCCAAAACAAAATAATGCATGTACACCATTTTCAATTTGACGGTTTACCTGCTCCCGAAGTACGGTAACATTTATAGACTCATCATCATTCATAGGAGTGAGTATAGGTGGGATAATTCCCTTGACTTCAACTTGTTTCATTCTAAAACTCTCCTTCTCTAAAATTTTAACTATAAAATCTGCTTATACAATTTACGTGCATCCTCTGAAGTAACTTTACGCATATTATTGTCCAGCAAACGTGTAACCTGCATCCCTGAATCAACCAGTATATCAAGATCAGATTCAGGTACGCCAAAGACAGAAAGTGATGTGGGAATATCAAGATGTTTCACAATCTTCTCAAACTGGTCAATCATAAATTTGCTTTTTTCCTCAACAGTGGTGCAGTTTTTTTCTATATGAACACACCTGTCATATGCTTCAGCAAGTTTCCCGACACATACCTGCTCGTTAAATTTCATAACAGGTACTAAAAGAATTGCATTGGAAACCCCATGTGCAATATGATATTTGCCACCAAGCGGATAACTCAACGCATGTACTGCCGTTGTTCCAGATGCAGTGATGGCAATTCCTGCATAAAAGCTGGCAATCTGCATTTTATTCTTGGCATCCATTGCTTCAGGATTATCGCAGGCCTGAACAATATTATTGAGTATCATGTCCAAAGCTTCCAAAGCAAATATGTCACTAAAAGGATTTGCCTTGTTGCTGGTAAAACACTCGATGGCATGGGCAAGTGCATCTATTCCCGTAGAAGCCGCAATTTTCCTGGATAATTTTTTAATCATAATTGCATCCAGAATGACATAATCCGAAATCATATCATCGTTTACAATACCTATTTTCAATTCTTTCTCCGGTACTGCTACAATAGCATTAGGAGTGGCCTCGGATCCAGTTCCTGCTGTTGTAGGTATCATCAAAGTCTTCATACATTTTTTAGCCAATTGGGGTCTACTCAATAATTCATAGACTCCATACCGATCTGTCAGCAGTATGCTGGCAAGTTTTGCAGTATCCATGACACTGCCGCCGCCTACAGCCATAATAAAATCGGCCTTACTTTCCTTAAATCGATCTACAAGTTTTTGTACCTGCTTGTATGTAGGTTCCGCTGGCAGATCATCCAGCACAACTACATCAACACCGGTTTGTTTCACAAATTCCATAGGATAGTTTAAAAGCCCTGCTCTCTCTATTCCTTTATCAGTAAAAATGGCTAGCTTGTCAACTTTATTTTCCAAAAGTATGGATTTTATATTTTCCAATGAATTCTTGCCGCTGTACACACTATGCGGTAATTTGAGATTGTATTGACTACGCATTTCATGCATCCTTCCCTTCATTTAATCTTAATACTGTATCATACAAATCACTAAACAAAGTACTTTGTCCAAATCCACCAGATTTTGAAATAACATTTAAAATTCTATGGTGATACTTGAACTGTGATAATACAACACCGCACTCTATCTCACAAACAGGAGATATTGCTTTAATTCCAGCCTGACGTACGAATTCAACAAGTGAATCACCTCCCATAATGAAAATCGTACTATCAAATCCCCTGTCAATTAACCTCTTCAAAACACATGCCATAGTAGATACAATATCCACGCGCATCTTTACCGGCGAAATTCCCTTTTTCCGTGCATATGCCACAGCAGATTCACCATTTTCACTGTCATTGGTATCCAGAATAACTATATGATTTTTTTTGCAGGCATCATATAGTTGCCGAATAAATGCATCTGCAGCATAACTTTTAATCCAATCAGGATTCAGTTTCTGCCCGGCTGTAAGTTTAAAACGCGGAGCTCCTTTATTTTCGGCATCATTACACTGTGCAACAGAAATGGGATTGACACTACCACAAGCTACAAGTATTCTATCTTTTATCTCAAATATCTGACGTTGTTTACCTTTCCATTTAAACTTATGGGATAGAACACAAGCGAGTCCTGCACAGCCAGCCATCAAATGTATTTCATCTTTTTTTATTAATTCAGCGACAATATTCTCAATATCTTGGTTGCAGCTGGAATCGTATAATAGAATTCCCTTCATTGATACACAGGATTCCAGAACTTTATTTTTCAAAATATTGACTTGAATATCAGATTGGGAGGCAATAATTTCCCTAATATCTGAATGGCGGACCGGCTCAAATGGATCTTGGCCGAAAACGCTTTTGGAAATAGGAATCCCATTTACATAATGCACTCCGTTTACAGTGGTACGACCCATTTGTGGAAAGGCAGGGACAAAATGAATATGTTTTTCTCCACTGGCTTGTATCGCCGCAGTAAGTTCTGAGCCAATGTTTCCACGTAAGGCAGAATCAGTTTTTTTGTATATATAAGGAATTTCCATTTTACTTGCCTGCTTCACAATTGAAAACACTTTCTGGTAAGCTGCTGTCTTATTAAGGTGGCGCGTTTCTGTATCAATTACCAACACTTCTATATTAGAAGCTATCTTTGTATAATCAATTTCGGCATCAACTACAACATAGGTCTGAGCACCGCAGGTTGCAAATTGCACGCCTGTATCCAATGCTCCTGTAAAATCATCTGCTATTATCAACAATTTAATCATGTAGTGTCTCCTCAAATCATTATGCTAGTTTAATTTCAAAAATTATATATTTCTTATGTTTACGGGATCATTATACTAGAAACCTATACTGGCGTTAAACAAAAACATCCATATTTTTTGTTCATTTTAGAAACATATATTAAAAAATATTGCAATTATATTATTATATATTATAATAATAATATAACTGTTTCAAATTTAAACATATTGGATGGGAGAGATATAAAATGTCCTCTAAAATAAGAATTTTAGCCATCGCACCTTATGCCAGCATGAAATCTCTGCTTACAAAACTTGCAAAACAATATCCTGATATAGATCTTACAATTACAGTAGGTGATTTAAAGAAGGGCGTAGAAATCGCACAAAATAACTTTCATGAAAACTATGATGTTATAATATCCCGAGGCGGCACCGCCAAATTAATACAACAGTCAGTTTCAATACCTGTAATTGAGATTAAAACATCTGCTTATGATATTTTACGTACTCTAAAATTATCAGATGCTGACACTAAAAAAGTTGCGGTAATCGGTTTTTCAAATATCACAGAAAATCTTTTATCTCTAAAGGAGCTGCTGCCCTATAAAATTGATGTGTTTGCAATAGACCGTACAGATGAAATCATATCCGTTTTGCAAAATTTAAAGTCCTCCAGCTATTATGCCATTCTCTGTGATATGATTACCTATACAACTGCCAGAAAACTTGATATGAATGCATTCCTGATTACTTCAGGTATAGAAAGTATTCGCACTGCATTTGACACTTCTATCTTATACTGCAGCAATTATGACCACATGATATCCGAGAATCATTTCCTGAGACAGCTTCTCCAGGGAAAAGACACTCAGACAATAGTTTTTACCCGGGACGGAAAATTATTTTATTCTACTCTTTTAAATGATGAGCCTTACATTAATGATGAGCCTTACATTTTGGATATGCTCCGTAAAAAAATAGATGAAGTGCCAAAATGCGGCAAAAGACGTTTTATACACCGTCAAAACAATCTGCTTTATTCCATTCAGGCACAGCGAATTATTTCAGATAAAATAGAATATACGGCATTTTATTTTAATGTCAGTAAGCCCCCTCTCTCAGGCAACAAATGCGGTATCAATTATAGCAACATGGAAGAAGTGGAAAAAGATTATCTCAACAGCACCTACAGTATAGCCAGTCCCATTGTACAACTTAACAATACTATCACTCAGATAAATCAGAATTTATATCCAGTAGTTATTTCCGGTGAAGAAGGGGTAGGTAAAAAGCAAGTTGCAAAAGCCATATATTTACAAAGTCCTATAAAAAAGCAACCATTTATTGAAATCAACTGCCCCCTATTAAGTGATAAGATATGGGATTATCTCTTAAATCACCACAATTCTCCTCTATGTGATGCCGGTAATACCATCTTTATCAAAAATGTAAATGCCTTATGCAGATATCAGCAGAAACAACTTTTAATTGCTATGACGGATATGGAAATTTGGAAAAGAAACAGAGTTATACTTTCTTATACAAGTTCTAGTAAAGGAACTCTGAATTCAGATATGATGAAATTTATAAATCAACTACATTGCTTTATTATAACTTTGCCAACATTAAGGGATAACTTATCACACATGGATTCAATAATGAAATTATACCTCAACAAGTTAAACATGAATATGGAAAAACAAATTTTAGGAATTAGCCCGGATGCCCTGCAGATGCTCTGTAAATTTTCATGGCCATACAACTACATACAATTTAACCGGGTCATGCAAAACCTCGCTGTAATAAGCAAAGGACCCTATATATCTTCTGATGAGGTACAGGAAGTTTTAAATAAAGAAAAAGCTATTTCTCCCACTTCATTCTACTCAAGGTATTCAACAAAGCCACTTGACCTGTCACGTTCTCTTAGTGAAATCAATAAAAGCATAGTGCGTGAAGTACTTGAAGTATACGGCGGTAATCAGACCAAAGCTGCTGAAAGCCTTGATATCAGCCGAACTACATTGTGGCGTTTGATTAAGTCCAACAAATCCAATGCTACCCCATAAGTTTTAAATCATATAGCATAAACCCGCTTAACAAAGTACCTGTTAAGCGGGTTATATTTAAGCGGTTGGACTACATGACATCATTATTGATATAAAATACCGGCCGGTCCTCACGGACATGTCCGTTTCTATCAAGTTCTTCTAATGATTTTCAAATGCACCTGCTACCTTTTCCAAATAATTTGTAATTTTAATATGCTGGGGACAGATTTTCTCGCATTTTTTACACTTAATGCAATCAGATGCTTTACCATATGTTTTAATATAATTATTATAATATATATTCCGCACTGAAAAATCCTTATTCAATGCCTGTTCCTCTGCATTATACAGTGCAAAGTATTTTGGTATTGCAATATTCTGGGGACATCCATCCACACAGTATTGGCATGCTGTACAGGGTACTGCAATAGTTTCATTAATAACTTTGACTGCACTGTTTACAATCTCATATTCTTCCGGAACAAAAGATTTAAATTCCTGCATATATCCTGTATTATCAAGTAACTGCTTCATAGAGGACATTCCGCTTAATACCATCATCACATTCTCACGGCTTGCTGCAAATCGTATGGCCCAGGATGGTATAGACATATCCGGATGATATTCTTTAAATAACTTTTCTACTTTCTCAGGCACTTTTGCCAATGTACCGCCTTTAACCGGCTCCATAACAATAACGGGCTTGTTATGTTTCTTCGCCACTTCATAACATTTTTCAGACTGAATGCTTTCACTTTTCCAATCCAGGTAGTTTATCTGCAGCTGGACAAAATCCATCTCCGGATGTGCTGTTAGTATTTCATCCAATAAATCAGCTGTATCATGAAAAGAAAAACCTATATTCCTGACTTTTCCTTCTTCCTTCTTTTTCCGAACAAAAGAAAACGCATTTAATTTCCTGGCAATTTTATAATTATTTACGCCAAGACTGTGAAGCAAGTAATAATCAAAATAATCCACGCCGACTTTTTCCAGCTGCTCATTGAAAATTTTCTTCAAGTCCTCTGTCCTTTTTAAAAACATAGTTGGCATTTTTGTAGCCACTGTAAAAGAATTTCTTGGATGACGTTTTACTAATGCCTCTCTCAAAGCAATTTCACTTTTAAAATTATGATACATATAAGCCGTATCAAAATAAGTAAAACCTCTTTTCAAGAAAATATCCACCATTTTATTCAATTGCTCAAAATCAATACTTGTCTGATCTTCTTTATCTATAACTGGTAACCGCATAAATCCAAATCCTAGTTTTTTAGCCATAATAACACCTCTTCATATTATATTCTTTCCCATTTTATACGCTTGATTTGGATAATCTGTTCCTTCAATATCTCCTCTTGTACCGCAGCCCGTTGCCAGGAGCACCCCTGCATTTTCCCATTTCAGATAATGAACAATTCTCTTATAATGTTCCTCAAGTGACTGCATTGTTCCTGTATTTGAATCATAGGCGGTTGCCATAAGAATTGCTTTTTTATTACTTTCCATCAATTTACAATTATTGGCATAGAAACGATCTATTACTGCTTTTATCTGTGCTGACATTCCGAAATAGTAAAGCGGTGTAACAAATACCACCATATCCGCCGGTATCAGCTTTTCATTCAACTTATTCATAGAATCATTGTAAACGCACGCTGAACTGTTCACCCTACAATGGCCGCAGCCAAGACAGGGCTTTATATCTTCAAAAGCTGCATCAAAACGAAACACATCATTTCCGGCCTCTTTTGCTCCTTTTATAAATTTTTCAGTCAAAAGTGCCGAAGTCCCATCTTTATGGGGACTCCCTGTAATCACCGTTATTTTCATATTTATTTTCCCCCTTTGGATCTAGTTTAATACTTAGAGTTAACTCCAAGTCAAGTGTTTTTTACTTTACATCCCTAAAATGAAAAGATAAATTCATAATTGTAAGGGTAAATTCATGTTCAGAATATCGTAGCAACATCTAATAAATATATATATAATAATTGTGTATACAATATTATTTGGAGGATTTAAAAATGAATGTAAATTACAGAGGACGTCGCTATAATAACCCCATAAATTATCCTAGGGAGATGTATAATAGATATTGTCCATATAGATATTTTTCAAAAAATAATTATCATATTATACCACAATCTGATAATTATGGTAATTCAAATATGACGTTAAGTGCACTTAATCAGTTCCCTGGAGTAGTTATATCCGTGGAAGTAACTGGAGTTGTCGGAGAGGTGCAGATTGACTTGGGTTGTAAACATTTGGCTTCTGCTATAATTACAGCTGCTTCAATAAAAAACCTTAACCTTAGACAAGGTTCAAAAGTTAATGTTGTTTTTACAGCAACTTCTGTAATGATAAGAAAACAAAATGGTGATACCGAATTTAGTGCTAGGAATCATTTTCCCGGGGTAATTACTAAAATAACTAAAGGCGATGTAGTTGGAAAAGTAGTTGTAGATATTGGCTGCGGACATATTGTTTCAGCAATAATTCCAACTCAATCCATAAATGCTCTTTGTATAGGTGTTGGCTCAAATGTCAGTGCAGATATAAAGGCAACAGAAGTAATGATAATGAGTCAAAGTTGATATTTACAATATTTTCATTGATGTTAATTAATTGAAGCTTAAAATATCGAACAATTTATATAAAATATTAAAAATAAATGTACCAGATACATCCAAAATATAATCACTGACTTTAATAACTAGTGAAAAATCAAAATATCTGATACAATTGTTGTGTAGAAGAATTATTAGTTTAAGCCTTCATCTGAACCCAAGAATTACTTGATCAAATTATTTTTGAGGAATGGACATGGGACTCTTTGTTTTCCCATGTGTTTTCCAGTTTACAGCATATTGCTCCAGTATGCCGCGAATAACCTGACCTATTTTCGAATAGGCTTCGTCCTCCAAATTTGCCAGAGATATTCTTATAGACCAGCTGGAGCCATGAAAACCACCGCCTCCTAAAAGTACAATAGAAGATTCCTGTGCAAGCTTCAAAAGAATATCTACAGTTCTGTAGTTGCACTTCAAATATCGGGCAAATTCTTCACCGTAATTGTCACTGGCCCATTCCAACAGGTTAAATTGAGCATAGTAGGATGCACTGAAAGGATCTTCACTTGTTTTAATCCCCAATCCTTCAAACAAAAGTTTTTTTCGCCGACGGCAAATGTCTTTAGCCATTTTTTTATACTCACTCTCTCTGTCAACTAAAGAAAATAGTGAAAAAAATGCCATTTGTACCTGCTGAGGTGTAGATAATCCCGCGGTATGATCCAGAGCTACCTGTCTGCTGTCTGCTACAATCCTGTCTATAAATGGAATTCGTTCAGGATTGGTGGAAAGTGCCGCATACCGCCTTTTAGCTTTTTCTTTTTTATCTGAATCCAATTCACCAAGTAATTTGTCAAATACATTATCCTGGTACAGTGCAATAGTTCCAAGTCTCCAGCCCGTTACTCCAAAATATTTTGAAAATGAATACACGCCAATTGTATTATAAGGCAAATCCGCCATTAACGAATGAAAGTTATCTATAAAGTTTCCATATACATCATCCGAGATTATCATCAAATCAGGATTATTTTTTTCAACAATTTGTTTCAGCTTCTCCACTGCCCCGGGTTCCATTGCCACAGAAGGCGGGTTGCTGGGATTGACCACAAATAATGCTTTTATATCCGGATCACAAAGTTTTTTTAATTCCGAAAGCGGATATTGTCCCCTGTGGATTCCATTTTCATCAGTATCCTGTGCCAAAAGTTCAATTACTTCAAAATCATATCTGGGTAGATGTGGAATTTCCAGATAAGGTGTAAAAATAGGTACCATAATTGCTATTTTATCTCCCCTGGATAATATATTGTTTGCAATCAAACTGTCAAATATATAGCACATCCCCGCAGTGGCCCCTTCTACTGCAAACAAATCGAATTTTCTCTCCAGGGGCTCATTATAGCACAGCTCCTGAATAAGATAATCATGAACCACACTTTCTACCTGTTTGAGCATCCTGTCAGGCTGAGGATAAGTATCCCCTATAATTCCATTTGCCAGTTCGTATATCCACTCATCTGCATCAAAATTTTTTATTGTAATGCCATAATTGATCATCTTCTTCAGAAGCTTGATTCCAGGAGCTTTTCCATTTATCTTTAAAAAATTCACAAAACGCCCGCTGATTCCCGATTTTTGGGGCATACCTGCCAGTGCACTGTCATTCCACACCCTGCGGCTTTCTTCCAGTGCAAACTGACCAAAGGTAAAAAAGGCTTCCCTTGGAGCGGCTGCAATCCAATTAGGATTTCCTCTGCCTGCATCCAGGAGGGATCTCACTCCGCTTTTCTCAGATTCTTCAGCTAGATCTATAAGTCTGTCTTTGAATTCAAAAGGGCTGACCTTTCCATATACTCTCTCTATTTCTTCCCTTTGAAGATTATAATCACCCATAATTTTTTCTCCCTTAAATAGTTGTGTTATTATAAATTTACTTATTTATATTATGTGATTTAAATATTTTCTATATTCATTCATATTTTTAAACTCTAGCTATTTGGGCGTTTTCCAGTGCACTGTAATGGGTGTATCCGCTTATGTGAAGAGGTGTATCTCCCAGTTCCTTATCTATGTGCATGTCCCCAAGGCAGGGATAGCTGTGCCAATATTTTGCCAGGGCTTTTCTGGCATCTTCCCCCAGCGTTCTGCCTACAAGATGTTTTGCTATATTATACCCGTTTCCACAGGGTGCCGATATAATCACTTCCGCCTTAACTATTACATCTTTCTCATCTACTGTTAATTTGAATCTGGGCCTCCCCATTTTGAAAAAGTCTATGAATTCATTTATTATGGGAAATTTTCCATATTTCAAAGTACAAAAAGGTTTTGGAAAGGCATACTGAAGATTGTATTTTTCACATTCCTCCACCATCTTTTCCCTGGTCCACTTTGATGCCCATTCTCCACTTTCGCAGGGCACTATCACAGCTTTCCCACCGCTTTCATATATCAATTTTGGAAGTTCCACCAGTATATCTTCATGTATTCCTATGATAACAGCTACATCATGCTTTTTAAATTTATCCGGAAGATATTCAAGTGGATTGTCCTCAAATTTTCTGTATAGATCCGGAAGTTTTACTATTTCACTTATATTATCCCCAAAATTCAATTTATATTTTCCACGACACCAGATACATTTTTTCCCGCATACTGTGCATACCTCTTTGGCATCCAGCATATTAGGTATAAATTTTGAATTTGCAAACCGGCTGTCCGTTTTTATATAGAATTCGTTTTCAGGTAATTTTCCACTCTTTTCAGAACATATTATAAGTACTCTCATGATTTTTTCCCTCCTACAATATATTATTTTCTACATAATATATTAAATTGCGTAAATTATCAGTATCATTTGTTACCAGCTGGAGTTAAAAAATGCACGGCCGGCAGATCAGACAGTGCATTTTAATAAAGTCAATATTTAATTATATAATTCCAGCATCCCGTTTACTGAACACTTTCAATGACTCCGCCTCCAACAAGGAGATCTCCCTTATAAAATACTACTGACTGCCCTTTAGTAATGGCCCTTTGTCTTTCATTAAATTCCACCTTCACTCTTTTCTCATCCAGCATACTTATTGTCGCTTGTGCAGGTAAGGCAGAATACCTTATTTTAGCCTGAACCTGCATAGGAGCCGTCAATTTTTCAAATGGAATGAAATTCAAGTTCCCTGCAACCAAACTTTTCTTGAAGATGTCTTCCTGTTTTCCCAGCACCACTTCATTGGTAACCGGATTTATGTCCGTAACGTACATGGGCGTGCCGAAGGCTATTCCAAGACCCTTCCTCTGACCTATGGTATAGAAGACTATGCCCTTGTGTTTTCCCAATACATTGCCTTCATCATCCACAAAATTACCTTCCTTTACCCCAACTGGCACAACTCTTTTTATATAGGAACCATGATCATTGTCGGGAATAAAACATATTTCCTCACTATCTCTTTTATCGTGTACCGCAAGGCCTATTTTTCTGGCTATTTCCCTAACTTCTACTTTATTATATATACCGCAGGGCATTAAGGTGTGAGCCAGCTGAAATTGAGTCAAATTGTAAAGGGCGTAGGTCTGATCTTTTCTAACATCTTTAGATTTCACCAGTACATATCTGTCATTTCTTTTTTCCACTGTAGCATAATGACCTGTGGCCACATAATCTGCCCCCAGCTCCATGGCTCTTTTCAGCAGCTCTTCAAATTTGATGTATTTATTACATGCCACACAAGGATTGGGAGTTCTGCCCTTCATATATTCATTTATAAAATAATCTATTACATTCTGTCTGAATACATCCTTGAAATTCATAACATAATAGGGGATATTCAAATGGTATGCTACAGCCCTGGCATCCTCTACTGCACTCAGGGAACAGCATCCTCCCTCCATTCCCTGATAGTAATCATCATCCTGCCATACCTGCATGGTCACTCCTATTACCTCATATCCCTGCTTTTTTAAAAGATATGCTGCAACAGAACTATCCACACCGCCGCTCATACCTACTACCACTTTTTTTCCCATTTTATCACCTGTTCCAATTAAAATGTAAATTCTTAATCTATTCTTTCACTCCATTTTTTATTATTTTCCCTTAATTTGGAGATTATTTCATTCAGTGAAGACACCGCATAATCCACATCCTCTTCAGTAGTTTTTGCTCCCAGAGTAAGCCTCAAGGAACTTTTGGCATTTTTATCGGAAAGCCCTATGGCAGTGAGTACATGGGAAGGTTCTATTGAACCTGCGGAACATGCACTTCCTGTGGAAGCATATATTCCAATATCATCCAGAGCCATGACCAGAACCTCTCCATCTACAGAATCAAAGGTCACATTCACATTACCTGGAAGCCTGTTTGTTCTATATCCATTTAGTCTGGTACCAGGTATTTTTAAAAGTCCATCTATTAACCTGTCACGTAAATATGTCAGTCTTTTACTTTCTTCATTCATATTTTCCGATGCAAGGGACAATGCTTTTCCCATACCCACTATTCCAGGAATATTTTCTGTACCAGCTCTTCTTCCTCTTTCCTGAGAGCCTCCCTGTATCAAGCCGTCTATTTTAATTCCCTTTTTAATGTAAAGAGCTCCCATTCCTTTGGGGCCATAAAACTTATGTGCTGCCATGGAAAGTAAATCTATATTCATTTTTTGTACGTCAATGGGTACATTACCAACTGCCTGAACTGCATCTGTATGAAATAAAATTCCCTTTTCTCTGCATAATTTACCTATTTCCTCTATAGGCTCCAATGTCCCTATTTCATTATTTGCAAACATTACAGATACAAGTATGGTATCTTCTCTAATAGCTTTCCTTAAACTATCCAGATCCACTCTTCCAGATTTGTCTACTGGAAGATAGCTTATTTCAAATCCATGCTTCTCCAAATATCCACAGGTGTTCAAAACCGCATGATGTTCTATTTTTGTAGTTATTATATGCCTGCCCTTGTTCCCATTGGCCAGGGCAATTCCCTTTATGGCCCAGTTGTCTGCCTCCGATCCTCCGCTTGTAAAAAATATTTCGTCTTTATTTGCATTTATGGTTTTCGATACACTTTCCCTGGCTTTAACTATTGCCATCTTGGTTTTTCTTGATATATAATAAACAGAAGAAGGATTGCCAAAATACTCAGTAAAATATGGATTCATCTCTTTTAAAACCTCTGGCTTTACAAAGGTTGTAGCTGCATAATCCATATATATTTCTCTCTTCATAATTATTCCCCCTATAAAATAGAAAATTCTATACATTCTATATATAAATCACAGCAATTTACTATAATATAATAATTCTATTTTTAAATGATCATTTTGTCAACAGGAGGGTATTTTAAATTACTGTGGATGTAAAAATCAAAATATGAAAGGATTGTACTGTATGAAAATAAAAATAAACATATACGGAAATAAAAATGCCATTTTATCTGGAATAGACTACTGTGCAAGCAGAAATGACCTCTCATGTCCCGGTCATAATCCAGGATGTTTAAATTGTCCAAAATGCAAAAGCAGCAGTAATACTTCCAGTACTTCAGATAAACTTACATTTATGAAAACTAAAGATCTGTACTGCAATTTGAAAAACTTTCTAGAGATAAGCGATGTATCTGAGGATATAGATATAAGCTTTGTGGAGTTGGATAAAGCAAAATTTTCAGATGGAGAAGAAATCAGGGTTAAACACATCATAGAAAAAGGATTTGAGCCACCCATAACCGTAATAGACGGAATAATACGCTACTGCGGAGGCATATCAAATATACTTGTATACAAAGACGTAAAAGATCTGCTCAGTTGAACAGATCTTCTTAACTAAAAACCATTACAAAAATATATGGACAACGCCACCGCTATTTTATATAATTAAATAAGGTAGCAGAGTAAATATTATGCATTAAGTGTTAGAGAATGGGAGGTTGTCTCTAGACGAAAAGCTTAAATATTTTGCATTATAAATTTAAAGCTTATGATATAATATTGCTTCCGCTGTTACATTAAAGAGATTTTGTATCTACCTCTTTTCTCTTTAGTGTGACTACATTAAAGAGAAAAGAGGTGTTTCTATTGAAAGTCAATTAACTCCTTGAAAATCAAATAAAATAAACACTGGGGGTAAAAAAATGAAAAATAGAATGAATACAAAATTTCTGGTCACTACTGCCGTATTTATTGCTATTGCACTGATTTTAAGATCTTTTTCCATATTGATAGCTGCTGCTGGTATACTTACAATGAGAATAAGCTTCAGCGCCATATTTTATATAATCCCAGGTCTTCTATTTGGTCCGCTCTACGGTGGAATTGCCGGCGGCCTTGTGGATGTACTTGGATATGTAATAAATCCCATGGGAGCATATATTCCACTGCTCACTATAACCAATATAATTGCCGGAATTTTACCTGCTGTCATATGGAAACGTATTAAAAACACTGAAGAACATAAAGTTGTAAATTGCTATAACATTTTTTTCATACTATTATTTTTAGTAGGTTTATTTAATTTCACAATGGCAAAATTCCTGCCTCAGTCTTCTCCGGGCAAATTACTTGCATCTTTAGGCACAAAATCTCAATATCTCGGAACTGGTCTCATGCTTATAAGCGCTATAGGAATTATGCTGTTCATTCTAAACGTATTCATTAAAAAAGGAAGTGGAAAAGCCCATGATTTCATAAACAGCAGTTATTTTAAGCTGGTTATATCCCTGGGAATTTCCGGTATTCTCGTATCCACTGTCAACACATATATTCTGTTGATATTCACTCCAGCTCTTATGACAAAAGGATTTATGCTTTTATGGATACCAAGGATGGTGCAGACTCTACTTTTAACTTTAATTGATTCCTATATCATATGTATACTTTTATACTCTTATGAATCCTTCACGGGAAAAATAGTAAAAAAGGCATAGATATAAGGAGAGATTACCATCAGAGTAATCTCTCCATCTTACTTACTGTATAATATCCGTTATGGCCGCACCTGGCGGAACAATAGGATGAACTCTTTCCTGCCTTTTTACATTACATTCTACTATAACAGGCTTGTTCAAATTTAAAGCCTTTCCTAAAACTTCCTCAACTTCATCATTGCTTTCTATTTTAAAGCCCTCTATATCATAAGCTTCTGCCAATTTGATGAAATTTACATCCTCTCCAAGTTCCGTATTGGAAAATCTCTTATTGTAGAACATGTCCTGCCACTGATATACCATCCCTAAAGCATGATTATTCAAAAGCAGCTGTACAATAGGTAATTTATATTTTGAAATAGTGGCAAGCTCCACGGAATTCATTTTGAAGCTTCCATCACCCGCCACATTTATTACCTTTTTCCCAGGGTTTCCTATGGAAGCACCTATGGAGGCACCTAATCCATATCCCATAGTTCCAAGTCCTCCAGAAGATATAAACGTACGCGGCTTTAAAAATTTAAAATACTGGGCAGTCCAGATCTGATTCTGTCCCACCTCTGTGGTTATTATACAGTCTCCTTTAGTAATTTTATAAAGAGAATTCATTATAAATTTGGGACTCAGCCTGCAATTTTCTTTAAAAGGATCTTGTTCTTCCATTTTCCATTCCTTTATTCTCTGCATCCATCTTTCATGGCTGACGTTTTTTATTCTGAAATTTATTTTCTTCAGAACCTCCCTCACATCTCCCTTTATAGAAACATCCTCATTTATATTTTTGCCAAATTCCCTTTCATCTATGTCTATATGAATTATCTTTGCTCCAGGTGCAAAAGCATCCACTTTACTTATGACTCTGTCACTGAATCGGGCACCTATGGCTATAAGCAAATCACAATTGCTCACAGCATAGTTCGAACAGGGACTGCCGTGCATACCCACCATTCCCATATAATTTTTATGATTTCCCGGGAAAGCTCCCATTCCCATAAGAGAGCAGGTAACAGGCGAATCCATTTTTTCCGCCAATTCCACAAGTTCCTTTTGAGCACCGGATATGACAGATCCTCCGCCGGAATAAATAACCGGCCTTTCACTATTACCTATCATATCAACTGCTTTATCCAGATTACTGTCATACTCCTCCTTGGCAGAACTTATTTCATCAGAAAAATTCAAAGTATTAATACCAGATTCATACTCAACTTCTGCCTCCTGTATATTCTTTGGAATGTCAACCAATACAGGTCCCGGCCTTCCGGAAGCCGCTATTTTAAAAGCTTCCCTCACTATACCCGCCAAATCCTTCACATTTTTTACTATATAATTTTTCTTGGTTATAGATGCTGTAATATCTTTTATATCCACTTCTTGAAAAGAATCTTTTCCCAGAAGATTCAAGGATACCTGTCCGGTAAATACCACCATTGGAACAGAATCCCTGTAAGCTGTGGCAATTCCAGTTACTGTATTGGTCGCCCCTGGACCTGAAGTTGCAATCACCACTCCAACTTTACCTGTAGATCTGGCATATCCGTCTGCAGCATGAGCCGCCCCTTGCTCATGAGCAGTCATTATATGAGTTATCTTCGAGCTGTATAAAGCATCATATATAGGCAGAACCGCCCCTCCTGGATAACCAAAAACAATATCAACTCCCTGTTCTGACATACACTTTAACAGTACCTCTGCACCTTTCATTTTCATATATAAAGCCCCCTGATTGTTATTTTTTTAACATACTATATTTTACTTTTTTGTATTTATTTTCTGAAAAAGGTTAAAAATAACTATGGTCTTCTTAATTTTTTAACCTCATACAGCAATCTTTTAAAAATTTGCATATAAAAAAACCAAACTACCTCACCTGGGGCGAGAAGTTTGGTCCGCGGTACCACCCAATTTTTTACTTGATTTCATTAACGGCTTTGCCGGCATAGCTTACTATTATTTCAGCTTACAACTCCAGGGTGATTTTCAACAGTATCTAATTCGTGAGCTTTCACCTATCCTCACTCTCTTTAAAATCTTTTACCATTTACTCTTCCCTGTCACAGTTTTTATATTTATAAATTACAGTCATAATTGATTTTCAAATTTATTATATGTGATGATAATAATACCTTATGAACTAAATGTCAATAGTTTTTCTGCAATTTTTCTATTTTTTATATTATTTAAATAGAAAGATGAAGTGCTGTAAAACTATTTTGAGAAGTAATTTTACAGCACCACCCTTTTAACTCTCACAATAACTTTTTATTTATATAACTTTTTCTCCATGATTATCGTCAGTAACAGTACTGTGATTATATCCATACAGGAAATAAATTGCCAGTCCAACAGCAAGCCATATTACAAATCTCCACAAGGTCACTGCCTGAAGATGTGCTACCAGGAATCCGCATGCTGCTATTGAAAGAATTGGAACTACAGGTGAAAATGGAACCCTGAATCCTCTCGGCCTATCCGGTTCTCTTTTTCTCAAAACTATAACCGAAGCAGATACTATCATAAATGCTGTCAATGTACCTATGTTTGTAAGCTCTGAAACAATTGCAATGGGCGTAAAACCAGCTACAACCATGGTTACAATGCCAACAAGTATTGTACTCTTTACCGGAGTATGATATTTCAAATTTACGTGACCAAATACCTTGGGCAAAAGTCCGTCTCTGGACATTGCAAACAGTACACGGGTCTGACCGAACATCATAACGATAAGCACCGAAGTCAAGCCGCAAATTGCACCCACTGAAACCAATGCGGAACCCCAGTTTATCCCTATCTGCTGAAGTGCAAATGCCACAGGAGCTGAAGTCTCTTTAAATTTGTAATATGGAACAACACCTGTCAGTATTGCCGATACTACAATATACAATACAGTACAAATAATCAAGGAACTTATGATACCCTTGGGTAAATCCTTCTGAGGATTTTTAACCTCTTCTGCTGCAGTGGAAACGGCATCAAATCCTATATATGCAAAGAATATTACCGACGCACCGGAAAAAACTCCATTCCATCCATAAGGCATAAATGGATGCCAGTTAGCCGGCTTAACATGTCCTACTGCCAAAATTATAAACAAAAAAACCACTGCTAATTTTATCCAGACGATTACATTGTTTGTATTGGTACTTCCTTTAACACCTTTTATGAGTATATAAGTTATAAGTACGAGTATTCCCACCGCAGGTAAATTAATAAGTCCGCCTTCAAACGGTGCCTTTGTAATAGCCGTCGGAAGTGTAATCCCGAGGCTTTCCAATATGCTGGTAAAATATCCGCTCCATCCAATTGCAACTGTACCAATTGCAAAAGCATACTCAAGAATCAAATCCCAGCCGATAATCCAGGCCCAAAATTCTCCCAGTGCTGCATATCCATAGGTATATGCGCTTCCTGCTACAGGAACCATAGTCGTTATCTCCGAATAACAAAGTGCTGCAAAACCACAGGCAATACCTGCTAAAATAAATGAAATTACAAGTGCTGGTCCGGAATAATTTGCTGCTGCTATTCCAGTCAATACAAATATACCTGTACCTATGATTGCTCCTATGCCCAACATGGTAAGATCATAGGCACCCAATACTTTTTGTAAGGATTCCTTCCCTTTCGTTTCAGCAATAAGCATATCAATAGGTTTTCTTCTGAAAATATCTTTCATGAATCATTGCCCCCTCATATATTTTTGTTACAATTATTAAGTTAAATAAATATCTCTGTATTATTTCATGATTAACATAATACTAATTATTAAAAATTCAAACAATGCATTGTCCTACGCTGTAATTGTAAATTCATTTTTTAAAATATTTAAATGCATGTACAACTACAAACCGACACTATTTTGTGATAAATGAATGTCTTAATTATAATACCACCATTTAATGGACAGATCAATATCATTTTATGAATTTTTATATTATTTTTTTACTTTTTTACTATTTTATCTCTTATATATTTTCAATTATTAAATTATATAAATTTTAAATGCAGCAATCATGGCAGATATTGCAAT
>NZ_PVXP01000050.1 GCF_002995845.1 Clostridium luticellarii | reverse complement strand
TTCCAATACATTCATATTGAGTCTCCTTTCAAAAATTATTTATACTTATTATTACCACTATTACCAGTTATGTATACGTAAAAATAACGTACCTGGATCTGATTTACACAAATCTAGGTACGCTCCCGAAATAAAAATAAAAAGCTGGTTATATGACCAGCTTTTCCACATATAAATTTTTTTCCTTTTTCAAATCCAAAAAATCTCCTTGATCCAGAAGCAAAGGACTTGTTAGATCATTTATATTAACTTGAAGTACCTTATATTTTTTCCCGTTGTTCAACAGCACATTTTCTCCCATAAAATAATTTATTATATGATTTAAAAACATATCACAGTATTTACGATCGAGTTTCCCCAGACTTTGTTCCTGAATCACCTGCAGAGCTTCAAAGGGACCTTTCACTTTTTTATAATATCTTGAAGAATTAACCTCATCGAATAAATCTGCAATAGCTATTATCTTGGCAAATGAATGGATCTTATCTCCAGATATACCCAATGGATATCCAGAGCCATCCATTTTTTCGTGGTGCATGAGCACTCCGTAACTCACAGAAGAGTCCAGATATGGAATACTCTTCACAAAATTATAGCTTATGACTGGATGGGTTTTGATAATTTTATACTCTTTAGAAGTAAGGGTACCCTTTTTATCTATTATATCCTTGCTTATTTTAGTTTTTCCAAAATCATGTAATATGGCGGAATAGGTCAGCAGGTTCAATTCACGTTGATCAAAGTTTAACCATTTACCCAGTATAAAGCTAATAGCTGATACGTTTATACTGTGTCTGTAAATAGTATCGTTTCCACTGCCGTAGAATACGATATTCCTTATAACTATTCCCACTGATTTAAATTCTTCCTGTATTTTCTTTGAGAAAGTTCTTATTTCATTCATTTCAGGAACTGGTAAATTGGATATCTTATCAAATATATGTTTTAGATTCAAAGAAAATTCATTAAAATCACTCTCTATTTTTTGTACTGAATTTTCCTGAATAATTAAGGGATCATCAGAATCATCTTTTAAATAAACCTGAATTTTGTCCACTGCATAATTCTGTTTTAAATTGTTTATATGTGACTCTGTAATAACAGTGTTTTTAGCTAACAACATTTTATCTTCAAAAATTATATCGCTTGAGGACATCATTCCAGGCCTTAGCTCATTGATTGAAAGGAACTTCTTTTCCCACAACATAGTGTCTCACCTCGTATATCATAATTTAGAAATATATAACAATTATTAATTTATCGTCGAATTTTCATAATTCTAAATAGTTTTGAGGGAAAATAAGTTATTTTATTGTTTCAAATTTATTCAGTTGCCAGGCTCAAGCTCTATATGAATTTGTTGTTAACTTGCTGCTAAATTAATTTTTAAAGCTGTGAATAGGGGCTGGAATACGGCCTCCTCTATTCATGAAGGCTTCACTGGAAAATTTACTTACCGGCATTATAGGAGCTTTACCAAGGAGACCTCCAAAATTTGCCTCTTCTCCTACAGACTTATTGTAAACCGGGATTAACCTTACAGCAGTAGTTTTGCAGTTTATCATTCCAATAGCAGCTTCATCTGCTATTATGGAAGATATAGTGGATTCAGGAGTATCACCTGGTATACCTATCATATCCAGACCTACTGAGCATACACAGGTCATGGCCTCCAATTTTTCTATATTAAGTGAACCCGCATTTACTGCATTTATCATTCCCTCATCTTCACTTACCGGTATAAATGCGCCGCTTAGTCCACCAACTTGTGATGCCGCCATTATGCCGCCTTTTTTAACTGCATCGTTTAAAAGTGCAAGAGCTGCTGTCGTACCCGGGCATCCACAGCTCTCCAGACCCATCTCCTCAAGAATTCTTGCCACACTGTCACCCACGGCAGGTGTTGGGGCAAGAGATAGATCAACTATGCCGAAGGGAACATTTAATCTTTTTGAGGCTTCACTAGCTACTAACTGTCCCATTCTGGTTATTTTGAAAGCAGTCTTTTTTATGGTTTCAGCCACTATATTAAAATTTTCTCCCTTTACTTCCTCCAGTGCGGATTTTACTACACCAGGACCACTGACACCTACATTTATTATTGCATCGGCCTCTCCGATGCCGTGAAATGCTCCTGCCATAAAAGGATTGTCTTCAACGGCATTTGAAAATATCACAAGTTTAGCGCATCCTATGCTTTCATTTTCTCTGGTGAGATAAGCGGTTTTTTTTACTATTCTTCCCATATCCTTTACTGCATCCATATTTATTCCAGCTTTTGTAGTTGCCACATTTACTGAAGAACATACTTTTTTGGTGGATGCCAGTGCTTCCGGTATAGACTCTATGAGTATCTTATCCCCTTTAGAATATCCTTTATGTACGAGTGCAGAAAAGCCTCCGATGAAATCTATGCCGAGAGTCTCGGTAGCTTTATCCAGGGTGCTTGCAAATTCCACATAATTTTTGTCGGAAGTGGACTGGGCTACAAGAGAAATAGGCGAAACGGACACTCTTTTATGTATTATTGGTATGCCATATTCTACTTCAATTTGTTTTGCGGTTTTAACCAGATTTTCAGCATGTCTTGTTATTTTATCATAAATTTTTGTTCTGGCTTTTTTGCTATCGCTGTCAATACAATCCATAAGAGATATACCCATGGTGATGGTTCGTATGTCCAGATTTTCCTTATCTATCATGTTTATTGTTTCCATTATATTTTTAGTATTTATCATTTAATTCACACTCCAGTTTAGATTTCTTGCATAGAAGCAAATATGTCTTCACGTTGAATTTTAACAACCACACCTATCTCTTTTGCTTTATTTTCAAGAGAATTTTTTACACTTATAAAATCTGTTTTCATGGTACCCAGATCTACAAGCATTATCATGGTAAAATAATCTTCTATCAGTGTCTGGTTAATGTCCAAAATATTTATATTGTTTTCGAATAATACAGAAGTTATTTTATAGATAATACCTACCTTGTCTTTTCCAAGTACTGTAATAAATGCTTTCATTTATTATATCCATCTCCTTAATTTTTTAGTTGAAAATTTTTAGGGAAAATAAAAAGAGATTAAAATAAAATTAATCTCTGGCAAACAAAGGTTTAAGATAGCAAATACAAAAATCTACTATACAAATATAAAATCCCCTGTCCTTTTACCTGAGAGTTTCACTAAATTTAGCTTTCCCCTTCGGCGCTCCCTGAGAGTCTCTCCAGAGGCTTGTCGGATAACGGTTTATAAATATATTCCGCTAACTTCATCCAGCCTATTAAATTATATGGTGATTATAACATGTTTTATAAATTAATTCAAATATAATTTATGCAATGTGCAATTCGGTGAATAGAGAAAAATAAAGTGCAAAGTTCAATTAATGATAATTTTGGGTTACACCCAAAACTACTACTAATTGAACTCTCATATTTAAATGTATTCTTTGTTGGCAATTTTTTAGCTATACGTTATTTTGCTTTTTTAGCGGCATTGAGTATAGAATCAAAATCTGGTTGATTTGTAACTTCAGGCACATATTCTACATAGGTAATTTTATTTGAACTGTCTACTACAAAAGCGGCTCTGGCCAGGAGACCCAAATCATCCATATATGTTCCAAAATTTTTACCGAAGGTTCTGTCTTTAAAATCTGATGCTGTGATTACATTTTTTATTCCGTTAGCTGCACACCATCGGCTCTGTGCAAAAGGCAAATCCATGGATATTGTGTATACAGTTACTCCGGGAATTTCTGATGCCTTTTCATTGAAGGTCCTGGTTTCCAAATCACAAACCGGGGTATCTATAGAAGGTACTGTCAGAAATATTCTAACTCCCTTTGTATCATTTAGGGAAAGGGGCTCCAGTGCATTGTTTGTAACAACAAAATCCGGTACGGTATCACCAGCTTTAAGAGTATTGCCAGAAACTTTTACGGGTTTCCCCTGAAATTTTAAATTCATATATATGCCTCCTAATAATAAATATTAATTGAAAACTACTATTTATTATAATAACATAAAGGTATAAAACATGCAAATTAATTATAATTATAATTTAATTATATTCTATATAATATTTAAATTTAATGTATAATATTGTTTAGAGCAGTAATTATAATTTTTTAGAAAGCAGGAGTTTACATGGAGGACTTAGGAGGAAAAGTAGCTGTAATTACAGGAGCATCCAGGGGAATTGGGAGAAGTATTGCTGTAAATATGGCAAGATGTGGGGCAAATGTTATAATAAATTTTAATCAAGATGAGAAGGGGGCGTATAAAACTCTTGAAATGGTAAAGCAGGCAGGCTCCTTTGGAATAGTTGTGCAGGGTGACGTAAGCTTGTATCATAATGCCGAAAAAATAGTAAAGAATTCCATAGATAAAATGGGGAAAGTTGATGTGCTTGTGAATAATGCAGGGATATGCCATATAGGTCTTTTTGTGGATATGAAGCAAGAACAGTGGAATTCCATAATAGATGTGAATTTCAAGGGAATGTTGAATTGCACTCATTGTGTGCTTAATCATATGATTTCAAGGAGAGGAGGTTCTATAATAAATATTTCATCTATGTGGGGAAATGTTGGCGCCTCTTGCGAGGCAATTTATTCTGCTACTAAGGGTGCTGTAAACCTCTTTACTAAATCTCTTGGTAAAGAAATGGCAACCTCTAATATTAGAGTAAATGCAGTTGCACCAGGAGTAATAGATACACAGATGAATTCCTTTTTAGAAGGACAGGATAGGAAAAATCTTATGGAGGAGATACCTGTAGGAAGATTTGGAACAGGTGCTGACGTGGCAAAAACAGTTTGCTTTTTAGCAGGAGACTCCTCAGCTTATATAACAGGTCAGGTCATAACTGTGGATGGAGGGATGTCATAATTATGTATAAAGTTATAATTTTAGATGATATGGCGTATATTAGATACAGGGTAAAAGATATTTTGAAAGAAATGGATATTGAAGTGTATGAGTCAGCAACTTCTTTTGATTTTTTTAATAAACTTCATGATAAAAAAGATGAGATAAACTTAATAATACTAGAGGTGGGCTTAAGTAATGAAGACGGCTTTGAAGTGCTTAGAAAAATAAAAGCCAGAAATTTGAATATTCCCATAATGATACTTACAAAAATAAATACTAGAAGTACATTTATAAAGTGTATAAAGGAGGGAACTTCAGAATATATATTAAAGCCTTTCGATAAAAAAATACTACTTGAAAGGACAAGCAGACTGGTTAAGTCCAGCAAAAATAAGGATGAAAAGGGAGAAATAATATATTTAAACTTCCAGCAATATATTACAAAACAGATTGATAAAGCTAAAGTTGAAAGTACAAAACTTTCAGTTATAATGTTGAGTTTGATGAAAAAATATTTTACAGCTATGGATGAAAAAATAGATGTGAAGGATAATTATCTTATATTAATGGATTCTCTTTATGAAAAATTGAGAACTGTTTTCAAGGTAAAAGATCTATTTGAAAAATATGGATTTTCAACCCTTGTGGGTGTCCTTCCACAGTGTGCAAAAGATCAGGCTCTTGTTACTATAAATAAAATCAATGAAATATATGATACAATAAGGTCTGCAGATGAAAAATATGCTGAGTATCATCTTGAATACAGTTGTGTTACTTTTCCTGAAGATGGGGAAAACAAGCAGCAGCTATTGGATAAATTGACATCAAATATGAGGGGCAAAGTCAATTAAATATCAAGAGAAACCTAGTTATTTATGGGAAAATAGGTATCTGGCTAATTAATACATAGCGCAAAATTTTAAAGAAAATTACAGAAAATATGATATTCTAAAGAGGCTCATTCTTGATAAATGAGCCTCTTGAACATTCAGATACTGAATAGTATATATCCCTTATAAGTAAATCTCGCATGAATTTAGAAATCACTTGATATAATCCGAGTGGACGTAACCAACTGTAGAACCTGCCTGAACTTTATACCAACGACCATCTGTACTTAAAATGGTAACTTTGCTTCCATAGGGAAGAGTTGCAAGAACACGACCTGTCCAAGGACTGTTTCTCAAGTTCAGTACGGAAGATTTATCATTTAAAATCACAGTACCGGTACTGGAAACTGATGAGGCTGATGATGTAGATTGTGAGGCACTTATGTAGCTGGAATAAACATAACCTGTCCTACCATTTGCAGTTACTTTGTACCAGCCGCCGGAACCTTCCAAAATAGTTACCTGAGTTCCGTTTGAAAGGGAACCTATTATGGAACCCTGAGGTGCTGATCTCAAATTCAAAGAGGAAGAACTATTTTGCAGTTTGACGTAACCTGCTTTTGAAACGGAGGAGGAAGTCTCACTGGGAGTTGGGGCACTGTTTCCTCCCGAACTTATATAGCTGGAAGCCACATATCCATAGGATGAATTCAATTTGATTTTATACCAGCTTCCCACAGTCCCAACTATTTCAACAGACTGGCCATTTTTTAAACTTCCGAGTATTCCAAAAGAAGTACCTGCTCCGTTTCTTACGTTCAAATATGAACTGCTGTTTGAAATATTTACAATTCCAGTTTTATAAGTATCCGTACTTCCGGAAGAGTTGTTGCCTGAAGAAGAAGCAGGAACTGATTGTCTTCCATCTCCCACATATATGTATCCTTTTAGATATAAATTACCTCTGTCTTTTATGGCTTCTTTTGAAAGGGTTTTTACATTTCCATCATAATTACCCCGTATACTGAAATTACCTTCGTTAAAATATACAGTATCTCCTTCTACTTTTTCCACAAAGCCCACATGTCCGTAACCAACGGGGCCTCCCCCCCATACTATTATGGAATTTGCTCTTGGCTCAGAACCGTAAGGGTATACGTTATCTCTGGCATTGGCATACCACCAGTCCACTGCATTTCCGTAAAATTCAGATGGAAGTGCAATTCCAAGCTTTTCAAGAACTCTTCCATATGTAAACCAGGTACATTGGCCGCTGTAGCCACATTTGGCAAATATATTTCCCACTGCAGTGTATGCGCTGCTTTGGATATTCGGCAAAATGCCATCAGCGTGTACAATGCTTATTCCATTTTTACTGTTCATAAGAGCTGCAGAAATAAAAAAAGCAAAGATTAGCTTTTTATACTTATTCATGTTGTTTCCTCCTGCAATTATAATTAATTTAAAATCATTACAATAATAAATTATCGTTACTTATGAAGAATAATTTAGGTTAATTATACCATATTTTTGGGGACGGTTCCATGAAATTACAAGAAATCCGCTGTAAATAAATATGAATTTCCATATTGACATAAAATAGAAACCTGTTATAATTAAAAACAAGCAGATTTTATATTGATTTGTATTATAGTGGAGGTAAAATTAGAATGAAAAATACTATTAGAGAGGAAATGAAAGCAACAAGTAAAAATTACTATTACTTTACTTTTAGCTGGGGCTATTTTTATTTTAGCGCTGGTTACTTTTGCTTTCAAAAAAATTTCAATCCCTTTCTAATGAGTAAGTATAGTTATATATGTTAATTAAACACATTTTGCATGATAAAGATGTAATTTAGTTGATTTCAGACAAGGCTCATTAAGGGGCCTTGTCTTTTTTACTTTTAAATTTATTATGAGGAGGAATTTGTAATGATAGTTATCATTAAACCGAAATCACCACAAAGGGAAATAATTGCTTTAAAACAAAAAATTGAGGAGGAAAATAAAGTGTCGGTGAATATAATTCAGGGGAAAGAGTACTGTCTGCTGGGCCTTATCGGAGATACGACAAAGGTTGATGCCAGCAAAATTAGAGCAAATGAATTCGTGGAAGATGTGAAAAAGGTTCAGCAGCCATATAAGCTTTCCAACAGGCTGTTTCACCCTGAGAACACTGTTGTAAAAGTAAAAGACAGCTCCATAGGTGGAAATGAACTGGCTGTCATAGCAGGTCCCTGCTCTGTTGAAAGTGAAGAACAGATTGTGAGTATTGCCAGAGATGTGAAAAAGAGCGGAGCAAAATTTTTAAGAGGCGGTGCTTTTAAACCAAGGACTTCACCCTACAGCTTTCAAGGACTTCGGGTCAGAGGACTGGAGCTTTTGAAAATAGCCAGAGAAGAAACGGGACTTCCCATAGTTACGGAAATCATGTCCACTGATATGATAGACAGATTTGTAGAAGATGTGGATATAATACAGGTGGGAGCAAGGAACATGCAGAACTTTGAGCTTTTGAAACAGCTGGGGAAGACTAGAAAGCCTATTCTCTTGAAAAGAGGAATTTCTGCCACCATCCAGGAGCTGCTCATGTCCGCCGAATATATAATGGCCGGTGGAAATGAAAATGTAATACTCTGCGAGAGGGGAATAAGGACTTTTGAGACTTACACCAGAAATACCCTGGATTTGAGTGCTATACCTGCCATAAAGAAATTGAGCCATCTTCCCATAGTGGTGGATCCAAGCCATGCGGCAGGTATTTGGTGGATGGTGGAGCCTTTGGCTAAAGCAGCAGTGGCAGTGGGAGCTGATGGACTTATGATAGAGGTCCATAATGATCCTGCCAATGCTAAATGTGACGGGCAGCAGTCCATAAAACCGAAGGCATTCCGAAAACTCATGGGAGATATAGATAAAATAATGAATGCAGTGGCAAACAGAGGATATGATGTTGTAAATGTGTAAAAGCATAATTGAAAGGGGAAATGAAAGTGGAAGATTGTGACTTTAATATAAATATAGCTGTTGTTGGAATAGGACTTATTGGCGGATCCTATGCTATGGCGCTTAGAGCTTTAAATCCCAAAAGTATAATTGGAATAGATAAAGACAGGAAAACTTTAGACTATGCCCTGCACAAAGGTATTATAGACAGAGGTTATGAAACCGGTGGAAGATTTTTAAAAGAAATTGATCTGGTTGTCATAGCCCTCTACCCTAAAGATACAGTGGAGTTCGTAAGGAATAATATTCAGAATTTTAAAATGAAAGTGCTTATAACTGATACCTCAAGTGTAAAAAGAGATGTAGTAAACAGCATAGATGCATTTTTGCCTGATGGCATGGAATTTGTTTCGGGGCATCCTATGACAGGCAGAGAATCCAGAGGAATAGAGTTTGCATCAGCGGATATTTTTATAAAAGCCAACTATATAATAACACCCAGTAACGGGAATACTTCCAGGGGGCTTAAAGTAATAGATATTATGGCCAGAAGAATAGGCTGCAGCAATGTAACTTATGTGAGCCCTGAAGAGCATGATTATGCAGTTGCTTTTACCAGTCAGCTGCCGCATGCTGTAGCTGTCTCCCTTATGAATTCCCATGAGGAAAGCTCCATGGATCATATAGCACTGTTTGCAGGCGGAAGCTTTAGGGATGCCACCAGAGTGGCACAGATCAACTCTGGATTGTGGAGTCAATTGTTTATAATGAATTCTGATAAACTGGTAAATGAAATAGAAAAATTTCAAAAGACCATGGACAGGTTGAAAACAGCTATAATGTACAAAAATGCAGATACCATGAATCATATTTTCCAAAATGCAGTTCGCAGAAGAAAAATTTTAGCTAAAAGATAAGGATAGTGATTTTGTGAATATTATTGATATAAATCTCAGGGAAAAATGCTATAAAATCTATATAGAAAGGGGAATTTTAAAATATGTAGGAGAAAAATTGAAATCTTCCTATGAGGGTAGAAGTATAGTTGTAATCACCGACTATAATGTGGAAAAATTATATTTGGATATACTCAGGGAATCGCTTCTAAATGCCGGATTTAAGGTGAATTCAATATCTATACCGCCTGGAGAAAAGAGTAAGACTCTGGAGATGCTGAAGAAGGTATATGAGAATTTATGTAAGTTCAATATTAGAAGAAGTGATATTATAATTTCCCTTGGAGGAGGAGTAGTGGGGGACCTGGCTGGCTTTGCCGCAGCTACCTATTTAAGAGGAATAAGGTATATTCAGATACCAACTTCGATTTTGGCACAAGTGGACAGCAGCGTAGGCGGAAAAGTAGCTGTAGACTTACCCTGGGGGAAAAATCTAGTGGGAAATTTTTATCACCCTGATGCGGTGTTCATAGATCCTGAAGTACTTTCATCTTTAAATGACAGATTTTTTAGTGATGGAATGTCTGAAGTCATAAAATATGGATTTATAAAGGACAGGAGTATTTTAGATGATCTGGATTCCTATTCAAATAGAAAAGATGTTCTTAATAATATTGATAATATAATATATAAGTGCTGTAGTATAAAAAGAGAACTGGTTGAGAAGGATGAGAGGGATTTAGGAGATAGAATGATGCTGAACTTCGGGCATACCCTGGGGCATGCTGTAGAGAAATATTACAACTATGAAAGATACAGTCATGGGGAAGCTGTGGCCATTGGTATGACTGCTGTAACCGGGAGGACTGAAGAAATGGGCATCACTAAAAGAGGGGCTTATGATTATATGAAATATATATTGGATAAATATGGACTCCCAACTTGTATGCCGGATTTAAACAGAAAGGAAATTATAGATTCCGTGGCATTGGATAAGAAATCATCAGGGAAGGATATTTTAAATCTTATAGTTCTGGAAGAAGTGGGAAAGGCAAAGATAATGAAGGTAAAAATATCCCAGGTGCAGCATTTTTTATTTTTGGATAAAATCAAATGAAGAGGGGAGAAGTATATTTTGAAATATGTGCAGATAAATCCAGCAAAACTGAGTGGAAGAATAGTTGTACCCAGCTCTAAGAGCATATGTCACAGAGCAATAATATGTGCTTCGCTGAGTGACGGCACAAGCAATATAAAAAATATAAATTTTTCTGAAGATATAGAAGCTACCTGCGGTGCCTTGAAGAATTTGGGCGTGGAAATGCAGAGACAGAAAAATGGTTTGACTGTTAAAGGAAATTTCAAGCGCCCTGTGAAAAATCCAATCATAAATTGTGCCCAGTCAGGCTCCACCATAAGGTTTTTAATACCTATAGCTGCTACAATTGATGAGGAAGTTGTTTTTACAGGTGATGGAAAATTGGCAGAGAGGCCTCTTGGTATTTACTATGATATATTTGACAATCAAAACATATACTATAAAAATTTTGAAGGGAGGCTGCCTCTGACTTTAAAGGGAAAATTAAAATCAGGTGAGTACAGGGTCAGGGGAGATGTGAGCTCCCAGTTTATAACAGGACTTTTATTTGCGCTTTCAAGACTTGATGGAAATTCTACAATATGTGTAACTACTGAATTGGAATCCAAGCCCTATGTGGATATTACACTGGATGTGATGGAAAAATTTGGAGTAGAAATAGACGAAAATGCTCATGGAGAATATACAGTCAGAGGGGGGCAAAAATACGAGAGCAGTGACTACCAGGTAGAAGGAGATTTTTCACAGGCTGCTTTTTGGCTCGTCATGGGAGCCCTAGGGGATGGTATTAACTGCTGCGGATTGAAAAAAACATCTCTGCAGGGAGATAAAATCATAGTGGACATATTGAAGAGAATGGGTGTGGAAATTAAATGGGAAGCCGGCAGTATAACTGTCAGTTCTTCTCATGGAATTCATGGAACAATTGTGGATGGTTCCCAGTGTCCAGATCTTATACCTATACTTGCGGCTTTGGCGTCTGTAAGCCAGGGTACTACTGAGATTAAAAATGCGGGAAGGCTTAGGATCAAGGAATCTGACAGACTTAAGGCCATATCTTCGGAATTGAACAAAATGGGAGGAGATGTGATTGAAAAAGAAGATGGACTCATTGTAACAGGAAGGCAAAAGCTTATGGGAGGCAGGGTGAACAGCTGGAATGATCATAGAATAGCTATGGCTCTGGCAGCAGTATCCTCAAAATGCTTGAATCCCATGATAATAGAAGGAGCTGAATGTGTAAAAAAATCATATCCAGATTTCTGGAAGGATTTTATGACTTTGGGAGGTGATATAGATGAGTGGAACATGGGGCAGTAAAATAAAGATATCCATTTTTGGCGAATCCCATGGGAAAGCTGTAGGCATAGTTGTAGATGGATTAAAGCCGGGCATTGAAATTGATCTTGAATATATAGGGGAACAGATGAAAAGGAGGGCACCGGGCCGTACAAAACTGTCCACTGCCAGAAAAGAACAGGATGAATTTCAAATCCTAAGTGGATATTTTGAGGGAAAAACCACGGGCACTCCCCTTTGTGCCATGATATCTAACAATGATATCCGTTCCCAGGATTATAAAAAAACTTCAAATGTATTGAGACCGGGTCATGCGGATTTTACCGGGAATGTAAAATATTGCGGCTTTAATGATTACAGGGGAGGAGGGCATTTTTCAGGAAGGCTTACGGCACCACTGGTTTTTGCAGGTGCCTTGTGCAGAAAAATACTGGAAGGAAAAGGCATAATGATAGGAAGCCGTATAAAGAGCATAGGTAAAATAAAAGATAAAACTTCTTTTGAACCGATTTCCACGAATAAATATATACTTCAGGAGCTTTCAAAAGATACTTTTCCCGTACTGGATAAAGGCTGCGGCGAAAAGATGAAAGGCAGCATATTAAAAGCTAGAGAAGAAGGGGATTCTCTTGGGGGAGTTGTAGAAACAGCAGTTGTAAATTTACCGGCAGGTATAGGAGAGCCATTTTTTGACTCTGTGGAGAGCACTCTTTCCCATCTTCTATTTTCTGTTCCCGCAGTTAAAGGAGTGGAATTTGGGCAGGGTTTTAACATAGCCGCCATGAAGGGTTCGGAGGCCAATGATCAATATTATATATCGGAAGGTGGCAGCATAAAAACCTATACCAATAATAATGGAGGAATTCTGGGAGGGATCACAAATGGCATGCCTCTTATATTTAGAGCAGCTGTAAAACCCACCCCTTCCATAGCAAAGCCCCAGAAAACCGTGGACATTGAAAATAAAAAGAATACAATTTTAGAGATATCAGGAAGGCATGATCCCTGTATTGTACCCAGGGCTGTACCGGTGATAGAAGCAGTTACTGCCCTGGGCATATTGGATTTGATGCAGGAATAAATTGTTGGAGGTGGTAACTTGGAGAGTTTGGATAAATTGAGAAACAAAATAAATAAAATAGATAAAGAAATGGTTGAACTTTTTCAGAAGAGAATGAGCGTGGTTTCTAAAGTAGCCGAGTACAAGAAAAGGAATCATATGAAAGTACTGGATGAGAATAGAGAAGAAGAAGTCATAGAGACTCAATTGAAAAATTTTAAACAGAATTCTATGAAAAGTGAAATAGAAACCTTCTTAAGAGATATCATGAGCATAAGCAGAAACCTTCAGAAGAAAAAAATTGTGGAATCATTGGAGCATGATAGTAAATCGGAAATAATGGAATATGACCATTCCTGCAGAGTGGGATTTCAGGGGATACTGGCATCTTTCAGTTATGAAGCCCTGATTGATTATTTTGGTGATAAGGTTAAGACCATAGGTTTTGACAATTTTGAAGATGTTCCTGAATCATTGGAAAAAGGGGACATAGATTATGGAATCCTTCCAATAGAAAATTCTTCTACGGGGGGAATTCCCCAGGTCTATGATCTGCTTGAAAAACATGACATTTATATAGTGGGAGAAAAGTGTATTAAGGTAAACCACAATCTTCTGGGAATTCCGGGAGCTTCAATAGAAGACATAGGGGAAGTGTATTCTCACAGTCAGGCATTTATGCAGAGCAGCAAATTTTTAAAAACACATGTAAATTGGAAGCTTATACCTTATTTTAATACGGCTAAAAGTGCTGAATACATAAAGAAAAAAAATGACAGGAGTAAAGCTTCCATAGCCAGCAGGAAAGCAGCAGAATTTTATGGATTGGATATATTGAAGGAAAATATAAATTACAACAGTGATAATTATACCAGATTTATAATAGTGGGCAGAAATATGGTATACGATAGAAGATATGATAAAATAAGCATTCTTGTCACACTGCCCCATAGATCAGGAAGCTTGTATAATATAGTTAAATTTTTCTGGGAAAATAATTTAAACATGACTAAAATAGAATCGAGGCCTATTATGAACAGGCCCTGGCAGTATTTTTTCTATATTGATTTTTCCGGGAACATAATGGAGGAAAGTACTAAAAATACTCTTGAGGGGATAAAGAGAGAAAGCTCTTATTTTAAATTATTGGGAAATTATAAAGAGGACTAAGACAATTGTAAATTGTCAATTGCCATTGGAGGTGTATTTGATTGAGTGATTTTTATGGACTTATGGGGAAAAGGCTGGTACACAGTTTTTCACCTGTAATACATGATTTGATTCTAAAAAAGATAGGGAAAAATGGAGGATACAATCTTTTTGAAATAGATGAAAAAAGTCTGGGCAAATCTGTAGAGGCTTTAAAAATTTTAGGATGCAGCGGTGCCAATGTAACTATACCTTATAAAGTTGAGATTATGAAATATCTGGATAAAATATCTGAAGAGGCGGAGAGTATAGGTGCTGTAAATACAATAGAATTTATCAGTGATAAATTGATAGGGCACAATACTGATTATTATGGTTTTGGATTGACCTTGAAAAGACATGGCATTGAGGTATCGGGTAAAAATATAGTACTGCTGGGTACGGGAGGTGCATCCAAAGCTGTATCCAGGTATGTTTTGGATAGAGGAGCCCGGAGCATAACATATGTAAGCAGAGATCCAAATAGATTTTGCAGAGGAAAATTTCAAGTTATAAGTTATGATGAATTGTATAAAATAGAAAGATCGGATATTGTAATAAACTGCACACCCTGTGGAATGTATCCGGATGCAGACAGCTGCCCTGTAGATGAAAAAATTTTAAGCAGGTTTAATACAGCTGTGGATTTAATATATAATCCACAGCAAACCTTGTTTTTAAAACTGGGAAATAAATTGGGACTGAATACCGCAAATGGATTGTATATGCTGGTGGCTCAGGCTGCAGCATCCCAGCAGATCTGGCAAAAAAGAAAAATACCTTTAAAAGCCATAGATGAAATATATAATGAATTGTTAAGCAGGGAGGACATTGTGTGACTTATGAAGAAGCCGCTTAAAAATATAGTTCTCATAGGCATGCCGGGCTCGGGAAAAACTACAGTGGGCAGGATACTTTCCAGTAAATTAAATAAAAAGTTTGTGGATATAGATGAGTATATAGAAAAACAGCAGGGATGCAGTATTCCGGAAATTTTCAAGAATGGAGAAGAATACTTTAGAAGTTTGGAATTAAGAGCAGTAGAGCAAATCAGCATAATTGAAGATGTGGTTATATCCACTGGTGGCGGAGTAATAAAATATGAGAAAAACATGTTAAATTTGAAGCAAAAAGGGATTATAATTTTTATAGATAGGCCGTTAAATGATATAATTCAGGATCTTGATACAGGGGGAAGGCCTCTTTTAAAAAATAATATAGGAGAAATTAAAAAAATTTTTAAACACAGATACTCTATTTACAGATATTATTGTGATTTTTTTGTAAAGAACACAGGTACTCTTGAAAAAGTGCTGGAGGATATAATTAAAATTTATAATTCTAATATATAATAGAAGTGAAAAAGCTGATAGTGAATTTATTTTACTGACAGCTTTTTTAGCATATTTTTTGACATAACAATAGTATTATATATATGTAGTCAATAAATTAGCTTTTAAATTGGGGAGGGTGTTTATGGAAAAATTTAAATCCATTATGACCGAAATTGCAGTTGCGATTATAATACTGCTGGTTATATGTGCAGCAGCATTGGTGGATATAAAATCCAGAGAATCCTCAACAGTGTCACAGGCGATGCAGGATATGGACATAACACTTAAACAGTACAAAGAGTCCATAGATAATTTGGGAAGTACAGTGAAAAAAGAAAGTGTGGAGCTGCAAAAGCTGAAAGATAAAATGAATACTCTAAAATCCGGGGATGCTTATAGATGGAATCAAACAGTGGTATCATATAATAATAAATTGACAGAATACAATGAGCACATGAATGAATACAATGAGAAAATAAAGGACTATAATAAAAACTATAAGTACTACGAAAATATGAAGAGAAAAAATGAGAATATAATAGAATGGATTAAAACTATAATTGGGATAAATTGATGTAAGATAAGTAAAAAGCAGAGGGGAGAATTACAGTGAAAAGAGATTACAGGAGGTTTCCATTTTTATTTTTGATTTTTGGGCTTATTGTAATAGGAACTGTTTCTACGGTATCCATTAAAAAACATACTGAGGCAGGTGGACGCCATGGAATTGTCCATAAAACTTCTCTGCCGGAGAAAAATGACAGAGAAAAAATATTTTTTGAAAAACCTGAAAAATTTCCAAATAAAACTTCCATAAAGATATACAAAGGTAAAAGGATCCTGGAGCTTTATGGAGACGGACATCTAGTTGGAAGATTTAAAATAGGGCTTGGCAGAAATCCTCAGGGAAAAAAGGAAAAAGAAGGGGATAGAAAAACTCCAGAAGGGAGCTATTACATATGTTATATAAATTCTCAGACCAAGTATACATATTTTTTTGGAATAAGTTATCCTAATATAGAAGATGCTGAAAATGCATTGAACAAGAATATTATCAGTAAATCTCAATATGAAAAAATAAAGTATTCAGCGGAGAATAAAATACAGCCACCCTGGAATACCCCTCTTGGAGGTGCTATAGGTATACATGGAGGCGGCTCTAAATATAATTGGACTTATGGATGTGTGGCTTTATCTAATGAAGACATCAATATATTGAAGGAATATGCATCTCTTAAAACACCTGTAGACATATATAAATAGAAAATTTTAATTTGTTTATATAATAGGGAATATATATAGTAAAAAAAGCACAAAATAATATGGAAAATATGTGAAAGGGTGTTCTGATATGTTCAAATACAGACGGTATAATATCATATTGATTTTCAGTTTATTGGCAGTATTTTTAATTGTTGCATTTGTGACTATGAGTTACAGGGCAAAGTCATTGGCAAAAGAGGCTCAAAATCCTAAAAATTATTATTTTGTGGTTACTGGAGAAAAAACCATATGTAAAATTGATTCGGTTACAAATCAAATTGTGGGCAGGATCAATTTAAAAGGTACGCCTGAGGATATGAAGATTTCTCCAGATGGAAAGACTCTGGTGGTAGTGGTATCAAACGATAAAAATGAAGATGATAATGGCTTTGTCCTATTTTATAATATTAAGGACAATAAGCTTATGAAGAAACTGCAAATTGGGAAACATCCCTCACGAGTTGCTTTTGTCCCCAATAAGAATTATATAATGATAACTAATACTAAAGATAACAATATGTCTCTCATTGATGCTGAAAACTATACTGTACTCCAGCCTATACCTACTGGAAGAAGGCCGAGGGGAATTTGTCTGTCCAATGACGGAAAATATTGTTATATAGCAAATACTGGTGAGGATACTATAACGGCAGTGGATATGGATAGTTTTAAAAATATAAAAAAAATAAGAGTGGGGAGATATCCTACAGATATCTCCATAAATAAGGACAGCGGTAATATTATGGTAACTTTAAGCAAAGAGAAAGCCGTGGCGCTTATAAATCCACATAGTTTAGATATTGAAAAAGTAGATTTAATGGATACACCTAAAAGCATTTACAGTTCGAATGTTCATTAGCTGATATTTGTTCTTTATAATAAAAATGAAAAAGGTATATACAAAATGAAAATTTGAGTTATAATATATGTAGAGAGAATGTTTATCAACCGATAATAAAATTTAAACAAAAAATTAATATTGTTTAAATTTTATATTTTTTATAAAATATCACCCCACAGGGGTGGGGGGGAGGAAAAAGTGAATGAAGAAAAAAAGAAGGCATTTCAGGCATTAAAAACTTCAAAGGGGCAGATTGAGGGAATAATGAAGATGATAGAGGATGGAAGATATTGTATTGACATATCCAACCAGATAATTGCAGCCCAGGCACTTTTAAAAAAGGCAAATTTACTGATACTGAAGCAGCATCTGAATCATTGTGTAAAAGATGCTTTTCTTCATAATTCCGGAGAAGAAAAAGTAGATGAAATAATGACATTATTGGGGAAATTACTGAATAAAAATGGGTGAACATGTAATTCTTAGACTTACATGGAGTTTACTTAAAATAAATATTTTTTATAACTTTTGTAACAGCTGCAATTTAAATGAGCAATATTTCAGACCGAGGAGGTATTAAAATGAAAAGTGAAGTTTTTCAAATAGAAGGGATGAGCTGTGCAGCTTGTGCTAGAACTGTAGAAAAGGTAAGCAAAAAATTGGATGGCGTGGAGAATGCCAGCGTTAATTTTGCTACAGAAAAATTAACCATAACCTTTGATCCTTCTAAAATGAAAATTGACCACTTAAAAAAGGATATTGAGAAGGCAGGATATAAACTTGTCGGTGAGGAAAGTGCAGCCGACAAGGAAAAAAAGAAAAAAGAGGAAATTGGAGCGCTGAAAAGGAGATTTATAATATCTGCTGTATTTACAATTCCGCTGCTTGTTGTAGCCATGGGTCCTATGATAGCTGAAAAATTAAATGTAATGCCTCCAGGAGCAATAGATCCCATGGTACATCCCAGAGAATTTGCAGTACTTCAGCTTTTATTGGTTTTGCCGGTGATGATAGTGGGAAGAAGGTATTTTACTGTAGGATTTAAATCACTATTCAGGAGAAGTCCAAATATGGATTCACTTATAGCAATAGGTACCTCTGCGGCATTTTTATACAGTGTAGTTTCTGTAATTAAAATATTACAGGACAACAGTTATTACCATATGTATTTTGAATCGGCAGGAGTTATACTCACTTTGATAACCTTGGGAAAATATTTTGAAAATGTGGCCAAGGGAAAAACTTCTGAAGCTATTAAAAAGTTGATGGGCCTGGCACCTAAGACTGCAAATATAATGAAAGACGGAAGAGAAATAAAAATCCCCATTGATGAAGTAGAGGTTTCCGACATACTTGTAGTAAAGCCGGGAGAAAAAATTCCTGTAGATGGTGAAGTCATAGATGGAATTACATCTGTGGATGAATCCATGCTTACCGGAGAAAGTATACCTGTAGAAAAATCGCCCGGGAGCAAAGTGGTAGGTGCCAGCATAAACAAAAACGGTTCTATAAAATATAAGGCCACCAGGGTTGGAAAAGATACTGCGCTTTCCCAGATAATAAAATTGGTTGAAGAAGCTCAAGGCTCAAAGGCACCTATTGCAAAACTGGCGGATGTGATAGCTGGATACTTTGTACCTGTAGTTCTTTTACTGGGAATATCGTCAGCTGTAGTTTGGTATGTGTCAGGTCAATCCATAGTATTTGCAATGACTATATTTATATCCGTGCTTGTAATAGCTTGCCCATGCGCATTGGGGCTGGCTACCCCCACGGCTATAATGGTGGGGACAGGCAAGGGAGCAGAATATGGAGTGCTTATAAAAAGTGGAGGAGCTCTGGAGATTGCACATAAGATACAGACTGTAGTATTTGATAAAACCGGTACTATAACTGAGGGGAGACCAAAGGTCACAGATGTAGTTCCGTTGAGTGCAGTGGAAGAGGACTATTTACTCCAAATTGCTGCATCTGCGGAAAAAGGATCAGAACACCCTCTGGGAGAGGCTATAGTTAAAAAGGCCGAGGAAAAGAATATTTCACTTAAAAAAGTGGATTCTTTCATGGCTAAGCCAGGTTATGGTATTGAAGCTGTTCTGGAGGGAGAACAGGTACTTTTAGGTAATGGAAAATTTATTCTCAGCAAAAAAATCTCTCTGGAAAGTCTGGAGGCAGTATGGGAAAAGCTTTCAGGTGAGGGCAAGACACCTATGTATATAGTATCAAATGGTAAATTGATAGGAATAATAGCTGTGGCAGATACTGTTAAAGAAAACAGCAAAAAGGCAGTGCAAAAGCTCCATTCTCTTGGTATAGAAGTGGTTATGATAACAGGAGACAATAAAAATACAGCTCAGGCTATATCGGAGCAGGTTGGAATAGACAGGGTACTTGCAGAAGTTCTACCGGAGGATAAAGCCAATGAGGTAAAAAAGCTGCAGAATGAAAATAAAAAGGTGGCCATGGTTGGTGATGGAATAAACGATGCTCCTGCTCTGGCACAGGCAGATGTAGGAATAGCAATAGGATCAGGTACAGATGTGGCCATGGAGTCAGCAGATATTGTGCTTATGAAAAGTGATTTGATGGACGTGGTTACAGCTGTAGATCTAAGTAAAAAAACCATAAAAAATATAAAAGAAAATTTATTTTGGGCCTTTGGCTATAATTCTCTGGGGATACCTGTTGCCATGGGGGTACTTTTCATATTTGGAGGACCACTTTTAAGCCCTATGATAGCAGCCTTGGCCATGAGTTTCAGTTCGGTTTCAGTACTCTTAAATGCACTCAGACTCAAGAGATTCAAACCGGCCCGTAATTAAAAATCAAATTGGCAATTTAAGTTGATGGTTTGAAGTAGGACTGTTAATTTAAAATAAATATAAAAATATAAAGAGGTGTAATTATGTTTTTTAAAGGAAAAATAAAAAAAACTGTACATGTAGAGGGAATGACCTGCCAGCATTGTGTAGAACATGTAAAATCAGCTTTGGAGTCAATAGAAGGAGTCTCAAGTGCAAAAGTTGATTTGAACAGTAAAACTGCAGTTATAAAATCTTCAGCTGAAATAAATAATTCTGATATAGAAGCTGCCGTCAAGGATGCAGGTTATGAGGTAAAGGGTATAGAGTAAACAATATAATATGTTGTGCAGAAGGAACCGGTGAGTGATTATAAATCATTCCCGGTTCTTTTGGTATGATGGCTGCAATCAGAAAAATTTGATTTATTAAGGTATTGACATTTATACAGTATATAAATATACTAATAATATGAACATATGAACAAGTAATCATATGTTCATATGTAAACTTTAGTACATATCTCTTATTTATAGGAAGATGGGAGTATTGGCGGTGGCGCTTCAATAGAAAAGCTGCAGCTGGATAAAATAGATAGAGGGAGGGAGCTTAAATGAATATGACCGCAGGAGGGAAACTGCAGGAGGACAGAAATGTAAACGAAAAGGACAATTGCAAAAGAAAGGAATTCATACTTGAAGATCTATGCTGTGCTAATTGTGCCAGTAAAATTGAAAATCAAGTAAAGAATATCCCTGAAGTGAAGACTGCATATTTGAATTTTTTATCTAAAAAACTTGTCATACAATTAGAAGATGAAGAGAAACTGAATTACGTTATAAAAAAAATAAAAAATATAGTGAATACTATAGAACCGGAAGTAAAAGTGTTGTATGATGTAAAAAGTACTGAATCGGGAAAAAATGAGAATTGTGATAAAACAAAAAATGGCAGAACGGGAAATGCAATTTTGGGGATAGGTATTTTACTCTATATAATTGCTATGATTTTTGATTTTCAGTTTAAAATAGAAATGGTATTGTATTTAATAAGTTATGTTGCAGTTGGAAAAGAAATATTGTTGAAAGCAGTCAGGAATACAGTTAGAGGACAATTGTTCGATGAAAATTTTCTTATGTGTGTTGCAAGTATAGGTGCTTTTTCCATTAAGCAGTTTCCAGAGGCTGTAGCGGTGATGTTGTTTTATAGAGTTGGTGAATATTTTCAGGATAAGGCTGTAGATCATTCCAGAAAGTCCATATCGGATTTAATGAATATAAAACCGGATTTTGCCAATGTTAAAGTGAAAGACGGGGTAAAAAAAATGTCTCCGGAGAAAGTAAATATTGGAGATATAATATTGGTTAAACCGGGAGAAAAAATCCCCCTGGATGGAAAAATAATAAATGGAAGTTCTATGATTGATACTTCAGCTCTTACAGGGGAATCAGTTCCAAGATCGGTTTCCATAGATGACGAAGTATTGAGCGGATTTATAAATAAAAATGGTGTGTTGTCTGTAAAAGTAACAAAGGAATTTGGACAATCTACTGCAGCCAAGATATTGGATTTAGTTCAAAACGCCAGCAGTAAAAAAGCTCCTACAGAAAATTTTATAACCAAATTTGCCAGATACTATACTCCTACAATAGTGATATTGTCCTTGATGCTGGCAGTGCTGCCTCCTGTGCTCATAAGCGGAGAAACTTTTTCCACCTGGCTTTATAGGGCGTTGATATTTTTGGTAGTTTCCTGCCCCTGCGCATTGGTCATATCCATACCCTTGGGGTTCTTTGGCGGAATAGGAAGTGCTTCTAAAAATGGAATTCTTGTAAAAGGAGGAAACTATCTAGAAGCATTGAATGATGTAAATACAGTGGTGTTCGACAAAACAGGGACTTTGACAAGAGGAGTATTTGAGGTTACAAAGGTAAAGAGTTTTGGGAATTTTGAAGAAGAAGATGTTTTAAGGTATGCATCCTGTGCAGAGGTCTATTCTAATCATCCTATTTCAATTTCCATATTGAAAGCCTATAATAGAGAAATAGAGAGAGGTTTGATAGAGGACTGCAGCGAAATTCCGGGGAAAGGCATAGAAGCTGCTGTAGGTGGTATACAGGTGCTGGTTGGAAATGAAAGTCTTATGGCAGATAATAAAATTCCAGCGGAGAAGATTCAGGAAATAGGGACTATAGTGCATGTGGCAGTTGGACGCAAATATGCAGGGTATATAGTTATATCTGATGAAATAAGAGAAGATTCCAAAGAAGCAGTGAAAAATCTAAAAAAGATAGGTATAGAAAAAGTGGTGATGCTGACTGGAGACAGCTATTCGGCAGGGAAAAGGGTAGCGGAAAATATTGGATTGGATGAGGCTTATACAGAACTTCTTCCAGATGAAAAAGTAAAAAAATTAGAAGAAATATATAATGAAAATCATAGAAGACATAAACTTGTATTTGTAGGAGATGGAATAAACGATGCTCCGGTGCTTGCCAGATCGGATGTAGGAGTGGCTATGGGCGGAATTGGTTCAGATGCTGCTATAGAAGCTGCAGACGTGGTTATAATGACAGATGAACCTTCAAAATTATCTGTAGCTATTAAAATAGCGAGAAAGACCAAAAAAGTAGTTGTGCAAAATATAGTGATTGCCCTGGGAGTGAAATTTATAATTTTGATTTTGGGAGCTCTGGGGATGGCAAATATATGGGAAGCAGTATTTGGAGACGTGGGAGTTGCGCTTATAGCGGTGTTGAATTCCATGAGAACTATGAAATTTTAATCTATAAGAATTAAAAAGTGGAGGACGAATGACGGATATGGTAGAAAAATTATTTGAACTGCAAAATGGTACGGATATAAGGGGAATTGCCATTGAGAGCAAGAAAAAGGATATAAATTTAACTGTTGAAAATATAAAGAGGATAATTGGAGGATTTGTAATATGGCTTGAAGCCAGAAAAAGTGTGGGCAGAGAGAAATTGAAAATTGCAGTGGGAATGGATTCCAGGTTGTCAGGTCCGAAAATCAAAGAGGTCATATCAAGAAAGCTTTCAAGTCTTGGATGTACTGTATATGATTGTGGATTGTGTACTACACCAGCAATGTTTATGACTACGGTGCATCCAAATTATAAATGCCATGGTTCTATTATGATAACAGCTAGCCATTTGCCATATTACTATAATGGATTGAAATTTTTCACTGAAGACGGCGGTTGTGAAAAAGAAGATATAAAATATATACTGACGGAAGCTTTAAAGGATAATTATAAAGTCGTCCTCAGTAGAGGGAAAATTTTAAAAATGAATTTTATAAATGAATATTCTCAACTGTTGATTGGAAAGATCAGAAAAGGTATAAGCTCAAAGGTAAATTATGATAGACCATTAGCAGGGCTTAAAGTTATAGTGGATGCAGGTAATGGGGCAGGAGGGTTTTTTACAGGCAAGGTTCTAGAACCTTTAGGTGCAGATACTCATGGAAGTCAGTTCATCAATCCAGATGGAAAGTTTCCAAATCATATTCCGAATCCAGAGGCTGAAGAGGCCATGAAATCCATAAAAAATGCTGTAATTAAAAATAAGGCGGATATGGGCATAGTGTTCGATGCTGATGTAGACAGAGCAGCTATTGTAGATGACAGTGGTAAAGGAATAAATAGAAATATCCTCATAGCCTTGGCATCTTCCATAGTTCTAGAGGAACATCCAGGTACTACTGTAGTCACGGATTCTGTAACTTCAAAAGGGTTAAGTGAATTTATCCAGGGTTTAGGTGGGAAACACTACAGGTTTAAAAGGGGTTATAGAAATGTTATAAATCAAGGGATAAAGTTAAACCAGGAAGGACACCAGTGTTTTCTAGCCATTGAAACCTCAGGACATGCGGCTTTAAAGGAAAACTATTTTTTAGATGACGGAGCTTATCTGGTATCCAAAATACTGATAAAAACGGCTAAACTTAAAGAACAGGGAAAAAATATAGAATCTTTAATAGAAGGTTTAAAAATTCCACTGCAGAGCCTGGAATTCAGATTTCCTATTTTAAAAGAGGATTTTAAGGAATATGGTTCTAGGATAATAGAAAATTTAAAAGAATATATAAAAAAAGTTGACGGATGGGAAGAAGCTGTCAATAATTATGAGGGAATAAGAGTAGAGTGCGGCAAAGAAAATGGAGATGGATGGTTTTTATTGAGACTTTCTCTTCACGAACCGGTATTATGTCTTAATATTGAATCAGATGCTGCAGCAGGGTCGAGGATAATCGTGGATAGGTTAAGGCCGTTTTTTATAAAATATGAAGATTTAAACAGCAATAGTTTCAAATGAGCACATAATTTTTACTATATAGGGTATGTGCTATACTAGATATCTTAATTTATACTATACATGATAAAAATGATATACTATAA
>NZ_PVXP01000049.1 GCF_002995845.1 Clostridium luticellarii | reverse complement strand
TCACATATTCTATATAATCACACACTTTAATATAATCTGCCTCATATAAATTTCTTCCTTCTTTTATAGTCTTGAATTAAAGAGTAATCAGTGCTTTCTTCAAATTTATAGTGTCGATATTATCTACTTTAAGTATATCTGTAATATCACAGGCAAATTTCATTTCCTCCATATTGTTTATATCTTTACCAAAAAGTATAGCAAAATCAATGTCACTATCTTTCCTTTGATATTCAGTTCCATAAGAACCTACTATCCATACTCCTAAAATATCAGGCTGCTTGCTAAAATATTTTTTTAAGTTTTCTATTTTCTTTTCTATATTCAGCAAATTAGCGCTTCCAACTTTCAATATATTTTCTTTCAATAATGTCCCGCTCTGCAAGTATTTCAAAACTTTCCCTATCAGTTTCTGGTTTTGCCCATTTATTTCTAGCTATCATGTAGAAAAATAAATTCATAAACTACAGCAGCCTGAATTCTTCAGGTTTATATCCCTGATCTCCTTTTAAAACTCTGTCAATTTCATCAATCAATTTTTGCTTGTCTTGAGAAAGAGTTCCCCCAAGAGCCACATAGTTGGAAGCATGGTTGCTTCTAAAGACACAATTGCTTATATCGATGTCTTTAATAAGTTCTCTGGTTTCAAGCATAACCTCTCGGGGATTTAAAAGTTCAAATTTCCTGCTTCTCACGTCTCTGCACAGTTCTGTCCCATCCTCAACCATAAGAGTCAACAATCCCACATAGTCAGGCTGCATTGAATTTATGACTCTTGCTGATTCCACTGCGTTTTCCTTCCAATACTTCTTTCCACCTATCCCGGAAATAAATGTAGTTGAAAGTTTTATGCCGCTGTTTTTAATTTTTTTGCCCGCCTCTATTATCTGCCTGGAATCAACTCCCTTTTTTATTTTCCTTAATATCTCATCACTTCCGCTTTCTACACCCATATATATCATTTTAAGTCCCAAATCTTTTAGCTCCGTCATTTCATCCTGGGATTTTGCCAGTACATCCCCGGGAGCGGCATAGGATGAAACCCTGTTACATTCCGGGAAAAGCAATTTTATCTTAAGCAATATATCTCTTAAATTTTTCATTGGAAGTACAAGTGCATCTCCATCAGCCAAAAATATTCTATCTACATGTCCATATATTTCTTTCGCCTCTTCCAGATCCCTGTATATTTCCTCCATATTCCTTATTCTGAACTTTTTCCCTTTGTACATATTACAAAAGGTGCACTTATTATGTGCACAGCCTATGGTAACTTGAATTATAAAACTTCCGGCTTCACTAGGAGGTCTATATACAATACCCTCATATTCCATGGTAATTCCCTCCTGCCTACAAAATACTAAATTATCACTTATATTGTAACACTCAGAATTATATTTTCCAGTACTGCAGCATCCATCATCTTTTATTTAGTAAATGCTTTTAAGGCACCTTTCTAATTATATTTAACCCAATAGTTTTCTATTTGCCATAGAATTTACATATGTTATGTAAATCCAATTTATCAATATATATTCATGGTTAAAATTTATGTTATAATGATTATTAGGAGAATAGAAGTGTTTTTAGTTAGTCACCCTCCAGATTTTATCTCTCCAACCATTGAAGTCGTTGCGGTTAATCTGACAGCAGAGGGGGTGACATATATGAATGCTGAAGTTTTAATTACTGGCATAGTATGTGGTACGGCAATAATTATATTCGGAATTTTTGCTGTGCTTTCACACTCAAAAGAAAAAGCTATTCTCAAATACAAGAATAGCTCTAAAAACAGTAATAAAGAATTTTTTATCAATATAAATAATGATAAAAATTCAGATTCTAAAAAATTAAGATGAGCTCTCACAAAGCACATCTTAATTAAATACTAAAGATACAATCAACTAAAAACCGTAACGGCTTCTTACATATATTATAACACATTGTACTAAAAGTTAAACATAAAAATTAAAACTAAGAAGGTATTGGTTTATGCACGAAAAGAGAATTAAAATGTTAGAAAAATATATACCTATTCTTTGTAATACTGTACTCTTGTTAAATGTCATATTTATATTTCTATGCATAGTTCATGGTAAAAATCAATTTACTCTATTATTTACATTTCTTTTTTTCTTTAATTTGATGTGGTATGCATTGTTTGAATATATTAAATTATCATAATAAGATAATATATTCAAACCCATTTTCTTTAAAAATGACACCAATTCAAAAATAGAGTTAGTAACACCCACTAGAGTACCGCCTATGGCTAGAATATAGGTTACATATGTAACTTGAATTTTTCCATTTTAGAAAAGAACCCTGGATTTGTTCAAAACTCTTAATAATTTAACTTCTATTAATTAATAGATAATTTTTTTACTGCTTCATTTTCATTGGGAACAAAAAATATATGATTCCCTTTATTACTTTCATATATAAAATCTTTCAACGATTTACTTGAATAGCAGGTAAAATCACCAATAACAGCAAATCTTATATTGTAATTAACAAACTTTTGCAATATTTCTCCAGCAAGGTTGGTACTCAATTCAAAAAAATCTTCCGTAATAGCTTCTTTATTTAAAGCAATTCTATAACATTCTGATTCATATGAAACAGTTGCTATAAAATCCAAAGTTGATTGAACATCTTTTATTAATATATCATTACTCTGAATAATTGCAATTGATTTACCATTTTTCTGAACTATTTTAGTATCCATAACTTCATCTGCCTTTCAATAGTACCTTTTGAAAAACATATTAACATATTAGTACAATAAAATAAAGGCAAAATAAAAAAGCTATCTCTAATTCTTTAGCACCATCATCCCAATCTCAAATTTATCATCTTTGCCTATCTATAATTGTAATTCGTATTAGGACTAATTGGATCTTTATTTATATAAAAAGTTCTAGATAACGTAGTAGTAATAAATTCATTTATGCCTGCTGAGCTACTGCTTAAAAAACTTTATCATTCGTTGTTCCAGACCCTAAAGCATTTGAAAGGCTATAAAAACTGGAGCAGCAAACCAAGCATAATCTGATTGTATAATTGCTCCAATTACCTGCTTAGTTTTAATTCCTCATAGGTATCCTAAAATCTTAGGTATACCAACGGCTACAGGCGACGAGGATATGGAGTTTCAATTCCTCATAGGTATCCTAAAATCCTCAATGATACAGGAATTGATTCAATTGAAAGATTGGTGTTTCAATTCCTCATAGGTATCCTAAAATCGGAAAATTAAAGCATCTTTGTTTAGCAGAGTATTCAAAGTTTCAATTCCTCATAGGTATCCTAAAATCTGGCAGGGTGGAAAAGGACACATGAAGTTATAAACAAGTTTCAATTCCTCATAGGTATCCTAAAATCAATGTAATGTTTGATGACCCTGATATTTATGTATCGGGTTTCAATTCCTCATAGGTATCCTAAAATCGCAATACCATTTAATTTAGTCTTATCAGTTGAACTCAGTTTCAATTCCTCATAGGTATCCTAAAATCCCATTTTTCTATTGCTTTTATCCTGTTCTGTGATAAAAGTTTCAATTCCTCATAGGTATCCTAAAATCACTGCATTACTCAAAATTACTTTAGTCGATTTTTCAAGTTTCAATTCCTCATAGGTATCCTAAAATCCAGAACCAGGAGCAGGATTAAGCTGTGAAGGAATATGTTTCAATTCCTCATAGGTATCCTAAAATCCACAGATGATATAAACGAAGGACTTCTGACATTAGTGTTTCAATTCCTCATAGGTATCCTAAAATCCGCACTGATAGTGGAAAAATATTTAAGGACATAGCATCGTTTCAATTCCTCATAGGTATCCTAAAATCAAAATGCTAGAATACAGAACCTTGCTACTGCTCCAGCGTTTCAATTCCTCATAGGTATCCTAAAATCCCCAATTTCGTAAGCGCATCTTTAAGTTCCTTATCCACGTTTCAATTCCTCATAGGTATCCTAAAATCCCCTTTTATATGTGGATAGTTTTAGTTTTGATAAAACGTTTCAATTCCTCATAGGTATCCTAAAATCCCCATCGAGTATAGAATACATCAGCTCGTACAAAATTTCAATATCCAGAAAAATTTATGAAAGAATTTCAAAAACCAATCCCGGACCGCAAATTAACTGAAAACATAAAAATTGTCGACCCCCGGTAATTTTTACTCTATTCAGGGTCGACGACAAAAAATTAATACAAATTTTAAAACATTTTCAACTAATCTTATGTTAAGGTTCAGCTCCTACATTGGCAGATCCATTTACTTTCATGCTATTATTTAAATACATCTCATGTTAAGGTTCATCTATGGATGCTTTTAAAACTAAAACAAAGCCAATTATATTTAAATACATCTCATGTTAAGGTTCATCCTTTCCGTTCCCAGTGGCGGAGGAATTAAAGTCTACATTTAAATACATCTCATGTTAAGGTTCATCAGGATTGTTATTATGAATTATATTACCCGCATAGACATTTAAATACATCTCATGTTAAGGTTCATCCTAAATAAACGTTCCGGAATACTTATTCCTAATCATTTAAATACATCTCATGTTAAGGTTCATCCAATTAATTGTTCTTTATCAGATGTAGCGATATCTTTATTTAAATACATCTCATGTTAAGGTTCATCCCTTTACGTGACGGGGATGCTGAAAGGCCGGATGAATTTAAATACATCTCATGTTAAGGTTCATCAAGGGGCAGATATCGGGTGTTTCTGGATATGTTGACAATTTAAATACATCTCATGTTAAGGTTCATCGCCATATCCACCAATCCAACAATGGCACATAATACGATTTAAATACATCTCATGTTAAGGTTCATCGGGTATCATGGTTCAGAAAAAAGTGGCTATATACTATTTAAATACATCTCATGTTAAGGTTCATCTACACACGCGGGGGCATATACGTTCACGTATAAAGTATTTAAATACATCTCATGTTAAGGTTCATCTCTGGTGGTATTTCAGGATAATATAATTTAAGAGCCATTTAAATACATCTCATGTTAAGGTTCATCTAAAGGCGGACTAGCAGAACACTCTCTAAATGTCTAATTTAAATACATCTCATGTTAAGGTTCATCGAATTATATTCTACTGGTACACCAATACCTTTATACATTTAAATACATCTCATGTTAAGGTTCATCTGCCACTGGTTCCCACGTTTGAAATTGCTTCATCATATTTAAATACATCTCATGTTAAGGTTCATCTGAGCTTGCAAGGCAGCTATATCAGAACAATAATGAATTTAAATACATCTCATGTTAAGGTTCATCGACTTAGGCCTTCATCTGGCTGTGTTCCCAAAACTTATTTAAATACATCTCATGTTAAGGTTCATCATGTTTGCTATGCTCTTACCTGTTTCTATGTCGCATTTAAATACATCTCATGTTAAGGTTCATCTATCCTGATAAAATTGTTTTTCATCTTACACCCCCAATTTAAATACATCTCATGTTAAGGTTCATCGCATGGTAAAATTACGGAAATGTAAATGCTGTGGGGCATTTAAATACATCTCATGTTAAGGTTCATCTTTACAAAGGTGCTATCTCCCATATATCTATTAGCCATTTAAATACATCTCATGTTAAGGTTCATCGCATTTTGTTCCTGCATCTATTGCTGGCCCTGTTCCATTTAAATACATCTCATGTTAAGGTTCATCTGTATTCTATAGAGGAAGTTCCCACAGAACCTATACATTTAAATACATCTCATGTTAAGGTTCATCTTTAACTTTGGATGCTTTTAAGACAAAATTGGAAAGATTTAAATACATCTCATGTTAAGGTTCATCCCTCTAAGAGGAAAATTAAGGAGACTGTTCCATTTAAATTTAAATACATCTCATGTTAAGGTTCATCTTATGCTCGAACAACTTACACATATTTATGATAAATTTAAATACATCTCATGTTAAGGTTCATCAAATTTACTTAGATTTAGCAGGATAAAAAAATATGCATTTAAATACATCTCATGTTAAGGTTCATCTAAAATATAAGCCAGTGCAATAGATAGTAAAAAATCGATTTAAATACATCTCATGTTAAGGTTCATCTAATTCACGATATTGTTATTTTTCTCGTAATATGTATTTAAATACATCTCATGTTAAGGTTCATCCTGTGTGAAATAGCCATTCTTTATTTTTATTATATGACTTAAAATCCCATAAATAAAGAGTTTTCCTGAAAATTTTCCAGGCATTTTTAGTTTTCTGGGATCAATATAAAAAAAGCAGCATAAAGCATTGAAAATCAACGGTTTTTGCTGCCTTCATTTATAAATTAGGTTGGAAAATAAGTCTGCAATGTTTTTCAGGATAATTACATAAAGCATAAGAAAATCTAACGTATAGTAATTTACTTATGCTCTGTTCATAATCTCAAGGAATAAATTGTTCGGGGAATAGCTCATTTCTTTATCTCAATGCATCCAAAACCTTGAGAATTTTTTGAGCCGATGCCGGCATTATAAGCTATATCCATGAGTTCCTTTGAACCTTCAATTAAAAATTCTCCATCCCATCCCTTTATAACGTAACCCTTATAAATAACCACTCTTTCCTTTAGTTTTTTTCTGTTAAGAGGGCTTATGGAAAAGTCATCTTTTGTAGGCAGCTTGTCATAATAAGCTTCATATTTATGTATTAAATTTTTTCTTATAAGTTCACTAAATTCATGTTCCAGGGGATTATAGTAATAAGTTTTATTTCCCGCATAATTTTTGAAAGTACTGTACATGACTATAGGAGACTTTGTGTAAACTTCTTCTCTCTCAGAAATTCTATTATGCATTGTCTCAATTGAATCCACTTTCACTATATTATTTCCGAACTTAAAATTATCCTTTTCTATAACATTCAATGCTAAATAACTTAAAAACTTATTTTCCAAAGATGAAACAGTAAAATGTGCATTGTCAAAGAAATCTATAATTTTTCTTTCCCTGTTTATTTTAAATTTCCCATATATTTTAGAAAACGTAAACAGTTTATACTTTCTTTTTCCAATCTTATATCCACAATCATGTATAAATTTTTGATAATTTTCATCTCCAAGCCAGTTTAATATAACCGCCTGGAGTATATTATTGTAATGTATAGGCAAGCTCAACTTTTCCTTAAATCCTACATTTATATTTAATCTCATACTTTATCAGCTCCAATTGTTAAATCAAATATATAAATTTTTTACAAGAAAATGAACACTCAAAAGTTTAAAATTCTCTTCTGAGGTGAGATCCATATTTCCTGTATGCCCCATATATTTATTATATCTAACTTATAAGTGTCTATCAATTCAAGTACAGCATATTATGCTAAAGATAATCCAATAATGGCAAGTGCTCATTTAAATACATCTATTTTAAGATTTAACTTATAAGCAGGCATAATATTGTCCAATAAAAGTATACTATTATCTAATTATTGACTCCATTTTTCCAGCAATATAACTATATTTTTTATTATATCATGTCCTTCCTCTTTATTTAGATGACTTCCTATCATGCAAAAACTTAAAATACATACTCCAGAATATGTAGAAACAGCCAGCTGAAATTGTGGAACTTTTCTAAAGCTGCCCGTTAACAGGCAATGCAAAATTGTATTATCCTCAAAATAAAATTGTCGGTCGAGGATGCCAAAATTAGTATAGGAAACTGACTGAACATGATAATGTTTCGAAATTATCCAGTGGACAAAGAAAACGGGCAGTTTGTGATAAATTGACTGCAGCTTCGGAATTGACTGTAAAAATGTCTTCTTACTCTTCAAATTCATTATTTGATTATGAATTTTTTGAGCAATTTTAAAAATATTATCACTGTTTTCAACTGAAATTATCAATCCATATTCCCCTGTCAAATTGGCAATGCGCAGTGATTGAGAAGTTGAAAATTGCCTCAAGTCAGTTGGACATGGGATCGATATCTTTGTCAGTTTTGTTTCTCGTGATAAAGTAATAATATAAGCAGCCATAATTACATCATTAATAGTTAAGCAATATTTCTTAACTCTTTGGTTAATTTTTAAAAATTTATCTTTTGAGATCCCAACATAATCAACAAATTTTTTCAAAATAGGAGCTTCATTTGTAAAGGGCATAGTCAAAACGTGATCAGGTAAATCCATCTTTGATTTATATTCTCCATTATTGCCAAGTAATGCCTTTATAATGGATTCACTTGAACGCTGGTTATGAAAATTTGAGGCTAATTCCTTATGATTATAATTATTAGCCAGTAAATAAAGAAATTGTTTAAAGCCTGAACCATCTGTGAATATATGACTCATTACCATGTAAATTATAGGCTCCGGTATATTTTTTATAAAAATTTTAAGCTGGGTATCTTTTAAAAAATCAACGGGCTGCTGAAAGAGATCATCATTTTCTCCCAATTGGATGACCACTGTGTGATTCGATTCTGATGAATAAACCCATCGATTTTTCCCAGGCTGGTAATGGCATAAAATTTCAGGAATTTGCACACTTGTAAGTTCGACAGCTTTCTTAAGACGATTCACATTGATTGGTGAGGATAATTTTACTATACAGGAAATAATAGGGTACATCTCTTTAAATGCCACCGTATGCAACATATCCATTGGTTCACCTTTATAATAATGCCGTTTTCTCATCTAAGTTCCTTTCAAACATTTTATTTTTTCCTTATAGGTATCCTAAATCCAAAAAGAAAATCCCTCCGTGAAGGATGCCATAATGTTGTTTCAATTCCTTATAGGTATCCTAAATCCTTTGGAGCAAAAGGAATAAAAAAAATTAATACTATATTTCAATTCCTTATAGGTATCCTAAATCCTAGACATACATTTACCTCTTTACATTATAGTATACGGATTTCAATTCCTTATAGGTATCCTAAATCCCTTCATATTGGCAAAGCTTAGCTGATAAATATTCCGGATTTCAATTCCTTATAGGTATCCTAAATCCTATTACCTCTTGACTTTATAGTTTCATAAAACTATAAATTTCAATTCCTTATAGGTATCCTAAATCCGAAAAGCATAAACGGGTACCACGTGGATTTAATTCTTATTTCAATTCCTTATAGGTATCCTAAATCCTGCAAATGGATTGAGGCTTTGCCATATGCCAGAGAAATTTCAATTCCTTATAGGTATCCTAAATCCCTACTGACGATAAATGGGTTTTAGTACAAGAACCAGATTTCAATTCCTTATAGGTATCCTAAATCCCATCAAATAAAGCATACATCAGCCTGTCCCAAATTGCAATATCTAGAAAAATCTCTGGAAGAATCTCAAGAACAAATCCCAGGCCGCAAATTAACTAGAAACATAAAAATTGTCGACCCCCGGTAATTTTTACTCTATTCAGGGTCGACAACAAAAGCTATATAAAATTCAAAACCGCAGCAAAGTAATTTTAAATAATACAAAGTTTTTCTTTCAGCGTTCCCCCATAACCCATATAACAGAAACTTGAACTGTTAGATCCACATAAAAGCTTAAATGACATCATCCTTATAAACCACATAATAAACCACATAAAAACAAATCTCAGTTGAATTTTCAATATATTTTACAGGTTCAAAATCCTGCTGTAAATAAAGGCCACATCAATTAGCTGGAAAATCAATTGAAGGCCAATTCTGTCACATTCCTTTAAAAACAGGCGGTACCTTTTTAAATCCCCTGGTGCTTAAAGCAAGATACACAGCCCCAACTATAAGCCATATAAAGCCGACCTTCAAGGTCAGATGAGATAAATGAATCCATAGATAAAAACATATTATAAATCCCAAAGCCGGAATTACCAGGTTGCGGAAAATCTTTTTCTCCTTTTTTGTAAAAAAGTAATATACAATAACTGAAAGATTTACACACATGAAGCCTGCAAGACCGCCAAAATTCATCAATTCTGCAACTGTGGAAACAGGCAGAAGCAGTGCACCCACAATACTTATGGAACACATAAGCATGATATTGTAAACGGGTGTGTTGAATTTAGGATGAAGATGAGTAAAAAAACTCTTCGGAAGTACCTGATCACGCCCCATTCCAAACATAAGCCTGGAGGCACTTGACTGCCCCGTAAGTCCTGCTGTCAAAGTGGATATTACAACCGCCACTGTGTACAAAGTCGCCATTGCAGGGCCGCCGGCCTTTTTGGCTATATCGAACAAAGCCGCATCACTCGAAGGAAATGTAGTGACATCCGGCCATAGGAGCTGCGCTGCATAAGCTTGCACTATAAAAAGTATTCCACATATAAAGCAGGATAATATAGCCGCTTTCCATATATCCCTCCTGGGATCCAGTGCTTCCTCTGAAAGTGTGGTTATGGAGTCAAAACCCAGAAAAGAAAAACAGGCCATTGCAGCACCCGATATTATAAGTGTGGTGGAAAAATTCTCACTGTCAAAGAAGGGTTTTATAGAAATTAAAGTTCCCTCCCCTGCCCCCTGGGAAACAGCTTTAAAACAGAAAACAATAAACACAAGCACTACGATTCCCATAAATAAGACTAGAACATTGTTGGCTTTAGCCGCCAATTCTATACCCACTATATTGACTGCAGTAATAACGGCCGCAATTATGAGCACCCATACCCAATATGGTACAGCCGGCACAAGTGCATTGGCATAGGAAGCTCCCACCATAAAAACAATCAAAGGCACAAGTACATAATCCATAAACATCGCCCAGCCTGAGAAAAATCCAAGATATGGATTTATGGCCCTCTGTGTATAGGAATAAGTGGAGCCTGCCACAGGAAATGCCGCTGCCATTTTACCATAGCTGTAAGCCGAAAACATCATTGCCAGCATGGCAATCAAATATGAAAGAGACAGCATTCCCTTTGTGGATTCAGCTGCACTTCCATAAATATATGCCGGTGCTATAGGTGTCATAAATGCAATCCCATAGATAATCAAGTCCTTTAAAGACAGGACACGTTTAAACTGTTGTGAATAATTCTGAGTATCTGATACAGTAAATTGCTTGTCCATTTTCATCAAACCTTTCTATATATTTTTCAATTGCCTTTCCAAAATCTCTATAGTCTCGTCTACGCTGGTCACACTGCAGTAGATCTGGTTCATTATAGTCAGTTCAGCATCATGAAGTTCTTTTGTGGCAGCACAACAGCAATCTTCGGGAAGTATCACTTCAAAACCTGCATCTGCAAGACTCCTTACTGTAGATGCCACACATTGATCTGTAACAACTCCGGTACACACCACACATTCAATACCCATGTTTCTCAAAATTCTTTCATAATTGGAACCATAAAGTACACTGTCAGTGGTTTTTTCAACTACAATTTCATCTTTTAAGGGCTTGAGCTCATCAATAATTTCAGCTGCATAAGTTCCAACGGGAAGAAGTATATTATTCCATCCAGGTCTTCTCTGCACAGGAGATCTGTCCCTCCCGTCTTTATGGTAACAGGCTATTCTTCCATAAGTGACCTCCATTTTATTTTTTCTAAAAAAATCCAAAAGTTTTTTATTGTTGGGAATAACAGTATTCTCCAGACGACCATAAAAATACTTCCAGCTGTCCCACATTCCTTTCTCTTTGGCAATTCTGGCATCTCCAAAATCCTTCTTCACAAACTGATTCTGCATGTCCACAACAAGAAGTGCAGTCTTTTCAGGATCAGGTTTAGTCACATTGCCCTCTGCGGGAACAAATTCATAATACAAAGTTTTATTTTCCATAAATATTCAACCTCCATAGCTCTTTACAACTTCAACAGCTTAATAATTTCATATAATATTGCTGTATAACTTTACTTTAACAAAGTATAGCAGTTTTTAAAGTACATATCAAGTATTTGCCCTTACCATAAAATCTCATTTCAAAAGGAATTTATATTACTTTTAACCATTCATACTCCGGTATAAAAACAGCAGCTGAGGAAAACCTATATTAGGAAAGGAGATATATTTATGCATAATAAAATAAAACACCACAACAATAAAAAAGAAGACGGTAAATTTAAAAAGAAGCATATAAATCATGACCCACAGGCTGAAAGCTCAAGAGCGAAATTCGGTTCTCCATCGGAAAAGCATTTGGATTAGCTTTTAAAAATAGATATTTTACAATAGAACTCATATAAAAAACAAATCATAAGCTTTCCTAATAATTTGGGTCTACGAAAAAAAATTAAAAATTACAAAAACCATTAAAGGAGGGACAAGTGTGGAATCATACAAAAACAAAGGATTGCATGAAAAGGCCATGGAAAAAGCCAAAGATCTGCTGGATAAAGGCACAGGCATGGGAGAGATAAAAGAAATTACAGGGCTTGATGAACATGATATCACCAAAGCCAGAAAAAAAATGGAAGGCAAAATGTAATGAACCCAGCCGTAAAAATCAGGATTAAGCCAATATACATTACAGTTATTGAAAAATATCTGGGTTTGCATAGTCCAAAGCCAGATATTTAAATTTTTCCATTTTTTGTATGGGGGTCAGTCCCTCAGTAATTTCTTTATACATTTTTATTATTGTAATCTGGGTGTCATTTAATTTTGCAACATCTTTTAAGATTACATCTGCCTGCAGGTTTGCATAATGTCCAATTTTAATGTGATTCTGATTTTCTGCCATATTTTTATTCTCAATTGGCTTTGCAGCAATGTAATTCGGTTTAGGTGATTCTTTCATGTTCATCCTTGGAAAAGCACCAGTAACAACACTGCTGCTGAATATATCGTCCACGGATTCCAGTTTATCATCATTTTCATCTTCCAGCTTGTTGTAGACAAAATTCTCGTTTTCAACATTATAATATCCATTTTCATTGTGAAATTCATATTTTATGATATCAAGATACTGTTCCCGAGACAAGCTGATAAATCTGCATCCAAAATTATTTTCCCGGCACCTCAATATCCTGCAAAATATATCGTCATTGCCTATTTTTACTTTTATGATATCACCTACGTCAAGATTACCTAATTTATTGCGATTGATACTGATTCTTATTCCCGAATCACTTATATCATGTATAGTACAATTAAGTACTGTTAAGTCTGAAAGAATCAAACTGCTTTTATAATCAACTATTCTTCTTTCCGACCTTCTGTACCTAGGTTTTTCCAGTGACAGCAGCATTCCAGTCGCCATATCTTCAGTTATACTGCCAGTGGGTATGCCGCCGATATCATCTATGGCTTTTCTGCTAAATAATGCATTTGTTCCCACATGAAACAATGCATTGTACCTTGCCCTGCCGGCCTGTACTTCTCTCATAAAAAAATCCTGTTCATTTGGAATTTTATCATCCAGATTTAAATTATATTGAAATGGATCCGGATTATAAAAAACTTGTGGAGACTGGACAAACCCCACATTGCTTTCTTTAAAATAACCTACCATTTTTTTAAATAATTGGGCTTTGGAATCTATCCGCATCAAGTACGGAAAATAATTCTCCCCTGCAATAATTGGATAAAGCGTTGTTTATATTGCCCGCTTTTGCAAAATCATTACTTTCTCTGGTTACATAGTGTATCTTAAAGAACTCTGCCAATTTTTCAATCTCATCTCTATGTCCGTCATCACATACACAAATATTCAGCAGACTACCAGGATATTCAATATTCAGACATCCGGCAATAGTTTTTCTTAAAACATATGAAGGTTCATTATAAGTCATTATCATGATATCAATAGTTGGGAGTATATTCAAATCATCCATTTTCATTTCCTTGGGTTCGTACGGTTTATAAAACAATATGCTGTATATGGTGGATTGAAAAAATCCCAGCAATTCTGATAATATAAGTGCAATACCAAAAGTCATCCCTATTTTACTAGTTGTAGGTATAGTATATTCTATCCTCCAAATTATGTAAATCAGATTAAATGCAATAACCGTTACAGCAAAAAAACTTTGCTCTGGCATATTTCTTTACTATTATATACAGGATAAACAGCCATAATATTTCCACAAGAAATATTACAATTTTATGGTCTATCAATAAATACAATATATGATTATAAAATAAATTACAAAGTAAATATTTGCCATTATGCAAAAATGCATATGCATAATTGATGCAGAAGTAAATAAAAGCAGTAGAAAAACCAACGATAACCACCAGGGTTGCATTATTAATCAACTTTGATTTCTGCATATCACCCATTCATCCTCCCCATATAATATTATCCGTAACATTGGGCAGAAAACATTGAAAATATACCTTGTCCCAGCTTTCAATAAATTTTTCACCTTCATCTTTTATTTCTATAGCTGCCTAAATTACGAAAGTCACGATAAACTCAACATAAGTTCTCTCCTTCATTATAATATGTATATTATAAAAACATTTTCACAGGAAAACAAGCCATAATACCAAAATTTTTCTAGCTACAGCATATTCTCCGCAAGTTCAGGCAATTTTTCTTCAGGAAGCATTGAAAAAATTCAAACCACAGTGAATATTATTTTTATAAAAAATTAAGACCATCAATCAGCTTCATTTTCAAAGACTGATTGATGGTCAAGCAACTCCTAACTCATCCGCACAATTTGATTCTACTTGGATACTATCACCTTTTTCTATTTTCCAATTATTCTCCATAGTGTTTCCGCATCATGGAATTTTACTAACTTAACACACCGCCGCACCATAAAATTTTACTATTTTATATGGCCTCCACATATAATATTCAAAGATATATCATATACAGTTATAACTCTAACCTTCTACAATCATCTCCTTCAACTATATTTTCTTTTGTCAGCACCCACAGCAGTCATTTTCCTTAAATATACTCAGCCAAATACCTGATACTCAACATCATATATTTTTTAACCAACTGATCCTGCCAACTGTTACTTTTTCCTGATGAACACTGTTAATAGACTCCATGTTCACCAATATTATTTAAATATACTCCTACAGCAATTTCCGATAATAAATCATACAAAAGATAACCTTCCATTGCCATAAGCTTAAACTGTAGAATGCCCTTTAACTATTCAAATCTTTAAAACTAGTTTTCGGCATTCTTATGAGTTAGGAGTACTAGAAGAAGTTTTACCTTCTTCTTAATTTCATTTTATAGTAAACGTTTGTATATGTCAAATGTTTTTTGTAATGATTAACTAGAAATTAATGACAGGTAGCAGCTGCCTTCAATTTTTTTCTCTCACTAATTCAACTTCTTTGGTTATCACTTTAAAATCAATTTTTCCCAATAATATGTTATTGTATTATCAGTATTTTTTTAGAACATAAGTTCTTATACATTTAAACACACATTCATTATTTCCATTTTATCAAAGTAAATTATAATAATCCACACTGTGGATAAAATATTTTCTGTGGGACTGACCCCTTTACATTTTTTATCAGGGGTCAGTCCCCAAATTTAAAAAAGCTGAAGCATAAATTAATGATATTAACATTAATCTAATTCTTCAACTTTTCTTAATGCATTTTCATATAACTTCTTAGATATTTTATAATTGATAATCCAATAATAGGACTGGAATTACACATAACTTTAATCATTAATGTTCTCCATTCTACTTAGTAAATTTTTAATTGCTGCATCATCCATTTTTTCATCTTCCTCTGTATATTCCCCCCATGTAATTCCTCTATCTTTTAGAATATCTATAAATTCACTTAATGAGATCTTTGATAACTCTGCTGCTCTTGCTAAAGTGACCACCTTTCCTGCAAACAAACCTACAGCAATTGAAACATTTACTTTTTCATCTATAGTTTTTCCTCCATTTAACATGTTTATTATTGGAATAATATCATCATATACTTTAATATTTGTTGACATATTTACCATCGTCCTTTTTTCAATATTACACCATTTTTAAATATAAATATCCATTTTGCAAAACTTAGACTATATATTTTAGGATTCCAATTCTGCTGAATTACTGCTTAACACATAAAAAAACAGGACCAAAAGATTCTGCTTTTTTGCCAAATTATTTTCATTAGGGAAAGTACGCTTAGCAGAATTTAGGAATGAAATAATTAATTTCCGCTTACCATTCGTTCATAATTTATTCACACCCCCCGGTTATCGTTACAAACGGAGTGAACTTGCTATTATTGTAAATCATATTAGGTATACGTTATTTATATATAAATTTTATTTGTTTTCGTTCATCCTTTTTGATATATATTTTTCCATCGTTTTTATGAATTTATCTGCATTTTCTATTTCTTGTTCTGCATCAGATTTACTAGCTATATAAAAATCATTATAATCACTTTTATTTCTTATTTTCTCAACTCCCATTAATATTTTTGAGTACTCTTTATCAAAGATTTTTTCATTAATAAAGTTGTGATTAAAATAAGCTATTACACCTGAATGCTTTTTTGAATCAAACTTTTCAAAAGCTAATATAGATCTCACTGCATGGAATATTGAATAATAGGATCTATTAAGAGATTGAGCAAATAATTTATTTTTTAACAGTATTTTCGAAGCCTCTAAATCATTTTTAGCTTTTTCCATCCTATTTTACTAGATTTATAATCATATTATCCATGTATATTTATCCCTTCTCTCTCTACATTCATCAAAAAGGGCAATACATTTATTTGCATCTCATATTCTTGAACACTTTGAGTATATATTGAAACTACAATATTATATTTTAATGACAAATCTACCATTATATCCGTTATTGAGTCTTCATACTCTTTTATTTTTTGTTCATCTTCATTTACAAGCACCATAATATCAATATCAGATTCAGATGTATTTTCATTCCTTGCATAAGAGCCATATACAATAACTTTCTTTAATTTACTTTTAAAAATATTTGCCATTCTATCATCAACCTCTTTTAATACCTTCCTTACTTTTAAATTGTTTAAATTATCTAAATTCTTCACTATATACTCACTCCCTCTATTATTTTCTACCCATAATCATATAAATATATACTAATTATATCATAATTTACCTTTTTGAAATAATTTTGGTTGTCAATAAATAAGCATTTGCCAAAGCTTTATTCACGACCCCCTGGAGTCGTTGCAAACGAAGTGAGCTTTCTATAAGTATTTTCCATTTTTTGTATGGGGATCAGTCCCCATACAATTAATTCAATTTTCTTTTCCTCATCTTTTCTCTAAATTCTTCAATGGAGTTACTCTTAACTGCATCTTCGAATACAGAATTCAAAGTATTTTCATCCTCTATCCTTTCTATTCTGCTCATATAGGAAGTATCAGAAAACTTAATACCCAATAATTTTTCCAATCCCTGAAGTAACCCATCTTTTCTGCCCTCTTCTCTGCCTTCTTTTCTGCCTTCTTCCAAACCTGTTTCTCTGCCCTCTCTTATAATATTGTCTATAGTCTTACCTAAATTAGATACCATAGAATCCACCTCCCCTTGACTGGATTTTTCCAATATTTGTTCTACCTTTATTTTAGATTCCCTGTCCAACCTGGGTTCCATTATACCCTTGAGCCAGATTTTAAGTATGTCAAATTGCTCAGGAGTTATCTTTTTAAGAACATATGCTGTAAGTCTGAGCCTTTTCATCAAATCCTCTTTACTTATTTCTTTGTCCAGCAGGAATACAGTAGATACCATGTCCGCCATATTTTCAAGCTGGCTTTCATCATATCTGTAAATATCAAACAATATATACCTGAAATCTATTATGTTTTCGCCAAACAGCTCACTGCCGCTTAATACATCTTTAAAATTTCTATAAGCAGTCCATCTATTTTTGCCGTTGTAAAGTACCATGGGAACAACCGAAGGCAGTTTAAAATCCCTTCTGCGCCTGTCATCTTTTGAAGTATTCTTCAGTATCTCTCTCCATATTTCAACTATATAAAACAGCAGTCTCATAGGCATCCTGTAATCTACAGTGGACTGGAACTCAAGAAGTATATAAAATATCACTTCCTGCCCTCTTACATTTACCTTGTATACAATATCCGATTCCTCTTCACTGAAATCTTCAAGTATATAAGACTTATCTACAAGCATTAGATCTTCACTTTTTATAAGGTCAACCCAATCCTTGCTAACAAAGCCCCTCAACAGCTCCAAAAATGTTTCCTTGTGGGAAAATATATACTTGCAGCCTACATCGTGTTCATGGTGAACCTATCCTCCGGCATATCATTTTCCTCCTAATAATATATTGTATTATCAGTATTTGCCAGAACATAAGTTCTTATACATTGAAACACATATTATTATCTTCATTTTATCAAAACATATTAAAATAATCCACGCTTTAAAATATTGTAAAATATTTAATAGTATGATAACATATTTATAAAATATTCAATGATTTTTATTAAATGTCATAATTTTATCCCATAAGGAGGAAGCAAATTGAAAACTAAAGCTTTATTTACTTTTAATTTCCCAAGAAGCAAAATTTTAGAACTTGAGGATCTCGGCTTTGACATTGTTCTCAAGGATGAAAAGGTCTTGAAATATTCAAGGGAATTAGAAGATGTGGAATTTATGTTCACTTACAATCCGTTTTCACATTTTGATATAAGCAGTCTTAAAAAGCTAAAATGGATTCAACTTGAAAGTGACGGAATTGAACAAATACCCAGAGATTATATTAAAAAAAATGGAATAATAGTAACAAACAATAAAGACGGTTACAGCATTCCCATATCAGAATGGATAATTTGGGGGATTTTATCTTCATATAAAAAGGGAAATGATTTTTTTATAAATAAACTGAGGAAAAAGTGGGAATTCAACAATTCATTAAAAGAAATTTTTGGAGAAACCATAGGAATACTCGGCACCGGAGACATAGCAATGGAAACAGCCAGAAAACTTCAACCCTTTGGAGTAAATATGCTTGGACTCAATACTACAGGAAAACCGGTAAAATATTTTGATAGATGTTATTCAAATCAAAATATAAATTTAATGGTTAAAAAATGTGATATTATTGTATGTCTTTTACCAATTACAAACAAAACCCATCATTTTATAGACGAAAAACTATTTCAAGAAATGAAAAATGGTGTGATTTTCATAAATGCTTCTAGAGGACAAGTAGTAAATGAGGATAATTTAATCAAATTTATTCAAAATGGAAAAATAGGAGCAGCAGTGCTGGATGTTGTAGAAAACGAACCTTTAAAACAAGAAAATCCCCTCTGGGAAATGAAAAATGTCATCATAACCCCGCATAACTCATGGATTTCTCAGAACATGAACAAGAGAAAATACAAATTAGTTTATGAAAATATGAGAAGATATAAAAATGGAGAGGAATTAAAAAATATAGTAAATATATCTAAAGGGTATTAATAAAATTATTTTTGTGGTTACTATTGTATACAAATACAAATACAAAAATAGTAAAATAATAGTTATTTGTGAGGTGATAAGGTGCAGTACTTCTTTCGACACCTGCATAAAATAATGTTCCCGTGTTTTCAGGAGGATATTGTGGCAACACCAGCAATGACTTTTAATACTTTATTTTCATAAAATCAATATTTTATTTGGAGATGATTTGAATGAGTACAATCAGTGAAGAAATAGAAAACTTAACAACTGGACTTGTAAAAATACCCAGTGTAAATGGAACTAAAGGTGAAAAACATATAGCAGATAAAATATTTGCCTATTTAAAGGAAATCAACTATTTCAAGAAACACAGAGAATATGTTTTTAAAGTACCTCTTAAAAATGACAAACTTGGAAGATGCAACGTCTTTGCACTTTTAAAAGGTGAGAGCAAAAAATCTGACAAAACCATAATTTTGCATGGCCATATGGATACTGTAGGAGTCGATGACTTTGGTGCACTGGCTAAATATGCCTTTGAGCCTGAAATTTTGAAAGAAAAATTAAAAGAAATTGAGCTTCCTCAAGAAGTTAAAAAAGATCTTGAAAGTGAAGACTGGATGTTTGGAAGAGGCGTATCAGATATGAAAAGCGGAAATGCCGTACATCTGTGGGTACTGAAAGAATTGTCACAAAAGATAAGGGAGTTTTCAGGAAATATACTGTTTATGTCAAATCCAGTGGAGGAAAATGAGCACACAGGCATCATAGAAGCTCTAGAAGTATTGAAAGAGTTGAAAGGAAAATACAGACTTCAGTATATTCTGGCCATAAACAATGATTACATCTGCCCTATGTATAAAGGCGACAATACCAGATACATATATACCGGTGTCGTAGGAAAACTTCTACCGTCTTTTTATTTTGTAGGCAAGGAGACCCATGTTGGACAGTGCTTTGAAGGTTTGAATGCCGGTGCAATTGCCGGAGAGGTTATAAATGAAATTGATCTCAATACTGATCTATGTGATGAATACAAGGGGGAATACACCCTGCCTCCTTCAGTTTTAAAATTGAAGGATCTAAAAGAAAATTACAATGTCCAAACACCTTTTTCCTCTTTTGCATACTTTAATTATGCTGTCCATGGAGAATCTCCAGAGACAGCCACATCAAAGCTTAAACAATCTGCAAAAAAAGCTTTTGAAAGAGTCATAGATAAAAACAACAAAAATTATAAGAAATATTGTGAAATTACGGGTGAAAAATATCATCCATCAAACTTTAAAGCACAGGTTATAACATATTCAGATTTATATAAGAAAGCTAAAAATAATTTTTCAGGAAATCTTGATAAGGAATTGCATTGCTATGAACAGAAACTTTTGAATAAAAACATGGACCTGAGAGAAATATCACTCAAGATTGTAGAAAGAACTTTTGCTCTGGCAGGGAATAAAAATCCATGCATAGTAATATTCTTTGCACCCCCTTATTGTCCCCACAACACCCTGGACGAAAATAATAAAAATGAAAACTTGATTATTGACAAAATAAAACAATGTCTGGGTGAATTTGATTCACAGGAGAAATTCAAAATAATGCAATTCTTCCCTAGCTTGTCAGACAGCAGCTATTTGAAAATAGATGATGATTTCAGAGAGCTGGAAAACTTCACATCAGATTTCCCGGGCTGGGGAAACATCTACAAGGTTCCACTTGAGGAAATAAAAAATCTAAACATACCTGCAGTGAACTATGGATGTTACGGCAAGGACGCCCATAAATGGACAGAGAGGGTCTACAAACCATATTCTTTTGAAATTCTGCCTAAATTAATAATGTCTACAATAAAAAAATTTTTATATTGAAAAAGGAGTTGACTTAAGATGAAAAGTTTATATGAAAGAAGTCTCAAGGTGCTTCCGCCAGTGGCAAAAAGAGCCACAAAACTTGGAGTGATAAAGGGAAAAGGATCTTACCTCTATACTGAAGACGGCAAAAAAATCCTGGATTTTGCAAGTGGCGTGGCAGTATGCAATCTAGGACACAATAATCCTGCAGTTGTAAAAGCAGCAAAAGATCAAATCGACAAATTGATACACGGCGGACACAATGTGGTATATTATGATACATATGTGGAGCTGGCAGAAAAAATGGTTGAACTTACAGGCGGCAATACAATGGTATACTTCAGTAACAGTGGAGCAGAGGCCAATGAGGGTGCTATAAAACTTGCAAAATATGTTACCAAGAGACAAGCTATAATCTCCTTTAAAGGATCTTTTCACGGCAGAACCCTTGCTACAACTTCCATAACAGGTTCAAGTTCAAAATACAGGAAGAACTATGAAGGTCTTCTTCCAAGCGTTTATTTTGCAGAATATCCATATTGCTTCAGATGTCCTTATAAACAAAAAAAAGAGACCTGCAAAATGGAATGCAGTGCACAATTTGAAGATATCTTCAAAAAACTTGTTGATCCGGAGTGTGTTGCCGCAATAATAATAGAACCAATTCAGGGAGAAGGCGGCTATATAGTGCCTCCCAGGAAATTTATAGAATTTGTCAGGAGCATATGCAGCAAGTATAAAATATGCCTCATTTTCGATGAAGTTCAATGCGGTTTTGGAAGAACTGGAAAAATGTTTGCACATGAAAATTTTGATATAAAACCAGATATATTTACCTGTGCAAAAGCTATAGCATCCGGCTTTCCATTAAGTGCAGTAATAGGTAAAAAAGAGCTTATGGAAAAATGGTCATCCGGCGCCCATGGCGGCACTTTTGGCGGAAACCCCGTATCCTGTGCTGCAGCTCTGGCAACCATAAGAGAACTCCAAAGTGGAATTCTGGATAATGCAAACCAAATGGGCAAATACTTAAAGGAAAAGCTCTTTAAACTCAAGGAGAATTATGCCTGCATAGGTGACATAAGGGGGATAGGACTTATGATAGGAGCAGAATTCTGCAGAGAAGATAATAAACCGGACGGAAAAGCTGTATCCTTTATCAGAGAATATGCAGTAAACAACAATTTGATACTTCTGGCCTGTGGAACTGATCACAATGTACTAAGATTCATGGCACCCCTCACTGTATCAAAAAGTGAAATAGACACTGCAATTTCTATAATTGAAAGTGGAATTCGGGAATATCTAAAAAACAAAGCATAGACAAAAAGCCCAAAAATCAGCAAAACTGGTTCTTGGGCTTTTAATAATATTTCCTATTTTAGATGGACTTAATGAATTCATCAAGTCTTTCCATTCCCTCTTTTAATTTTGCAATGGAAACAGCATAAGAAATTCTCACGTATCCCTCTCCATATTTTGAAAAAGCACTTCCCGGCACCAGGGCCAAATGCTCCTTTTTAAGAAGCCTCATTGAGAAATCAAAAGAATTCATGCCAAATTTTTTTATACAGGGAAAAATATAAAACGCCCCTTCTGGCTTAGCAACATCAAATCCCATAGAAATCAATTCTTCATATATATAATTTCTTCTTCTGATATATTCCCTTTTCATCTTTTCAGTATCATCAAGGCCATTTGTGAGAGCATCTAAGGCTGCATACTGGCTTATAGAACAGGAGCATGTATTTCCATATTGGTGAAGTTTAAATATTTCGGAGTTTAAATATCCAGGAGAAAATATGAATCCTATCCTCCACCCTGTCATTGAATGAGATTTTGAGACTCCATTTATAAGTATTGTTTTATCTCTCATATTTTTAAAACCAGCTATTGATGAGTGCACACCTTTTAAAGTCAGCTCACTGTATATTTCATCGGATATTACAAAGATATTTTTATAACTTAATAATTCCGATATTTCAGATAAATTCTCTTCAGTCATTATTGTGCCAGTGGGATTGGAAGGATAAGACAAAATGATACACTTTGTCCTGTCATTTAGATGTTCTTTCACCGCCTCTGCACTCAAAACAAAATTATTGGAAGTAGTATCAATGTACACTGGTTTTGCCCCGCATAACCGTATTATAGGCTCATAGCCAAGATATATGGGTGATGGAAGAAGAACTTCATCACCTTGTTCAAGTATTGTTCTAAGTGATATATCAATGGCCTCAGTGGCACCATTTGTAACTATTACTTCATTTTTATAATTGTAATTTAAATTGTACTTTTTATTTACAAAATCACAGGCAGCTTTTCTCAGTTCCAAAATTCCAGAATTATTTGTGTAAGATGTGTGATTATGATCTATGGCATTTTTTGCAGCTAATTTAATGTGCTCGGGAGTCAGGAAATCAGGTTGTCCTATAGTTAAATCAATTGTATCTTCATATTTTGAAGCTATATTGGAGATCTCCCTTATAGTTGACGGTTTTATTTCTCTTACCAATGCATTAATTGTACAGCTCATTTGTATACATCTCCTTAAGACAAGTTTGTTTATTACATTGAAACCACAATCTTTTCAACAAGAATATATTGTATACAAATCCATATACAATGATTTTACATTTAGGTATATGATAAGTCAATAGAATTATTTACATATTTGATTAAAAAACTAATATATTAGCAATTTCATAGGCTATTTTTTGCTTAATTATAAATAAATACTATATTTCCACTTATGACAACAAAAAAATAATAAAACTACAGACTTCCCAAAGAGTTTTGCAGAAGCCTGTAGTTCTTTTAATCTATCAGTGCATAATAATTTGATATTATGAAGTCAAATATAAGTCTTGCTGCCAAAGTGCTTGTCATATTTCTATAATCCGTCATAGGATTTACTTCTACTATGTCAAATACATCCACATATGGTGCAACTTGCTTTACAAAATTAATCAACTGATAAGAATTTATACCTCCCGGTTCGTTGGAACCTGAGCCAGGAGCAAATGCCGAATCCAGAACATCTATGTCCAAAGTAAAATATATTTTCTCAGTTCCCCTAGATGCTATTTCCAGGGCTTTTTCAGATATATTCTTTGCACCTTTGTCAAAAAATTCTTCAGGTGTGATCAAAGTTATATTATTTTCCTTTATGAAATAATAATGCTCCGCAAAATTATATCCCCTTATACCTATTTGGACAACATTACTTCCAGAAATCCTATCCAATTCGCAGGCTCTCCTTATCTCACTGCTGCCAGAGTATCTGCCTTGAACTGACGAATCTTCAACCAAATCAAGGTGGGTATCCAAATCAATTATACCCAGATTTCCCTTGCTGTGATCATATAACGATTTTATTCCAGGCCATGTTACAGAATGATCTCCGCCCAGTAATATGGGAGTATATCCACTTTCTATAATTCTATCTATATGTTCCTGTATCTCCATTACACTTTTTTCATGATTATACCTGCTTATATCAAGATTTCCAAAATCCTTTATATCTAATTTTGAAATATCCACCAGCCTGTTTTTTTCAGTATCAAATATTTTATTGTCACATATTCTGTTCTGTATCCATTTAAGCGATTCTCTTATTTGATTAGGCGCATATCTGGCTCCCGGCCAGCCTATTCCTGCAGAAGTGTCATAATCCAAACCTAAAATAGCAAATTTATTTCTCTTCTTTTTAATCATGAGGTTAATTCTCCTTTATTTAAATTAAATTGCAAATAATATATTTGTATTTGTATACAATAGGATAAAACAAGTAAATTAAAAAACAAATATAAAAATCAAATATTT
>NZ_PVXP01000048.1 GCF_002995845.1 Clostridium luticellarii | reverse complement strand
ATATAAAATTAAGACAAATTCTGGTTTATCATATATTTAGGAATTGCCAATTGAATAATATGACACCTTTTCTATGCTTGCATATTTAACTGTGATATAGATTTAAAAATAGGAGCAAAGGAGGTGTTCATGTGAATTCCATAATAATATATGAGATTATTGCTGGTATAATAATAGCTGCTGCCTTGTTCGTTCAATTTAGTATTATTAAAAATAAGGCAAATGTTATAAAAGCACAGGCTCAAGAGGAGTCTAATAGATTAAAGGATGAAGCTATGCGAGAAGCTGAATCCCGAAAAAAAGAAGCTATAATAGAGGCTAAAGAGGAAATTCATAAATTAAGAAATGATGTGGAAAAGGAGTCTAGAGATAGAAGGAATGAAGTACAAAGGCTGGAGAGAAGATTAATACAGAGGGAAGAATCACTTGATAAAAAAAATGATGCTTTTGAAAAAAGAGAGATTAGTCTGGAGAAAAAACAGCAGGAAATTAATAAGTTACAGGCAAAGGTAGATGAATTATATCAAAAACAAAGGGAAGAACTTGAAAGATTATCAGGATTAAGTTCAGAAGAAGCTAAAAGTATTTTATTGGAAAAAGTAAGTAAAGAAATAAAACATGAATCTGCTATGATGATTAAAGAAACGGAAACAAAGGCTAAAGAAGAAGCAGATAAGAAAGCCAGGGAAATTATAACTTGTGCCATTCAACGATGTGCTGCGGATCATGTAGCTGAGACCACAGTACATGTTGTAACTCTGCCCAATGATGAAATGAAGGGAAGAATAATAGGGCGGGAAGGCAGGAATATAAGAGCTCTTGAAACTTTGACAGGTGTGGATTTGATTATAGATGATACACCTGAGGCAGTGATATTGTCGGGATTCGATCCTATAAGGAGAGAAGTGGCGAGAATAGCGCTGGAAAAGCTTATAATTGATGGGAGAATACACCCGGCTAGAATTGAAGAAATGGTTGAAAAAGCTGAAAAAGAATTGGAAAGCGATATTAAGGAAGAGGGAGAGCAGGCCACTTTTGAAACAGGTGTGCATGGTCTTCATGTGGAATTAATAAGGTTATTAGGTAGGTTAAAGTACAGGACTAGTTATGGCCAAAATGTCCTAAAGCACTCTATAGAAGTTGCATATTTAGCAGGTCTTATGGCCTCAGAAATTGGCATAGATCCATCTGTAGCCAAAAGGGCTGGATTGCTTCACGATATAGGCAAAGCCGTGGATCATGAAATGGAAGGACCTCATGCCATTATAGGTGCAGAAGTTGCTAAAAAATATAGGGAATCGCCAACAATTGTAAATGCCATTGCAGCTCATCATGGAGATGTAGAATTTCAGTCTTTAGAAGCAGTGCTTGTTCAAGCGGCGGATGCTATATCTGCTGCAAGGCCTGGAGCTAGAAGAGAAACATTGGAAGCTTATATTAAACGTTTGGAAAAATTGGAAGAAATAGCAAATACATGTGAGGGCGTAGAAAAGTCATATGCCATTCAAGCGGGAAGAGAACTTAGAATTATGGTTAAACCAGAAGATATTGATGATGCAGGGGCCTTTGAAATGGCAAGGAAGATAGTTAAGAAAATAGAAGAAGAACTAGAATATCCTGGTCAGATTAAGGTAAATGTTATTAGAGAAACTCGTGCAATTGAATATGCAAAATAATAGTGATGAAATTTTTATAACATAGAAGAGTATTCCTTTTAGATTTTGTAACCTTTACAAAATCTAAAAGGAATTTTTGATCTTTTGTAGAATAGTATACTTATCAACAATAATAAATAAAGATATTATTATAATATATAGGAGGTTTATTATGGAAGTATTAAAGGTTTCAGCAAAATCAAGTCCAAATTCAGTGGCAGGAGCATTAGCAGGAGTTTTAAGAGAGAGAGGGGCGGCTGAAATACAGGCTATAGGTGCAGGGGCGTTGAATCAATCCGTCAAGGCTATAGCTATTGCAAGGGGTTTTGTGGCACCTAGTGGAATCGATTTAATATGTATTCCGGCATTTACGGACATTGAAATAGATGGTGAAGAGAGAACTGCAATAAAGCTTATTGTGCAGCCAAGATAAAAAGTGAATTTCTATGTGGGACTTGTGGATTTATCTCAAGTCCCCATTTATGTATAAGTTTACATACGAGTTTGAAATGATTATGTTGACTATATAAAATACTGTGTTAAAATGTAAAAAGGTGTACAGTAATTTTGGCAGCGTAAATATAGTCTGGGAGGGAAATTATGACAGCAGCAATTGAAATTATGAGACCTAAACAGTGGATTAAAAATTTTTTTGTATTTGCAGCAATTATATTTTCAGGAAATTTTCTGGAATATGATTTATTGAAAAATAATTTGATGACTTTTATATTATTCTGTATGACCTCTTCTATTATTTATATATTGAATGATATTGTGGATATTGAAAAAGACAGATGCCATCCAGATAAGAAAAACAGACCTCTTCCAAGTGGACGTATATCCAAAACCACAGCAATTGTTCTGGATATTATATTGTTTATTTTAGTCATGTATTTTTCATATAATTTTTTGAATACAGGAATTTTATTTATATATTTGATATATATTGTGGTAAATATATGTTATTCTTTTGTACTCAAAAATTTAGTCATAATAGATGTTATGACCATTGCTTTTGGATTTGTGATGAGAGTTGCCAGCGGAAGTTTGGCCACAGGAGTTGAAGTGTCACCCTGGCTGATTTTGTGCACAGTGCTTTTGTCCTTGTTTCTGGGACTTAATAAGAGAAAAAGCGAAATCATAACTTTGAAGGACAGGAGCAGCTCTTCCAGAAAAATATTGGAAAAATATTCTGTGAGGAATATAGATAAAATGCTCACTATAGTAAACCCGTCCATATTGATGGCCTACTGTCTTTATACTTTTGCCTCCACACAGAGCAGGACCATGATGTTTACCATACCTTTTGTATTATATGGAGTATTCAGGTATGAGTATTTAATGGACAAAGAAAATATAGGCGGAAAGCCGGAAGATGTATTTGAAAAGGATATTCCTTTTTTGATAAATATAATACTATGGATAGCAGCAGTTATAATCATAATATATCTTAAATTATAGAGCAGAAGGGAAATTGGTTAATATGGAAATTAGAAATTTCTGGAATAGCGGAGATTATATAGAAGATAACAGAAATAACAGTAGTATATATTATAATGTGGTAATAGGGTTTGGAATGTTATTATCTATATTGTGGATAATATTTGTAAAGTCAGTTCCATTTTCAGATTTCGATTATTACTACAATTTGGCAGTGAGTATAGCGGGAGGTGGGCAATGGGGAGATACTTATACTTCGGTGGGATATCCCATAGTGCTGGCAGGAGTATTTAAATTATTTGGAGCCAGTGTTTTTACGGCAAAGCTGTTTAATCTGCTTTTTACATTTATAAATTATATATGTTTGAAATATATTTTATTTAAAGTGAAATTAAGGGAAATAGATAGAAAAATAATATTTTTCATATTTGTATTTTTCCCCAGCAATATAGTATATAACAATATTTTGGGTACTGAATTGATATTTACAAGTATATTATTCATTATAACCTGCCTTTATTTTGGAGATATAAAATACAAATATTTTTTCATAGGGCTGCTTACAGGTTTAAACACAATGATAAAACCTTTTTTTATCGTATTTTTCTTCGCTGTATTTTTAGTTGATTTTCTGAAGTATAAAAAGCTTTTGATATCTCTTAGAAATTCTCTTGTTGTGCTTGTAATGTGTGCAGTTGTCATTTCACCCTGGATATACAGAAATACGAAGTTGATGGGCCAGTTTACATATGTCTCCAATAACGGAGGCATAGTCTTGTACATAAACAACAATTCACAGAATAATAGAGGAAGGTGGATGGATGCAAGCAAGGTTGAGAACTCTATTGTGAAAACCAGCCAGTATAAAAATGCCAATAGGACCCAGCAGAATAAAATGCTGAGTAATGCTGCAAAAAAATGGATAATGTCACATCCGGCAGAATTCATGGAACTGGGCTTCAAAAGGCTATTCAATACTTATTTATTTGGGGACGATATACTGTACAGCACCTATGGCAGTGGAATAAGCCATGATATGAATGCTTCAATATTTCTGTACAGTAATTTTATAAGAGTCTTGATTTTTTTACCTGCTATAATGTACATATTGATATATTTTTTAAAGATAATATTAAGTGTATTCAGGGGTGAAAGCCACCTGTTGGATAAGTTTAAATTATACCTTATGGTGATATTTTTCATGTTTACCTGTGTTTATTTTGTAACTGAGGGGCAGGGAAGATACGCTTTTCCTGAAACCTTTGTGTTTGTTTGCTGTTTCTACTTCACGCTAAAATATCTGGCATTTAAATTTAAGGGGATAAGAGCATGATTTCATTGATATTGGCATCGGTATTTTTAGGAGCTATGGGGCAGGTACTTGTAAAATATGGTGCTGTAAATTTACAGCTGGATTTTACCTTAAAATATTTGCTGCCCAGTATTTTATCTATATTAAAAAATATTCCTGTAATGTGTGGAATTATATCCTATGGATTGAGCTTTTTACTATGGATAAAAGTTTTGAGCAAAGTGGAATTGAGTTATGCATATCCTATGGTGAGCTTAGGTTATATAATAACCATGCTGTTCTCCTATTTTGTATTCAAAGAAAATATAACTCTTATGAGAATACTGGGAGTTGGCTTTATAATAATAGGTGTGATATTGGTTTCAAGGAGCTGAAAATCTTCACTAATTGTGTATTGTGAATTGAATAAAGGGAGGAATAAAAATGATATTGTCAAAAAAAGCTGAAAAAATTCAACCATCTATAACCCTGGAAATAACTGCAAAAGCTAAAAAAATGAAATCTCAGGGAATTGATGTAATAGGATTTGGAGCTGGGGAGCCAGATTTCAATACTCCGGAAAATATTCAAAAAGCTGCTGTAGCTGCTATGAAAGAGGGATATACAAAATATACGCCTGCTTCTGGAATTTTAGAGCTTAAAGAAGCTGTTGTTAAAAAATTTAAAGTGGACAATGGATTGGAGTACAGTACAGATCAGATTATAATATCCACAGGTGCAAAGCAGTGCCTCTGCAATGCATTTCAAGCTGTGTTAAATCCTGGAGATCAGGTTATCATAGCTGTTCCATATTGGGTGAGTTATCCGGAGCTGGTCAGACTTTCAGGAGGAGTTCCTGTATTTGTGGATACAAAAGAGGAGAATGATTTTAAATATACTGTGGAGGATTTACAAAAGGCTTACACTGATAAGACTAAAGTGATTATAATCAACAGTCCCAATAATCCAACAGGAAGCATTTATTCAGAAGAAGAACTTAAACAAATAGCTGATTTTGCCAGAGAAAAGGATATATCGATTTTGTCCGATGAAATATATGAAAAACTCATTTATGGAAACAGGAGACATGTCAGTATAGCAGGAATATCTCAGGATGCTTACAGTAGAACAATTGTTATAAATGGAGTTTCCAAAACATATGCTATGACAGGATGGAGAATAGGGTATTGTGCTGCAGATAAGGATATAATCAAATTAATGTCGAATGTTCAAAGCCATACTACTGGAAATCCAAATTCTATTGCACAATATGCTGCACTGGCGGCTTTAAATGGAGAGAACAGTCAAATTGAGAATATGATGGATGAATTCAAAAAGAGAAGAGAGTATATGATAGAAAAAATAGATTCGATTGAGGGACTTTCCTGTCTAAAACCAGAAGGAGCTTTCTATGTAATGCTGAATATATCAAAAACTTTCGGAAAAACTATTGATGGGCACAGCATAGGAAATTCACTTGAATTTTCCAGCCTGCTGCTTGAAAAAGAAAAAGTTGCAGTGGTACCTGGACTGGGTTTCGGGATAGATGGATACGTGAGACTGTCTTATGCTACTTCCATGGAAAATATAAAAAGAGGACTGGACAGAATAGGGCAATTTGTGTCAAAGCTAAAATAATATAGGTTTTTATGCTGAAATATGAAAAATCAGTATCCACACATGAGTAAAAAATGGTATAATAATTAAGAGAATTTGAGATGTGTTATACAATAATAAACTAAGATAGAGGTGAATTAAATGGTTTCTAGGGAAGTTATAGTTAAAAGCCCCACAGGATTACATGCAAGACCTGCAACACTATTGGTTAAGAAAGCTTCTTCATTTAAATCTGATTTATCCATAGAATTTGATGGAAAAAAGGCAAACATAAAAAGTTTAATTGGTGTACTTTCATTAGGGGTAACCAAAAATTCCACTGTGAAAATAACAGCATCAGGTGATGATGAATCACTTGCTATAGAAGAAATTATAAAATTGATAAATTCATTGGAAACATTGTAGAGATTTAAAAATATCTGATATTTTTAAAGTACAGTAAAATCAGACTGTTCCTGATTTACTGTATTTTAAAAATTGGCTGTAAATAAAACAGAAGACTTTTGGGTCTTCTGTTTTATTTACAGCTGTTTTTGGTTTTGAAAAGCAGCATAATCATGTCAATACCTGCCACACCTATTAGTATGTATATTATTCTTCCGACTAAATTGGCAGGTTCACCAAATATGATTTCAACCATATTAAAATTAAATAAACCTATAAGCCCCCAATTTATCGCACCTATGATAATTAGTATCAAGGAAGTCTTGTCTATTATACTGAATTTATACATAATTTATTTATTGAGCCAGTAAATGTTCAACTTACTTCGTCTCAATAAAATTCACCTCCATATAATATACTTTTTATTAATTAAAGTATATTAGTGATTTTGTAAAATAGAACGATTTGAATACTTTTATCAAACTCTACGAATATAACAATATAATATCAAGCTAATATATGGTATAATATGAATGAAAAAGATCAAATTACAGTATGCGTACGGAGGTATTTTACAATGAGAAATACATATAATAATCCACTTAATAAAAGATATGCTTCTCCGGAAATGAGCTATCTGTTTTCCGATGAGATGAAATTTAAGACATGGAGAAGGCTTTGGGTGGCTCTGGCAGAGTGTGAAAAAGAGCTTGGGCTCAATATAACTTCTGAACAAATAGATGAATTAAAAGCCAATGTGGAAAATATAAATTATGAGGATGCAGAAAAAAGAGAAAAGGAAGTACGTCATGATGTGATGAGCCACGTATATGCCTATGGACTTCAGTGTCCTAAGGCCAAGGGAATAATACATCTGGGGGCAACCAGCTGTTATGTAGGGGACAATACAGATCTTATAATTATGAAAAAAGCACTTTACATAGTGAGAGGGAAAATACTGAATGTGATAAATTATCTCAAGGATTTTGCACTTGAATACAAAGATCTTCCCACTCTCGGATTTACACATCTTCAGCCTGCCCAGCTTACTACAGTTGGCAAGAGAGCGTCTCTCTGGATGCAGGATCTATATTTGGATATAGAAAATATTGATTTTGTCATTGATAAAATCAGATTCAGAGGAGTAAAAGGAACTACGGGAACTCAGGCCAGTTTTATGGATCTATTTAATTGTAATGAAGAAAAGGTAAAAATGCTGGATAAAATGGTAACGGAGAAAATGGGATTCAGTCAGGAATTTATGGTTACAGGACAGACTTATACCAGAAAACTAGATTCCATAATATTAAATACTCTTTCAGAAATAGCACAAAGTGCTTATAAGTTCAGCAATGATCTCAGGATACTTCAAAACATGAAGGAAATGGAGGAACCTTTTGAAAAAAATCAGATAGGTTCCTCAGCCATGGCATATAAAAGGAATCCTATGAGATGTGAGAGAATGGGTTCTCTGTGCAGATATATAATTGTGAATGCCTTGAATCCGGCCATAACTGCTTCGACTCAATGGTTTGAAAGAACCCTGGATGATTCTGCAAACAGGAGGATAGTTCTTCCTGAGGCATTTTTGGCACTGGACGGAGTCTTGAATTTATACATGAATGTATCTGAAAATATGGTGGTTTATCCAAAGACAATTGCATCCCATGTACTTAAGGAACTTCCGTTTATGGCTACGGAAAATATAATAATGGAAGCTGTTAAAAGAGGAGGGGACAGACAGGAACTTCATGAGAGAATCAGGATTCATTCTATGAAAGCTGCTAAAAGGGTGAAATCAGAGGGAAAGGAAAATGATCTTCTGGAAAGAATTATAAAAGATCCATTTTTCAAAATGAAAAAAGAAGAGATAGCGTCTCTTGTGAGTCCTGAAAAATTTGTTGGAAGGGCACCAGGTCAGGTGGTGGATTTTATAGATAATCAAATAAGCCCAATGCTTGAAAATAATAAACAGTATCTGGGGAAAGAGGCCCAAATAAACGTCTAGTCTAATATATGGGAGGATTGTATATGTACGATATTGCCATTATAGGAGCAGGAGTGGAAGGTTCAGCCATTGCAAGAAGGTTTTCCAGGTATAAATTAAAAATTTGCCTGATAGAAAAACAGGATGATGTATCCTGTGGGGCGTCTAAAGCCAACAGCGGTATAGTACATGGAGGATATGACGACACACCGGGTACTTTAAAGGCTAAATTGTGCGTAAAGGGAAATAGGATGTATGACAGGTTAAACAGGGAGTTGAATTTTGGCTACAGAGAAACAGGTTCCCTCGTAATAGCTTTTTCAGATGAAGAGAAAAAACATCTTGAAAAGTTGTATTATAATGGTATAAAAAATGGTGTAGGGGGAATGGAGATAATAGACGGCGAAAAGGTAAGACAGATGGAGCCCTATGTCAATAATAAGGTTAAATGGGCTCTCTACTGTAAAGACTCGGGAGTTTGTTCTCCCTATGAATTCACCATAGCACTGGCAGAAAATGCAGTGGAAAATGGAGTGGATTTAAAACTTGAAAATGAAGTTATAGGCATAAATAGAAAGGAAAATTATTTTGAAATAGTTACCAGCCAGGAGAGAATAGAGGCTAGATATGTAATAAATGCAGCAGGGGTCTACAGTGATAAAATATCCAATATGGTTGGCTTGAATTATTTCCATATAATTCCAAGAAAAGGTGAATATGTCCTTTTTAACAAGGATCAGTCCTATTTGGTAAACAGTGTAATATTTCAGGTGCCTACGGAAAAGGGCAAGGGAATTTTAGTAACTACCACTTATCATGGCAATCTGATGATAGGCCCAAACGCCCAGGAGGTTTCGAACAAGGAAGATGTGAATACGAATGAGGAAATGCTGAATTACATTGTTGAAACCGCCAGAAAATCTGTAGAAGGTTTTGACATGAAAAAAGCTATAACTTCTTTTGCAGGAGTGAGACCTACCAGCAGTACCAGAGATTTCATAATAGAAGAGACCAAAGTAGAGGGATTTATAAATGTAGCGGGTATAGATTCACCGGGACTTACTTCTGCTCCAGCCATAGCAGAGGAAGTAGTAAATATATTGAGTGAGAAAGTAAAGCTGGAGGAAAAAGATAATTTTAATCCTTATAGAAAACCTATTATAGTAAAAAAGGATAAAGATTTTCATGGAGATATAAATGCACAAGAGCCTGAAAAACATATTATATGCAGATGTGAAAGGATAACGGAAGCGGAAATTGTAGATGCATTAAATAGACCAATAAAGACAGTATCTATTGATGGAATCAAGCGCCGTACAAGGGCCGGCATGGGTATGTGCCAGGGGGCATTTTGCGGTCCTAGGGTCAGAAAACTCATAGCAAGAGAAATGGGTATACCTGAAGAGCAAGTTAAACAGAGAGGCCCCGGATCCTCCATACTTCCTAAAAGGGTGAATAGGATAAATGTGATGAAAATACAGAAATAGATTTTAAATTGTGGAGACTGCCGTATAATCAATTTTTGATATGCTCCCTTCTAGGTAGACAAGTGAAATAATAAAAACTTGTTTATTTGGAAGGGAGTTCATTTCTTCAGCTCCAATTCTTTGAACCTGGATATAACTTGATTGCAATATTACATGGAGTTTCATATCCTGATAATATAGCTATTTAATTGTGGAGGTAACAATATTGAGAAGATCCAGGAACGACATGGATGATTTGATGCAGATTGCTTTATATATGTTTCCTAAATATATGAAGAGAATAAAAAAGTATGATAGAAGGCATTTTGAAGGTTCACATCATGATAAAGATCATCACCGTGATTACGATGAATATGAGGATTTGAAAGATTTGATTGGGTTTATAGAGAAAAATATCATTGGAGGCAAAGGCAAAGAGGATTTCGTGGACAAAAAATCCATAAAACAAATTGATGGAGGAAAATCCCAAAATACAGGTGAAAATCCAATCCACAGGGAAATACTAAAAAGGGCACAGGAACAGATTAAAAAGTCAGGCCAGGAACCCGATAAGAAATTGCCGGATGATAGAAATATGAGTCAGGACGGCAGAGCTGCCAACAGCATAAAACGGGATGGTAGAGCTGTGGAAAGTTCAAGTAAGAATGTTGAAGATACACAGAATGTAAAACAGGAGAGAGTAGATACAGACGGCATAAAGCAGTTGGACTCAAAAGAGACAAGGGAGATGCCAACAAAAGGTGCAGGTTTTTCAGCATGCAGTGAGGAGATAAAAAATTTATTGAACAGATATGTGAATAAAAAATTTGACATATGCACTGATGGCGATGAAAACTGTATGTTTGAACAGATAAATTTGATATGTTCAGATGAAAATCTGGCCAAATGTAAAAACGGGGAAGGTGAAACCATAGTAATACCTGTAAGAAATATAGTTGGAATGAATTTTCCTGAACCAGTATACATGGAAGAGCATTCTAAAAAAGATGATATGACATACTGCTGTTCCCTGGAAAAATCCCTGAGTGATTATTTTGCCGCATTGGTTGGTAAAAGGGTGTGCATACAGACGAGGGGCCAGGGAAAGTTCAAATATCTCTCGAAAAAGATGGTCACAGGTACAGGGAAAGGATTTGTTATAATTGAAAACAACATTGTCATATTATTTTCCAAAATAGTATTTATAAGAGAATCGAAGCTGGATGAATATAAAAATTCATAGAAAAAAACACCTGGATTTTCATAGATAGATGTATTGAATATGAAAACCCAGGTAATAGATGATTGAAGAAAAAATTTAGTCTTCAACTTGAAAACAATTTTATTGATTTGCCTTTTTTAATTTTTCAATTCCAGTTTTTATTCTCTTTATGGATTCTTCTTTCCCTATAATATCCGCTATTTCAAAAGCACCGCCGGGAGTGGATTTTTTACCTGAAAGTGCTGTTCTCACAGGCCAGAGTACTACTCCGTTTTTAACCTGCATGTCTGATACCAGATCCATACAGCACTTTTCTATATTTTCAAAGGTCCAGGGATCCAGTGATTCCAATCTTGGAAGAAATTTTTCAAGGGTGATCAGTGAATTCTGTAAATTTGTCTTCATTCTTTTATGAATATACATATCCGCAGAATAATCCGGAAGTTTCTGAAAAAAGTCCAAAAAATCAGGTATTTCACTGAGAACTTCAACTCTGGTCTTAAGCAGCTTGCTTATTTTCAAAAAGTCCAGCTTCTTTGAAATGACTTTTTTATAGTAGGGAAGAGCAAGAAAATTAAAGTCTTCTAAAGGCATATTTTTAATATATTGTCCGTTCATCCATTTCAGCTTTACGGTGTCGAATATGGCAGGAGATTTGTTTATATTTCTGTAATCAAATTTTTCTACCAGCTCCTGCAGATTGAAAATTTCTTTTTCGCCTCCGGGATTCCAGCCTAGAAGGGCTATGTAGTTTAGAACGGCTTCCTTAAGATATCCTTTTTCTATGAGATCCTGGAAAGATGCATCGCCATTTCTTTTACTCAGCTTGTGGTGAGGATCCTTCATTATTGGAGGACAGTGAATATATGTTGGAATCTGCCATCCGAAAGCTTCATATAATCTGTTGTACTTTGGAGCTGAAGACAGATACTCGCTGCCTCTGACTACATGGGTGATTCCCATAAGGTGGTCGTCTATTACATTGGCAAAGTTATAGGTAGGGTATCCATCGGATTTTATGAGTATCATATCATCCAATTCCGAATTATCCACGCATATGTCTCCGTAAATCTCATCATGAAAGGTTGTAACACCGGTTTCAGGATTATTCTGCCTTATGACGTAAGGTATTCCGGAAGCAAGTTTATCTTTTATTTCTCCTTCTGAAAGATGAAGACAGTGTTTGTCATATTTATAGTCTCCAGATGCTTCAGAGCTGGCTCTCAATGTATCAAGTCTCTCTTTTGTACAAAAACAGTAATAAGCCTTTCCCATATCTATGAGTTTTTTTGCATATTTCAAGTATATGTCGGTTCTCTGACTCTGTATATAAGGTCCCACTGGACCGCCTACATCGGGTCCTTCATCATGTTTAAGGCCTGTAGTTTTTAATGTATTATAGATTATATCCAAAGCGCCTTCTACAAATCTTCCCTGGTCTGTGTCTTCAATTCTGAGTATGAAATCTCCGCCAGCGTGTTTTGCTATTAAATATGTGTAGAGAGCAGTCCTTAAATTACCTACGTGCATATATCCTGTTGGACTCGGCGCAAATCTGGTTCTTACTTTGGTCATTTTTTTCACTCCCATTTATTTTAAAGTAAAAACCTCTCATCCGTTTTAGACGAAAGGTTATGAGCTTGCCATTACCCTTTAAATGATATAATAATAGAGATTTTGTGTCAAGGTAGTTTTTAATTCATGCTTTTGTAAAACTGAGTAAACTGGATTAAATGCCTGAAATGTGAAACATAAATAGTAAAAAATTGTTCATACCAGTTCATTATAACATTCCTGCACAAAAGTAAATTTGACATATATGAGCATTATTGATATAAATAATGTAGCATATATGTTGCATATACAATAAATAAAGCATATAATTATTAATATAAGCAACATATATAAGAAAAATAAACTTTAATAATAGGTAAATATTTTATGGGAGGAAAAAGTAATGTCTATAAAAGTTGCAATTAATGGTTTTGGGAGAATAGGAAGATTGGTTTTGAGGATTGCCCAGGAGAGATTGAAGGGAACTGTTGATATTGTGGCAATCAATGCCAGAGCGGATGATGAAACCCTTGTGCACCTTTTTAAATATGACTCGTGTTATGGCAGGTTTAGAGGAAATGTAAAAGCAGGAAAGGATTCCATGTTTGTGAATGGCTCTGAAATAAAGATCTTTAGGGAAAATGATCCTGAAAATTTGCCATGGGACAAGTTAAATGTGGATATAGTTGTAGAATCTACAGGAAAATTTAAAACTAGAGAAAGTTTATACAAGCATATAAAAGCTGGAGCAAAAAAAGTTATAATTACGGCACCTGCCAAGGAGGAAGATATCACCATAGTTATGGGTGTAAATGAAGAAAAGTTTGATGTAAAGTCCCATGAGATTATTTCAAATGCATCCTGTACGACCAATTGCCTGGCTCCTTTTGCAAAGATCCTGGATGAAAACTTCGGTATTGTAAATGGTTTTATGACTACAGTTCATTCTTATACCAACGATCAAAGACTGTTGGATAAAACCCATAAGGATTTAAGAAGAGCAAGGGCAGCAGGGCAGTCTATAATCCCAACTACTACAGGAGCGGCTAAGGCGGTTGCAAAAGTACTTCCAAATTTAAAGGGAAAATTAAATGGAATTGCCTTTAGAGTGCCTACAGCTACGGTTTCCGTTACTGACCTGGTATGTCAGCTTTCAAAATCTGTTACCGCTGAAGAGGTAAATAAAGCTTTTAAAAGAGCTTCTGAGGGAATTATGGAGGGAATATTGGGATATTCCGAAGAACCGCTGGTATCAGTAGACTATAAGGGAGATGACAGATCTTCTATAGTAGATGGACTTTCAACTATGGCATCAGGCAACATGGTAAAAGTGGTGTCCTGGTATGATAATGAATGGGCTTATTCCTGCAGAACTGTGGATCTGGTAAATTATGTTGCAGAAGAAATGGAAAAAAATTCTGAAACTTATAAGGAAATAGCTGCAAATAGAATGTAATTTTAAACGAATCATCGAGTGGTTACTAGATTTAAATGGAGTTTGCTCATAAGGAATGCTTTCCTCCATCTGAATCTTATTAACAGTATTCCTAGTGTCTTTAGCACTTAGAATACGTTATCCTTTAGGGGAATAACTTATCTAGGTGCGTATTCATATGCCAGAGTTCAAATATCAAATTTTGTGCTTTGAATTGGATGTGAGAGCGCCCGGACGAATTTTCCTATAATAATTAATAATAGTGGACAGCTTTTTTATAAGCTGTCCATTATTTATAGATTTATTCCAAGTATATTTTTTACAATGAGACCTACAAGGAAAGAAAAAAGTGCAACTCCTAAACTTACTCCGGCCATTTGAATAAATCGCTGTTTGAAATTGAATCCTTTAGCTACGGATATATAATAGTTGAATATGGATATTATAATTACAGCTATTGCAAGAGTTACGACAAGTGCTTGTATATACATATCACCGGGCATAAGAAGAAAGGGAATTATAAGTAAAATAACAGTTATCAGATAGGAAACACCGGTATAAGTACTTGATTTTAAGGCATTTTTTGTATTTTCAGCCTTCTCTGCAATATATTCGCTGGCTGCCATGGAAAGGGTAGCTGATATCCCTGTAATTATTCCAGACAGTGCAATTATTTTTGTATTTGCCATAGACAGTGTAAAACCTGCAACACTGCCTGTTATTTCTACAAGTGCGTCATTTAATCCAAGCACTATGGATCCTATATATTTAAGCTTTTCTTCATCCAGCATGTCCAGAAGTAGAAATTCGTGTTTCTCCTCATCTTCCGATATTTTGGAAAACTCAGGAAGAGATTTTGACAATTTACCATAGCTGTAACCTTTGACAGCCTCATTTTCCCTTCCCTCCATTTGTTTTACGGCAAAAGTAAAACCAAACAGCCTTGCTATGACGGAGTAAAACCAAATCCTTTTTTTATCTGGTGAAATTTCTGTGCCTGTATATGTCTTTATGAATTTATAGTGTTCTTCCTCATCTCCTGCTATTTTCAACAGTATTTTTTTGTTGTTATCATCTTTTGTGATTTTAGAGACATTTATATATATTTGTCTTTCAGTTATTTCCCTCAATTGCATCTGAAGCAGAATTTCTTTTAAATCCTCACTTATTTCCATTTTATCTACGACCTTTTTATATATTGTTCTTATCCCGGGAAAGCATGTAACATATATTATAATACTGTGATAATATACTTACAAGATGTTGCTGAAATTAATAATAAATAGTAATATAAAATTATATACTATGTAGGGTGGGGATCATGATTTGAGAAAGTGCGGAAAATATGTGCTGTATTTAATTGGAATTTTAATTACAGTATATGCCATTGCGGCCATGGAAAATTATATTGTGTCCTATAGAAACAGTGATTTCAAATATAATGTCTTTTATATTGTTGTCTCCATTGTTCTGGCAGCTGCAGTGGGTGTAATTTTAGGAATGGAAGGGTTTATTAAAGAAACTAGAAAATCTGGAAGCTGGAAAATAAGTTGGGACAGATTGATTATGATGTGTGTTCCTGCAGCGTTGTTTTCTACGTACTTAGTATTATTTTCTAAAAACTTACTTCCAGAATTTATTGTACAGAACTTTGTATTAATTTTAGCTAAAAACAGTATTTTTACTTATCTTATATTTGCCATAATATTAGGACATGAAATGATAGGAAGTTTTTATAAAGATATTTGATTTTATAGGCAGCTGAATTTTGATAAAATGGGAATGGTGAAATTTAAATGAGTTTATATGAAGATAGAGCTCTAGAGGAAATGTTACAATGGAGAAAAGAAATGACCGGTAAACCCGGTTTTACAAATGATTTTACAAAAAAAATACAGGATAAATTAAACGGATTTATTCCTGAAAAGGGCCAGCACATAATTACAAAATCCATAGAAAATATGGTTAAGACAGTTATATATGGATATAAATATATTTCCGGCAGCCCTGTTTATAACATGAATCTGGAATCAAGAGAAGATCTGGTAAGGAAAAAAATGAAATTTTATAGGAATACAGCTGCAGTAAGTGGAGCAGGTACTGGCGGAGCTGGGATTATAGTGGGCCTGGCGGATTTTCCAATTCTTCTTGGGCTGAAAATGAAATTTTTATTTGATGCTGCCGGTATCTACAGTTTCAATGTAAAAAATTACAGGGAGCGATTGTATATACTTTATATATTTCAAATAGCTTTTTCAAGTCAAAACAGAAGAAGGGAAGTCTATGATATAATATCGGATTGGGATAATTATTGTAAAACATCACTTCCGGAGAACAAGGATAATTTTGACTGGAAGACATTTCAACAGGAATACAGAGATTATATTGATATTGCAAAAATGCTGCAGATTGTTCCTGGAATTGGAGCAGCAATAGGGGCATATGCCAATTATAAATTGATGGAGCAGCTGGGAAATACAGCTATGAATGCCTATAGGCTTCGGATTTTTAAATTGTAGATTTTTATTATTGTAGATAATTTTTATAGATTATAACATTATTTGGGAGGTAACAATATGTCAGTTAGAGCTGTAAGAAAAATGGTAAAGGGAAACATACAAAAGGATGGTGCGGGAGTGAAACTTTTACGTGTACTGGCACTGGATACAGTTGAGGAATTTGATCCTTTTCTGATGCTGGATGTTTTTGATTCAGAAAATCCAGAAGATTATATTAAGGGATTTCCATGGCACCCGCATAGAGGAATTGAAACTGTGACTTATCTGATAAGTGGAAAAATCGAGCACGGAGATAGTCTTGGCAACAAAGGTATTATTGAAGACGGCTGCTGTCAGTGGATGACTGCCGGAAGTGGAATAATTCATCAGGAAATGCCGCAGCCTTCAAAGAAAATGTTTGGATTTCAGCTTTGGATAAATATTCCCAGAGAGAATAAGATGTGTATTCCCAAATATCATGATATAAACAGGAACAGTATACCTGAGGTGAAAAGAGAAGATTTTACCGTGAGAATAATATCGGGATATTACGAAAACACTCCAGGAGCTTTTAGCGGAGAGTATGTAAAAGCTGGCATTTTGGATGTGGATATGGTAAAAGAAACGGAATGGTCCGTTAAAACGGAAGCTAAATCTACTGTGTTTGTATATATTTTTAGAGGATATGGATATTTTAATGAAGGCAGGGAAGAGCGTATAGATGATAAAACTGCAGTTTTATTTACCGAAGGAGAAGAAGTTAAGATCCGCTCCGGTAAGGATGGAATGCGTTTTGTGATATTTATAGGCAATCCTCTCAAAGAACCTGTAGCCTGGGGAGGTCCCATTGTAATGAATACCCGGGAGGAACTTAAAAAAGCTTTTGAAGAAATTGACAATGGAACTTTTATCAAGGATGCGGACTACAATTCAAATATGTGATATTTATAAAATATGCATAGTGATCGTTAAGCTGATACAAGGATTTGTGCAGGAAAAAAAACGCCATAAGCAGCACTGACTGCTTATAGTATTCTTTATATAGGCAGAACTTGGGAAATATATTAATTGCCGGTATTTCCAGATGTTCCTCCTGTTGATGAATCGGAGCCAGAATTTCCGGATGAATCTTCCGTTGATGTGTCAGAACTGGAATTTCCGGATGAATTCTCTGTAGATGAACTGGAGCTTGAATTTCCATTTGATGTATTTGATGGTGTACTGGAGGTTTTATCTCCAGTTGATGTATCTGTTGATGTCTTTGTATTGGTATTTTTGGTTGAGTCATCGGTGGATGTTTTTGTATTTGTATCTTTATCTGATCCATCTGTAGAAGTTGGGGTATTTGTGTCTGTACTTTTCCCCGTGCCAGTGGTTGAGTTACCTGTATTTCCAGTTGATTTACCTGTGGAAGTATCTGCATTTTTATCTGATCCATTTGTTGTGTCTGTAGACTGTTTGTGAACCGTGTTTTTTCCGTCAGGAGCTGATGTATTGGCAGAGGTACCCTTCAGGTATGATTTTCCTAAAGCTCCTGCAATTATGACCAGGATAATTGACACAGTGAGTATAATTGCTTTTTTACCCTTAAGAGGTTTTCTATTTATTGTTTTTTTAGTATCTGATATTCTGTTCATAGGTCGTGTAAAATCATCTTTTACCTTGTGAGGTGCTGCATTGTCTTTTTTTATTGACTGTAGAAATCCCTTTTGTTCTATAGAGTCTATTTGTCTGAACTTTTCAGGTGATCTGATTACGATAGAAGGTTTACCCTGTACCGCATTCTGACTTTCTACATATAATATAACTGAAAATTTATCGTTTTTGCTTAAAAAAGGTATATACACATCTAAAATATTATCCTTTATTGAAGAATCGAATTTTAAACCCTTTGTTATTTTTGCATTCTTGATTCTTAAATTATTTTTTGAACTCTGTATATTTAAAGTTAAATCATGAACTATTTTGCTTGACACATTGCTTACATTTATAATATACTGATAAATTTTTTTACCATCTATCTTTAAAGGTATACCATTTTTTATGGTACATAATATTTTAGGTGCCCAATTTTTATAATAATCCAGCAGCAGCCCGGATATAAATGATATTATTATAGTTATGACTGCGGTTTTGATGATATTTAACATATTGATTTTCGCTTCCTTATTTTTTCCATAATGTAATTAAATTATAAAGTAGATAGTTATCTGTGTCAAATTTTAAATTAGTATATCATTAATTGAAATTAGACATCAAAGAGTATCTGCATAAAAATTCACTAAATGAATACACTATTATAATATCATGTAGCTTTTTAAACTATATATTGAAATAAGATTATATATGTAGTAATATATTGGTATAAGTAATTGTACTCAGGCACAAAAGAGTAATAAAGAGTAATTATGTTGATTATTTAATGAGGGGATTCAAAATCCAGGAGACATCTTTAAGGCATTTTATTGCTGGATAAAAATTGAAAAATTTAATTTCCTGTATCTTAAGGGAGGTAACAATATGGAAACAAAAAAGAATTATAGTTTAGTTGCTTTTGGTGATTCAATAACAGAAGGAGTTGTATATGACAGCAGCAGGGGAAGATATTCAAATCTGAAGAACTGCTTTGCAAATCTAGTTGGAAGACATATTAAAGGCACCGTATGCAATTCAGGAAGGTTTGGAAGTACAATTAAAAGAGGCATAAAAAAAATGTACAATGATGTTATAAAGAAAACACCAGATATTGTATTAATAGAATTTGGCGGAAATGACTGTGATTTTAACTGGGAGGATATAGCAAAGGATCCTGATTCCAATCACAAGCCCAAGACGGATATTTCAACTTTTCACGATATACTGTCCAATATGATATGTACATTTGAAAAATCCGGCATAACACCGATACTTATGACACTTCCTCCCCTGGATTATAAAAGATATTTCAATTGGATTACAAGGGGAGACAAGACAGCTGAAAAAAATGTTCTAAAATGGCTGGGATCGGAAGAGAAAATTTACAATTGGCACAGAACGTACAGTGAAATGGTCACAGAGGTGGCCCATAGGACAAAAACTGCTTTGATTGATGTGAGATCGGAAATTCTCAAACAAGATGACTACAATAGATTTTTGTGTATAGACGGTATTCATCCTAATTTGTATGGACATTCCCTGATTGCCAATGTAATACTCAATTTTCTTAAAGACAATTACAGCTTTTTATTGATTTAATCAATTTAATACTGTTGGATTAATCAAAAAACTGGTTTCTATCTTTTGGAAGAAACCAGTTTATATTTCTATATGGGCAAAGTTCACCAAAAACCAAGAATCAATTTGAAGCTTTTATTTCCTGCCTATTGGAAAATAGACCTCTGTTATAAATTCATCGGGGCTGCATTTGGATTCGGGACCCTTTATATATTCATCATGGGGGGCTCCAATTATTTTGTAGGAATTTTTGTCAATCCAGTCCAGAATCTCCCTGTAGGATTCACCAATTTCACTATAGGGACCTATAAAGGTGGTATGGCAGTATAGGCCTCCTTTTAGAATTCTTGTTGATATTTGGGGCGTTTTCAATTCTCTGTCCACAGGTATGCAGATCTCTATGTCCGCATTATTTGGATCAAAGTCTTCATCATAGTACAGAGTCATTATGTTTCCCTTAATAGATAAGCCGTTACTGGAGACAGCTTCGAAGACTTTACCGATTAAATTTCCTATATTGTCCATTGAAATAGTATCTCTCAGACTCAAAACCCTTGTGTTCTTTAAGGTATCTACTGAAATATTGAAATTTCGCTTTGAATTCATTATATCTTCACCTTTCTCTAATTTATTTAAAGAATCTTTTAATTCAAACAGAATATTCTTAGAAGACTGTATTTGAAATTCAATTTCGTGTATCTGCTTTGACAATAATATGGTCAAAGTGGTATTGGTACTATCTTCCATAATCTGTTTTATCTGATTTGATGAAAATCTGTATCTTCTGAGTTTATTTATTTTCAATATATCCTTTACCTGGTGTTTTTCATAATATCTGTATTGATTTTCAGGATTGATAAAACTTGGCTTTATCAATCCCAGCTTATCGTAATATCTGAGCATCCTGGTGGAAACTCTTCCAATTTTCGAAAATTGACCTATAGTATACATAAAATCCTCCTAAGTATTATTCCTCTTCGAAGTGGTTAATTATATATTAAACTTTCACATAATGTCAAAGTCAATAGGTTTTTGTAATCTTTTTATAAAAAAAGCTGCACTGAAGGATATAATATACTTTGCAGCAGGAAATCCAACCCCAATACTGCTTATAATGTTCTGTAATTGGATAACAAATATTCTAGATACAAATATATTTAATAAATATATAAAAACAGCATTATATTTGTGAATAATAATGCTGTTTTTATGTTATTTACTATGATATTTTTTGGCTTTATACCTCGAAAAGGAAGCCATTGATAATTATCCAGCCTCTTTTCTGACTAATAGGCAGCAGCTGCCGCCGGTTGTCTGTAATGGGAATAACCGCCGGGATATCTTAAAACATGACCCGGTAAACTATTGGGTCTGTGTCTGAAATTTGGTATGCTGCTGGTATCGCTGGTGTCAGTGGAGTTAGTAGTTGTCGTGAATGATTCACCGTCTGTGCCGATTTCAGAAGGGTATATTGCAATATTTCCACTCTTTGATACCATGGCAACAGGATGGACGTTATTGCTGGAATCATTCAGTGAATTTCCGTTGACTTTCATGGATTGGTATTTTACTGTGTCCGTATTTGCCAAAGGCAGAAGCTGGCTGTACTGGTTGGAGGGATCTTCACTGATCCATTCTGCCGACGTACCAATTCCCTGTTCATAAGAAGAATCAAGGGTGGTGGATATGGTTTTGTTCACAGTTTCTCCTTCAGGTGTAACTGCAGTAAAAGTCAAGTTCCATGTGGAATCCGATACCTTGGATATGGTTACACTGATGGCGGAACCAATTGGGATGCTCATTACATTCTGGGAAGCATCCGGCAATTTTTCCCAAAATACATTTGCAATAGGTTGTCCATTTTCTATTTCCTCTATGGTTCCCATTTGAAGAAGATCTTCAGAGTTCACTCCTCCCAGACCTATCCACTGTGCAGCTAAAGCATTCTGCTGGTTGGCTGAGATATTTGGGATTGTCCAACTTCCAGAAACACTTGTATAGGCATCATCCTGGGAAGCAGGTGTAGCCACGTAGCCTGCCCAATTACCTGATTTTTCAGTATTGGCAGGAAGATCTACGGTATTTGTGTTGTTCTGAAGCTGGTAGCTGTGAATTGATTGAACTATATCACGTCTTGAATAATAATTTGACAGAATGCAGCTGCCGCTGGCGGTACTGCTGAATTGTTCTGCCGCAATCGCAGATCCGGATCCGCTCCCAAGTACTACAAATAATGCCAGAAACAATATCTGGAGCTTTTTTAAAATATTCTTCATTGTTTAAAAATCCTCCTCTCTTAACGCTAGTGCATGAACATATAAAGTTATCTGTTTATATATATTTTCCTGCTGGTATATTACAAAATCGTGGTGAAAATATTACCATATTGTAAATTTTTTATTTTCAGGAAGAAAATATATCATAATTTAAAATATAATTAAAGGGCTTCATCAGTTAGTGATAAAGCCCTTAATGAAATATTTAGTTTGGAGGAAATATCAGTGCCTGTCAGTGCAGTCTGCTTGCCACATAGATGTTCTGGTTTTGAATCAGCCTTATATTCAGGTGCATAAACATTTTTTGATTTATCGTTCTGAATGTATCCTTTTTATCAAGGTGGGTATAACTGCCTTTGTTCTTTTCTATGTTTACTTCTTCAAAGCTGGCATGAATAACTTCACAGAATATTTTATCCGATTCACTGTAACTTTCATAGAAGGTCTGTTCGCCGCTCTGAATACTGTATACTTTTATTCCATTTTTATAGTTTTTTTTAGGAACTACAGGATCGATGATGTATTTTATTTCTGTAACACAGTTGAAAGGTATTTCTACTATGATATTTTTTATCTGTCCTTCCATTGAGGAGGCACTTCCATCCACGGCTTCTGAATATTCAATACTTTTTTTTACAACACCATTTAGAAAAAGTTTGTTTATATTTGAAATTAGGTTACATTCTTTAATGAATACCTTTCTTTTGATGGATTTTATATAGGAAGCGGGTTTTGGAAGGTTTATTTTGCTTTCAATATCTATATGAACTAATAATTCTGTTATGATAACGGGAATCTTTACAGGAAAAAGTCCAATATTTATTTCCGGATTTACAAGGCTGCTTTTACATTCCATAATCTTTTTAAAACTGATTTCTGTAGATTTTTGGGGGATGTCGTCTTTGCTTTTGGAGGTGTTCTGGTCAACTTGTACCTCCAATATTTCCTTATCTTTATCATCTTTATTCAAATTCATATCACTTCCAATTTTACTTTCTATGTATAATATGCATTCAAAAGTATTTTGTTGACTTTGTAATACTATAAATAACAGAGCTGCCTTACTTAAGAGCCGTTCCTCAAAAGTAAGACAGACTTTATATTAATAATTATTGTTCTTTTTCAGTATTTCATTAATTGGAAAATTCCAATCAGAATTTGATGCAGAAGATGGTTTCTTGAATGATTTCTTAACTCCATTTCTAGTATTGCACTTATCATCTTTGCTGTCGTAAGGAGAGTAAATTTGCTGTTTCTGGAGTAACTTCAAGCACAGATATACAACTGATTTATCTGTGAATTCCTGAAATTCCTCTTCATTGCAGAAGCCGTCAATTGGAACTCCCTTGTCGTCTATATCTGCATCAAAAATTGCTGACCATTCAAGCTCACAAAAAACAGGTTCATTGAAAATTTCAATATTTGACCTGTCAGCTTCTCTTATATTTTTTCCTTTTCTCTTTTTATCAAAATATCTGGCTACTCGAGGAGGAAAATTTGGAGAAACTTCAGGAAAATCTTCAAATTTTACCTGGGTATAAGCTTTGATTGGAATGTGAACCGTAGTATCTTTAATAGCACCACCTATTCCGGAATTCGTAGTACATTCTCTTACTGCATATTCTATATTTTTTCTTATATATCCTTCAATAAATACCTTGTCAGTTGGAGCGATATATCTGCATTGAGTTAAAAATATCTGTTTTTCAATTCTTTTTATTTCATAAGAAGGTTCATTAAGTTTAATTTTCGATTCCGAATCTATCTGAATTACAAGTTCTGCAAGTACCTTTGGAACTTTATATTCTCCTTGAGTCCAAGGATAATTTTTAGCTCCTGTAAGTGTGTCCGCACTTATAACTCTAGCATTACAGGTAGAATCGGGGTAAAAGTTGTTGTTATCCATTTTATTATCTCCTTTTTTTTAGAAAGTTAGGGATATAAGGCCTATTTTATATCCTGGTATATAATATTCCAGAGCAAGTTAAAAGTGCATTGGTTTAAGATAATATTTCAATGATGTTCTATAAAATAGGGGAAGATCATATTCATTTTATATGAGATATAGATCCTTGAAAGTCTGGTGAAAAATTATAACATGACTAATAAATTTTTTTATAGATTTATCAATTATTATGATGAAATAAAAAAGAAATACTTTCCACAGGTATCCGGTACATTTATTCAACCGGACATGGTGATGGACTGGGATGATTTGAAATGGCAGAGAGAGCTTTCGTATTTAAAGGAAGTTAGAATGAAATATATTGTTATGAATACTTTTATTGTCCAAAATCAACATGTGAGGAGAATATACAAAACCTCAATAAAAAATGGAAGTAAAATAGGTGCATATGATGTAGTAGATATGTGTTTGAGAAATTGTGAAAAAGCCGGTTTTAAAGTGTTTCTGGGAATTGATTATAACAGCGGGTGGTGGAAAATAGGGCCTAAAAACTCTAAATGGCTGTATACTCAGATGAAAAATGGGAATTTGGTGGTCGAGGAATTGTATAAAAAATATCATGAAAAATATAAAAATGCTTTTTATGGATGGTATTGGGTATATGAAGTGGATAATCTTAATTTCAAAAGTCGAAAAGACTTCAAAATATTAGCTAATGCTGTAAATATAAATTTAAGCTATATGGAGAGTAATAATGCAAGACTTCCCCTTATGATATCACCTTTTATGAATTCAAAATATTCAACTCCCCAAATTTATGCAGATAATTGGAGATATTTTTTTAAATTCGTTAATTTTAAAAAAGGAGATATATTTTGTCCTCAGGACTCAGTAGGTGGAGGCGGTCTTCATATAACAGAGGTAAAAGATTGGTTCAGTGCTCTCGGCAAGGCTGTGAAGTCAAGAAAAGAAATTCTATTCTGGGCCAACATAGAGACTTTTGATCATACTGACTGGTCCAGTGCTCCTATAAAAAGATTTATAAAGCAAATGAGATCTGAAAATGAATTTGTAGATGACATGATAACTTTTTCATATAGCCATTACTACAGTCCCAACAATATAAATGGTGGATTTCACAGGGCCTATAGAAGGTATTTGTATCAACATGAAATTCATGATAAAAAACCTGATCCACCTAAATGGATTAAGGTTGAAGAAGTTAATAATAAAGATTTGATTAAGTGGGAAACAACTAAAAATGCAGCTGGTTATAAATTATACTGCAATGGAAAAGAGATATATTCTTCCTCGGTTCAGAGGAAATATGGTGGAGATAAAAAACAATTGTTGGGGCAATTTATATGCAGAAGCAGTTCAAAAAAATTCAAATATGAAGTAAGAACTGTAGACTTTTGGGGAAATATGTCAAAGAAAATTATGGCGAAAAGAGTTTAATTTTTAGCATATTGTTTTTTTACTGTAATAGTATATTTTATTTATATCAGACAATTTGTTTTAAATAATTTTCACAATTTTCACACATATGTTACAATAAATTGATTTAACAACTATACATTTCATTAGGGACAAACTTTGCTGTGAATTATCATAAAAATTCTCTTTCTGTATGTTCACTGCATATTAACTGTATTTTTTTGAAGCATATTTTTTTCATTATTTCTCTTATATTAGTACTGTTCATTATTTTACCTTCCTATCCGCATAATTTTCAAGTCCCTATTAAATTATTCTCATTTAATTATGATATAACATTACAT
>NZ_PVXP01000047.1 GCF_002995845.1 Clostridium luticellarii | reverse complement strand
ATATAGTTCGTATATATAAAACTAATTTGTATATACGAATAAAATGAATGGAAAATAATACTTGTAAATTGTAAAACAGAACTTGAATTTAATCTAATTTTTGCTGAAGGAGAGATAATACATGAAAAAAGCTAAATTTTTAACTCCTGTCATTACTGCATTTAATACTGATGGAAGTTTGGATGTACGGGCAAACAAGGATGTATATGACCGTCTTATTAATTCAGGCATAGATGGACTTGTTATTATGGGCAGCACTGGAGAGTTTTATGCCATGTCTATTGAACAGAGAAAGGAATTAATTGATCTTGTTGTTACTCATGTGGATAAAAGAGCAAAGGTGATTATAGGTACAGGTTGTATGACTATAGAAGATACAATTGAACTTTCAAATTATGCCATTGATGCTGGAGCAGAGAATGTTATTATTGTCAGTCCATATTATTTTAGTCTGACTTATGAAAGTTTAGAATTTTATTATGGCAGAATATCAGAATCCGTAAAAGGAAATATTTATTTATATAATTATCCGGACAGGACCGGTTATGATCTATCACCGGAATTTACACTTAATTTATTGAGAAAATACAACAATATTGTGGGTTATAAAGATACTGTATCAGAAATGGGACATACTAGAAAATTAATTCAAACGGTACAGGGGGAATTTCCCGAATTTGAAGTGTTTTCAGGATTTGATGAAAATTTTGTCCATAATATCCTTGCAGGTGGAAGTGGCTGCATCAGTGCCCTTTCCAATCTCTATCCGGAGATTTTTGTAAAATGGGTAAAAGCAGTTAATGATAAAAATATGGATAGAGCAGCTGAAATTCAGAATTATGTCAACAAGATGTCAGAATTATATGAAATAAGTCCATGTTTTATTCCAATTCTAAAAAAAGCAATGATGATTAAAGGTATGCATATTAAAGATTATTGTAAAACTCCTCTTCTGCAGGCTGATGAAAAACAAAGCAGTGCAGTTGAAAAGTTCATGGAAGAAGTAGAGCATATAATTTCCTAAAAATTATTGTATATTTTTTTACTTTGTTAATGAAATTGTTGAGATTATTTTAAATTAAAGAAAGGAAGGATTTATTATGTCATTGAAATCGATTTATGGAAAAGAAGAAAAATCATTATATGAAATTCAAACTCATGCAAAAGGACCTGATGGGTCACTTCCACTTACCCCACAACTGTTGAGCACCTTACCAAGCGGTAATATATTCGGAATGACTTTAAGTGCTGGAATGGGATGGGAGCCATCTAAACTTCTAGGCGGTGATGTCTTGATACTTAGTACCCAGGGTGGAATACGTGATAATGATGGTACTCCAATTGCTGTAGGATTGCATACAGGTCACTTTGAACTGGGATTGCAGATGAAGGCAGCTGCTGAAGAAGTAAAGAAACAGGGAGGAGTTCCCTATGCCGCATATGTAACGGACCCATGTGACGGTCGCAGTCAGGGTACAACGGGAATGTTTGACTCGCTTCCTTATCGTAACGATGCGGCAGTGGTATTTCGTCGATTAATTCGTTCATTACCGACACGCCGGGCAGTAATTGGGGTTGCAGCATGTGACAAAGGTCTGCCCGCCATGATGATAGCACTGTCATCCATGCATGAGCTGCCAGCCATTATTGTTCCTGGAGGTGCAACACTTCAGCCTAAGGAAGGGGAAGATGCGGGAACCATTCAGACTATTGGGGTTAGATTCGCCAACAATGAAATTTCACTGGAGGATGCCTGCAGTTTGGGATGTAAGGCTTGTGCTTCTGCTGGTGGCGGATGTCAATTTCTAGGTACAGCAGGTACTTCCCAGGTTATTGCTGAAGCCTTGGGAATAGCATTACCACATTCTGCTTTAGCACCTTCGGGTCAGCCAATATGGGAAGAAGTAGCTAAGCAGTCGGCTAAGGCAGTTTTAGATCTGGTCAGCAATGGAATAACTACCAATAACATTATTACCGATAAATCAATTGAAAATGCCATGGTGGTTCATGCCGCCTTTGGAGGATCGACAAATTTACTTCTTCATCTTCCGGCAATTGCATATGCTGCCGGCTGTAAAGTTCCAACTGTAAAAGACTGGGCCAGAATCAACAAGAAGGTGCCCCGTTTAGTAAGTATTCTTCCAATTGGGCCGGTTAATTATCCAACAGTCTGCGCATTTCTGGCAGGAGGAGTTCCTGAAGTTATGCTCCATTTGAGAAAACTTGGGCTGCTCAATGAGGATGTTCTTACTGTTACAGGAGAAACACTTGGAGCTAATCTTGATTGGTGGGAAAAATCTGAAAGACGTATAGAGTGCAGAAAGCGTCTAGTTGAAATTGATAAAATTGATCCTGACGATATTATTATGAATCCAAGCAAGGCGAAAAAAAGAGGATTGACATCAACGGTAACTTTCCCTGTGGGAAACATTGCTCCTGAAGGCTCGGTAGTAAAATCAACTGCCATTGATTCATCTGTCATAGATGATGATGGCGTATTCAGACATACTGGGAAAGCTAAAGTTTTTACCTCTGAAAAAGCTGCCATTAAAGAACTTAAAGACGCTGGAAAAATCAAGGCTGGAGATGTAATGGTTGTAATTGGCGGAGGGCCGATGGGAACAGGAATGGAAGAAACCTACCAGCTGACATCTGCATTAAAACAACTGCCTTTCGGCAAGCATGTTTCTTTGATTACGGATGCACGTTTTTCCGGTGTTTCTACAGGAGCTTGTTTCGGTCATGTAGGACCTGAAGCATTGGCAGGAGGGCCTCTTGGAAAATTGCGTGATGGAGATGTTATTGAAATAATAGTCGATACAAATAAGCTTGAGGGATCCATCAATTTCATTGGAACCGAGGACAAAAAACTTTCTTATAAAGAAGCGGCTAAATTACTGGAATCACGTGAGCCTCATCCAGGACTTCAGCCAGATCCCAATCTTCCGGATGATACAAGATTATGGGCGGCACTTCAATCTGTTAGCGGTGGAACCTGGAGTGGAAGTGTATATGACGTGGACAAAATTATTGAAGTCCTTGAAGCAGGTAAAAAAGCACTGAATAAAAAATAACTGTTTGAATTTGAAAATTAATGAAATCGGGGGGATTATTAATGCCATTGTTAATAGTAGCATTAGGCGTAGTACTGTTAATAGTATTAATTTCTGTCTTTAAATTAAATACATTTGTTTCGTTGCTGATGGTTTCGTTTGTTGAGGCTTTAATTCTGGGAATACCACTTGATAAAATTGTTTCAACCATCGAATCCGGAATAGGCGGAACTCTTGGTCATATAGCTTTGATATTTGGTCTCGGTGCCATGCTCGGCAAATTAGTTGCTGATGCAGGGGGAGCACATCGTATCGCCATGACCTTGATTAGCAAATTTGGTGAAAAGAGAATTCAATGGGCTGTTGTAATTGCTTCATTTGTTGTTGGTATAGCCATGTTTTTCGAAGTTGGATTGGTTTTATTGATTCCGATTATATTCTCCATTGCAAGAGAATTGAAAATTTCTCCAATATATTTAGGTATCCCTATGCTTGCTTCTCTACTGGTAACACACAGCTTTCTACCGCCGCATCCGGGGCCCACAGTAATAGCTGGGGAATATGGTGCGGATATTGGAACAGTCTTGTTGTATGGTATTATTGTGGCAATACCCTGTGTTATTATAGCTGGTCCATTATTTAATAAAGTTGCCCAGAAAATCATACCAAGTGCCTTTGAGAAAAGGGGCAATATTAAATCCCTGGGTGAACAAAAAACGTTTAAAATGGAAGAAACGCCTGGTTTTGGAATTAGTCTGCTGACTGCAATGTTTCCAGTTATTTTAATGATGATTTCCACAATAATTTCAATGATAAAGGATACAGTAGGATTTGAGGATGGTTTACTTTTTAATGTTATTAACTTTATTGGGAATCCTTCTACGGCAATGCTTATATCTTTAATAGTTGCAATTTATACGATGGGACTGAGAAGAAAAATCCCAATTAAACAAATAATGTCTTCCTGTTCTTCCGCTATTGCGGCAATTGGAATGATGCTTTTAATTATTGGTGGCGGCGGCGCTTTTAAACAAGTGCTCATTACTGGAGGCGTTGGAGATTATATAGCTGTGCTGTTCAAAGGAAGTTCTATATCTCCGTTACTTCTTGCATGGATGGTTGCAGCAATCTTACGTGTTTCATTAGGTTCAGCAACCGTAGCAGCACTATCCACGTCAGGTCTGGTTATTCCAATGCTGGCCAATTCTAATGCTAATTTGGCCTTGGTAACACTTGCAACTGGATGTGGAAGTGCGATAGCCTCTCATGTAAACGATGCAGGATTCTGGATGGTTAAGGAATACTTTGGCCTAAGCCTAAAGGAGACATTTTCTACATGGACATTGTTATCGACAATTTTATCGGTAACAGGAATAATAATCATTTTGCTGTTGGATTTGTTTATTTAGGGAAAGGCTGGCAGTGTCAGTATGAGTTATCACGTTGTTTTTTATCTGCTCTGGAGTAAAGATGTGTAACGCTCGTTACATATTTTTACTTGAAAAAGTCCTATACTATTAATAAATAAAGTATAGGGAGGGTAACTGCTATGAAAAATTTAATAAAAAATATACAAATTTCAAAGGTATTGAATCTGGAAGGCTTGATATCTTATAATGAAGGGCAGGTTATAAGCAGAACTATTGCTCAGACACCTTCTGTCAGCATTACTCTGTTTTCTTTGGATAAAGGCGAGGGAATAAGTACTCATATAACTGATGGAGATGCAATGGTGCAAGTTCTTGATGGTAAGGCAGCTATAACAATAGGAGATGAAACTTTTAATGTAAATTCTGGAGAATCCATAATAATGCCTTCTGGTGTTCCACATGCACTTCAGGCGGTGGAAAAGTTTAAAATGCTTTTGACAGTTGTAAAGTAGCAAAAAAGAGAATGGGCAGGGTCACTGTCCATTCTCTTTTTTTGATAAAAAATTCGTGGGAATATGTAATAGTCTGTCTATCAATACTAATCTAATATTGCTCATGTCATTGTTTTGCATCCGTATGAAAATTCGAATATATTTTTATGTATTAGAAAATAATATTAAATATTATTGTTTTTATAATCGGAATTATTAGAGAGAGAGGATATAAAATTGATAAAAAATATATTTGTTAGAATGTCATGCATATTTATAATTTTAATTATTATTGCCGGAAGCTTCGACAGATCCGTAGAAGCTTCACAAAGTGGGTGAGTTTTTTAGAGATAAAGGTGAAATTATGCTAAAAAAAAGCCGTCAATTTCAGAATCAGAGCAGGTACAAAGAAGCGATACAGATATATGATAGAATATTGTCAAATTCTAACTTACCACTGTATATAAAAGATGAAGCCAGGGTATGCAGGATGCTGGCAAAGCGAAATCTGCCGGTTTTAAAAAATTATTCTTTTTTACCCGAATATATACGAATAGCCGAAGATGGAAAAAAATACTACAAAGATAATAAATGCAGTTATGTTTTATATGGAGATTATAATTCCTTTAAGAAATATTTTGATCATCAACAGGATTGGGTATATATACAGTCACCTAGCTTTAAATTGGATAAAAATGGAGTCCCCATGGTAAAATATGATGGCAAGTTTTATTATAATGCAGTTACCATATGCCAATATGCACTATATATGTATGATAAATACATGGAGGGCTGTGATACCAGGAACAGCTTTTTAAATATAGCAGATTTTTTAACAAGAAATATAAAAGAGGACGGCTCTTTGAGATATGAATTCAAATATAATCACTACGAGTGCCTAAAGGAAGGTTGGACCTCAAGTATGTCTCAAGGCCAGGCACTGAGTGTATTTGCCAGGGCATATTATTTGACTGAAGATCCAAAATATATAGAATCTGGTCAGAAAGCATTGAAATATCTTCTAATGCCAATATCAAAAGGGGGCGTGATGGATAACCTGGGTGCTCTGGATAAAAAATTTGAGAGTAAAATATTTTTTCAGCAGTATATAAATTCCACATCCACATATACTTTAAATGGACACATATTTACTCTTATAGGACTTTATGATTGGAGCAATGTACGATGTGCAAAAAATATATATTACTTCAACCTGGCAAGAAGATACTGGAATAAGGGCCTTGACAGTTTAAAATGCATATTGCCTTATTATGACTTGGGAAATTTTACAGCTTATGATTTGCACCATATTGTGAAAAAATCAGTTCCAAGCAGTTCTGATTTCTACCATTCAGTTCATATAGAGCAGATGAATGTGCTGTATGTTATTACAGGAGAAGAATATTTCAGAGATATGAGGGATTTGTGGATTTCTTATATAAAGTGAGGTGTTATAACTATGTGCTATATGATAAATAATTAACTAATATATTGATAAAATTGTAACAATTGAAAATTTTCTTGACATTTTATCTAAAAGTGTTATTATAAAATAACTAATAGCAATAAATATATATGAGGTGATTTTTATGGTATCAAAACAACAAATTCAAGAAGCAGTAGCTAAAGAGTACAAACTGTATATAGACGGCAGGTGGGTTGACAGCAGCGGGAATGACAAGATAAAAAGTTACAACCCTTCTGATGGAAGTGTTCTCTCGGAATTTGTAGATGCAACCAATGAGGATGTTGACAGAGCTGTAGACGCTGCCCATAAGGCTTTTAAAAGCTGGAAATTAATTGGGCGTGAGCAGAGAAGCAATCTGCTTTTGAAGATAGCTGATATTATAGATGAGAACAAGGAACATCTTGCACTGGTGGAAACTCTGGACAATGGTAAACCTCTCAGGGAAACTCTCAGTGTAGATGTACCTGCCAGTGCAGATCATTTCAGATATTTTGCGGCAGCAATAAGAACAGAAGAAGGTAATGCCCAGGATATAGACAATAATACTTTGAGTATTGTATTGAGAGAGCCTATAGGAGTAGTTGGTCAAATAGTCCCGTGGAATTTCCCAATACTTATGGCTGCATGGAAAATTGCTCCTGCACTTGCAGCAGGTGACACCGTAGTAATCCATCCTTCATCTTCCACATCATTGAGTCTTCTTGAACTGGTAAAGCTCATAGGAGATGTACTTCCCAAAGGTGTATTGAATTTAGTTACAGGCAGAGGCTCAAAATCCGGAGATTACATGCTGGGGCATGAAGGATTTAGTAAACTTGCCTTTACAGGTTCTACAGAGGTGGGTTACAGGGTTGCGGAACAGGCTGCCAAAAGGATCATACCTGCAACACTTGAACTGGGAGGAAAATCCGCCAACATATTCTTTGATGATGCTCCTTGGGAAAAAGCTATTGAAGGTGTACAGCTTGGAATATTGTTCAATCAGGGACAAGTTTGTTGTGCAGGTTCCAGATTGTTTGTTCAGGAAAAAATTTATGATAAGTTTTTAAATGAAATAAAAAATGCCTTTGAGAAGGTAAAAGTTGGCCTTCCCTGGAAAGATGGAATTCAGATGGGAGCCCAGATAAACCACAGGCAGCTTGAAAAAATTCTGAACTATGTGAAAATAGGACAAGAAGAAGGTGCTTCCCTTGTAACAGGAGGATATAAAATAGATGAAGGCGAACTTAAAAAAGGTGAATTTGTAAAACCCACAATTCTGGCAGATGCAAAAAATAACATGAGGATAGCACAGGAGGAGATATTTGGACCTGTTGCTACGGTGATAAAGTTTAAAGATGAAGAAGAAGTTATAGAACTCGCCAATGATTCAGAATATGGTTTGGGAGGAGCAGTTTGGACGAAAGATATAAATAAGGCACTGAGAGTGGCAAAATCGGTGGAAACCGGGAGAATGTGGGTAAACACCTATAATCAGCTTCCGGCAGGTGCACCTTTTGGAGGATATAAAAAATCCGGAATAGGAAGGGAAACCTATAAATCAATTCTAAATGCCTATACCCAGACTAAAAATATATTTATAAATATAGGTGAGGATAAATTAGGTCTATATTAGTAAAATGGAAGGTACCTGGATTTTTGTAAATTGAATCTGGGTACCTTTTCTAGATTTTTTATATTGAAATTATAGTCTTTAGTAAAAACAACCGAAAACCTATTTCTTCTAATATTTTAATTTTGGTAAATCGTTTTTTATTGAATTTAATGCAGTTTTTACAGCAGCTGTATTTCCGAAAATTGCTATGCAGACAATATGTTGAGGGCATACTCCTGAAACTTCGCTCACAATTACATTGGATGATTTTTCCGCAATATCACTTGCAGCTATTATATCTGCAATATTTCCATCACATATACCGACAGTTGTAACTTCATTTTGTTCTATAATTTTTTTAACATTGCTATCTGTAACTCTTCTGTAAAGTATCCTAAGTGTTCCATTAGAAATTTTGTCTATAAATTTTATATTCATTTTATAATCCCCCAAATAATTACTATAATATATATGGTTAGTCATAATCTCAACTTTTGTACATTTAAATAAATGTGGAAGCCTGAAATTTTAAGATGTGAAACAAAGAATGTTTCTTATGAACTCTATTATATCAAACCATAGAGGAGATAGAAAGCTTAACTTTACAATAACTGCATTCGTAAGTTAAATTAAATACATAACCTTTTTATATTCAATAAGGAAATACTGCTGCCAAAATGGACAAAAGAGTAGATTCTAATTACTTTCATAATCTTTATCTATAGATATAGATGTAATATATTTATATTTAAAATGCTCAAAAATAACACTACATATTTTTGTGATACTTCCTACAAGTGCAGCACAAATTATTGTTCCTTCCCGCACTCCTTTTATATTTCCAAAAGCAAAAAGTGAAATTATTACTGCAAGTATACACAGGGTGGAATCAAACATGATTTTTATGTTTCCAAATTTTTTGCCTGTTTTATAAGCAATAGTTTTTACAACACCTTCTCCAGGATTTATAATTACATTGGCGATAACTTGTAAATACACTCCAAAGGCAAGAACAAAACAACCGGAAAGTAAAACAAGTACTTTTTCTATATAAATATTAGCATTTATAAAACTGCATATGTTCATTCCTAAATCAACAAACAAACCAAAAAAAGGGCATACGAATATTTGAAAAAATTGCTCTTTTGGAAAATTGTTTCTTAAAATGATTATCTCTATGAGAAAAAATAGAATACTTAATAAAAAGGTAAATTGTCCAACAGTAAAAGGAAATATCATAGAAAGCACATATGGGAGACTGTTGATGGGAGAAGTTCCTAAATTTGATTTTGTGGTTAAACTTATTCCTAAACCCATAAAAAATAAACCAGTTGTAAATATAAAATATCTTATAATTATTTTAAGTTTTGACATTAGTAATGCCTCCTAATTAGAAAATTTATTTATAATATTAGTTTCATATGCAACTAATATTATAATTCTTTTACTATAATAATGTCAATATCTAAATCTAAGTGTTTATATTCCTCATTATTAGAATATTCATTGACATAATAATCTGTTTATTTTAAAATTAAAGTTGCATACGAAACAGTAATGAGGAGGACTATTATGAAGGATCTATCAAAATATGTTTCTGTGACACACCGGCGTTCACAAATATTTTATACAGAACATCTTCAAAAATTAGGAATCAGCAGTGGACAGTTTATGTATATAGTTTGCATTTGTGATAATCCAGGATATACTCAGGATGAATTATCTCAACGATTGATTATCGATAAGAGTACTGTAACAAAAGTTTTATCCCAGCTTGAAGCAATGGGATTTATTATTAAAACTAAAAGTTCAAATGATAGGCGTGCATTTAATATTTTCCCTACAGATAAAGCACTTGCTATTTATCCAAAAATATTAGAAATAAAAGACGAGTGGCATCATAGGATTACGGAAAATTTAAGTGATATAGAATGTGATGTCTTTGAAAGGTTAATGGAAAAAGTTATGGAAAATAGTATTAAAAACTGTAAATAGTAAAACAGGCATCCGTCATTTGAAGTGTGTGTTTTGCATATTTCTTACAAATAATATCTTCTTTAGCATTAATATTCAACAGCTTATGATAAATCTTTATTGAAATTAGGAGGAATTTTGAAGAAGGTGGAGAATACTTAAAAACGTGTCACTAAAAAAGGAGAGATAAAAATGGGAGGTATTGCTGGATTGCTTGGATGGATTACTATATGGGGTTATATTATAGCATTACTTAATTATTTTATGAAATATGTAAATAGGACATATATAAGTAAACTTTCAAATGATAGAAAGCAATATAAGGATTTATACAGGTTTGTTATGAGATACATAGTTAAATATCATAAAATAGCTGAAATAGTTGCATCAATAGCTGTAATAGGACATTTATACCTTATGTATAGCTTTAGGGGGTTATCAATATCAGGGCTTGTAGCAGCTGCAGTTATGTTGGCAGTATTTATTTTGGGTGTCTACGGAATTTTTATAAACAGGAATATGAGGGGGTCATGGGTTAAAATACATAGGATTTTAGCGTTTACTTTGATAGTTTTGATAGGCTTCCATGTAATGTTTTCAAGGATTTTATTAATTCGTAAATAAAAATAAATTATAAATTGGAATACTAAAGAGCTCTTAACAGAGTTCTTTTTCCTTTAAAATGCAATGAATAGAAATGATGATTATGCCAATAATGCAGCAGCATGAATTATACTCATGGTAATAGATCAATATAGAAAGAAGGTGACTACATATTAATATTAAAAATGAGAAAAAAGTTTTAGGTATTGAACGAAATATTTTTTTTACTGGATTAACTAGCTTTTTAACGGATACTACCACAAAAATGATATACGCCATCATGCCGTTATTTTTAATCTCAATAGGTGCATCAAAAACAGAGGTATCACTTATCGAAGGAATTGCAGAAAGCACTGCATCAATTCTTAAAGCTTTATCGGGATGGTGGAGTGATAAAATTGGTAAAAATAAACCTTTCATGGTCATAGGCTATGGATTTACTGCCATTTTGTCTCCATTATTTTCAATAGTGACTTCGCCTTTTCAGGTTTTAATTATAAGATTTAGTGAAAGGGTTGGAAAAGGGATAAGAACAGCTCCAAGAGACAGTCTTGTAGCAGCCTCATCAAGTGACAGTGAGAAGGGAAAAAATTTTGGGTTTCACAAAGCTATGGACAATAGTGGAGCAATAGCAGGTCCGTTACTTGCTTTTGCAATTTTATCAGTATTTCCTGATGATTACCGCAAGGTATTTGTGTTTTCATTTTTACCAGGTGTATTGGGGTTATTTACTATAATTTTCTTTGTAAAAGAAGCGAAAAAAAGTAAGGATTCTCTACCTAAGAAAATTGCTTTTCACGATTTTTCTACTGAGTATTATATATTTTTAGGAATCGTTTTCATATTTACCTTAGGTAATTCAACCGATGCACTATTGTTAGTGAAGGCCAATGACATTGGTATAACAGCATTGTTTATCCCGCTTGTATATTTGATATTTAATTCTATGTCCGTGCTATTTGCTGTTCCCATGGGGATTCTCTCTGATAAATTCGGCAGAGAAAAGCTTATTATCTTTGGATATATGCTTTACTCCGTAATATACTTTGGTTTTGGGAAAACAAATAGTAAAATTCTGTTGATTTTATTATTTGTTTTATACGGTCTTTACAGTGCATCAACAGATGGCATACAAAAGGCATTAGTTTCAGATCTTATAGATAAGAATAAAAGGGGGACAGGTCTTGGAATATATAATTCACTTATAGGCATAACCATACTTCCGGCAAGTCTCATAGCCGGTGTATTATATGATGAAGTTAACAATAGAGCTCCTTTTTATTTTGGTTCAGTAATGGCATTACTTGCTGCAGTATTAATGTATGTATTTTATAAAAAATATGGTAAATCAAAAGAGACTATTCATTTGCAGCAATAATTTCACCTAAGATGTACTATTTTTAATCTGATTTTAATGTTAATAACATATATTATTGTTAGTAAAAGTGCTATTACAACTGATATTTGAGGTGATTTTTTGAAAAGCTATAGAATACTCATAATTGAAGATGAAAAAAAGATGTCAATGTTTCTTCAGATGGAACTCAATCATGAAGGATATGATACTGATGCTGAATATAATGGAAGAGATGGACTTAGGAAAATACAAAATGAGAATTATGATCTGATACTTTTAGATATAATGCTCCCAAAATTAAATGGAATGGAGCTTTGCAGGAGGGTAAGGCAGTTTTCCAAGATTCCAATCATAATGATAACTGCTAAAGATGATGTAATGGATAAGGTAATGGGACTTGATACAGGAGCTAACGATTATATTACAAAACCATTTGCTATAGAAGAACTTTTAGCCAGGATACGCGTTATAAGAAGAAATAATGGTGAAAAATCAGAGAATTATAAATATGAAGTAGATGATCTTGTAATGAATACCAGGACCCATGAAGTGACAAGAGATGGAAAACACATTGAACTTACTAAAAAGGAATATGATCTTTTGGAGATCCTTTTAGCCAATAAAAATGTAGTTATGACAAGAGATCAGTTGATAGATAAAGTCTGGGGATATGATTATTTTAATGACACCAATGTGGTCAGTGTTTTTATAAGATATCTTAGAAGCAAAATCGATGATGGATTTGAAAATAAGTTAATCACAACTATAAGGGGAGTCGGGTATGCGATAAAAGGAGACTAGGCTATGAACTTAAGTATTATAAGAAATGCAAAGATATCTATCAAATTAACTGGAATATTTGCTTTTATGCTTTCCATAATGCTTGCAGTATCTAATGCTTATGTATTGCATGGAGTAAGGCGCTACATGTATAATCAGGCAGCTAAGCGTTTGGAGGATGTGAATCAAATAATATTCGACAGATTGAAATTGAAACAACTCTCAAGTAATAAGCTGTTTTCTGATATAATGCCCAATGAAAATATATTTATAAAAATAATAGATAAAAATGGGAGAACAATAAATATATCAGATAAATTCAACTATGATCTGAAGATTTCTGAACCCTATGGCAAAGTAAGACATATGGAAAAGCAGGAAAAGCATTTTGCTTATTTAAATACTAAAATATTGGATAATACCTATGGGACTCTATATATACAGATAATTAAAGACATGGATAATGAATATGATTTTTTGAAGATATTATTCTTTTTCATGGCGGCAGCGGATCTGTTTGGAATAGTCTTATCTATCTTGTTGGGGTATATTATAAGTAAAAGAATGCTTAATCCAATTGATAATATTACAAAAACTGCGGATGAAATAAGCATTAACAATTTAAAAGAAAGAATAAGTATAAAGGGACCTAACGATGAACTTAATAGGCTGGCAAACACGTTGAATAATATGATCGACAGGCTTCAGACATCTTTTAACAGGCAGGTACAATTTGTTTCAGATGCATCCCATGAACTCAGGACACCAATAGCTATAATTCAGGGATATGCCAATCTTCTGGATAGATGGGGGAAAAATGACAGAGAGGCCCTTGATAAATCTATTGAAGCCATTAAATCCGAATCATATAATATGGGACAATTAGTAGAAAAACTACTTTTTTTGGCTCGCAGTGACAATAATTCCCCCAAAATGGAGAAAAATATTTTTTATCTCAATGAATTAGTGGATGAGATCATTGAGGAGACTAGAATGATAGATAAAAAACATACAGTGTCAAATACTCATAATGAAAATGTACAGGTTATTGCAGATTATAAACTTGTAAAGCAGCTGGTTAGAATAATTGTAGATAATAGTGTGAAGTTTACTCCAGAGAACGGAAAAATAGATATAAGTTCCGTTAAATCAGGGAAATACGTTAGCATATCGGTAAGCGATACCGGCATAGGAATTCCGAAAAATGAAATTCATAAAATATTCGATAGATTTTACTGTGTAGATAAATCCAGATCTAGAGACACTGGTGGAAGTGGACTGGGATTGTCTATTGCCAAACAAATTGTGTATATGTATAATGGAAAAATTGACATCGAAAGTGAAGAGGAAAAAGGTACTAAAATAATTGTGATTCTGGATATTGTATGTATGCCAGACGATGTTATAAAAAATGAAAAATAAACTGAATACGTGTAATGTATGTGAAAAGATTAAGATTGAGAAGGTAAGATTTTTTTCAATTTTAATCTTTTTTTAATCCATTTCTAATTTTGAACGTATAACATATGTGGTGTTATTATGAAAGCATTTAGATTTTGGACGAAAAGGAGACCAGATATGAATAATATTGCAAATTTAATCAACATTGTACTTCATATTGATAAATACTTAAATGGTATATAATTTCGCTTATTCCTGCTGTTGTTACATTTGTCAGGGAAAAAAGCATGGTATGAATTAATTGAAAAGGAGTGGCTAGAAAATGTACATGATGTTTATAATTAAAGTCATTATAATAGGTATTGTAGAGGGAGTTACTGAATTTTTACCAATATCCTCTACAGGACATATGATAATAGTGGGAAATCTGATAAACTTTAAATCACCTGCTTATAACAAAGCTTACATAGACATGTTTGAAGTCGTGATTCAGCTTGGAGCAATATTAGCTATAGTGGTCCTTTACCGGGAAAAGATATTTAATTCTCTTAAGAATCTTATGCCCGGAAAGTGGGGATTTAAGCTTTGGACAAGCATTTTAATTGCTTTTATACCTTCTGCAGTTACAGGAGTTCTTCTTAATGATATTATTCAGGAAAAATTGTTCAATCCTATTACTGTTTCCTGTGCTCTTGTATTCGGAGGTGTACTCATGATATACATGGAGAATAAATATAGAAAAGGGAACAGTACCGTAAAAATTGAAGATGTAAATATTGTACAGGCATTTAAAATTGGGTGTTTCCAGTGTCTGTCACTATGGCCGGGAATGTCCAGATCGGCTTCTACCATAATCGGAGGCTGGGTAAGCGGGCTTACCAATGTAGCGGCAGCGGAATTTTCGTTTTTCCTGGCAATACCTACTATGATAGCTGCGTCCGGCTGGTCTCTCATAAAAGTTAAAATATCCATGAACTCCATTCAGATAATTGGACTTGCTATAGGATTTATAATTTCATTTTTAGTGGCATTGGTGGTTGTGGATAAGTTCATAGGATTTTTGAAGAAAAAGCCTATGAAAGTTTTTGCCGTATATAGGATATTTGTAGGAATATTAGTGTTGATATTATCGTATTTGAATATCATATATGTTGCGAAATAAATATATAAGGATCTGTATACATAAGTATGAAAAATTTCTGAATTTTATTGATGCCAAAATAGTATGCATTTACTTTTGCTAAATTAATTCATAAGGAGAAATAAAATGAATGATAAATTAGCTGTATGTAGAATAAGAACCGATTTTAAAAATTTTAATATGGTGATGGATCAATTCATTGAAAAAATTCCATTAAAAATTGAAAATTATAAGGATATCAAAATAATCAGTTCTTTTATTACCAATAATGTGTTTAATTTCGACATTGAGTATTCTTGCTCAGATCAGAATATAAAAAATATTTTTGAAAATGTAATGGAGGAAATAGCAGGTAGACCCTTAAAATTTATAATTGAATTAAAACCTATCTATTTAAAATAAGCAAAAATTATATTTATGATATAATATTTTTATACATCATTTTTAATATAAATTTTTAGAAGGGATTTAGCAGCATGGTTCAAACAGTTTTATCGACACTAATTCAAGTTATTGTTCCGTTATCCATACCTGTGATTGCTGGAGTGCTCCTTGTACGTTTTAAAAATCTTGAGACAAAGCATTTAGTAACATTGGTCTTATACTATTTAACTCCAGGAATGATTTTTCAGGCATTAATCACTGCACAAGTTTCTTGGGGAGATGTGTACAAGACTCTTGTATTTAGTATTGTTAATCTTATATTCATGTGGGCTGCAGCCAATATATTAGGTAAAATACTAAAGTTATCCTCTCACAATATTGCAGGACTTACCCTGATATCAACCTTAACAAACAGTAATAATTATGGACTGCCACTTGTTTTGTTGGCCTTTGGAAAACTGGGATTGGGTAAGGCATCTATTTATGTAGTAGTCCAAATGATTATTGTAAATACAATAGGTGTCTATTTTGCGGCACGATCCAGGTTTTCTGCAAAGGATGCGATAAAATCAGTATTTTCACTTCCGGCTATTTACGCAGCGCTATTGGCTGTTTTATTGCGAGTTCTTAATCTCAATTTACCAGGAGGTATTGAGGAAGGCATTAATATGATCAGTCAGGCATATTCTCCCATAGTTTTGGCCATATTAGGAGCTCAAATGGCAAGTGTGAAAAATTCTAATTTGGAACTAGAGTCTCAGACAACATTTTGGTCTGGTATGATATGTAGGCTGCTTCTATCACCGATTATAACATGTCTTTGTTTATATATACTGCATATAAGTGGAATGCTTTATTCAGTTCTCTTTATTTTAGCATCTATGCCGGTGGCAGTTAACTCTGTTATATTGGCAGAGAAATTTGATGCTTCTCCGCAAATTGTTTCAAAGTGTATTTTGTGGACAACTCTTGCATCATTTATCATACTGCCTATTCTTATTGTTCTGGTAAAATAAGAACTGTATTGTTTGTACCAATTTGTTTCCTGATATAAAAAAATTTTTTAGTATTGCCTATTTCCAGTATTTGAAACGGTGTTTGTCAATGCTATTGAATGAATAACTGTTATTTTGGTTCAAATAGTAATTTATATAAGATTATAAAAAACAAGGAGGACAAAATGGATATTCAAAAAGCTATTATCTCATTTGAAAAAAATGGCTATCAGGTAAAGTTTTTTCAAACGCCAGAGGAGGCGGCTTCTTATCTTAATGTAGAAATTCATCAAACAACGGTTGGATTGGGAGATTCTCAAACACTGCTTAGCATGAAACTGTATGAAAAGTTATCTCTGCACAATCAGGTTTTCGATCCGCAGCATTGTCCACACGATAAGAGCTTTGTTGACGTAGGAAAGAGGTGCCTCCAGACGGATGTATTTATTACGTCTGTTAATGGAGCTTCCGAAACCGGTGTATTGATAAATATTGACGCAAGAGGCAATAGAGTTGCAGGTTCGCTGTTCGGGCATAAGAAGGTGTTTTTTGTCTTTGGTATCAATAAAATTGTGCCTTCACTAGAGGAAGCGATCTGGCGTGCGAGAAATATTGCCGCTCCTCAAAATGCCAAAAGGCATGGCTATAAAACACCATGCGCACTGAAGGCAGACAAGTGTTATGATTGCTCAAGCCCAGAAAGAATATGCAATTTGCTTGCTGTTCATTATAAAAAAATGAAAGGAACAGAGGTTGAATTGATCATTATTAACAAAAGTCTTGGATATTAGTTGCTTGCAGCCATTTAAAAGGACATGTCATACATCAAAAGGAGTTTGAAGGTAGAAAAGATGCAAAATGAAAGTTACAAGTATTGGTGTGGTGGTAACAGAAATAATTTTAGTCATGGTCATTAATTTGGCCTATGACCTATTTTTTAGGTCATAGATTTGAAAATTGTGTATCTAAACTAATTGTTTTAGAAATTCGTACATTCCCTTTCTATTATTAATAACTACCTTTTTATTGGGAAACCTATCTATCATTTGTTCTGCTTCAATCATGTTTTTTTTATCATAACTATGATTCCATTTAATAAGTTCTATCAGTCCCTTAAGAGTTTCTTTTTTATTATATGGTACTAATCCTATCTTCCTTTTTACAAACCTCCTAATAATTCTCCAATCCCTTATATAAACATTTGTTTTTAATACTATAATTATATCTGCCCTTCTAAAACTTTCATTTAACCAAGCGTAATAAACCCCTTCAATTATCCAACAATCGTTTGATAATATCTTGTGTAAATTCGTATCTCTTGTTTTTGTATCTGCTTTAATTCCAAATGTATTTAAAAAATTATTCCAGAATATGTCATCTAAATCATAATTTTTAATATTTGTTTGGCTTGAAATTAAATTTGATATATATGTTTTTCCACTTCCTGGTCCACCAATAATATGTAATTTCATAAATTCCATAGTTACTCCTTTAATTTTAGTTCATATGCGCATTGATCTATATTAAATATAGTATCATAAATTTTAACCACGGATCTATATTTATAAAGCTCATTCATATGTGAAAGGAAAAGCTTTTTTACATATTTGATAAAATCTAGAAGGAATATACATATTTTTATAGAAGTACTTATGTGGAATAATAAATGAAAGGGGAGAAATAAATGAAAATCATAGGAATAATTCTTATTATTGTAGGAGCTATTGGAATAATAGTAGGTTGCGTTACGTATAAAGGCACAGGAATAGCTGCTACAATAGGATCTTTAACAGGCTTGATATCAGGAATAGGATTTATTTTGGCAGACAAAAAGATTGAATTATTATCGAATAATAAAGACTCTTAATCTATTCTATACTGATGGAAAGGCGTAAACGTATAATTACTTCTAAAAAAGATAAAAGCTCTGGTAAATCCAGGGCTTTTATAAATAGTATTTATTACATCTTATAAGAAATAGGAAAGTCAAATTTTTCAAAGCCCCTTGATTTTCCTAATTTTATAGAATATAATGAAAAAGTGAAAACTGTATAAGACAGTTCGAAACCATCCTGTCTATAAACAAAACTATGGATTGATGCTATTGATAGTTCAATTATAATAGTCTATTTGTGATATAAAAAAGGTGGAGAGATTTCTTCACCTTTTTGTGTTGCATCTGTTCTTTTTCAGATATGGATCCTGCGGATGGAATTCAACATTTCTTATACTTTTCGGATCAAGTGATTCTAAGATTCTTGAAAAAGACTTTTCTCTTAAGCAAATCACTACGAATCTAAGAATTGCCTTATTCAGGTGCGCAGCAGTGCCTTACCTCCCATCTTAGGAAGTTGGGAGGTAACAATTGCAGCGTCCGGGTAAATTTTTAAAGAGGTCAGGAGAGATAGTATGGGTGCTTTACCGAAATTGAAAAGATATGGACAAATTACTGAGAGGCTTCCCAGGGAAATTGTGCTTTTAAGAGGAAGTGGGTGTTTTTGGGGGAATTGTATTTTCTGTGATTACCACCTGGATCAGGACAGAAGTGCTTTTAAAAATTACAAATTGAATTCTGAAGTACTCAAGAAGGTTACAGGAAAATATGGTGTACTTCAGGTGATTAACTCCGGGAGTACAAGTGAACTGGATGTCTGTACCGTGTTCGAGCTCATCAGATTGTGCAGGGATAAGAACATAAAAAAGATTATTTTTGAGGGACATGTGAAATATGAGGAAAATATAGAGCTTTTTAAAGAACAGTTTTCCCCTGTTGAATTGAAGTTCATAGTAGGTGCAGAGACTTTTGATGTGGATTACAGGGAAAATATACTCCATAAGGGAATTGGCCCTAGAAAAGCGTGTGATTTCAAAAATTTTGATTGGGTGAATCTTCTATTTGGAATGCATGGACAGACACTTGAAGGTCTAAAAAAAGATGTAAAACTTGCACTTAAATATTTTGAGAGGGTTACGGTGAATGTATTTTGTGAAAACAGCACAGAGGTAAAAAGAGACAATAGACTTGTAGAGGAGTTTTACAACAGTGAGTTGTTCAAATCCTTGCAGACAACCTATTATAATAGAGTAGAGGTGCTGGATGATGTAGATGCCAGGTGTAATGCAGATTTGGATGGTGTTGGGGGTAAAATAAATGAGTAAAACAGATAAATTGGTAAAACTGGCTGTAGTGGCTGGAATATATATAGTAGCAACTATTGCATTGGGACAGCTGTCCTATTGGGGCCCTATAGGGTTTAGAATCAGTGAAGTGCTTAATTTTCTTGCTTTTATAGATCCTTTTTATATAATATCTCTTACTTTGGGGTGTGCAATATCAAATTTTTACAGCTTCAGTATAGTGGATGTTTTTGTGGGCAGTTTTGCAACTCTTGCTGCAACCTATGCCATGTGGAAAACCAGGAATATGGCGGTTTCAATTCTGTGGCCTGTCTTGGGGAGTGCAGTTATAGCAGAAGAGCTTCATATATTATATAAAGTCCCCTTTTTTTATACATTTTTCACCCAGGCAGTAGGGGAACTGGCAGTTATGGTTTTAGGATATTTTTTATTTAAAAAGATATTTAAAAATTCTGCATTTTTGGATAGAATAAAGATAAAGCCTGATAATAAAAAATTAGAGAGCATAAAATTAAAAAACATAAAAAAGGGTTAGTTATTCAAGTGTCAGAGTTAAAATATAAAATTTAGTTGATTTTAGGCTTTATCCGAAAATCCTCATTAATTGTGAACTGTGCATTGTCAATTGTGAATTGAAAAAAAGGGGGAGTCTGTATCATGAGGAAAAATCTTTTGAGTATTGATTGGGATTATTTCATTCCCATAAAGAGGGAATGGTGTGGCTCTTATATTGAAAATAAAAGAAATAAAATAAACATGTGGTATAAAAGATATTTTGAAGCTATGAAAAAAGGGGAAAATATAGAAAAGTCGGTTAGAGCAGGTAAAGAAATTATGGGCTTTTGGAACAAGATCAAGCAGCACTTTATTATAAAAGAAAAGACAAAGATATATATATCTGATTCTCATAAAATTTCCTATTATATAGCAAAAGACAATGACTGTGATGAAGTGATAAATTTTGATGCTCATTCAGATTTGGGATATGGTGGAATGAAGTCCCTTGATTTTGAACTGAATTGTGCCAATTGGCTTGGAAAATTGCTGAAAAATGAAATAGTAAAGAGAGTAAGTATAGTCTATAGTCCATATACCTATGAGAACAAGGAAGAATTTCAGGAAATAAACCATAATTTTCATGTAGATTATCCAGACATGGAGGATTTTAAAGACAAAATGATTGTTGACTATATTCATATATGCAGATCGGGAAGCTGGACACCACCCTGGCTGGACTGTAGGTTCTATGAATTTATAAAAGCTTTGAATATGAACTATAAGGTCGTAAAGTGTCCTAGAAGGCGGTGGAATCCTGAAAAGCTTACTCTTTCCGATAAAATATATATAACACTTTAATATTCTATTTTGGGGGATTGATAGTATGGTTGAAAATTTTGAAGTGAAAAACAAAGCCGGAGAAACTCTGAGAGGAATTATAAACAAACCCGAAGCAGAAGGTAAAATGCCCTGTATGATCTTTTGTCATGGATTTATGGGAAACAAACTGGGCCATGATTTTATGTTTGTAAAAATATCTAGAATTTTGGAAAGCATAGGTATAATTTCCATAAGATTTGATTTTGCCGGAAGCGGTGAAAGTGATGGCGATTTTTTGAATTTGACCATATCGGGGGAAATTGAAGACTGCAGTGCAATACTGAATTATGTGAACTCAATTGATTATGTGGACAAGGGCAACATAAATATTTTAGGCTTCAGCATGGGTGGTGCAGTTGCAGCTGTAATTGCATGTAATTATTCGAATTTAATTAAAAATACTATTCTTATAAGTCCTGCCTTCAATATGTATGATATATTTATAAGTAAAGTAAAGGGCAGCAGACTGGAAAAATTTCTTCACACCGGATATATAGAATTTGAAACTAACCAGATATACAGGAGTGCTGTAGAGGATGCATTTAACTACAATTTTTTTGACTATTTAAAGGAAATAGGTGGCAGGGTACTCATAGTTCATGGAACAGAAGATGAATCAGTACCGCCTCTTTATTCTGAACAGATTAAAAAAATGCTGGCAGAGAAGGCTTTTTTGAAGTTTGTTTCCGGGGCTGATCACTGCTATTCAAGTGTAGCTTATTTTAGGCAGCTCACAGATAGCATAATTGATTTTACAAAAAAATGCATAGTGTAAATATTTATAAATACCAGGGCTTCACATTTTACAGTAGTTTGAAAATGGGAAGTCCAGGTACAGTAATTAGATCACTTTTTATAAAAATTCTTTATGGCAGTGCATACAAAGTCCACTTCGTCCTCTGTTATTTCAGGATATATTGGAAGTGCCAGTATTTCTTTTGATACTTTTTCAGCTACAGGAAAATCACCTTTTTTATGTCCCAAATAATCAAAGCATTTTTGGAGGTGCAGCGGGATTGGATAATATATGCTGGTTCCTATATTGTTCTGCTTTAAATAGGCAGCCAGTTCATCCCGATTTTGTGCCAGTATATTGAATACATAGTAGACAGGCTTTTGTTCCCCTTTTATGTCAGGTATCTTTATATAGTCACAGTCATTAAGTCTTTCTTTGTACCAATCTGAAACTTTTGCTCTCTTTTCGATAGCTTCATCTATATATTTCAATTTAACTGACAGTACGGCAGCCTGTATTGTATCAAGTCTCGAATTGTAACCCAGATAATCATAATGATATTTTTTTGAAGCTCCATGAACTCTGAACATCTTGGCCATTTCCGCCAATCTGGCATCATTTGTAACTATCATTCCTCCGTCACCGTATCCACCCAGGGTTTTGGTTGGAAAGAAGGAGAATATACCCATGTCACCTATAGTACCGGAGTGCCTGTATAGAGCACTGTTTTTACCTTTCCACTTCATACCGAAGGCCTCCGCAGCATCCTCTAGTACACGTAAATGGTTTCTGGAAGCCAGATCCATTATTTTATCCATGTTTGACATCTGTGAAAACAAATGTATTGGGAGTATTCCCACAGTGTTCGCATTTATCTTTTCTTCAATTTTTTCTGCATCTATGTTGAAGGTGTCTTCATCTATATCTACAAATACAGGTTTTGCACACCCTTTGGCTATACAAGAAGTGGAGGCAAGGAAGGTAAAAGGAGAGGTTATTACTTCCCTTCCATTTTTAAATCCAAGTATATCTGAAGTGATGACAAGTGCATCTGTTCCGGAAGCCACAGAAACTGCGTATTTGGCTCCTGTATACTCTTTTATGGCATCTTCAAAATCAGTAACCTGCCTGCCCATTATGAAATTCCCGCTGTTTAACACGGATTGTATTGCTTTATCGAATTCATCTTTTTTTTCGGCATATTCTCTTGTAGGTGTAAAAAACTTAACCTCCATTGTATAAATTACCTCACTTTCTCTACTACTTTAATAAGTTCTTGTGCTACATATTCAGCATCTTCCGGTGAAAGAGTTGAATAGAGAGGAAGGGTTATTTCATTGGCATATTGTGAATATGCATTTGGATAATCGTCTATGGAGTATCCAAGTTTTTTATAGGCTGTAAACATGGGAAGAGGTGTAAAATGTACGTTCGTGGCAATACCTTTTTCTGCAAGAATTTGTATTACAGTATTTCTTTTTTCTTCCGTAAAGTCCCTAAGTCTAAGTGGATATAGATGATAGGATGTGATCTCGTCATCATTTTTTTCAAAAGGAACGATAGCCCAGTCCTTATCTTTTAGTGCATTGGTATATATGTCAAATATGGTTTTACGCTTTTTTAAAATATCTTCGTACCTGGAAAGCTGAACAAGACCTATTGCAGCATTTATATCAGTCATATTGCATTTTGCTCCAGCAAACAATACATCATACTGCCATGCTCCTGCTTTGGTTTTCGAAAGGGCATCCTTGGACTGACCGTTTAAGGACATCAATTTAAGTTCTCTGAAAAGATCCTTTTTCCCAAATAGATTATTGTTATTGAAAGTTACTGCTCCACCTTCGGCGGTAGTAAGGTTTTTCACTGCATGAAAGGAAAAAACGTGGGCATCTACTTGAGCGCCAACCTTTTTGCCTTTATAAGATGCACCAAATGAATGGGCGGAATCGGATACCAGAAGTATGTCTTCACGGCCTTTGTCCTTTAAAACCTGCTTTATGGCATCATAATCCACCGGTACCCCTGCAAAATCCACAGAATATATGGCCTTTGTGGTTGGCTTTATAGCGTCATATAATTTTTCCGGGTCAATTAAAAAATCATCTTTTTGCACATCCACAAAAGTGGGAAGTATTCCGCAGTGAATAGCTGCACTGGCAGTTGAAGTATAAGTATAAGGTGTGGTTATCACATCATCACCTTTTTTTATATCAAATACCTTGAGCAGAATTTCAAGGCCTGCAGTGGCGTTTGCCAGTGCAAGGGCATGATTTGAACCGCAGTATTCAGCTATATTTTTTTCAAATTCAGCAGTTTTAGGTCCAGTAGTTATCCAGCCGGATTTTAAGACATCCACTACGGCATCTATCTCAGCTTGTGTAATATCTGGAGGGGAAAAGGGAATTTTTTTATTCATAAATATCAAATCCTTTCTATTTTTAAACTTTTTCTACTTAATACCTTGAAAAAAGCCAGTATCCTTTGTTATATAAATATATCCATTTTTGTCTATCTCAGACTGTAAAAAGTCTTTAAGATCCTGGAGCCCGGTTTCATCAAGTATGTTTTTTGTATTGCCGGGCATTGAAAATATATAGTCCGCAAGGGGGCCGGCATAGGTAACTTTTAGATTGTCCTTGTATCTTTTTAAGGTCACATTTTCAAACCATTTGGAGACTTTTGAAAGCCCGTTTTCAAGCTGAAAGTTTTCTGTAAGATTCCAGCTGTCTGTGGTTATTTCCCGTGAATTAAATTTTTTAACAATATCCCTCATTTCCTTCATATGGTTTTTGCCAACTGTAGAGGCATAAAAATATCCATTGGGTTTTAAAACCCTGTGAATTTCTGAAAGAGCTTTGTCTATGTCAGCTATATGATAGAGCATATGGTTGGCAATTACTACATCAAAGCTGTTTTTGTCGTAAGGTATATCCTGAACATCTACTAATTTAAATTTAAATCTTTTTAAATTTAAATTTTTTTTTGCATCTTCCAGCATGCCCGCAGAAAAATCAGTGAGAGTTATATTCCATCCTGCTGGAATTTTATATAAATTTTTTGCCCATAATTCGCCGTTGCCGCAGCCAAGTTCCAATATACTTATTTCAGCTGGCAGATTCAATTGCTGAAAAAACCAGTCCATCCAACCTTGTTTATTGGTACTAAAGAGTTCATGTATTCTGATTCTAGCTTTTAAATTAGAGGCATTTTCATATTGTTCTATCCATTTTTGATCTGTATTTATTACATTTATTATGTTCAGAAACTTGTTCCAATTTAATTTTTTATTTTGATCCAGCATATGAACGGCTTCATCTATGGATTTTATTACAGTTTTGATATGGTATATTTTTTCTTTCATTATTTCTTTCTGTATCTCCAGAGATTTTTTTAAATCATTGTGGTTTATATCATAATTCATTATTCTGGAAATATCTTCAAGAGAAAGCCCTATGAATTTTAGGGTCAGTATCTTTTGCAGCTTGCTGAAATCTTCAACACTGTACAATCTATGTCCGTATTGGTTATAAGAACAGGGTTTTAAAAGGCTGATTTTGTCATAATATCTTAAAGTTCTTAAAGTTACACCAGATTTTTTGGCAAATTCTCCTATACTAACAAGGTCGGATTTTGGCATGGACACAGCATATCACCTCTACTTAAACTATTGTACCACATGACGTAAGGTAATGTGCAATACCCTATTTTATACTTGTATTAAGCCAATTCTTCCTTAAACGTCAAAAATATGTAAAAAATTTATTTTTAAAATATAATCTCTATTAATTTCTAGAACTTTTAGCAACTAATCTTGTGGCATAGACATAGATATGTCTAATCAATATATATTAATATTATAATAAATTTTATTGAATGTAAAATAGGGTGTTATAGTCAATCAAATAAATTTCTCCTATTATACATC
>NZ_PVXP01000046.1 GCF_002995845.1 Clostridium luticellarii | reverse complement strand
TTATAATATTGCTGATTTATTATTAAAATTATATTGCAAAAATTTAAAAATGGTGCTATCATTTTAACCAATATTATAAAATTTAAATTATATAAAAAAATAAATTCATAATTTAAGGGAGTGAATGTAAAATGTACAAAAAAATTTGTGCGGTTTTTGTAGGAGTTTGTCTAACACTGCTGGCAGTGGGCTGCGGAAACACAAATTCCTCAACTGATGCCAATGGATCCAGCTCAGCAGACAAAACTAAGCTTACCGTAGCAATTAACGGTGACATGGGAACTTTAGATCCAGCAGGTACAATGGATAATATGGCAGTTAAAATAACTTATCCTACATATGAGAGATTAGTTGAATTTAATGGTGCATCTACAGATGTAAAACCTGGACTTGCAGCTAAATGGGAAACAAGCAGTGACGGACTTACATGGACTTTTCATTTGGTAAAAGGACACAAATTCGTAGATGGAACTGAAGTTGATTCTCAAGCTGTAAAATTTTCTTTTGAAAGAATACTTGCGGTTAAGAAGGGACCAGCTGATACCTATAAAGTAATACAAACTATAAATACACCGGATAAGTATACAGTTCAGTTTGTTTTAAACAGTGCTTTTCCACAATTTTTGTCTACACTTGCTACTAACTATGGTGGAATAGTTAATCCTAAAGTAATGACTCATGAACAAAATGGTGATAAGGCCCAAACTTATTTATCTAATCATACAGATGGAAGTGGACCTTATCAACTTACAGAATGGAAAAAGGGTTCTTATATACACCTTTCTTTGAATCCTAATTATTCTAAAAAACCAACATTAAAGGATGTATATTTTAAATTGGTTTCAGATGCTTCGGCAGCTAGGTTGGAACTTGAAAAGGGTGATGTTGATATTGCAGAGGGAATAAATATTGATCAAATTGATAAACTTAAGAGTAATCAAAATATTTCAATTGTAAAGAAGCCGAGTTTGTTAGTTGATTATGTATATTTAAATTGTACAAAAGGTAATGCTGCACTTCAAAATCCAAAAGTAAGACAAGCTATAAGCTATGCTGTTGATTATAATTCCATAATAAGCGAAGTTATGCATGGATATGCTTCTCCAATAGCGAGTCCTGTACCAAAAGGATTATGGGGATATAATCCATCTGCCTTTAAATATACTAAAAATGTACAAAAAGCAAAATCCTTGTTAAAGGAAGCAGGAGTAAGCAATGTTCAGCTTACATTACTTTATTCAGACAGATTTCCCAACTGGGAGCAAGAAGCTTTAATATTACAGAGCAATTTAAAAGACATTGGAATAACTGTAAATTTAAGCAAAGTAGCCTATGCAACTATGAGAGATATGCTTGATTCAGGAAAATTTGATCTGGCAATGGGCGTTTGGAGTCCGGATTATGCGGATCCATATATGTTTATGAACTATTGGTTTGATTCAAATGACCAGGGCCTTGCAGGAAATAGAGCTTTTTATGTTAACCCTGCAGTAGATGATTTAATCAGAAAAGCAGCTTCTATAACTGATAGATCTCAACGTACAGAACTATACAATCAAGCACAGAAAATAGTTATAGATGATGCACCATATGTTTATTTATATCAAAAGCAGTTTATATTACCAATGAATAAAAATGTAAAAGGATTTGTTTACAATCCAATGCTGGAAGGTATATATAATTTGGCGGATATGAGTAAATAGAAAATAAAATAACTTATCCTATTTTAAAAGGATAAGTTATTTTAAAATTTTGGACATAATGTTTAATTTAGTCTATATAGGAGGAAATATATGAAGAAAATTATTATTAAAAGACTTTTATTAATGATATTAGTTATTTTTGGAGTTAGCTTAATAGTATTTCTTTTATCTCATGTAATTCCAGGAGATCCTGCTAGAATGATGGCTGGACAAAGAGCTTCGCAGGATACTCTTATGAATATCAGAAAACAACTTGGATTAGACAAGCCTTTGGTAGTTCAGTATTTTATTTATATGAAAGGTCTTTTATCCGGGAATTTGGGTACATCAATAAGGACACAGCAGCCGGTGATATCGGATCTGGCAGTTTATTTTCCGGCTACTCTGGAGCTTGTCTTATATGCATTCCTGATAGCTCTCATAGTGGGAATTCCACTGGGAATTTTAACAAGTATAAAGCAGAATACAGTATTTGATTATCTGGGAAGAATTTTTTGTATAGGTGGAGTTTCAATTCCAGCATTTTGGGGAGGAATTATTTTAATACTTATATTTTATTCCAAATTAAATTTACTTCCTTCGTCAGGCAGATTATCCCTGGGTGTTACGTTTAATGCAAATATTACAGGACTTATAACTGTGGACAGCTTACTCAAGGGAAACATGGAAGTATTTAAAGACAGCCTGAGGCATCTTATACTGCCTGCCATAGTTTTGTCTTATGCACAGCTTGCCACAATTACCAGACAGGTCAGATCCAGCATGATCGAGGTTTTAAATGAGGAGTATATAAAAACTGCAAGAGCAAATGGAATTAAGGAAAAATCCTTGATTGTATTTTATGCTTTGAGAAATGCACTGGTGCCGACTATAACCGTTGTTGGACTGTCGCTGGGAGGGCTATTAGGGGGAGCTGTAGTGACCGAGACTGTGTTTAATTGGCCTGGAATGGGGAAATATGTAGTTGATTCCATCTCCTTCCTGGATTTTCCCTCCATCATGGGCTTCACTATTATAATTGTAATAGGGTATGTACTCATAAATCTGGCAGTTGATATTATTTACATGATTTTAAACCCGCAAATTAGAGGTTAGAAGGAGAGGTGCATCTATGAAATTAGAAATAGAATCCGGTGAAACTGCAAATAGAAAAGTTAAAAATAAGAGTGTGATTTTATACAAGATAAAAAAGAATCCCATGACAATATTGGGGTTTTCCATAATAGTAGTGATGGCACTTCTAGCTGTCTTTGCACCCTATGTAACCAGTTATGATCCGACTCAGATGAATATATTGGAAAGATTTCAGGAACCGGGTGCAAAGCACCTGTTTGGTACAGACGAAGTAGGAAGAGACATTTTTACAAGAGTAATTTATGGTACAAGGATATCGCTCACCACTGGAATAAGTGTGGTGGTGGCAGCTGGAATAATAGGAGCCTTCATAGGATCTGTCTGTGGATATTTTGGAGGATATGTAGATCAAATAGTTATGAGAATAATGGATATGGTGCTGGCGTTCCCAACTCTGATATTGGCGATGGTTTTAGCAGCTACCCTTGGCTCCAGCTTATTTAATGTGATGTTTGCTATTGCCATTGTAAAAATTCCAGTATATGTACGCCTGGCAAGAGGAGAGGCACTGGTTGTAAAGAATAATTTATACGTAAAGGCAGCCAGCACCTTCGGATTATCCAATATATATATAATATTCAGGCACATTATCCCCAATTCCATAACTCCAATAATTATACAGCTCACTTTGGATTTGGGAGATACTATTTTACTTGTGGCAACCCTTGGATTTTTAGGGCTTGGGGCAAAACCACCTACACCGGAATGGGGAACTATGATAAGTACGGGATTTAAATATATGCTTGAGCAGTGGTGGTATCCTACTTTCCCTGGAATTGCAGTATTTTTGGCTTCTACTGGATTCAATCTCATAGGGGACGGCCTGAGAGATGTGCTTGACCCTAAATCTTCAAGATAGGAGGAAAATGTTTTGTTGCTAAATGTAGAAAATTTATCTATATCTTTCGATACATTTGAAGGAAAAGTTCATGTACTTGATGATGTGTCTTTTTCAGTAAATGAGGGTGAAATACTTTCCATAGTAGGAGAATCCGGATCCGGAAAATCCGTTTCAGCCTATTCAATACTGGGGCTTCTGGACAAAAATTCCAATGTTGAAAGTGGTAAAATATTATTTGAAAATACTGATCTCTTAAAATTGGATAGAAAGGAAATACAGAGCTATAGAGGTAAAAAAATAGGCATGGTTTTTCAGGAACCTATGACAGCCCTGCATCCTACCATGAAGGTGGGAAAGCAACTTTTGAATGTAATAATTCAAAATTCAGGGATGTCTAAGGACATGGCCAGGGAAATAATGCTCAACAACCTGAAGGATGTCCACTTTGATAATCCCGAAGAAGTGGCAGATAAATATCCCTATGAACTTTCAGGAGGTATGAGGCAGAGAATAGTTATTTCTCTTGCAATGTCAAATGAGCCTAAACTCCTCATAGCAGATGAACCTACCACTGCCCTGGATGTAACTATCCAGGCCGAGATATTGAATTTGATGAAGGAACTTGTGAATAAACGCAATACTGCAATTTTATTGATTACACATGATTTCAGTGTGGTAAGATCTGTAAGTGACAAAGTTTGTGTCATGTATGGGGGCAAGGTTTTAGAAAGAGGATATACTGATGAAGTACTTAAAGATCCGAAACATCCTTATACCAGGGCTCTTTTAAATGCACTTCCGGACAAGGTTGACTCAAATGTAAGACTTCAGGAAATAAAGGGAGAAGTTCCTGATCTCAGATACAGGGACCCAGGCTGCATATTTTATTCAAGATGCCCGAGTAAGGCAAAAATATGCGGCGAAAAGATTCCGTTAAAAAAAGAATCTTCCAAAAGTCATTCATTTTATTGTTGGGAGGTTGAGAAATAATGGAGAGTATTTTAGAAGTTAAGGAATTGAAAAAAGTATTCGGGGAATTTACTGCACTTGGAGGTGTGTCTTTTGAGTTATATAAGGGTGAAACCTTTGGACTCGTTGGAGAATCTGGATCGGGTAAGTCTACAATTGCCAACATAATTGTGGGAATTCATTCTCCTTCATCGGGTGGTGTGATTTTTAAGAAAAAAGAACTTTGGAAAAATAATAAATATAATTGTAATGAATACGGTAAAATTCAAATTGTATTCCAGGATCCACGATCTTCTTTAGATCCTAGGATGACTATAAAAAGCATTGTTTCAGAACCTCTTCTGGCTTTTCCAAAGGAAATTAGGCGGGAAAAAGGATCCAGGGAAAACCTGGTGAAGCTTATAAAAAGTGTGGGCCTTCAGGAGCAGCATTTAGACAGGTATCCTCATGAATTTTCAGGAGGACAGAGGCAGAGAATAGCTATTGCAAGGGCTATAATCACTGAACCTGAGATATTGATTCTGGATGAGCCTACTTCTGCACTGGATGTGTCAGTTCAGGCACAGATTCTAAATCTTTTAAAGGATATTCAAAGAGAAAAGCATATGACTTATCTGTTTATCTCTCATAATATGGCTGTAGTTAAATATATAAGCAGCAGGGTGGGGGTTTTGTACAAAGGTGAATTTGTTGAAATGGGAAATTCAAAGCAGATATTTGACTGTCCGGAGCATGACTATACAAAAAAGTTGATCTCAAGTATACTGGGTTGAAGATAAGTGACTTCACAATGGAGGTAAGGTAAAATGAAAGCTTTTGATGCACATTCTGATATATTTACAGATGTAACGGTGAGACGTCTGAAGGGTGAAGAAAATGTAATAAAAAATTATCATATAGATAAGTTGAATAAGGGTCATGTGGGGGCCTCAATTATGGGAATATGGATAGAGCCTCTTTATTTTAACAAAGATTGTACGTGGAGAATGCTTCAAATAATGGGGGCAGTCTCAGAGGAAATAGAAGATATGCAGGACTGTGCTGGAATTGTATATAAATATGGTGATATGGTTGAGTTAAATAAAAAGGGCAAGCTTGCTGTAATAATTGGCATTGAAGGTGTTGATGGCTTTAAAGATAATCCGGATCTGATAGATGTGATGTACAGATTTGGAGCGAGACATGCTATGCTTACCTGGAACCGTGAAAATGCATTTGCTACGGGAGTAAAAAGTATTCATACTGACAGAGGACTTACAGCTCTTGGCATAAAGGTAGTAAAAAGGATGGAAAAATTGGGTATGATAGTTGATGTGTCCCACGGAAATGAAAAAACATTCTGGGATATATATGAAAACACCACCAGGCCTTTTATAGCTTCACATTCTAATGTATACAAACTGTGTAGAAATCCCAGAAATTTGAAAGACGATCAGATAAGGGCCATAGCTGATAGAAATGGTGTTATAGGGATTAATTCCTGGGTGGATTTTGTGGATAAGGACAGCCCCACTGCTGAAAAACTTGCGGATCATATAGATTATATAGTGAATTTGGTGGGAGTAGATCATGTGGGCTTTGGATTTGATTTTGGAGATTATCTGGACTCAGAGACCCTTGTTTCACTTCAAGATGAGGATTATATAAAAACCCAAGGTATAGAAGATGCCTCCAGAATACCTAATTTATTAAATATTTTAAAGAAAAGAGGATATAATAAAGAAGAATTGGATAAAATATCACATGAGAACATGGAACGTGTAGTTCGAGATGTGCTTGGATAATCTGCTTCAAATTTATTTAGATGATTTTTCTTGAAATAAAGGATACAATATGTTAGAATGAAAATGTTAAATCTACAGAAGTTAGCATGATATGTAGGAGTGGGTTTGGACCCGCTCTTTCTATTTGTAAAAAACGCAGCGAAAGTTGCGTTTTTAAATTATAAAGTGATTCTTAAACTCAAGAGCATATTTAAATATCAAAGTTCTGCCGCCGGATCCTGTTGATTTTCAGTGCAGCTGAAAATTTTCACCAATTGTGGGTTGTGAACTATGAATTTATTAAGTTGTAAATAAAGGAGGATTTAAATTGAGAGGAAGTGCCTTGACAAAAAAAGTAGCGGGATTTATAGAACCTGTAGTGAACCAGATGGAGTATGAGCTATATTATCTGGAATTCAAAAAAGAGGGAAAAAATAATTATTTGAGAATATATATAGATAAAAAGCAGGGAAATATATCATTGGAAGATTGCGAAAAAGTCAGCAGAGCGGTAGGCGATATACTGGACAGAGAAGATCCCATAAAGGATCCGTACTATTTAGAAGTTTCATCGCCGGGCATTGAAAGGACACTTTATACAGATGAACATCTGAAAAGATATACTGGATATGATGTAAAGGTAAGTATACTTGGACTTTTGAAAGGTAAGAAAAAATATGAAGGAAAGCTTTTAAAGTTTGATCAGGATCAATTGACAATCGGTTGTGAGGAGGGGGATGTGGTTATCCCCAGAGAGAAAGTTTCTGCTGTAAATTTAAAAGGTGATGTTTAAGGGAGGGCATGTTAAAAAATGAATAAGGAATTTATAGAAGCCTTAAGAGAAATAGTAAGGGAAAAAGGGATAAGTGAGGATCTTTTGTTCACAACTATAGAGGATGCACTGGTTGCAGCCTATAAGAAAAATTATATGGGACATGGAGTAAACAGCCAAAATGTTAAGGTTACTATGAATAGGGAAAATGGAGAAATCCATGTGTATTCCCAAAAAAATGTGGTAGAAGAAGTTAATGATGAAGTCAGTGAAATAAGTGAAGAAGATGCAAAGCAGCTGGATCCAAACTATAATATAGGTGATGTAGTAAATGTGGAGGTAACTCCCAGAAAATTTGGGAGAGTGGCTGCCCAGGCGGCAAAACAGGTGGTTATTCAGAGGATAAAGGAAGAGGAAAGAAGAATAATATATAATGATTTTGCAGAAAAGGAAGAGGACATGATAACAGGTACAGTCATAAGGAAAGACAAAAACAATGTGCTCATCGATCTTGGAAAAACAGAAGCTGTACTTGGACCTAACGAGCAAATGCCAGGGGAAAAGTATAATTTCAACGATAAACTTAAATTATATATTGTAGAAGTCAAAAACACTACAAAGGGAGCTCAGATTGTAATATCAAGAACTCACCCGGGACTTATAAAAAGGCTTTTTGAACTGGAAGTACCTGAAATATTTGATGGAACTGTGGATATAAAATCCATAGCGAGGGAAGCAGGCTCCAGGACAAAAATTGCAGTGCATTCCAGTGATGAAAATGTAGATCCCATGGGAGCTTGTGTTGGACCAAAGGGAATAAGAGTTCAAAATATAGTAAATGAGCTTAAAAATGAGAAAATAGATATAATAAAATGGAGTAAGCTTCCTGAAGAGTATATAGCCAATGCACTTAGTCCTGCTAAAGTTCTGGATGTTACTCTGGATGAAGATATGAAATTTGCACAAGTTGTGGTAGATGACAATCAGCTGTCGCTGGCTATAGGCAAGGAAGGTCAGAATGTAAGGCTGGCGGCTAAGCTTACAGGATGGAAAATAGATATAAAAAGTAAATCTCAGGCAAAACCAGAACATGAAGAGGAAGAATTGCCTGTAGAACCTGAAGGTACAGAAAGTACAGGCGAAGATGAATAAAGTGGTTGAGGTGATGTATATATGAAACAAAAAAAAATTCCCAAGAGAATGTGCACAGGATGTATGGAGATGAAACCCAAAAAAGAACTTATAAGGATAGTAAAAAATAAAGAAGGGGAAGTTTCTGTGGATCCAACTGGAAAGAAAAATGGCAGAGGTGCCTATATATGCAGAAATATTCAATGCCTTGAGAAGGCTTTTAAGAACAAAAGACTTCAAAAAAATCTTGAGATACAGATAGATGAAACCTTATATGACCGTTTGAGAGAACAGATAGAGAGTAATCAATAGTTTTTTATAATTTATGATATGGGGCAAAGATGCAGGAAAGTTTTAAGAGGGATATAATAAAATGGTAAAACATGATATTGATTTGCTGGGAAAAATTGAGAAGCTTTAGTTTCGGAGGTGAAGAATTTGTCAAAAATAAGAATTTATGAATTGGCAAAAGAATTAAATATATCAAGCAAAAAATTAATTGAGCTGCTGCTAGAGGAATTTGGAGTGAAGGTAAAAAATCACATGAGCGCAATAGAGGATGAAGATGCAGAGCTTATCAAGGAATTTATGGAAGAAAGTAAAGATAAAGAGGATAAAGACGATGAAGAGGACGGAAAAGAGGATCAGAAGAATAAAAAACCTCATAAGCATAATAATAAAGGTGGAAACAATAAGGAAATAAATAAAAAAGACAGCAAGCAGGAGAAAGAAGATTCAGAGAATGAAGATTCACAGGAGAGTATAAAGATAGAAGATACCATAACCGTAAAAGAATTTTCCGAAAAAATAGGCAAACCTTCTACAGAGGTTATCAAGCAGCTTATATTCATGGGAGTAATGGCGGCTATAAATCAGGAGATAGATTTCAACACGGCCCAGAAACTGGGTGAAAAATTTGATGTAACTGTATTGAAGGAAGAAAGAGATGTGGATAAGGAAGCAGTAGAGCAGGAGGATGAAGAAGATGAGGAGATCAATCTGGAAAAAAGGCCTCCCATCATAACTGTAATGGGGCATGTGGATCATGGTAAGACATCACTTCTGGATGCTATAAGGAAATCAAAGGTGACTGCCACCGAGGCAGGAGGAATAACCCAGCACATAGGTGCTTATACTGTCAATATAAACAATGAAAAAATAACTTTTCTTGATACTCCAGGTCATGAGGCATTTACTGCAATGAGGGCCAGAGGAGCACAGATTACGGATATAGTTATTTTGGTTGTGGCAGCAGACGATGGAATAATGCCCCAAACTGCAGAGGCCATAAGTCACTGCAAAGCTGCAGATGTGCCTATGGTGGTGGCTATAAACAAGATAGATAGGCCTGGAGCCAATGTTGACAAGGTAAAGCAGGAATTGACGGAGTATGATTTAGTACCTGAGGATTGGGGAGGAAATACCATATGCATACCTGTGTCCGCACATACGAAAGAGGGTATTGATACACTGCTTGAGATGGTACTTTTGACGGCTGAAATGCAGGAGCTTAAGGCAAATCCACATAGAAATGCAAAGGGAACCGTAATAGAAGCAAAATTGGATAAGGGCAGAGGGGCCGTTGCCACCCTGTTGGTTCAAAATGGAACGCTTCGCGTGGGGGATTCCATTATAGTGGGAAATACCTACGGAAGGGTAAGGGCACTGTTTGATGATAAGGGAAAGAAGATAAAATCAGCGGGACCTTCTATTCCAGTGGAAGTACTTGGACTTTCTGAAGTACCTGCAGCAGGAGATAGATTTCATCAGGTCAAAAATGAAAAAACTGCTAGAGAGATAGCTGACAAGAGAAAACAAAAAATAAGGGAAGAGTATCTTCAGTCAACTCATAAAGTTTCATTGGAGAATTTATATAATCAGATAAAAGAGGGAAAAGTAAAAGAACTTAACATAATAGTAAAAGCAGATGTACAGGGATCCATAGAGGCACTAAAACAGTCACTTCAAAAGCTTTCCAATGAAGAGGTGAAGGTGAGGGTGATACATGGAGCTGTTGGAGCTATAAATGAAACAGATGTAACCCTGGCTTCAGCTTCAAATGCCATAATAATAGGTTTTAATGTAAGACCTGATGTAAATGCACAGAGTGCTGCTGAAAAAGAAGCTGTGGATATAAAGACTTATAGGGTTATATACAATGCCATAGAGGATATAAAAGCTGCCATGGTGGGAATGCTGGAACCGGATTACAAGGAAACAGTGCTTGGAAAAGCTGAAATCAGGCAGACCTACAAGATATCCAATGTGGGAACTATTGCAGGCTGTTATGTAGTTCAAGGCAAAATGGTAAGAAATTCTAAAGCGAGGGTAATAAGAGATGGAATAGTTATATTTGAATCTGAGCTTGCGTCTTTAAAAAGATTTAAAGATGATGTAAAGGAAGTTGCGGAGGGATATGAATGCGGTCTTTCCATTGAGAAGTTCAATGATATCAAAGAAGGGGACATAATTGAAGATTATGTCATGGAAGAAGTTAAGAAAAAAGAGTTATAGTTATGAATAAGAGGTGATATTTTGTGGCTAACTATAGAACCGGAAGAATAAATGAAGAGATGAAAAAGGAAATAAGCAATATAATAAGGGATGATATAAAAGATCCAAGAGTAACTGCTATGGTGAGTGTTACAAAAGTTGATGTTACAAGAGATCAGAAATATGCCAGGGTTTATGTAAGTATCTATGGAAAAAACAAGTCAAAGGAAAGTACCTTTGATGCACTCAAGAATTCAGAGGGATTTATAAGAAGAGAAATCGGCCATAGGATAAAGCTTAGGAATACTCCTGAGATAATTATAGAACTTGACAATACCATAGAATATGGAATGCATATAGACGAGATCCTCCATAAAATAAAGGAGAATGAAAAAAATGATGATGAATGATATAATTGACAGGATAAAGGAATACAAAAATATTGCAATTACTTTTCATTCTTCTCCTGACGGGGATTCACTGGGGAGTTCACTGGCGCTATTTCAAGGACTGAAAAAGATGGGAAAGAAAGTTGAAATTCTCTCAAAAGAAAAAATACCGGAGGACTTTAGATTTTTACCCTGCAGTGAGGAAATAGACGGAAAAAAGTTTCAAGTTGAGAAAGATATTCAATGCGTCATAGTACTGGACTGTGGAGATGTAAAGAGAATAAATGCAGAATTGGATTTTGAAAACAGAGGGTATACAATAATAAATGTAGACCATCACATGACAAACGAGCTGTATGGTAATTTGAATTATGTGGATACCAATGCAGCTGCTGCGGCAGAAATAGTATATCAAATGATCAAGCTTTTGGGTGTAGATGTAGATAAAGATATGGCCCAGTGCCTTTATACTTCCATAATTACGGACAGTGGTTCTTTCAGATATAGTGCCACCACCGCTGTGACCCATGCCATAGCGGGGGATTTGATAAATACAGGTATAGATTTCAGTAAAATTCACAGAACTATTTTTGAAAACAAAAAGTTTCAGAGAATAAAGCTGTATGGGAAGGCAATTGAAAGTATGGAGCTTGTAAAAGACAAAATCTGTATTATAAAAATCACACAGGATATGCTTTCACAGGTTGGAATGGATTCACAGATAGATACCTCCGATATTATAAGTATAGGGATGAAAATAGATACGGTGGAAGTGGGAATTCTCTTTAAACAGGTGGAAGATGGAATAAAGGTAAGCCTTAGATCCAAGTCAAAAGTTGACGTGAGAAAGGTGGCAGAGACTTTTGAAGGGGGAGGACATATAAGGGCAAGCGGACTTAAACTGACTAACAGGACTATGGATGAAGCGAGAAGTATGCTGTTGGAGGAAATTGAAAAAGAATTAATATGATGGATGGAATTTTAAATATAAATAAACCCAAAGGCATTACATCTTTTGATGTGGTTAGAAAAATTAAGTTTTTTACGAAAAGCAGAAAAGTAGGTCATGCTGGTACTCTTGATCCAATTGCTTCTGGAGTACTTCCGGTATGTACTGGAGGAGCTACCAAGTTTGTGGACTATATAATGAAGAATGACAAGGTATACTTGGCCTGCATGAAGCTTGGAGTCAGGACAGATACCTATGACAGAGAAGGTACTGTAATGGAAACTTTGGATTTCAACTTGGGTGAAAGGGATATAGAGAATGCCGTTTTGAGCTTTCAGGGTGAAATTGAGCAGCTGCCTCCCATGTATTCTGCCATAAAAGTAGGGGGAAAAAGACTCTATGAACTGGCAAGACAGGGAGTGGAAGTGGAGAGGAAAAAAAGAAAGATCATTATATATTCTATAGAAATTATGGACATGAAGCTGCCTTATGTAGTATTCAAGGTAAAATGTTCCAAGGGAACATATATAAGAAGTCTCTGCCATGATATTGGGAATGAATTGAATTGCGGAGCTATTATGTGGGATTTGAAAAGAGTGTCCACTGGAAATTTCCACATTTCAGATTCAATTGATCTGGAGAATTTAAATGCTGAAAATATATCACGGTATATTGTTCCCGTAGATGATGCGCTGGAGCAGTATCCCCAGCTTGTAATTGAAGATGCATACATGAAAAATATTCTCAACGGAATTCCCATAAGGAATAAAATATTTTTAAATAATGTGCTTCAGGATAAATTATACAGGGTTTATATAGATAAAAATAAATTTATAGGTCTGGGTATGCGTAAAAGTTTTGAATTTAAGATGGTTAAGATGTTTATTAGAGGTAATTGATTATGAAAATTATAGAAGATAATTTTAAAGAAAATTTTATTGAAAGTACATATATAGCATTGGGAAGTTTTGACGGACTTCATCTGGGGCATATGAGCCTTATAAATAAAACCATAGAACTTGCCAGAAATAATGGGGCAAAGAGTATGGTATTTACATTTAAAAATCATCCTCTTATGACTATAAACCCTGATTTAGCACCTAAAATTTTAATGGATAACGAGTCTAAGATAGATGTATTGAAAAATGCAGGACTGGACATAATAAATATGGCAAACTTCAATGAAGATTTTATGAGAATGTCTCCGGAGGATTTTGTAATTCATCTTTTAAATAACTATAGAGCCAGAGGTTTTGTGGTTGGATTCAACTATAGATTTGGATATAAAAATCTGGGAGATGTAAATTTATTGAGAAAACTCAGCGAGAAATATAAATTTCATTTGAGTGTCATAGATTCGATAAAATATAGGGGACAAATAGTAAGCAGCTCCATTATAAGAAATATCATAGCAGATGAAGGGGATATGAAAAAGGCAAACAAACTTTTGACAAGAGCTTTTATGATACAGGGAAAGGTAATACATGGAAAGCAGCTGGGGAGAAAACTTGGTTTTCCCACAGTGAATCTGGATTATGATAAAAAATTCGTCATCCCTAAAGGTGGGGTATACTACACCAAGGTGGAACTAAATGGAGTGAAATTCAAAGGAATAACCAATGTAGGCTATAATCCCACCACCTATGACAACAAACTCAGCATTGAAACCAATATACTGGACTTTAGTGGAGATGTATATGATAAAAACATAAAGATATATTTTATTGAAAGAATTAGAGATGAGGTAAAGTTCGACAATTTAACTGAATTAGCCAATCAGTTGGAAGCGGACAGAAGATATGTAAGTGAAAAAAATTAAATTAATTTTTAAAATTAATTTACAATACTAATTTTATTTGCTATAATTACAGACGTGATCCTTATGCTAAGAATTTCGACTTGCCAACGTTATTCTTGGAATAGAGGGGATTAACAATTGGAGGTGTAGCAAAATGGAAAAGGCAGTTAAAGAAGAAATAATGAAAAAATATGCAAGGCATGAAGGAGATACGGGCTCTCCAGAAGTGCAGATAGCATTGCTTACTGAGAGAATAAATCATTTAAATGATCATCTTAAGATCCATAAAAAAGATCATCACTCAAGAAGAGGTCTTTTAATGATGGTTGGTAAGCGAAGAGGTCTGCTTAATTACTTAATCAAGCAGGATATCGAAAGATATCGTACTATTATTAAGGCATTAAATTTAAGAAAATAATCTTTAAGAGCGGGCTTTTGCCGCTCTATTATTTTAACAAAATTAGAATCTATTGGGAGGAGGTATATTTTTAATGAGTGAAATAATTCAAACTACTGTAGCAGGAAGAACTCTAAAAGTTGATTATGGCAAAGTGGGAAAACTTTCTGATTGTGCCATGTTTATAAGTTATGGAGATACAGTGGTTTTAATCAATGCAAATTCTTCAGATAAGCCGAGAGAAGGAGTGGATTTTTTCCCTTTAAGTATAGAATATGAGGAGAGGTTGTACTCTGTCGGTAAAATACCAGGAGGTTTTATAAAAAGGGAGGGAAAGCCAACAGAAAAGGCCATACTTCATGCCAGGGCAATAGATAGGCCTCTTAGGCCTCTGTTTCCAAAGGGGTATAGAAATGATGTGCAGGTGGTGTGTACCGTATTGTCCGTGGATCAGGATAATGCACCTGACATACTGGCTATAAATGGAGCTTCATTGGCCCTTTGCATGTCAAGTATTCCTTTTACTACTCCGGTAGGAGCAGTGTCTGTAGGATTGGTAGATGGTAAATTTGTAATAAACCCGGGACTGGAGCAAAGAGAGAAAAGCAGTCTGAACCTCACAGTTTGTGCCACTAAGGACAGAGTTATGATGGTGGAAGCCGGGGGAGATGAGATACCGGAAGATGTAATGTATGACGGTATAATGTATGGATTTGAAGAGTGTAAAAAGATAGTAGAATTTCAAGAAGAGGTCACTAAAAAATATGGTAAGGACAAAATTGAGCCTGTATTGTATAAAGTGGATGAAGTTATAGAGGAAAAAGTTAGAGATTTTGCATTTGATATGATAAAGAATGCCATGTATGTAGAAGACAGAGATAAGAGAAATGAAGCTCTAAATGACGTGGATGGAAAATTGGATGAGCAATTTTCAGAGGAGTACCCTGACAATAAAGCTGATATTTCCGATGTGGTTTACAGAATAAAAAAAGAAATAGTCAGAAATATGCTTTTAAAAGAGCATAAAAGAGTGGATGGCAGGGCATTTGATGAAATAAGGCCTATAAGCTGTGAAGTTGGGATTCTTCCAAGAACTCACGGTACTGGACTTTTCACAAGAGGTCTGACCCAGGTTATGACTGTAGCAACCCTGGGATCCTTAGGAGATGTTCAGATACTGGATGGGGTGAGCTTAGAAGAGTCCAAGAGATATATACATCATTATAATTTCCCGTCTTATAGCACAGGTGAGGTTAGACCGCTGAGAGGTCCTGGCAGAAGGGAAATAGGACATGGTGCTCTGGCTGAAAAAGCACTGGAACCGCTTATACCAAGTGAGGATAAATTTCCATACACTATAAGACTGGTGTCTGAAGTATTGAGTTCTAACGGGTCAACTTCCCAGGCAAGTATATGTGGAAGTACATTGGCTCTTTTAGATGCAGGTGTTCCCATAAAAAGACCTGCAGCGGGAATAGCCATGGGACTTATAACCAGTGAAGATATGTCTCGGGAGGAGATACTGACTGATATACAGGGATTGGAAGATTTTTTTGGCGATATGGATTTTAAGGTTGGAGGAACAGAAAAGGGAATTACAGCAATTCAGTTTGATACAAAAATTCATGGACTGTCTAAAAATTGCATAAGAGAAACCCTTAAAAAAGCGAGGACAGCTAGATTATTCATACTTCAAAAGATTCATGACTGCATTCCTGAACCAAGAGCTGAATTATCTAAATATGCTCCAAAGACGTTTATTATGTCTATAGATCCTGATAAGATAAGAGATGTCATAGGTGCTGGAGGAAAGGTTATAAACAAGATAATAGCTGAAACTGGAGTTAAAATAGATATAAAAGAAGATGGGAAAATATTTGTCATGTCAGATGACACTGCAAGTGCAAAAAAAGCGTTGAAAATAATAGATGATCTTACTAAAGAAGTAGTGGTAGGAGAGATATACCTGGGGAAAGTTACTAAAACAACTAATTTTGGTGCTTTTGTTGAAATACTTCCAGGAAAAGAAGGATTGGTTCATATCTCGAAATTGGATTTTACAAGGGTAAATAAAGTAGAGGATGTAGTATCTGTAGGAGATAAGATATTGGTTAAAGTAACTGATATAGATAACCAGGGCAGAATAAATCTTTCCAGAAAAGATGCCATAAAGGATTCTGAGAAAAAAGATTCAAAGGTAAAAGATTCAAAAGCAAAATAGTAAAATAGAAGGGCTTAGGTGCCTTTTTATTTTTTAATAGAATTTTTGCGTATTGTGAGAATAAATATATCTTTTAAGGGTAATTTTAGTATTGGATTAAATTGTTTATGTGAAAGAGGTGAAAACTTCTGCTGTATAATATTGGTATTTCAGCAGCAAAAAATGTATAATGTATTTAAATTAGATAATGGACTAAGAGTAGTGGTAGAAAATATAGATTATGTAAATTCTGTAAGTATAGGCATCTGGGTAAAAAGCGGCTCTAGAAATGAAGAAAAATATAACAATGGTATTTCTCACTTTATTGAACATATGTTTTTTAAGGGAACATCTAACAGGACAGCTCTTGAAATAGCTGAATGCATAGAGAATGTGGGTGGCCAGATGAATGCCTTTACTGGAAAGGAAGCTACTTGTTTTTATGCAAAAGTACTGGATTCTCACCTGGATTTAGCGGTAGATGTTTTGGCCGATATGTTATTTAACAGCAAGTTTTTATCCGAAGATATTGAAAAAGAAAAAGGTGTCATAATTGAAGAGATAAATATGAGTGAAGATCTGCCGGAAGATGTACTGTCGGATCTCCACAGCAGGGCTATGTGGGGGGAAGATTCCATATCCCTTCCTATATTGGGAAATATTGATACTGTAAAATCTTTTGATAGAAAACAGCTGCTGGAGTATGTGGATTCCCATTATATACCTGAAAATTCTGTGATATCCATAGCAGGCAATGTGAATTTGAAAAAAGTTGAAGAATTGATAGATAAGTATTTCAAAAACTGGAGTGGAGAAAATAAAATCATAACCCAGTATTCTTTTCCAAAGTTTTTGAACAATCATCTCTCCAGGGAAAAGAATATAGAACAACTTCATTTGAGCCTTGGAATACAGGGAGTAAAAAGTGGCAGTGATGATATATATCCACTTTTGCTGCTGAATAATATTTATGGAGGAGGAGCTTCTTCCATACTGTTTCAAAAAATACGGGAGGAGAAAGGACTTTGTTATTCTATTTATTCCTATGTGGCTTCCTTCAACAATAATGGAGTGGTTGCCGTATACACCGGATTAAATGCAAAATATGTTTATGATGTAATCGAAAGGATAAAAGATGAGTTGGAATTGTTTTCAAAAACCGGTGTGGCATCCGATAAATTGAGAAAGTCTAAAGAGCAGCTAAAAGGCAGTTACATATTGGGTATGGAGAGCATAAGCAGCAGAATGTTCAACAATGGCAAATCACTGTTGTTTACGAATAAACTGAATACCCCTGAGGATATAATAAAGAAGATAGACAGCATAGATATAGATACAATATCCAGGGTAATGAAAAATACTTTTTGCGGAGGAATAGTAAACTCTGCATTTGTGGGTGATAATGTAGATCTGGAGCTTGTAAGAAACCTGTTGGATAAGGAAATAAAACCTTTTCCGGACTCCAGGAAAACTCTTTTATAGGCAAACTCTGTCTGAACCTAAAACTCACTTGATGTAATAAGTGTAATATGTGTTTCATAGTATTTAGTATATTGTATAAAAAATACTGTGGGGGGTTATTACTGTGGATCAGAATGTAAAATATTACAGTGAAATGGAAAGATATGAAATCATAAATGTGAATGACGGCAACAGGTACAATTACCTGGGAAATAATGACATAATAGTTAATTCGGCAGGAAATCTGGAGATACTTGTTTTAAGTGATAATAAAACTAAATTTAGTATTTTTGGTAAAAATGAATTTATAGAAGTTCCCTGGGAATATGTTAAGAAAATAGGAGCTAAAACAATTATAATAGATGTGGAAGAAAAAAATCTCAAAAAACTGCATTGATATAATCAATAAACATTTGAACCATAATTGATAAAGTTTATAATATATATTGTATTATAAGTACAAATCATGGAGGATTGAGATGAGAATACTAATTCAAAAATTTGGAGGAACTTCTGTTTCTACTCATGAGAGAAGAACCAGAGTGGTAAATAAAATATTAAAAGCCAGGGATAAAGGTTTTTCACCGGTGGTGGTGGTATCGGCAATGGGCAGAAAGGGTCAGCCCTATGCCACAGATACACTGCTCTCTCTTATAAGCAGTGATTTTAAATCCAGCAGCCCTTTGGGTACGGATTTGCTTATGAGCTGTGGAGAGGTCATAAGTGCTGTGGTTGTTTCAGATGAACTGTTGAAATTGGGATTGGAGGCTGTTCCTCTAACAGGAGGACAGGCAGGTATAATTACCGATGACAATTACAATGATGCTTCTGTTTTAAAGGTGGAGAAAGATAAACTCCTGAGCATACTTGAAAATGGAAAGATTCCAGTAGTTGCAGGTTTTCAGGGAGTGTCTGAAAGTGGGTATGTAACCACGCTGGGAAGAGGGGGAAGTGATGTTACGGCAGCACTTCTCGGTACTGCCTTAAAATCTGAGTGCGTAGAAATATATACAGATGTGGATGGGATAATGACGGCGGATCCAAGAATAGTGTCAGATGCCTCGTTAATTGAAAAGATAAGTTATAATGAGGTGTTCCAGATGGCGGATCAGGGTGCAAAGGTAATACATCCAAGAGCTGTAAGAATAGCTATGAATGGAAATGTACCTCTGGTTGTAAAAAATACACTGAATGATGGTAAGGGCACCGTAATAACTAATTCCACAGCGGAATCATCCGGTAATGTTATAAATGGTATAACGTCCATGGATGAAAGAGTGCAGATAACGATTAAATACAGTGAAAACGAGAACTCTGAAAATTATTACACTCTGCTGGATGAACTGGCCAACAGCCTTATAAGCATAGATCTTATAAATGTATTTCCCTATGAGGAAGTTTTTACTATAGACAAGGGAGATATGGATAATTTTAAAATAGTTATGAAAAACCTTGGAATCCACTACTCCGCCATAAAAGAGTGTACTAAAATAGCTCTTATCGGAAGCGGTATGAGAGGTGTGCCAGGGGTTATTGCAAAAATATTGAAAGTACTTTTTAGAGAAAATATAAAGGTGCTTCAAACTGCCGATTCCCATACTACAATATGGTGTCTTGTGGAAAGCAGTAAAGCAGACAGGGCTATAAATGCTCTTCACAGAGAATTTCTGCTGGGCGGAAAGTAAAAAGCGTATATGAATCTCCTTAAATGCATAAGATATGATTGTTTAAGGAGGAGATTGGAATGTCAGATAAAATAAACAGCGAAGTGCATAAAGACAATAGTCAGCTTAAAAATATAAAAGAGCTGGGTATTACAAATATGCCCCAGCAAAATAATAGTCCCATTCAGATACTTCCCATAATAGGACAGATAGAAGGGCATGTGACACTGCCCTCTGAAACAAAGACTACCAAATATGAACATGTAATACCTAACTTGATTGAGGTTGAGAATGACAGCAGTATAAAAGGACTGCTGGTGGTTTTAAACACTGTGGGCGGGGATGTAGAGGCAGGTCTTGCCATAGCGGAGATGATAAGAAGTTTGAGTAAGCCTACGGTTTCTCTCGTTATAGGAGGGGGGCATTCAATAGGTGTACCTCTTGCTACATCATCTGATTATTCATTTATATCTCCTACGGCAACCATGATTGTTCACCCTATAAGAATGACTGGAATGGTGATTGGGGTTCCACAGACTTTTGAGTATTTTAATAAAATGCAGGATAGAATAAATGAATTCATCATAAGGACGTCCAAAATAACTGAGGAGAGATTGACGAAATTGATGCTTCAAACCGATGAGCTGTTAAATGACATGGGTACTATATTGATTGGCAAACAGGCAGTACAGCAGGGATTAATTGATGAAGTGGGTGGAATAAGCGAGGCTGTCAGAAAAATAAACAGCATGATTAAATGATTCTAATTTTTCCCATCTCTCAAATAAAAAGTAAAAATTTTACAGGCTCCTTGAAATTTGCCATAGGATTCATCCTATGGCTACTATTGCTAAGATTTAAAGTGAAAATACTGAATAATGAAGAGCTTTGAATTCTGCACCTTATGCTTTTGATAAGATTATTAGAGGAAAAAGAAAGGCAATGTAGAATATTTATTAGGGAACTTTCTCCTTTGTAACCAGACTGTCATTTATTGGTATTTATAATTCCTTTAAAGTTGAGACAGCAGATGTCGGCTGCACTTGAATGTTTTGCATATTGAGGAAGGTTGGTGTATTATGTCTAGAGGCAAAAAAAAGAAGGAATATGTCTTTGATAGGGATATAAAGGGTATACTGCTTACTACGTTGGGGCTGCTTATGATAATAAGTGTGTTTTCTCCTTCTTCTTCTGGAATAATTGGAAGATTTGTAAAAAACCTTTTGATAGCTGTATTTGGATTGGGATGTTATATATTTCCCGTACTTATAATATTTATAGGATGCTGTCTTATCATAAAAAAGAACAGAATAAATTTCAGCAAAAAATTTTATGGTATTCTTCTTTTTATTATAAACACTCTGCTGTTTATGCAGATGTACCTGATGCCGGAGTATTACTCTCAGCATAGTTTATTTTTAGGTATAAAAAAATTATATGAATCCAATACTGTGTTTCACGGCGGAATAATAAGTTTTCTGATTGATGTGCCCTTATATAAATTATTTGGAGATCTTGGAAGTTATATTATATTTTCGGCTCTTTATATAATCTCGTTTATAATTATGAGCAGAGTTACCATTTATGATTTACTACATAAATTGAAGATGTTTTTTTCTAAAAAAAATACCGGTGAAGATATTAAGATTAAAGAAAACAATAAATCATCTGACAAAAAAATTGAAGATGATAAAAATGATGCAGGAGAAAATGAAAAGGCCAATTTTATAAAAAATTTAAACAACAGGATAAAGATACTGGATTTCATGAAATCCTCGGACCCCAAAGAAGAGAATGACATGAATAAAATTTTGGATGGCAGGGAGAGCCAGGAGAGTATTAAGGAAACCAGGGATGATTCTGTAGAAAGCAAGACAAATTCTATAAACGAAGAGCTGGAGAAGAAAATGACGGAGAGTCAGAAAAATATGATCCCCATATACAAATTTCCACCTCTTGATCTGTTGAAGCAGAATATACAGTCCCAGCTGAATAAACAGGATAAAAAGGGATTGATAAACAGTGCCAATAAATTGGAGGAAACACTGGCCAGTTTTGGAGTGGATGTGAAGGTTCTACAGGTGAGCAGAGGACCTTCTGTAACCAGATTTGAACTTCAGCCGAGCCCTGGAATCAAAGTGAGCAAAATTGTGAATCTATCTGATGATATAGCACTGGGGCTTGCAGCTTCTGGAGTGAGGATAGAAGCTCCCATACCCGGAAAATCAGCCATCGGTATAGAGGTTCCCAACAAGGAACTCACGCCGGTATATTTAAGGGAGGTTGTAGAATCCCGGGAGTTTATGGACTCAAAGGGAAAGCTGATCTATTGTCTTGGAAAGGATATAGGCGGAAACTGTATAGTATCGGATCTTACAAAAATGCCACATATGCTCATAGCAGGTGCCACAGGTTCAGGTAAAAGTGTGTGTATAAATACCTTGATAGTGAGTTTGCTGTATAAATATTCACCTGAAGATGTGAAATTTTTAATGGTGGACCCTAAAGTGGTGGAACTCAGTGTGTACAATGGAATACCGCACTTGCTCATACCCGTGGTCACGGATCCAAAAAAAGCAGCAGGGGCTTTGAATTGGGCTGTGCAGGAAATGAACAGAAGATACAAACTTTTTGCAGATAATAGTGTGAGAAATATAGAGGGGTATAATGAACTGTTTCAAAATGGAGAGGTAGAGAGCAAACTTCCACTTGTAGTCATAATAATTGACGAACTTTCTGATCTGATGATGGTATGTCCCAATGAGGTAGAGGATTACATAGGACGTCTTGCTCAGATGTCCAGGGCTGCCGGCATGCACCTGGTCATAGCCACGCAGAGGCCTTCTGTGGATGTAATTACGGGAGTTATAAAAGCCAATATACCTTCCAGAATATCTTTTGCAGTATCCAGTCAGATTGACTCCAGAACTATAATTGACAGCAGTGGTGCCGAAAAATTGCTTGGAAAAGGAGATATGCTGTTCTACCCTGTAGGAGAGGCAAAACCCATGAGAATACAGGGAGCCTTTATATCGGAAAATGAAGTGGAAAAAGTGGTGGATTACATAAAGAACAGGCAGGGTGAACCCCAATATGAAGATGAGATAATAGAGCAGATAGATACAAATGCAGTTAAAGCCGATGATGATTGTGATGAACTCTTAGATGAGGCCATCAGAGTTGTAATAGATGCGGGACAAGCTTCTACTTCACTGATTCAAAGAAGGCTCAGAGTGGGATACAACAGGGCGGCCAGGATAATAGAGCAGATGGAGGAAAGAGAGATAATATCAAAAAAGGACGGGAGTAAACCCAGGAAGGTACTTGTTGACAGAAAGGATTGAATACAATTGGTCAATTGATAATTGACAATGCACAGTTAAAGTAAAAAGTGAAAAGTTCAAATATCAATTTTGGTGGATTTTCGGATTGACCGAAAATCTTCATTAATAATATATTTGTTCTCTGAACTCTGATATTTGCAATGCAGTGTCATCTGCACCTAAGAATAACTTGATATAAAGATTAATTTAACGTATATTAATATTGAATATTAAAAAGATCTAACAGGAGGAAATTTAGTGAATAATTTGAAAGTTGGGCTGATAAGTTTAGGCTGTGATAAAAACAGGGTGGATTCTGAGATAATATTGAGCAATGTTAAAAGGAAGTATACCCTGGTGGAAAATTTAGAATTGGCCGATATAATAATTGTGAATACCTGTGGTTTCATAGAAGCTGCCAAGCAGGAATCCATAGATACCATACTTCAGGCATCAAATTACAAGGAAAAATTTAATTGCAGGCTTTTGGTGGTGACAGGATGTCTTGCCCAGAGATATGGTAAGGAACTTATGTCACTGCTGCCGGAGATAGATGTAATGCTTGGGGTAAATGATTATGACAAATTAAATGAAAGTATAGAGAAATGTATTGAAAATAAAAGCGATAAAATCTATAATTGTGGTTACAGTGATTCCAATATAAATGAAGGCAAAAGGATTCTTACTACGCCTTTTTACAGAGCTTATTTAAGAATTGCAGAAGGCTGTGATAATTGTTGTACCTATTGCATAATTCCAAAAATTAGAGGAAAATATAGAAGTAGGAGCATGGAGAGTTTAATTGAGGAATGTAATGCACTGGCTCTACAGGGGGTTAAGGAAATAATACTTATCGCTCAGGATACCACTAGATATGGAATTGATCTTTATGGTAAGAAAATGTTGCCGGAACTTATTAGAAAAATATCAGAAATCAGCGGAATAGAATGGATTAGACTGCTCTATTGCTATCCTGAAGACATAACTCATGAGCTTATAGATGAAATTGCCTCAAATGACAAAGTGTGCAATTACATAGACATACCACTTCAGCACATAAGTGATGACATATTAAAACTCATGGGAAGAAAAGGAAGAAAAGCGGACATAATAAAGCTTATAGATGAGCTCAGGGAGAAGATCAGGGAAATTTCAATTAGAACTACTATAATAGTTGGATTTCCTGGAGAGACCGAAAGTAATTTTCAAGAGCTTAAGGATTTTATAAAACTGATGAAATTTGAAAATATGGGAGTGTTTAAATATTCCAGGGAGGAAGGAACCCCGGCTTTTACAATGAAGGATCAGGTTCCTGAAGAAATAAAATCCGCAAGGGAAGGCGAATTAATGCTGTTTCAGCAGCAAATTGTTGAAACAGCTGGCAAAGCGAAAATTGGAAATGTTTATAAAGTTCTGGTGGAAGGCAGAAAAAATGATTTATGGTATGGAAGAAATTATACAATGGCTCCGGATATAGATGGACTTGTATATATAAAATCCAGAAAAGATTTACAAATAGGTACTATGGTTTATGTCAAAATAACTGATAGTATTGAATATGATTTGTTGGGAGTTGTATGTGATGAATTTAGCGAATAAACTTACAATACTTAGAATGCTGTTGATTCCGTTCTTTTTGATTTTTATGGCAATAAAGGATATGCCTTTTGGAAAGATCATTGCCATAGCTATTTTTGTATTGGCTTCAGTAACAGATAAATTGGATGGATATATAGCAAGAAGCAGAAATCAAATTACTAAGTTTGGGAAATTTATGGATCCTCTGGCAGATAAGCTTTTAGTAACGGCTGCACTTGTATCTTTGGTTGAATATCATATAATACCAACCTGGGTGGCAATGATAATAATAGCCAGGGAGTTTGCGGTAACTGGACTTAGGGCTATTGCAGCGGCAGAGGGGAATGTCATAGCTGCCAGCCCATGGGGCAAGGCTAAAACTGTAACCCAGATAGTGGCCATAATACTTGCACTTGTAAATTTAAATTACAATCATGTATCTCTGGGAATATTGAAAAGTTTTTTAAGTCATCCCCATTTAATTTTAAATTGGGTTACTGACATTAGTATGGCTGTAGCAATAATTATGACTCTGATTTCCGGTATAGATTATTTTGTGAAAAATAAGGAGGTGCTGAGACCGGATAGATGAGATAATTATTTCTTGATTAAAATGCATTTATATGTCCATAATTAGAATATTGAAAGATAATTTTTGAACAGAATGAATTGTGCTTTGCATATGTTTTAAAATAATTGATTAAATTTGTTGACGGGAGAAAATGTATGGTATATAATCTGATTAGAACATTCGTTCGTATAAGAGAGGAAGTGATCCTTTGGGAAACTTAAGTAATGAAAAATTAGAGGCTATAGAATCTGCTATGAATAAAATAGAAAAACAGTTTGGCAAGGGCGCAGTGATGAAGTTGGGGGAAAATAGCGTGCTCAATGTAGATGCTGTTTCCACAGGATGTCTTGATCTGGATATAGCATTAGGCATTGGAGGTGTGCCCAGAGGAAGGGTAGTGGAGATATTTGGCCCTGAATCTTCAGGTAAGACCACAGTTGCTCTTCATATAATTGCAGAAGCTCAAAAATCTGGTGGTGCAGCAGCTTTCATAGATGCAGAACATGCACTGGATCCGGTTTATGCAAAAAACCTGGGAGTTGACATAGAAAACTTAATTGTGTCTCAGCCTGACAGTGGAGAACAGGCTCTTGAAATTACAGAAGCACTGGTGAGATCCAATGCCATAGATGTGTTGGTGGTGGATTCAGTGGCAGCACTAGTTCCGAAAGCTGAAATAGAAGGTGAAATGGGTGATTCCCATGTAGGTCTCCAGGCAAGACTTATGTCTCAGGCCCTTAGAAAACTCACATCTTTTATAAATAAGTCAAGGTGTGTAACTATATTTATAAATCAATTGCGAGAAAAAGTTGGAGTCATGTTTGGAAATCCTGAAATTACTCCAGGAGGAAGAGCATTGAAGTTCTATGCTTCCGTAAGAATGGAAGTGAGAAGATCCGATGCCATTAAACAGGGCGATACAATAGTTGGTAATAGAACCAAAGTGAAAGTTACGAAAAATAAAGTGGCACCACCATTTAAACAGGCTGAATTTGATATAATGTACAATCAGGGCATTTCAAGAGAGGGAAATGTACTGGATGTGGGAGTCAAAGAAGAATTAATACAGAAAAGCGGCTCCTGGTTTTACTATAAAGAAACAAGACTTGGTCAGGGAAGAGAAAATGCAAAACAATTTTTAAAGGATAATCCTGATATTTTATTTGAGATAGAAGGTAAAATAAGAAAAAAATATAATTTACCTGAATTAAAAAAGCCTTCATCCAAGGGTAAAAATGAGAAGGACAGCAAAACAGAGGCAAAAAAAGAAGAACAGAAACATTTAGATATATGATATAAGTTATGTTATAAAATCACAAAATAATAATTCTGAAATTTTGTCCATATATATGTATGCATAATTGTGACAAATATATATGGAATAAGATGTATAC
>NZ_PVXP01000045.1 GCF_002995845.1 Clostridium luticellarii | reverse complement strand
CATTTATATATTTACCACTGATTTTAGAATACATCATATATAATAATTCGTCAAGTAGTTATTATTTTAGGTATCGAACCTAAAATAACAAGGACTATTCATATCCAACTTATAGAAAATAGGAGAATTACGCCCTTTTTGTTAAATTGGAAATTTATCAGTCTTCCATTATGCCCATCATTTTAAATATGTATTATTTAAATGAACCAATTGTCATATATCATACCGCTAAATGCGAAAAAATTTGTAATGATGTGGGCTATTGTAACAACTTTAATGGACTTTGTCTTATATACAATGAATCCCCAAAGAAATCCCATAAACACAGCACCTCCGATCAATCTAGCAAAGCCACCTTGATATTTCATATCTTTGAGAATATACAATGCGATATGCCAAAGGCCAAAAAGTAATGTAGGCAAAATGTATCCCCTTAGGATGTTATTAGGGAATGTACTTACAAATACACCTCGCCAAAACAACTCTTCTACGGTTCCATTGATAAGCGCATAAAGAAAAGCGATTCCAAACACCTGTATTGGAATAACTGTTATCTTCGGGATAAACACTGCAAATAATGTTCCGACGCACGGTATAAACGCAAGTATTATTAAAATCCTTTTATTTATTGTTAAGATTGGTAGTGAATGTTTTGCATAAACGTTTTTTATGCCTTTACGTCCGCCAAGAAAATAAAAGGAAAGCGGAATACAGAAAACGCACCAATAAACAAGCGATGTCAAGATATACGAAAATGTTTTGTTAACGACATTTCCTATCAAGAGGGAGAAGATAATCATCACTGTTACAAGTAAAGTTGCAATAAAAAATAATATATTTTTTTTAATTTTTGAATGTTCCATATTTATTCCCTTCGTGCTCACCTGCACGCCAAATTACTACTTATAAAATTTAACTCTAAATTGAAAATTTGTTCAGGTGTCAAAATCTTCAGACTTAAAATTGCTATAATAGCGTCCTCGTTTTGCTGTAAATTTTAATACACAATAATCAGGGTCAGTAATACCTTGTTTATAGTACATGGTATCACCTTCCTGCCATAATTTTTCCTTTGCTTCCTGTGTTTCAAGGACTCCTATTGTTCCAACAAGGCTTGCCCCTCGGGAAAATCGTTTATCAACAAAGTATATGCTTGCTTTAGGATTTTCCCGAAAATATCTAACTTTATTTGATGATGTATTTGTTGAAAACCAAAATATTTTAATGCTTTCACGTTCCCGTGGGGATAACATTGCCTTACTTATAGGAAATCCTTCATTATCTGTATAGCTAATAATTGTCATATTACTTTTATCAATCAGATTACCAATTGTTTGCCCTGGATTTCTCATTATTAAAGATCCCTCCTGCTTATATTTTCTTTTATTTTAACAGGCCTAACTACAAAATTACTATTTATGTTTGTGCCAATTATAAAAATCTTTTAGTTCTGCTTTACGTTCCTGTGGTAAAGCTGTTTTCTTAACACCGTGAATTGCACCTTCTAATGCCAACAATCTATGAATACATGCAGAAGCATCAATTTCCTGTATTTTCAGCCACGCCCGTTCTGCACCAATATCTCTTAATTCAGCATAAGTAAATATGCCCGCTTCATTCAACTGCCTTTCAACTTCTTTTCCTATATTAGGCAGTTTTGATAATTCTCCCATAATAAAACTTCCTTTCAAATTTACAATTTTATATTACTCAAGCTTAAATTGGAATTCATCATAATTCCGAATCGATATTTATTTGGTTCTCGATAAATGCTTTAGAAATGAGCATAGCTTGAATTATGGATTCGAATCGACTGAATTGTGAAGTTCCTTTTTCGTATTTACTTTGCGCTTTTGTAGTTTTATTTATGATTGAAACCACAGGAGGTAGTGCTTCTCTCAGTTCTTTGCTTGTATAATTTATTGTTTTATCATTCATAAGAAGGGCCTTGGAAATATAAAGTGCTTTAATTCTATTTTTTAAGAGCGAATATTGAGATGTTCCCTCTGAAAACTTAAGTTGAATTTTTTCACATTTAGTAATAGTGGAAGATAATAAGAATATGGCCTTTCCCAATTCTTCTTTGTTAAATTTCATCATGATACCTCCTTATAAATTTCCTGTTTACCTTCAAGTTATGTTACTCTTTACTTTATAATACTTCACTTTTCAGATTATCATTTATAATTTCCAACTAACACTACTGAAAATTACTGTCCGTTTTAAGAATAATCTTTCCAACTTTATATATCTCAATTTCTGCAATATAACATGTTTTGCCTCAAGTCAATGATGATCTCCCGTTTCACAGCACCATTTTGCGATGTCTGCAATCAGTTTCAATGGAAGCGGCTTATTATATGGCAGCCGCACAGTGCCTTTACTTGTTTTATATTCCGTCAAACGGCTGCTGAAATTCTTGATAGCTTTATCACCAGGGTACAATCCGATATGATTTTTAAATGCAGCAAAATGAATGATGTTGTGCTTGTTCCAGTAAGTCGGCATACTCCAGGAGATACGCTCCTGTGCCTCTGGCAGTACGCCGCGAATGGTATCCCTGACCTGGTGCAAAAGCGGCTGAACACTTTCAGGCTGTGCAGCAATATATGCATCAATTGTTTTCGGCGGCTGGCTGCAAAAATGATCTTGATTCCGGTTCTTGAATTCACGTCCGCATTTTGGACATTTCCACATGAAATATTCACCTCGCCCTCTCCTTAATAGTAACTTTTACGCTGTCTCCCGGCTGCTTGCCTATTTTGGCTCGAATGTCCTTCCGCAATCCTATGATGTAACACACCGAATTGTCGGCGTTCTTCATTCCCCTGTTAACAATGCTCCCGTCATAGGGTTCTCCATCAAAAGTAGCATGTACTTTTACTCTACCCCTGCCGAATTCTGTTTTCACATCATAAGGGAATTTCACATATGCGCCGTCTATGTGGGAGACTTTCTGAATGATGGCTTCAAATTCATACATCTTTTGATTCATATATAGCTTTATATGATATACACTTAGTAAAATCCTGTGTAATCATATACTCCTTTCCATTCTAATCAACTTACAAATTACTGGCTGAATATTTTAATCTTTATCTTATAAGTGCTTAATTTTACAAATTTACTATTTACATTACTCAGCCTTAAAATTGGAATTTGTCAGCTTTATGTTACACTCATAACAAGTTATTTAGTCAAAAGATCGCATTTACTTTCTCAATATTTTCTGCATTGTTTTACCTTTAGCCAGCTCATCAATTAATTTATCTAAATATCGGATTTGTCGCATTAATTCGTCTTCTATCTCTTCCACCCGATGTCCGCAAATTACTCCTTTAATGAGTGAAGCATTGGGATTAATATGAGGGGCTTGTTTAAAGAAGGTTTCCATATCCACTTCATTAATTATCTGCTGCTGTAATGAATGCTCATCATAACCGGTAAGCCAAAAAATGATTTCATTTACCTCTTTTTTTGTTCTTCCTTTTTTCTCTGCTTTTTGTATATACAGCGGATAGATACTTGAAAAAGGCATTCTAAAGACTCGTGTTTTCTCCATTTTGAAATTCTCCTTTGCTTTTTATAAAAATAATTACCACATTATTTTATTTTCTCATAAACTATTGATTTTGTATAATATAATCTCTAATATTGTGTCTACCATATGAATGGAATTAAACGATATGGCACCTTTTCACAATATTCATCATACCCCGATAAATTCTCAGATAAAAATTTTTCTTCACGAAGAAGCCTGGCTATAATAGTAGAAGTTAAAGCTACTACACTAAGTAATGCCCAATATGACCCTAATGCAATTGGTGAAAACATCATCATCAGTATTGCTCCAGAATACATAGGATGACGAACTATCGCATACATTCCAGTTGATATTACTTTCTGGTCTTTATTAACCTCAATTATAGCTGAAGTATAACTGTTCTCTTTGAATACAAGAAATACTATGAAAAACCCTACTATGACAAAAATATTTGCTAATAGACTAATATATATGGGAATATTCGACCAATGAAAACGATAATCAAATCCTGCAATAATATATATAAAGCAGAAAAACACACTTGCCATTGCTTGTATAGTTTTTTGGCTCTTTTCCTTCTCAGCAGTTAAACCTGCTTTAAGCCGTCGTTTTAAAAGTTTCTGGTCGTTTTTAAATAAATATACAGTAATCAATATTGTTGAAACAGCAAAAGTAAGCAAATAAAGCCATGCCTGCAAGTAATTAGCTGTCCATGCAGGTAAAAAAATAAATATTCCCATAGTAACTATAAGCATTATAAATCCAGATATAGTTTTTCCAACTATATTATCCATATGATCACCTCAATTATCAGTTTTATTTATAATTATATCTCATGGATAGCAATAAAATACGTAGACTTGTCAATAAGGTGAAACCCATTCCTTTTTGACAATAAGTCCTTGAGAATTTACTTTTTGCATATTTGAATTTACTATTTATCTTTCGCTAGTTGAAAGATAAAAAACATAATAGAGCCAAATATTAAAATTCTATTTACTTTTTTAATTTTCATTTACATAAACCATATTTCTTATAGATATCTAAAATTATGGGCTGCTTTCCTGCAATATACGAGTCTATATCTTCTGGATATTTCAAAGCCATCTCTTTTTTTATTAAACTATAACTATCTCTATCTTCTTTATGCTGTCTTAAATAATCTCTAAATGTTATATGCCGATGCAATTCCTCATTGTCTTTATCACATACATATAAATGGTGTGCCATTAAATGTAATTTATTTTTATAAGCAAATGCTTCTCTGCCAGATATGTCTAAATTTCCTTCATATATATATCCAATAGACTCTAATGCCTTTTTTACTTCTTCAAAATTTTTGTCAATCACAACATCTATGTCAATGATTGGTTTTGCCGTCAATCCCTCTATTACATGTTTAGTTCTCATTAAAGTCTCCTCCAATAAATTTAATATTCATATCACTCAATTTTAATTCGGAATTCATTTATTAAATGAACCAATTTCAATAAGATTGCCCTCAGGATCTGCAATATAACATGTCCTTTGCCCCCAAGGCTCTGTTATTGGTTCCATCACTGTTTCTGCTCCTTTAGAAATGACATTTTCATATATTAAATCTACATCTTCATGTTTGGGAACACTTAGAGCAATCTCATAATGGCCATTTATACCCTTAGCATAATTGAATCGTTTATTTGTCATCTTTTCAAAATCATTTCTTCCGTAAAACATAAACAATACTCCATCTTTTTTCAACATTACATTTGACTCTTTTCCGTCCCAATCAATTTCAAATTCAAGGACATTTTTATAAAATTCAACCATAGTTCTCATATCACTAACAAATATTCCAATACCATCTAATTTCATTTTAATTTTCCTTTCAAGTTATTTTTTCTTTTTCACTTTCAAAGTAGGAAGTTCTTTATAAATCCCCGTAATCAGCTGATATAGAAACTCCTTATTATCAACATCCTCAACCAAAAACATTGGTTTTGCACCATCATAAGGCAACTCCTCGATTGGCTTAACCATCAAACGTTTGCTCGCATTGGTTATTTTAACTAAAAAACGATCATCATATATTCCCCCAAAAACCTTTCCTTGAAAATATAAGATATATTCTCCCATCATTCTTCTATAGGAAATATTGTTTAGTATATCTAATTGTCCAATAATAAAATCTAAATATTCTTGACTAGAAGCCATACCTTACTCCCTTTCAATTTACTATTTATGTTTGTGCCAATTATTTTGTTTTATAAATATTTTTGCATATATTTGTATATAATTGAACTAAACAAGCTCCTATTACTCCGAGTATAAAGTTATTAATTATATTATTTTTTAGTTTAATAATATCGAATCCTATAGTAAAAATTAAAAAGAATATAAGGAATATAATTAAAAAGTTCATTACTTGAAATAATTTACTACTTTTCATGCATTATCACTCCATTATTCATGATATTTTACTCTTGCATATCAACTACTAATAAAACCATTTTAATCTCATTTTCAAATTTACTGTTTACATTGATAATAGGTTATTTGAGCCAATAGTCCGGCCGTCTCAGCACCTCTGGCAGTTTTGTATGAGAATCTCCTTTAGCCGTATTGAGCTGAGCCTGAGTAAGGAATATACTATTTGTCAGATCAGCTCCGCTGAGATCCGCATCCCGCAAATCAGCTCCTATTAGGTCAGCACCACTTAAATCAACTCCTCTAAGATTTGCAGCAATAAGACATGCCCCTCTCAAATCTGCACCTTTAAGATTAGTTTTTCTCAGATCTGCACCAAAATAATCCGAATGGCGATATCTGCCGTTCCTATTTTTTACAGGAGTATCCCTTCTTCTGCCAGCTTTAGCACGTATCAGCTGGCTGGTATTTTTAAGCAGCAGGTTGACCTTGGCTCTGTGTGCTTCCAAATCCAGTGATGAAAGAAAATCCGCGTCAAGAAGGGTAAGTCTTTCAGTATCATCCAGCAATGAATTTATCTTCTCCCGGATACTTGTTTCATTTTGCAGGGTAGACGCTTCTGTTAAATACCATATCATTTCATGAAGCTGTCTCATGATTAAAAAAACATCAAACATCTGTTTTGCAGTTTCTGGATAACTTCTCCAATCCCTTCCGCTGTAGGTTATCTGAGAAACTTTCTGACCTGCCCCAAAGCAGTGATAGGCACTGCATCCTTTAAGGCCCTTTTTCCTGAGTTGTTTGTGAACAGAACATTTAAAGTCAGATTGTAAGTTTATGCAGGATTTGCCGGCTTCTTTATTGGTTGGGAAACCTTCTGAAGCTGAAAAATACAACGCCACACAACATAGGCCGAAACATTTTTTACAATCCACCTTCAATTCTTTAGTACGTTTATCTTCATCTGTATAAATCATATTTATTTACCTCATAATTTTCAATTCAATATAGTCTTATATTGAATTCATTATAACATAATTTACAAAATATCCGGCAATATTATAAATTCAAGTCATGGCATCAATGACATCAAATTTCATCTTCTTCTTTGTCCAATTTTTCTGATATCTTTTTTTGTCTTCTTTTGTTTAAAATGTGTACAAGTGAAAGTCCTAAAAAGCATACAAATTCTACGGAATATTGTGAAAAAAGTGCATCAAAAGCATATTGCTGAACAAGTACCGACACAAGCAGTACGATAAGCAGTATACTGCAGGCATCACTTTGAATTTTACGTCTTTGAGCTGCAATTTAATTTACAATTGAGGATATTGATGCCAACCTCACTTTTTACCTTGATTCCCTTTTAGATTCTTTCATCAGTAACCACGTAATATATTTTTAATATATAGATGATATAGTAAAGATACAATTGCAATTATTTGAAAATCACTATTATGATGGGGGAAATTTAAAATGAAAAAACTCACAAAATATCTGTATATAATATCCTTTGATGGACTTGCAACTTTAGACTTTGACTACATTTCTTCCCTTCCTAATTTCAAAGAATTCCTATCTCAAGCTTCTTACTGTAAAAAAGTATACAGCGTTTACCCGTCTCTTACCTACCCTGCCCATGCCAGTATTGTCACAGGAAAATATCCTAAAAATCATGGAATAATAAATAACACGCTATTACAGCCCAATAGAGAATCACCGGACTGGTACTGGAGCAGACATTATATAAAGGGAGACACTATCTATGATCTGGCAATAGATAAAGGCATGACGGTAGCGTCCCTGCTGTGGCCGGTTACAGCAAAATCCAGAATACAGTACAATATGCCTGAAATTTTTGCCAACAGATTCTGGCAGAATCAAATTATGGTGTCTTTACTAAATGGAAATCCTCTATTTCAATTTCAGCTCAACCGAAAATTCGGATCTTTGAGAAACGGTATGAAGGAACCCGAATTAGATGACTTTATCCACAAATCATTTCTATATACCATAAAAAACAAAAAAACCGATATAACATTTGTCCACTACTCAGATTTGGATTCCATGCGCCACTGCAGCGGATTTTATTCTGAAGAGGCAAAAAATGCACTTTTGAGGCATGATAAAAGACTTGGTGAGATAATTTATACCTTGAAAGAAAATAATATGTATGAAGACAGCACAATAGTAATCCTGGGCGATCACAGCAGCATGGATGAAAATAAAATCATAGACCTGAATGTATTGTTAAAAAGCAATGGATACATTGATGTGGACAGCAGTGGAAAAATAAAAAACTATAGGGCAATAGCAAAAAACTGTGACGGTTGTGCTTATATTTATCTAAAAGATAAAAATGACAGCACATTGACAGATACTCTTTATTCACTGATAGACAATTTCAATAAAGAAAATCCCTGTATAGAGGAAATATACAAAAAGGACACTGTAGTGAAATTAGGCGCTGATCCAAATTGTGCTTTTATGGTTGAGGCAAAAAAGGGATTTTATTTTCTTGATGATGTAGAAGAGGACATAATAAGGCATGTAGAACCTGGAGATATAAATAGATTTCGTAATATCACAAAGGCCACTCACGGATATTCACCCTATAAAAAAGACTATACAACTGTCTTCATGGCAGGTGGCAGAGGAATAAAGAAAAGTGTCGTCATAGATACCATGAATCTGGTTGACGAGGGACCAACCATGGCAAAATTACTTGGAATTGAGATGAAGGATGCGGACGGAAAAATTATTAACGAAATATTGGAATAAGATGGAAATGCTGCAGCAGTTTTCGAATAAAAAATTCTTCTAAGTAAAAACTATAATGAAGGAGGTGTCTTTATGCCAAAATCAACACCTGATAAAACCAAGGATATAAAACAAAAAAAAGGCAAAAATACTCATCCTATAGGTAACAGTGATTTTGAATCAAAAACACATTGGAAAGTTTACAGCAGTGAAAAAGGCTACCAGATTTGCGGAAGGGATACCCATAGTGATCAGTAATTTTTATCTTTAAAAAAATGAGCAGCTCTTTCCGATTTTGTATGTAAGGAGCTGCTTCTATTGTCTGAACTTTTTCTGCAGGAAGTTTTGATAATTAATAATACCTATTTTGAGATGGCATATAGAAAATATGAGTCTACCCAATCATTGAAGTTTTTGGATATCATGCTTTTATCTATATCTCCAAATGTTACACCATTATTTTCCACTAAATACACAAATTTATAGTTGGAGATATCAAAGGTTTTTATATATTTAAATTTTAACTTATGGTAACAGCTGTGGGTTCCTGCATAGTAATTTGCCGGAATGTACTTCACTCCATAATAATTTTCGCCGTCATAGATCACTTTGGCTATATCTGTATAACCATCTGTGTTTTTATGGACAATTTTAATGGATGCTTTTTTCCCCTTTTCAGTATCAGATACAAATTTATCTGCTAACTTGCCGCCGGTGATGATTAGCCCATCACCGTCAAGAATACAAGCATTTTCAAGGGTATTTTGCAAAAAATATTTTTTGACATCCACAGATACTTCATTCTTAATACCTTCATATAGATTTTGAGAAACAATCAGCCTGTGAATTTTTTCATATGTTTCTTTCGTAATTTCATTTATAAATTCATAGGGCTTTTCCACATAGTACCTGCCGAATTTCTCGTATATATAATAGGTTTCACTGCCAAGCTTTACTTTATCGTAATCTGCTGTTGACGGTACATCATTTACATTTTGAATATCTGTCTTTTTACCGGTATTTAATAAAATAGGAAGAGAATTATCCGTTATAAACACACTCATGATTTTACTATATAGTGCATCAAATCCTTGAAAAGTAGAAGAACTTTTCCATGGATCTTCAGTGATGATGTCGTTTGCCCAGTCCCTATCCCGCTGAATCGTGCGCTCATGCTGGCCTTGAGTTAAAAGTACAAATCTCACATATCGGACATTTTTCACCAGTGCAAATATCACAGCGTTTCCGGCACAGGCAGCTCCTTTACTATACTGGCCACCTTGCTGCTATCACCTACATAGGGCGTTCTGTATTTATATATTTTTTCTGAAAATTTATTTCCTTCCTTTGAAATATGAGATGGATTTGTGATAAGACCAATCCCTATACATACCACGGCTGTTATGGCTGCTAATACTATCCAAAAACCAGGTTTTTTATAATTAAGTACATTTTTAATCCTCGTCTTGGTATTGTTTTCTCCAAAAGCCAATGGACTCCCCTTTATAACCCTTTTGTTTACTGCAAGAGACAGCAGTGATGTGCTGTAATCTTTTTTGATATACGAACCAAGTTCTTTAAGAACCCGTTCATCACAGGACATTTCCATATCTCTGCACATAAGCACAAAACTAAACCATACAAAAGGATTGAACCAATAAATGCATAATACCATAAATGCAAGTGGTTTATAGAGCAAACCTGTCAAGAACATTTTGAGATATTTTTTCTGATTATAATTGATATAGTGTATAATTGAAATATATCCCGCCCCTATTTAAAAAATCTACAATTATAAAAAAGAGGTGTTTTTTATGGAAAATGAGAAAAGCAACTATGTGCTCTGCTATAAGGATTTGTGTGAGAAATTCAGTCAGCGTTCCCCGAAAGAAATTGCCTGCAAGAGTGGAGCTCAATACGATGCTGAAAAAAATCTCTTTACCTTGAAGTATTTTAACAGAGAATACTTGATTTCATATCCCGAAGGATCTATTACATTAAAAAATTGTAATGACATCGACTTATCCCATAAATACAATTCAATATCAGACAAAATATTGATTATGAGCTATCTCTACAGGTGCAGCAAAAGTGGATTGACAGGCAAATGGGTGCCTTACAGGGAAATAAAAGGTGTGGGCTACGCCTATGATTTCTTTGCAGGTTACGGCATAGATAAACTGACCAAATTTTTTGGCCATAACGGAGAACTGTTCTTGAAAGCCGGAGAGAAACTAAATGCTGAAAAACTTTCTCTGGGAGATATGGCGCTGCAGTTTAACATATTTCCAAATGTACCCGTTGCAATGGTTTTATGGCTGGCAGATGAAGAATTTGAAGCTCAGGCAAATATCTTTTTTGACTCTTCTGCTTCGAAAGAAGTCCATATAGAGGATTTGGCCTCCTTGTGTTCAAAAGCGGCTGATGAATTGATTAGAAGTGCAAAACAAGTAAAATATTTTTAAAAATGTTTACATATATATGAATAAGTGCTATTATATATGTGAAAAGTAAATAGTATTGTTTGTGGGGGGACCTATTTGGTTGAGAAGGTAAAACCTGACCCTTTGAACTTGACGTAGTTAACACTACCGTAGGGAAGCAAATCATTTAAAGTATGTATTCAAGGAGTGTTTTCATAAACACTCTTTTTTATTTGAAAAATATAATGTTACAGGGGAGCCCATACTGATGGGCTGAGAGTAAGATAATATCTTTTACCCTTATAACCTGATTTGGATAATGCCAACGTAGGGAAATTTTGCACTGTTTTATTTTTACCGTACGGGAAGCATTTTGCTTCCCTTTTTTAATGCAAAAATCAAAAAGGAGATTGATAAAATGAATTATTCAACCCAGATGGATGCTGCCAGAAAAGGAATAGTCACTGAGGAAATATGTACAGTAGCTAAAAAAGAAAATATGGACATCAAGGATCTTATGCACCTTATGTCCAAAGGCAAGGTCGTTGTCCCAGCCAATAAAAATCATAAAAAATTAAGTGCAGAGGGCGTTGGAAAAGGACTGAAGACAAAGATAAATGTCAACCTGGGCATTTCAAAGGACTGCTGCAATGTAAACCTGGAGCTTGACAAAGTAAAAAAGGCAATAGGCATGAAAGCAGAAGCTATTATGGATCTCAGCTGTTTTGGGAAAACCCAGGAATTTAGAAATAAATTGATAGCTGTGTCCCCTGCTATGATAGGTACTGTTCCCATGTACGATGCAGTTGGCTTTTATGATAAGGAATTAAAAGATATAACTGCTGAAGAACTCCTGGGCGTTATAGAAACCCATGCTAAGGACGGGGTTGACTTCATGACCATCCATGCCGGTATAAACATGGAAACCGCACAGATATTCAAGAGAAACCCAAGGCTTATGAATTTTGTCTCAAGAGGAGGCAGCCTCCTGTATGCCTGGATGAATTTGAACAACAGGGAAAACCCCTTCTACGAATACTTTGATAAAATTCTTGACATATGTGAAAAATACGATGTAACCATAAGCCTGGGAGATGCATGCAGACCCGGCTGTATAGACGATTCTACAGACCCAAGTCAGATAAAGGAACTTATGACCCTGGGGGAACTTGCAAAAAGAGCCTGGAAAAGAAATGTACAGGTTATGATAGAGGGACCGGGTCATATGGCACTTAATGAAATAGAAACCAACATGAAGCTTGAAAGGAAATTGTGCCATGATGCTCCTTTTTATGTATTGGGTCCCATAGTGACGGATGTAGCACCTGGATACGACCATATAACAAGTGCTATAGGCGGTGCCATCGCAGCAACTTATGGAGCGGATTTTCTCTGTTATGTAACTCCTGCAGAACACCTCAGACTTCCTGACCTGCAGGACATGAAAGATGGAATTATAGCTGCCAAGATAGCTGCTCACGCTGCAGATATTGCAAAAGGGATAAAAAATGCAAGAGATTGGGATAACAAAATGGCTGAAGCTAGAAGAGAGCTTGACTGGGAAAAGATGTTTGACATAGCAATAGACCCTGAAAAAGCCAGAAAATACAGAGAAAGCTCAATGCCCGAAGATAAAAAGACATGTACCATGTGTGGGAAGATGTGCGCTGTAAGAAACATGAACAAGGTCATGGAGGGCAAAAATATAAATATTTTGAGGGATGAGGACTAAAAAAATATCAATCTCAATTATTTTTGAAAGGAGGTGTAAAAATGATCGTAAATGGGGAAGAATTGGACATCACCCCCGGTACAACCGTATCTCAATTATTAAATAAATTGAACATAGATGAAAACACCGTAGTGGTTGAAGTGGATCTGGACCTATTGGACAGGGATCGGTATAAAGCCAGAAAACTTTCAAGTACTTCCAAAGTGGAGATTATCCGTTATGTGGGCGGCGGTTAGACAATTGTATCTTAATACAATAAATCAAATAAAAGGAGAATTCAATTTATGGATGAACTTATAATAGCAAATAGAAAAATAAAAAGCAGATTTTTTATCGGAACTGGTAAATTTACATCAAACAAAATAGTACCTGACATTATAAAAAGTTCTGAAGCAGAGGTTATAACAGTGGCATTAAGGCGTGTCGACATTCATGCCGCGGAATCAGATGACAATATATTGAATTTTATAGACAAGAGCTGTCTGCTTGTGGCAAATACGTCCGGAGCAAGAAATGCGGAAGAAGCCATAAGGCTTGCACATCTGTCCAAGGCAACAGGCTGTGGAAACTGGATTAAAATAGAAGTTATTTCAGACAGCAGATATCTGCTTCCAGACAACTATGAGACTTTAAAAGCTACCGAAGCCCTGGTAAAAGAAGGCTTTGTTGTACTTCCATATATAAGTCCGGATTTAATGGATGCAAAGAGACTGATAGATGCCGGTGCCTCGGCAGTTATGCCCCTTGGTGCTCCTATAGGAACAAATAGAGGTCTCAAAACCAAGGAACTTCTAAGAATCATAATTGATGAAGTAGATGTCCCGGTTGTAGTTGATGCAGGCATAGGGAAACCCTCCCATGCTGCAGAAGCCATGGAAATGGGAGCAGATGCAGTTCTTGCAAATACTGCTCTTGCAACAGCAGAAGATCCGGTACTCATGGCCGAAGCTTTCAAACTGGCAGTACAGGCAGGCAGAAAGGCCTTTCTTTCAAAACCCGGAATTGAAAAGGAAGCTGCCAGCGCCTCATCACCACTTACAGGATTTTTAAGATAGGAAGTGTTAAAAATGACTTTTTATGATATAGTACAGGATTTAAAGGATTTTGATTATGAAAATTTTTTTGAGAATGTTACAGACAATCAGATTGAAAAAATAATAGATAAAGAAAAACTAAATAAATGGGATTTTCTAGCCCTTCTCTCCCCTGCTGCAGAAAGGCATCTGGAGGAAATGGCTCAAAAATCCCACAGACTTTCACTTAAATACTTTGGAAGAAATGTAGTCATGTATACCCCAATGTACGTAGCTAATTACTGTGAAAACAGATGTGCCTACTGCGGGTATAACTGCACCAACAAGATAAACAGAAAAGTTCTTTCCCTTGAAGAGGTTGAAAAAGAAGCCAAATCTGTACATGACATGGGATTCAGGCACGTGATAATTTTGACCGGAGAATCCAGAAGATACTCTCCAGTTTCCTATATAAGGGATTGTGTAAAAATATTGAACAAATATTTCAGTTCAATCTGCCTGGAAATATACTCTCTTAAAAAGGAAGAATACGAGGAACTTGTCAAAGCCGGAGCAGACAGCCTGACTATGTATCAGGAGACCTACAACCAGGAGGTGTACTCCAAGGTCCATCTTGGAGGTCCAAAGAAAAATTACAGGTACAGGCTTGAAACCCCTGAAAGAGCCTGTGAGGCCGGTATATATTCTGTAGGTCTGGGTCCGCTTTACGGTCTCTACAACTGGAGAGAGGAGGCTTTCCTGGGTGGACTTCACGGCGCATATATCCAGAAAAAGTTTCCTGGAGTAGATGTGAACTTTTCAGTTCCAAGAATAAGACCTCATGCAGGTTCCTTCAATGATCTTCATGAAATAGATGATAAAACCATGGTTCAAATACTGCTTGCACTGAAGCTCTTTATTCCCAGATCCGGCACCAACATAACCACCAGGGAATCCAGAGAGATGAGAGACAATCTTATACCTCTCGGTGTGACCAAAATGTCCGCCGGTGTAACCACGGAAGTTGGAGGTCACACCCTGAAAAATCCCGGTGAAATGCAATTTGACAATTCGGATAAAAGGAGTCTTGCAGAGGTAAAACAGGCAATAGCCCAAAAGGGATATTTCCCTGTAATGAAGGATTGGGAGCCCTTGGCACTGTGAAAAAAAAAATATATATAGTGACAAACAGGAAGCTTGTAAAAAACAAAAACATGCTGGACATAATAGAGAGCTCAGTACTGGCAGGTGCGGATGCTGTAATTCTGCGTGAAAAGGATCTGGACTCTGGCAGATTGATTCCACTTGCCGAAAAGATTAAAAAGATAACAGAGCCGAGAAAGATTCCCCTCATAATAAACGGCAATATAGAAACTGCTTTAAAAGTAAATTCTGGAGGATTTCACACAAGTTATACGGATTATATGAATGGACATTTTAAGTTTAATGGCACTTTAGGAGTGTCTGTTCACAGCACTTCAGAGGCGGTAAATGCAGAAAAAGAAGGTGCGGATTATCTTCTGGCAGGACATATCTTTGAAACGGACTGTAAAAAAGGTTTAAAACCCAGAGGAATTTCATTTTTGAAGGATATACTGAGTAATGTTTCAATACCGGTTATAGCAATCGGAGGCATAAATGAAAGCAATATAGACAAACTACTTAAAACTGACGTCTGTGGTGCTGCAGTAATGTCTCTTGTAATGTGCTCGGATGATCCATATCTTACGACACGAAATTTGAAAAATCATATGGAATGAATATAATGGAAACAGCTTAGCAGTATTGAACTGCTAAGCTGTCTCTATATACAATGCTGTTTATGCATTATATTTCGAACACCCATTACATCCAGAAGGTGGAGCTGTAAATGGTTTTAACTCCAAACCCTTTCCTCTATTTTCATTGCTGGACAAAATTGAGAATCCTCCACAAACATCTATAATCTCCTTCGAAGCAATGAAATTAATATCTTTAACCTTATCTGAGATATCATCATCTCCTAATTTGCCTGCATCAATATTGAACATAGGTCCGCTGCAATTTGTACCTAGATAACTTATTTTCAAATTATAATTCTGCATATTACAAGAGTCTAAAAAATTTTTAAATTCATGGTAAGCTTCATCACTAACCTTCATAAATTTCACAGGAATAACCCCCTTATAGATATAGATATAATTGTTGAATTAATAATTTGGTAATTATTATATCATTATTTTTAACATTCAGCAAATATTTTTGAAAAAATATCATATTTTTTCAAAAATATAAAAAGGCGCATCAACAGTTGATACGTCTTGCAAAAATTAAATAAAAACCACTATCTAATAATTTCTTGAAACTGACAAAATAAAATCATCTATCATCAGTTGAAAACTATCTTCTGAACTTACTGGATTTTGGAAATATCCGAGAAAATTCAAGGAAATAAAACCATGTAACAAACTCCTTAAAGCCCTGCTTTTATGAACCAAATATGTTTCATCCTCAATGTAAAAATGTAAAATCTGATGAATAATACTGGTAGTTTCTTTCGCTAAACGATGTACTTCTTTATCTTCTGTACTTGGAATATTCATAATAAGCCCATAGGCAGCCTTGTTTTCAAAAGCAAAATCTCTATACGCACAGGCATACTCCCTAATAGCATCTCCACCGCTTTTACCAACTAATCTCTGCATCAATTTCAGATTCAATTTATTTAAAAGGTATATTGTCATTTCTATTTTAAGATTATCCATATTAGCAAAATGATTATATAAAGATGGGTATTTTATATCCATCTTTTCTGCAATTTTGGGGAAAGTAATTTGATTAAGTCCAATTTCATCAGCCAATGAAAAAGCAACTTGAATAATTTTCTCTTTGGTTAAATTTCGCTTTCGCATCTTTTTATAACTCCTTCGTATAATTTTACTTTATAAAAATAGTTTAGCACAAAAGTATATGCTTATCAAACTATAATATATAGTTTACATATTATAGTTTATAATTTATAATAATATTAAAAAGTAAAACACATCTTATTGTTATTTAGTTAATTGGTATTTTCGTTATGTATTGTAAATAACAGCATTATCTACGTTGAATTATAGCAAGGAGAAAAGATATATTATGAAAATGTGGAAAAGAAATTTAATAGTCTGCTGGTTTGGAATGTTTGTAACCAGTATAGGAATGAGTCAAATTGCGCCAGTACTCCCCCTATATATAAAACATCTTGGTATTTCTAATACAGCTTTAATTGAACAATTTTCAGGGATTGCCTTCGGTATTACCTTTATAATTTCAGCTGTTTTTTCACCAATTTGGGGACATGCTGCTGATAAATTTGGACGAAAACCAATGCTTTTACGAGCAAGCCTTGGTATGGCGGTAGTTATATTCAGTATGGGTTTCGCACAAAATGTATATGAACTGATAGTATTAAGAATACTGCAGGGCGTTATCACGGGTTACAGTACAGCCTGTACTACATTGATTGCAACTCAGACAGACAAGGAACATGCAGGATGGGCTTTAGGTACACTTTCAACATCAAACATTGCAGGATCATTACTTGGGCCAATGATTGGCGGCTATATTGAAGAAAATTTTGGTTTACAAAATGTATTTTTTATAACAGGCATACTTATGCTGATCACATTTATTACAACTGTTTTATTTGTAAGTGAATCCTTTACTCGTGAAAATAAAAAAGTGAGTAGTATTAAAGAAATATGGAATATTGTTCCAAATAAAAGTTTAACTATAATAATGTTTGTGACATCTTTTATATTAACTCTAGCATTATATTCTGTAGAACCAATCATAACAGTGTACATTGCTCAGTTATCTCATAATACAAGCCATGTTGCTCTGTTAGCTGGAATAACATTCTCAGCATCAGGATTAGCAAATATAATTGCGGCTCCAAGACTGGGAAAACTTTCTGATAAGATCGGGGCACAGAAAATTATATTAGTTGCACTTGTAGTGGCAGGAATAATCTTTATACCGCAGGCCTTTGTAAAAAACCCCTGGCAGCTGATGGGTCTTCGATTTTTATTAGGGCTGGCAATGGGAGGACTTAATCCTTCTGTCAATGTTTTAGTTAAAAGAATTACGCCAGATTATCTTACAGGTAGAGTTTTTGGTTTTAATATCTCAGCCCAATATTTGGGGATATTTGGAGGTTCAATTTTAGGCGGACAGGTGGCAGCTTATTTAGGTATAAGATATATATTTTTTATTACCAGTACATTGCTGCTGCTAAATGCAGTATGGGTCTATTTTAAGGTATACAAAAAACTTAATGTGAACTATCCCGGCTTAGCTTAACCTTCTTTAACCTTATTTTCTCCTCTTATTTTAGGCATTACGATTGACAAAACCAGCGACAAGCAGGAGATAAAAATAAAAGCAATAAACAGAACATGCATGGAACTGTTTAATGAAAGCTTTACCTGCTCTGCAGAGAGAGAGGTATGAGATGCAGAGGACTGATACAAATTACTTGGATTTATGCCTTTTATCCCCTGCCGAATAAAATATTTTGTTATATATAGGTTGAAGATATTTCCGAAGGCACTGATACCAATGGTTTGTCCCAGAGTCCTGAGCAATGTATTGGCTGCAACAGCAACTCCCCTTTTATTATAGTTCACGGAATCCTGGATGACAATGGTCAAGGTTGTGCTAGCTCCGCTAAATCCTATACCAATGATGAAACCATATATTATTACCAGCAGTATGTGAGAATCTATCCCTAAAGTGGACAGCAATAATGTGCTGATCAATAAAACAACATTGGACGCCACTGTTACAGCCTTTTCTCCATATCTGCTCAGGAGCTTTCCCAGGATAAGTGAAGTAATAAGCCATGAAACCGACATCGGCATCATCGCCAAACCTGCCGTTATTGGACGATATCCCTGGATGTTTTGCAGGAATATGGGCAGGTAAACATTTACACCCATTAGTATGGCGTAAACCAGAAAGGATATCAGATTTACAATGATACTTGCCCTTGTAAATATATCGAAAGGCATCATTGGCTCTTTTGCCTTTTTTTCCAACTTATAGAATATCACCAGCAATATGCCTGTTATTAATGCTGCAATTACTGTAAATACATGATGATTGAAAGCTGAGTTCTGATTAAATAAAAAAATACTTAAAAATACAATCATAGCCAGTGACAAAGTAATAGTTCCAATATAATCGATGCAGTGCTTTTTCTTCTCATAGGTTTCCTTCAGAGACCTCTGCAGCAGAATGATCGACAGTAGTCCAAAAGGAATATTAATAAAAAATATCCAGTGCCAGGACAATGTATCAATTAAAAAGCCTCCTAAAAACGGGCCCACAAGACTTGCAATTCCCCATACTGTATTCAATCCCCCTTGAATCTTCGATCTTTCCTCAATATTAAAAGTATCTCCAATGATGGTATATGAGACGGTGAATATCGAGCCAGCACCCAGCCCCTGAACAGCACGAAATATAATTAGCATGGCCATACTCTGTGACAACCCACATAAAAAGCTTCCAACCAAAAATATGATGATTCCAATTGAAAAGATATTTTTTCTGCCGTACAAATCTGCAAGTTTGCCGTAGATAGGCGTAGATATTGCAGAAGTTAATAAATATACCGAAAAAACCATGCTGATAATTTCAAACCCATGCAAATCCTTTGCAATAGTAGGTGTAGCCATGGTGACAATCGTTCCCTCAACCGCCGCTAAAAACATGGCCAACATAAGCGATATAATTAGATTTGTTCTTTTAAAATTCATATATGTTAGTGTCCTCTCTCATAAATTTTAGATTTGTCAAACCATTACACGAACCAATTATTTTTTCCGGTTATAGATATGTCTTCTCCCCTGCACTTTGACATTACAGCATCAGTTATAGCTGCCATTGCCTATCTTGAAATATCCACATTGTCTAATTCTGAAATTGAACAATATCAGATATATCAACAAAATTAATTATTAATAAAGTTTCTATTGACTTCCCACATATTTAATGAGATGGCATTATCTACTACATATAAAGTATATCATAGAAAAGGGACATATGAATAGCCACCTTTTTTAATTAAATCTAGTTGATCTTATATATCATTGTGATATAATATATCATAGTGATATATAAGGAGTGAATAAAATTGGCTAAAATAAACAAAACCAAATATGCAATTCTAGGAATGCTCAATATTATGCCTGGTTCTGGATACGACATAAAAAAGTTATGTGATTCTTCAATAAACTACTTCTGGCATGAAAACTATGGTCACATATATCCGATGCTTAAAAAAATGGAGGAAGGAGGTCTTGTAACAAAAAAGGTTGAACAAACACGTGGAAATTCAAGCCGAAATGTGTATTCAATTACTGATAAAGGCAGAACCGAACTTGAAAACTGGCTTATGCTTCCAGTTGAAGATTCACCTAATCGTTCAGAATTTCTTCTAAAAATATTTCTTTCAGGAAATATACCTTTAAACAACATATTGGAAAAAATAGAGGCAATGAAAGAAAACTGTGAAAATGATCTAAAACAATATTCTAAAATTAAAGATGCCTTTAAAGCCGGCGAATTAAAATCAAATAAGAAAAATCTAGCTCTCTGGGAATCAACTGTTACCTTTGGAAAATATATTGAAGAAGCAAAAATAAAATGGTGTGAAGAAACTTTAGAAACTTTTAAAAATTTATAATTTATGGAGGAAAATAAAATGAAAATATTAGCTGTAAATGGAAGTCCAAATGGCAAAGGCGGAAATACTGAAATAATACTTAAAAACTTCCTTAAAGGATGCTCTAAAGCAGGATCTGACACTGAAACTATTTATCTAAAAGATAAAAATATACATCACTGCAGAGGCTGCTTCACATGCTGGACAAAAACTCCCGGGAAGTGCATATACAACGATGATATGGCAGAAATCATTAATAAAATCATTGAATGTGATGTCATTGTATTTGCAACTCCACTTTATTATTTTACTGTTACAGGTCTTATGAAGGATTTTATGGATAGAAGTTTGCCAATTATGAAAGGTACGATACTTGAAAAAGGCCAAAAATACTTTCATCCTGGAAGATATAGAATATTGCAACCAAAAATCGTATTGATTTCAAATTGTGGTTTTCCTGGAAAGTACAATTTTTCAGGACTTTTTGAAACTTTTAAAGTTATGTGCGGTGGAAAAATTGATGCTTCCATTTTGTGTGATAAATGCGGCGGACTCACTGCCTACAAACACAATGATACATTAAAAAAGCTATACGAATCTTTTTTCAACGCACTTGTAAATGCAGGAGAAGAATTTGTAACTTATGGATATATAAAATCAGATACTCAAGCCTTAATTGAAAGTGATTTTGTAGATACGAAAACATATATCGAAAATGCAAATAGAAGCTGGATCAGTTAAAATTGAAAGGAAAATGAGGAACATGAAAAATATATTCAACAGAGATTTTGTTGTAAGCACTATAATTCCCATAATAATATTTTATATATTTAATAAATTTAAAATGTCCCTGACAGGAATAATTGTCTCTGGTATATGGAGTCTAACTATAATTTGTATAAGTTTTTTTAAAACAAAAAAACTAAATGCTATGGCTGCAATCACAATGTTTTTTTCCGCAATAGGTCTGTTAGGAACTATAATATCAAAGAACCCAATTTTTTATTTTTTATACCCCATAGTCACTAGCTTACTTGTATCTCTTATATTTTTTCTTTCCCTGTTTTATAAAAGATCCTTGATACAGGTTATAGTGGAAGAAAGTTACTTGAAAAATAGCCCTAGGCAAACCAAAAATGATAAAAAACATAAATTTATATGGAGACTTCTTACAGTAGTATGGGGAATAAGTAATATGATCCAAGCTGTTGTTGGAATTGTACTTCTAAAAACTATATCAATGAGTTCCTATTATACACTAATTACCCTATTCAGCAATATTTCAATTCCAATATTGATAATATTTTCAATAATATTTTCAAAATGGCATTTTAAGCCAAAAATAAGTGCAAAAATATAAAATACTACTTGATGGATAATAGCAACTCCAGATGCCTTACTTAAGATAAAAATGACCGTGCAAAATTCTACCGGTATAATTTTCACCTATTTAGCCAGCTTAAACTGGAGCATATAATATTAGACCTTAAGCTAACTACCTGCTTTTTTAATTTCACGTATAACAATTTAAAATCTACACATACTATTTAAAGTACCCATTATTAGTTTCTATATTACTTTTCCAGGGAAGTTTATCCCTGGTCTTTTCTTTAAATTAAATGTACCTATATCCAGATGCTTTAATATACTAAATTTGAGGTGAATTATAATGTCAACTTTTGGCTCAATAACACCTAAAGAATTATCTCTCTTAGCAAATTTGGTGGCATTTCAACTTACGGAAGGAAAATCAGCTGACGACAATCTTCTCATTGCAGCACAGCAAGAAAACCTTGAATCTTTAAAGGAAAAACAGGACCAAATTAAAGATCTTAAAAAACAAATCAAAGACTTAAAATAGCAATTATAATACATGGATAGTAATTCTGTCTGTGTATTTTTACTGATTATATTAATTCAGCAAGCCTAACTCGCCTTTCATTCCACATTTATTTTTTAGTATAATCAGTTATGCCCAACCTATTTCCAAATGGATCTTCAAATTCTACAGCCATTCCCGTCATGATATCAAAAGGTTTGGATAAAAATACAACACCCTTTCCCTTTAATCTGTTATATTCTTCCTTAACATTTTCAACTACAAACCAAATAGTGGGCTTTATATCATGAAATTTATTTTTGTCTTTTAAAATAATTGCCGCTTCTTCCCCGCCCACATTAAAAGCAATCATCCCTTTTGTCGAAAAATCAAATTTCAATTGTAGTCCCAAAATATTGCCATAATACTCCCGTGCTTTTTCCAGGTCACTTACACCCATAAAAAAATTATCATAATTATCCATAATAAGATCCTCCTAATATTTTTGCCTTTATATATATAGATGCAGTAAAAAGAAAAAAGTCACGAAATAAAATAAATTTTTCAATTTAATTTTTCAAACTGTCAACAATCTTCTGATACCAATCATCCGAAGGTCTTTTTTCAGGCATATTTTTATAGAGATACTTTATTTTATTGAATGTATATTTATTAAAAACATAACCTGATTTTTTGTAATTCAATGTCTTAACTATTTGTACCTTATCTTGCAGCGTCTGCCTCCTGCTGTAAAATTCAATCCATGCTTCACATCTGCAGGGATTCTCTACATCTAAAATACTGCAATGATCCTGAAAGAAAGAATCAAGATTCATATGAGCACGATAGAGAAGTCCCTTCACGGCACCCTTTGATATATTCAATATTTGTGATACCTCTTGGAGAGATAATCCAAACATATCAATAAAAGAAAAAGTTATTCTCTTATTCAACGTCAGATATCTAACCATTGCCAGAAAACATCCATTTTGTATTTCACTGACTGATTCCCTTACAATTACCTGATCTTCAGGTCTTGGATATGAATTTATATAAAACTCCCCTTCTTTTTCAAGTTCTTGAATTTCATCACCAAAGGGCCTTTGTACACTGTTACCTTTTTTCCTTTCATTCACCAGGAAATTATTAAAACATATTTTTCTCAACCAGGCCTTAATTGCATTGGGATTTTTTAATGTATCAATTTTTTGCCATGCCTTCGTAAAAGTCTCCTGACACAAGTCCTCTGCCGTACTGGGATGGCAGGATAACCTTAGAGCATAATTGTATATGTATTTCCCATAAGTGTATATAAGTTCTTCAACGTTCATTGTGTTAACTCCTTTTTTCTTGTATAGATGAAAGTATTTATGGTTTATGTTATGAGAAGTTTTTGTTTACTTTTGATTTAATTTACATAATATTTATACTGTAAATTAAATCAAATTACATTATATATCCATTGTTTCACATAACCAAATCATCTTTACCGAATACACTTTGAATCAAATGTACTAAAAATAATTAGAAAAAATTGATAAAAAAGCCTTCATAGATGGTGACACCCACCTATGTCTGTTTAAAATTACCTGTATATATAAAACAATATTGCAATCATTCACTAAGATTTCACTGATGGCATGCTTTTGAAGATCTCTCTTTAAGTTGAATTCCGGCAATAGTGAAATGCCAAGTTCATCTTTTACATAATCAATAATTGTATTTGTGCTGCCAATATCCAGGCCATATTTTACTTCCAGTCTTTGCTCCGCAAGGATCTCTTCAAACACCTGGCGGTAATTGCAGCCTTTTTCCGTCAAAAGGAATTTTTCTTTGGAGAGCTCTCTCAAAGTAACTTGCCTATCTGCCATGGGATGCTGCGGTGAACAGAAGAAAACAATTTTCTCTTTTCTTTCAAAAGGAACTTCCCAATTAGAATTGAACACCTTGCGATCCAGTAGGATAATGATATCCAGCATCCCCTTTTCCAGCATTTCCATCAATTCTAAAGTGGTAGCAATTTTTACAATAAGTATGACTTGGGGATAGGCTTTCATATATTCTTTAAACATATTTGTGTATTCTGAGACACTCAACGATTCCAAAATTCCAATCTGCAGTTCACCTGCAGGTTTATCCTCATGACTGATGGACTGTATTGCCTCTGCTTCGCATTTTACCAGCTCATTTGCATAGACAAGAAATTCATATCCCTTTTGAGACAGTCTAATTTTTCTACCTTTCCGTTCAAAAAGAGGAACTCCCATTTCTTCCTCCAGTTGTTTCATCTGGAGAGTTACAGTGGACTGTGCATAGCCAAGGCTTCTGCCGGCATTTGAGAAACTGTCCAGCTCAGCAACTTTGATAAAAGTTTTCACATTTCGAAGTTCCATATCATCACTTCCATATCAGTTTTTTTAATATTAATATTCAGATATTATAATTTTACTAATAATTAACCTTATGATAATATGAAACCACAATAAATGCAACTGACAATTCTATGCATTTATAATAATTTGAGATGGAGTTGATCCAACTATGAGCCAAAAATTGAAAGTGAACATGCTGGGATTTTTTACTGTTTTTCTCTGGGCATCAGCTTTTCCGCTGACCAAAATAGCAATGATCCAATATACTCCTAATGCATTGGGCTTTCTCCGCTGTACTGCGGCATCTGTTTTCCTGATCATTATCGGCATGTTCAATCACATCCATAAACCACAGAAGAAGGATATTATCTGGTTTTTCCTATCCGGAGGTCTGGGTTTTACCCTGTACATGATCACCTTTAACACCGGCATACAAACGCTGACCTCCGCAACCTCCAGCATCATTATTGCCACTACTCCAATTATGACTGCAATGGTTGCCTCCAGATTCTATGGAGAAAAGATTAAAAACCTTGGCTGGTTTGCCATTGCTTCGGCCTTCGCAGGTGTTTTGATTCTTCTGCTCTGGGACGGTATATTTTCCATCAATATCGGTCTGATCTGGACCATCGGTGCCGCCGTCGTTTTCTGCGGTTACAACATTTTAAACAGAAAACTTTCCTCCATGGGTTATACGGCTTTAGAAATTGTTACATATAGCATGATTTGCGGTACTATCCTGCTGGCAGTTTTCTCGTCTCAAGGAGTAGTTCAGATGATGACTGCCGGGCCAGGGCAAATTCTATCAGTTCTATATCTTGGCGCAATACCCAGTGCAATGGCCTATTTTCTCTGGGGAAAGGCTATGTTTCTGGCAGAAAAAACAAGTGAAGTAACCAATTTCATGTTCGTTACACCGCTGCTTTCCACAGTATTAGGATTTATACTGCTGAAAGAGATTCCAAATGCAGGCACTTTCATCGGTGGAATCATTATTATTTTTAGCATCATCTTATTTAATATAAAAGGCAAATGATTATGTATATAGGTCCCAACGTTCTTCTTTAATTAGATGGTCTGTCCACGTAGTATTATCAGCTGATTCAGTTAGCTTAAATCCATAATTTCCATAAAGATAACGGGCTGTTTTGAGTACATCAGCAGTCCATAAAAAAATATGCTTATAATTCTTCTCTTTACAAAAATTAATTGCCGTATCCAGGAGCATATGACCTAATCCATTATTTCTTTCATTTGTGGCAATTAGGAACCATCTAAGCTGTGCTAAATAAGGATCTGTTTTATCTGCAGCTATAGCTATTACACCTGCAAATTTATTATTTTTTTCTGCAATCCATATATTTTCTAAATCTGGATTATGATTTTTATGAAATTCAATTAAATATTTTTCAACATAATCTCCAAATATGTTACCAAATCCGAATTCCTCTTCATATAACTCTCTATGTTTTTCAATAATATATTTTATATCACTTTCTCTATATGATCTAATATTGAAAGCTCTTTTACCATAAGACAGTAATTTCATAATACATTCCATTGAATTAACTAAACTTTTCTTTTCACTTTCATCTAAGTGATCTATTAGGTTAGAAATTTGTTTATCAGATCTTTTTGAAAGATTTAATAGGACATTCCCACCGTTTTCTGTCAATTCAAGGAAATTCAAACGTCCGTCTCCAGAGCATTTTTCTTTAGTAATCAATTCATCCGATTTAAAGCGATTTAAGATCCTACTTAAATATCCCTTGTCAATATTTAATTTATCAATTAAAATATTGGCAGTACACTCTTTAGTTTTATTGATCTCAAAAAGTATACGAGCTTCTGTTAATGAATATGAACTATCTAGTATACCTTGATTTAAAAGTCCCAATATATTTGTATAAAATCGACTAAAAATTCTTACCTCTGATATTGTGTTTAAGTTTCTGTTTTTCATAAAATCACTCCAAACTAGTTTATTTATTCTCATAAAAGTAATTATAAACAAACTAGTTGACTTAGTCAAATAGTTTTAGTCTTATATCTATTTATATTTTTTTAGCTTTAAAAATCTTTTAATATCAACATTATTCTAATTGAATTTTTTTCAATCATTTAAATCAACTTTGCTATAATTACTATTAAATTCGAAGCAGGTACTAATATCAATTGCGCTAATATACTACCTACAATCAATCCGGCAACAATAAATATTATACAGCGATTAAATTCTAATTCTGTGCATTCCCCTTTTATCACATCATCAGTAATCATAGATAAATAGGGGTCAATAAATATAACCATAAATATTGTTGAACCACTGTTAACTACAGATGCTAGCGTACTACAAGTAGTTCTCAAATTTGGACTCAGGCATCCAGCATATAGTGATGATAAAATACTTACACTAGATATAGAAAATGCAATAACATTTAGTAAAATCACCTTTTTGGGGGTTTTCCTAAAGTTTCTCAATTCAGATAAATTCTCTCTCTTAGGAATTGAAATACTGTTTCTAAATTGCTCAATTCCTGATTTTGAAAATGCATGAATCATTAACTTAGGTAAAGATCTATAAACACTAAATGATGTAACTAATTTGTTAAACACTTTTATAAAAGTTGGCATCAAAATTGCTCCAGCTATGGTAGCTAAAGTAATAGAGAAAATTATCCATCTAAAAATATAAAGCAAGTTACCAGAATTGCCGGTGTTTATACCATTTTCAATAGTTTTTGCTAATAATGGAGCTTGAATAGTATTGGCCGTTCTTTGTATGAGCACAAAAACATTGAATACAGCAAAAGATACTGCAATTCTGCCAGTTCTTATTCCCACAATTCTAGTAGAATATGCTAACGTTCCTATTAAATAGATAATAAAGGTTAGCATAAAAACTAAATATATCTGAATTGTCATTTTTCTTACCACCTTACAACTTTATTGGTTTGTGTTTAGTATATTTCGTATATAATATATTGCTTCCTAAAACAATTGGTAAATAAATTATACCATTATTTA
>NZ_PVXP01000044.1 GCF_002995845.1 Clostridium luticellarii | reverse complement strand
TTATGCCCTTTTTTTCTGTTTAACTATTATAAATTACAAGAATTGCCTTTGATCTTCTAATTACCTTTTTTTGAAACTTCTTCCCATCATCAATTCATTTTTATCAGTGAGTTTCGCAATTACCTATTATTTATAATATTAAATTTACAATTGCTTTTTTATTCCACCGGATAAACCATACATTGCTCCATATTCTTCATCAAGGACAATCTTACATGCTTCAAATCTTTGACAAGAATCTTTGAGAAATATAAATAGTAGTTAATCAGAATAAAGGAGCAGCTTTCTTCAACTTCCCTTTTTAGTTCCAGCTGTATGCCTATGCTCTCTTCATAGTTGTATATTATGAATAGTATGAGCACAATTGAAAAAAGAGGTATTGCAATAGGAATATACCAGTCTATTACAAAGGAAAAGCTGCCGTAACTTCTGGAATTCACATAGGGGTATATGAGCCTTATGCTCACCATTATGGGTATGCTAAGAGCAAATATCAATCTGAGCCTTGCTCTCCCAGAGTGAATCTTTCATGTACCTGTTTCTGCCCTTAAAAACAGTATTCTTGAGTAGCAATATTAAAAACACACCTGCAAGTACTACTGCATACACCATTGCATAATTTATTATATAGGAACTGCCTTTCCAGTAAAAATAAGCCCCGTTAAGGGCTTTGAACATGACTTCTACAAAGTATATGGAAAATATAGCGGGGAATTCTTTTATAAGCACCCTTTAAGCCCCCTTTTATATCTGAAGGAAACATAACACTTTTCCTCATTTGTCATGATTATCCTGTTTGACTTCATGTCCACTTCAGCAATCTTGTCCCTGTTGACAATATAGGATTTATGGCGCCTGTAAAAATTGGGGATAAGCTTTTTTTGTATATCCTTCAGACTTCCGTAAAATTCAATCTGCCTGTTTTCTTCATGAACCCTTATCCTGTGCGCTGCAGCACTGGTTTCTATAAAAAGGATGTCTCCCAATTTTATGCCGTTCATACTGCACTTCAAATCCACATCCAGAAAATAGATACCTGTAATATCCCGCCTTTTTATATATTGAATTACTTCCATGGGATTTTCGGTACACAGGGATATTTTCAAATCGATATTTCCATTAAATTAATCTTATATTTATGACTACTTTTTTCAAAAATTATCTCATTTACATTTTATTATAAATTTGTATATATGTACTGTCATATAATATTATCAGTACATCCTGCAATCCCCCGCAAACTTCTTTAGTGCAGCTTCTTATCGAAGATAACTCCAGTTCAAATTTATTATCCTTCTGCTCCGAGTCTATTACAATACTTTTACTATTTTTATAAAATACAGGCTTATTATAAGACAATAACTTATTTGATTTACCCTCTATATTTACACTTATGTTTTTATTTTTAAAATATTGTTCCAGCTTTTTGACTACATCTTCATTTTCCAAGAAATTTGTCATTTATTTCCTCTCCTTTTTTACATATAATCACCTTATCCAAGCTCATAACAGCGCCTATCTCCAACTTTAAGAATCTGAAAATATTAGCAATGTTAGCGTTTGGATAAAATAAAAAAAGTACTTATTAGGAAACAATAAACACTTTATAACTATTAAAATAATTAGTTTGCTCCCTACGCCAGTATTAGCTTAAACAGGTTCAAAGAGTCAGGTTTCAGCCTTCTCAACTAAAATGGTTCCTCTGCAAACACATATATTAAATTTTACATTTTATTTTTTTGTAATAACCTTAAAGGGACATTTGTGTGAAAAAGTAATACTGCAATCTATTTAGAAGATTGATAGCCTTCTTATCCATACCATTTTCCAGTATCCAGGTCATAAGCACAAAAACATTCGCCACATAAAGATTAGCCAATAGATCTAGTGAAACATCTGTAGATTTTTTATGCTGTTGTAAATATAAACGACACTGTGAAAAAAGAATCTTTTCAATTTCTTCTCGCAGATCCCCCCTGGGTACATGAACTTTCAGCAGTGTCTTTATCTCTTCCTTACGATGTGAAAATATTTGGGAAACATCGCCTATAATTTTCTCTACACCGCCGCTCTCCGTTTGTAAAAAACGCAGTTTTGCTTTCTTCTTCACAATATCAACATAGTACTGCACAACTTTTTCCAAAAGATCATATTTGTCTGTGTAGTGGCTGTAAAAAGTAGAACGGCTTGTTAATGAAGCCTCACATATGTTTTTAATTGTAATACTGTCAAAATCTTTTTTCCCCAGTAATTTGATAAAAGCTGCTTGGATATTTTGTTTTGTTTTAAAAATACGCACATCTTCCGCCAATCAATCTCACACCTCTTGTTCGATTTAGTACATTTTTATATGTTTCATTCGATTACGAACATATTATATCATTTTAACAATTGTTTGTCCTTTAAAATAACAATATACTCTAGTTGATGGCCCATAGGTCAAATCAATCAATTAAACGGAGGTATTCTTATGTTCAAAAAATATACAGGCAATGAACAATTTGATCTGCAGATAACTCGTTTTACTTATGATTATGAAAATGATCCCGGGGTAAGGGAGGATTTAAAACAAATAGTGCCCAAATTAAAAGATTTTGACAGCTGGTATGAAAACTGGTCACATCTTGCTGTGAAGCGGGAAAATGAAGGCTTTTACGGCATAGCCTCAAATTATTACAAGGCAGCTGAATTTTACCTGCAGCCGGAAGATCCCAACAAACAGAAAATGTATGAAGGATACCGCAGAAACTTTTACAAATACTATAATGATTTTGATTTCAAAAGCTACAAGGTTCCCTATGAAAACTCTTTTCTTCCAGCTGTAGAGCTGTTCAACCCCAACGCACATAAAACGCTGATTATTTTTGGAGGCTATGATTCCTATATGGAAGAGATCCTCAAAGAAGCTGTATTTTTAAAAAACACGGACTATAACATAATTGTTTTTGACGGTCCAGGCCAGGGTACGGCTTTAAAAAACGGGCTGAAGTTTATTTCAAACTGGGAAAAACCGGTTTCGACGGTAATCGATTATTTCAATTTGAAACGTGTCACTGCAATCGGCATATCCTGGGGAGGTTATTTTGTCATGCGTGCGGCAGCTTTTGAAAAGCGCATAGATAAAGTAATAGCATTCGATATTTTTTATTCCGGATTAGATGGGTTGATGAATCGAATGCCCAAGGAAATGTGGAATAAGTTCGTTAAATTGTTTGAAGCCGGTAAATCCGCTGAATTCAATAATTTCATAAACAAGATGATGCGGGACAATATTGATCTGACATGGAAAATAAATAAAGGTTACGAAATCACCGGCGAAACTACACCTTTTGATCTATGCAGAAATTTTAAACATCACAGCATGAAAGGCATAGGGCAATTTATCAACCAGGACGTTCTACTATTGGCCGGTGAAGATGATCAGTATGTTCCAATTTCAAGGCTTCCTCAAATTCAGCAGGAACTCTGCAATGCAGGCTCCATTACAACAAAGGTCTTTACCAGGGAAACCGGTGGCGAACAGCATTGTCAGGCTGACAAGATTGCCCTTGCCTTTGATGAGATCAAAAAATTTCTGGGCTGAGAAAACTTATTTACAGGGATAAAAATATATATTTTAATATCTGTACACACAAGCATGTAACAAGTAGAAAGCAGTATCCAATTTATAGGATTACTGCCTTCTATTTTTATATATTATACTTTGGTCAAATCTTTCTCTAAAACAGCTGAAACAATATTAATCTCTCTTTTTTCCCATGTCACCGTCATGTCTTCCGCCGCACCACCCATGATGAAATCCGCCTCCAAAGAAAACATCTTTGTGTTCTCTAAGGTGATGGCCATGCTCCATAAATTTCTCCATCATCTGCTTGCGAAAATCCTCGTTGTCGCCTCCGAACTGCTCTTGAAGTCCTTCAATAATACGCTTCAAATACCCGTTCAGGTTGGATAGTTCCTCATCGTTCAGACAGTCAAACAATTTTCCCATTTCAGGCGGCGCATCATCTTCCATCTTACCAGCTGCTGCAGCACCTTTTTCAGTCAGCTTTATATTGAGGCTGCGGCGATCTTCCTCTGATGTCTCACGCTCAATATATCCGTTCTTTTCTAATTTATTCAGAAGTTCCGCCAGAGCCTGCCTGCTCATATCTAAAAGATAAGTCAGTTCTTTCTGGCTAATTTCAGGTTTCATCTTCAAAATTGAAAGAACACGTCCCTGTCCTCTGTGTGGATTGCTAAAAGGTCCAAAATTCCTGAGATTTTGCATTTGATAGCGGTGCAGTAATGTATGCAGATGTGTGAACTGCTCTAAGATTTCTTCTCTTATTTCACTCATGTGAAATACCTTCCTTTCACTAATTTTAATTACCTAGGTATTTTTGTCAAGTACTTGACTATAGTATAATAATTAAAGATTAATTTGTCAGGTACTTGACTATAATTTGTGAAAATTTTTTATACTTATTTATTCCCATGGCTATTCTCTAAAGTAGTCAGTACAATAATTTTATAAAAAATAAAAAGATGAAGCGCTAAAAACTTCATCTTTTACACGTTCCTGCCGTAAAATCAATTATTACCATTTACTCCAATGTACTCTTTCTTCATTATATCTATCAGTAACAGATTTCTCTTCTCCGGGATAACCCAGGGATATTACACAAAAAGGCACTATATGTTCAGGAAGGTTTAACAGCTTAGCAATACCTTCAACTCTTTCTTTCATCGGATATACACCAAGCCATACTGCACCTATTCCAAGAGCTTGTGCCATGACAAGTATATTTTCTGCAGCAGCAGAACAATCCTGTATCCAGAAATCCTCGTCAAATTTTTTGAATTTCATATCACCGCAGATGACAATGGCATGACTGGCTTGTTTGAGCATTTGTGAATAGGGATGTACTTTAGTAATACCATCTAATATATTTTTATCATTTAAAACAATAAACTGCCATGGTTGTTCGTTACCTGCTGAAGGTGCGGACATAGCTGCCTTCAAAATTTTTTTTATTGTCTTTTTAGAAATTATTTTATCCGTATATTTTCGTATGCTTCTTCTTTCTAAAATAGCATTCATTACACTACCTCCTAACATTATAGACATATATAATCCATATCAACTTATCTTTTGAAACATACTAACACTTTTTTTAAGTATAAGTCAATAATTCATATACATAATATGGATCATTTAAGATATTAAGGCAGCTGATTTTTATACTGATCATTGCTTATAGACTCTACTGGTTCTACATATTCCTCATCTTCATCTGTGTATTCTTCCACTATATTTTCTCTTCTGTTGAATTTTCCAACTGCCTGATAGCTGTCCTCTGAATCAAACTCAGTTTGCCGCCCATATCCATTCTCCATGGTATCTCCAATTACATCTTCTTCAGAAGGCCTGTTTTTTGACTCTACCGGTTTTAAACTGTCCATATTGTCCTGGCAGTCAATGCAGTATTCTGTATAGGGAACATATTCCATCCGCTTTTGATCTATTTCTTTACCGCATTTTTTACATTTTCCATAAGTACCCTTTTCTATATTTTTCAGGGCATTATCTATCTTATCTATAATAATTTCCTCATTTTTTTGAAAAGCCAGTCCCCTTTCCTTATCATACAAACTGCTGGCACTGTCTGCAGGATGATTGTCGTAAGCGGACAACTCAGACGAAAATTCCTCATTGGACTTTATGGTACCATTTTTCTCCATCTGCTGCAACAGATCTTCTGCTTCCCTTTTCTGCACCTCCAATTTATTCTTAAATTTTTTCAATAAATTATTGTCCATAATTATAAAAACTCCTTTCATCATACTTCAGCATATATATATTTTTACTAAAATGATAAAGGTTTATTCTATTATCCTAAAGCTTATTCAGTAAAATTTGCTTTAGCAATTCTCTTTAGGTATTTTAAATTCACAGGGCACCTCAACCTGGCATTTTCCACAGCCATATCTCGGTTTATATCTCACGGAAGTCCTATCCAAGAATCTAGCACATGCAATGTGGTCTTTTCCATTTTCTATAGATATGGCCCGTGAAGGACAATTCTTCGCACATTTTCCGCACATTATGCAATATTCATATATTTTCTTGTATTTTCTATCATCAGGAGATAAATACAACTCTGTGACAATACTTCCAATTCTGCCTGCTACTCCCTTTTGTGCAATAAGCCCCTTTGAAAGTCCGAATGATCCAAGACCGCATATAAAACCTACATGCCTTTCAGACCAGTTGCTGGTAAAAGACAGCTCAGGATGATCAGAACTGCCTGGAAATTTTACTGTCCAAAACCTTTTATCCAGGGAAGGTACTACACTATCATATCCTTCTTCCATCAATTTTGATTTCAGATGACTGCAAAGCTCATTTAAAAAAATTTGCCCCTCAATACGTCCGTGGAGCCACTCACTTGAAGGCCAAAACAATTCTTTTTTGTTTCCCTTTCTGACTGCTTCACTAAAAGGCAGAAAAAAGGATATGACGGTTTTAGAGTTTTGAAGCCATTCTTTTGGTGTTATATAATGATTTCCAATTACCGAGGGTTTCTTTAACAATAAAAAATACTGATCCTTCGCAGAACCAAATGCAAAAATTGGTTTTTCAAAAATTTTCATTCCTATGACATCTTCCGAAATAGCTACATCTTTTTTTACATATTAGACAACAGTTTTGCAAATATCATGGATGCTGATAAATGGATAAAACAGGCTCATTAAGAAAAATGAAATATATGCCGCCGAGAATATGCCAAAAAGTTCAATTCAAGTGAAAAAATTGAACTTTAGTAATTTTACAAACATTGCTCTGACAACAAATTAGTGATATAATAAAATATAATCTAATATAAGTTACAGGGGAACTAATGTAGTTGAGAAGGATTAAAAACCTGACCCTTAGAACCTGTCAGCTAATACTGTCGCAGGAAGTTAAAACACAAATTTGAAATTAAGCTGTTTTTAACCTAGGGGATGAAACAGCTTTGTATATTTTAGAACCAAATACAGCAATACATAACTTTTATGCAAATGTAGGAAAGCATAAAAAGGGGTGCACCACCGCGGGTGTATTTACTTTTTATGCTTTTCTTTATTTATTAAAAAAATTAGGAGGATTGATAAAATGAATGCAAGTGTAGCAATTCAAGTATTACCAAATGTAGAGGATGAAAATGTGATTCCTATTGTGGACAAAGTTATTGACTACATAAGGAGCACCGGGTTGAATATATTTGTAGGCCCTTTTGAAACTACAATTGAAGGAGATTATGACCAGCTCATGGATATAGTAAAAAGGTGTCAGATCATCTGTATAGAGCAGGGAGCACCAAGTGTAATGTCCTATGTCAAAATAAATTACAACCCAAAAGGTGTCTGGAGTATTGAGAAAAAGACAAAAAAGCATCATCCTGAAATGAATGGAGGAAAATGAAAGAATGGAAAAATCTATTATCAAAAAAGAAGTTTTTACTGCCCTGCTGGCAAGTATATCCTATGTACTCAGTACTTTTGTCTCTTTTCCAAGAATGGCGCCATTTCAGCATTTTATAAACGTCATAGGTGCAGTTTTTCTGGGACCCTTATGGGGTTTTAACTGTGCCCTGCTGACAGGACTCATGAGAATGATATTAAACGGAAGTACAATTCTGGCAGTAATTGGTGCTGTGGTCGGCGCATTTTTGTCGGGGCTGCTGTACAAAAAGTTCCATAAATTGATATGGGCAGTAATTGGTGAAGTAATTGGAACGGGAATCTTAAGTGCAATTATTTCCTACCCTTTTATGAGGGCATTTTACGGACTCCCCAAAACTTCGATATTCACTTATATTCCCTTTTTCATTCCCGCATCTTTAATGGGAGCAACCCTTGGATATATACTTCTCAAAGCACTTGAGAAATCAAGAGTACTTCCATATTTGAAATCTCTTTTAAATAACTAAACATCACCTTCTAAGGTAGACCTCAATGAAACTAGTTTAAAATCGGGTTAGTTTTTGTAGTCTTTATAAAATATAAGACCTCCAGTTCAAGACTGGAGATCTTTATTTATCAAAAACACGGTAAATTTCACTTTAGTGTATCAAATGAATACCCCTGGGAGCTAAAATACGCTATGATCTGAGGAAGTGCTTGTACAGTAGTGGTTTTAGCAGGTGCATCATGCATCAGCACAACTAAATGATCATGATTGGCATACTGTTTAACCTTGCTAACTAAGTTTACTACAGGAACTACGTTATGTTCAGCATCACCGGTTAAATCATTCCAATCAACATACTGGTACCCATTTTCCTTTATCTCTTCCCTAAAAGGTTCGAGCCTCTTGCCAAAAGAACCTCCTGGAAATCTTACAAGCTTTAGATCATAATTGTTTCCGAGAATAGATTTTAATATTTCTTCACACTTTTCCACATCACTCATAAACACTTTTGGGTTTGAGTATATATATTTCATATCATGAGAATAAGTATGATTCCCAATTACATTTCCCTGTGCAGCTTCTTCCTTTACAAGTTCTTTATTCTGTTCTGCACTCTTCCCTATTAAAAAAAATGTAGCTTTTACATTATGCTCTTTCAATATCTTCAATATCTTAGGAGTATTGTTTGCAGAAGGTCCATCATCAAAAGTTAGATACACCACTTTTCTTCCATCTGATTTATAAGGATTAAATTCACCTAAATCCTTTGAATTAGAAATCTGTACTTTACTTTCCCTTTTATTCATGTATTTCTGAGATTCTGTGGAAGAATTCTTAGGTGAATTAGAAATACTGCCAGCTGTCACAGCTTTTGATTTTTTATAAGATAAGCTTGCTCCATAAATAAATCCAAGAGAAAATAAAAATAAAATTGATACTGTAATTACTACTATATCCTTCTTATTTTTAACAGGCTTTCTTTTATGTTTTATCATATATCATACCATCCCCCATGTACATACATATATATTATATACTATGAATATACACAAAAACATACTATTCAACTAATAGTTTTATATAAATCAAACCATATTTTCTGAAGATATAACTTCAATCTGATCTATAAAATCTGTCAAGTCTGAATGGATCATTACTTTCTCAGATGCTTTTACATCCAATTCCTTAATCTGATCTTTTACATTTTTTGAAGAATCTGTTATTCCATTTGAGTTAGCAATTATGTTATTCAATTCTTCCTTGGCATTATTTGTGGAATCATCCATCTTATTGCTCAATGTCTTAACACTTTTAGAACTTTCCAGTATGCTGCCAAATACAGATTCAGTTTTCTTTGCAAAATCAATTCCATCTTTCAAAGTCCCCCTTGAAGTTGAGATGGATGAGCTTAATTTGTTTACATTCTCACTCATTTCATTCATCTTTGCACTTATGCTGTCCACTAAATTTTTTGTGGATTCAGATAAATTTTTAACCTCATTTGCCACTACTGCAAATCCCTTTCCATATTCTCCAGCTCTTGCAGCTTCTATGGATGCATTTAAAGACAATAAATTGGTCTGATCTGCTATATCCTTGATATTTCCTGAAAGTCCGCTGACTGAATCAAAAGATGCTTTAAGATCCAAAAAAATAGTCTGAAAATCCTTCATGTTCTTCTCTATATCATACATTTTTTCCTTGAGATTCGAATTCATAACAGCAGCATTATCAACAAATTCAGTGGATTTGTCCACTGTTGAATCTATATCCTTGAGCATAGCTGTAAATTCATTGAAATTATCATTAAAATTACTCATAATACTATTAATATTTTTTATACTTGTTGAAACCGTATCATATGCATTGTCTACTTTTTGTATGGAACCCCTAATTGAAATTTCCTTTTCCATCAAATCCTGCATCCTTTTCTGAACATATCTTGAACCATAATTTATAAATTTATAATCATTATCCTCATTGGTATTTTGAATATTATCCAATTCTTCAGCTTTCATATCTTTAGAGGAATTGTCCAATTTAACTTTGTTTTTATCACTAGAAAATAATTTCCACATTTTCCGTTACCTCCATTTATTTATTCAAAAGCACACAATACCATAGTCTGGTTAAAATGCTGATCATTCATCTGTTCACCATAACTGGAATATCCAATATAATTTCCAAGTTCACCCAGTTTCCTTGAAAAATCTCCAGCAAAATTTTCCTTTTCAAATATGGCTGTCCTGGCCATACAATTTATCACCAGTGAACAGGATATATGTTCAAAATCACTCAATATTTTAGAAATAGTAGAATTGAGCACCTTTTTGTAATCTTCCCGTTCCAATAAAAGTACCTGACAGTTTGTATACACCCTGCTGAAATAGGAAACGGATTTATTGTCTATTACCTTACTGCTGGTGGATATGTACACATTATTTCCAACTACTCTTCCAAGAGGATGATACAAAAAGAGCAGTGATTCAAGCTCATTTACAGGTACATTCAGGGCATCTGCAAGTATTTCCGCCGCCGGCTTTCCATCAAGTTCATGGACTATGCGATTTTTTAAATCAACCCTGGTGGCTGTAAAGATCTTTCCAGTACTTTTAAATATATTTTCCCTGTAAATTTTAACTCTGCCACCTAAATTTTTAATTAATACAAACACACATTCATTATCATATATTTCTCCATTGAGTCCCACATATGTGGTCCCAGGCTGCTGACTGGCTGCCGAACTCCCTCCAGCCAAGGGTATGTTATATGATTTCAGTACAGAAGTTATAGTGGACAGTACCTTTTCCTCACTGTTGGCAGTGCCTATACAGAACTCAAAGCATATTGTATTTTCAGTATTTTCAAACTTATCCAGGGCTTTCTGCATGTTCCCGACATACTTTATGGGATACTTGTTTACATTTTTAATTATACCTGCATGGCATTCTATTCCATCTTCAAAATCCATTACGAGAAGAGCTCCGCTGGTAAATCCATATTTGCAAATTTCACGATGTGCAGAATTTCCTATTATTATGCAATTATTAAATTTTTTCTGCAGCATTTTCGAAAATGGTTTGAATCTATCCTCGCTGGTGTAATAAATCAGTAATTTAGGTTTTATAAAATCTTTTGTGGCTTCTTCAAATGCTTCCTCCAAATTATCTGAAAACCCTCTCCCAACCTTGACATCAATCATCGTACTTCTCCTTTTAGAAATATTAATATAACAAATCTATATTATATCCATCGTTATAAAAATTCTAATCTTTATTATTACAACAACATATTATAAACATAAAAATTACAAAAATGCTGGCTTACTGATGATTTTTTTGATAAAATATTACTAACAGATAATATTTATCAAATTTTATTAATTCTAGTATAATTAAGCCTTAATAGGAAAAATCTATAAATATAAAAATAAACATATAGGAGGAATGGATATAATTATGAAAATCAGTGCAAGAAATCAATTAAAGGGAAAAGTAACCGAAATCAAAGAGGGAGCTGTAAATGGTGAAGTTATAATAGACATAGGAAATGGGAACAAAATATGTTCCATTATAACAATGGATGCTATAAAAAGCCTGGGACTTAAGGTAGGCACTGAAGCTACAGCAGTAATCAAAGCTTCAAATGTAATGTTGATGGCTTAAGTGGCTCATAACTTCAAGGGGTTTAAATAAACATCCCGTAAACTCCTTGAAGTCTTATATATTACGAATCTTTCTGCACACCAAATTTATAGCCTATCTTAATAACAGTAATTATGTATTTAGGTGATTTACTGTCATCTTCTATTTTTTTTCTCAAATTTTTAATATGGGCATCTATAGTTCTATCGGAACCTTCAAAATCAATACCATATATATTTTGAATGAGTTGTTCCCTTGATAAGACTTTGCCTTCATTTGACGCAAGAGTATATAAAAGTTCAAATTCATTGGGAGTTAAAATTATATCTTCTCCTTTTACCTGTACGCTTCTTTTTTCCCTGTCAATTTTGAGTCTTCCATTATCATATGAAAATATTGTTGATTTACTGTAATTCATTCTTCTAAACAGTGCATTTACTCTTGCTGTCAATTCTCTCGGACTCAATGGCTTAGTGAGATATTCATCCGCTCCCATATTAAGGCCCTGAATTTTATTCCTCAATTCCACCTTTGCAGTAAGCATAAATATATGCACCTTAGATGTTTCTCTTATAATTCTGCACACATCTTCACCATCAATATCAGGAAGCATCAAATCCAATATGACAAGCTGAAAATCCACCTTGTTAAACAAATCAAGTCCCTCATATCCTTTAGCCGCACAATATACTCTATATCCTTCTCTCTCAAGGTAAGCTTTAATTACTTCAAGCACTCTCACCTCATCTTCGATTATCAAAATATTATTCATTACATATTCTCCTTGTATCTATTAAAATATAATATAAATGATGTGCCCATGCCATAAACACTTTCAACGTCAATAACTGCAGAATGAAGAGCAAGTATCTTTTTTACAATAGTCAGTCCTATTCCACTTCCTTCCGTCTCGTGCCGGCTTCTATCTCCTCTGTACAATCTTTCAAAAATATAGGGCAGATCCTCTTTTTTTATACCTATACCATTATCTTTAACTTTGACTATAACCCTATTTTTATCTGCATTCAGGTAAATACACACAGCTCCACCAGGTTCCGTGAACTTAATAGAATTAGTCAGTAAATTTATGAAAACCTGTTTCAGCTTATCTTCATCTCCCATTATCTCAAAATTTTTACCTTCTTCAATATTTAAATCAAATTTGATATTTTTATTTTTAAAATCAATGGAAAACTTATTGCTTACAGATAAAACTAATTTATCTAAAAATAATTTCTTCATATTCAGATTTAACTTTTCATCCTCGAACTGCTTTAAAACATTCAGGTTGTTCAACAATTTTCCAAATCTTATCACTTCATCATTTAAATAATTCAACCGCTCCCCATTCACTGGAAATATACCGTCAATCATTGCCTCCAAGTTATTCTGGAGAATATTAAGCGGAGTCCTTATTTCATGAGAAATATCAGAGACAAGCCTTTTTCTGATTTGATCCTGTTCTTTTAGTTTCTTACCCAGTATATTTATACTTCTAGTCAGATTATCAAGCTCTTTTATATTACTTTTTATACTTGACTTAGAATCATAGTCTCCATTGGAGAGTCTGACAGATGTATTTGAAACCGATTTAATGGGGTCAGAAAATTGTTTCGATATAATTATACTTATGATAACCGCTATCACAATTGCTATTACTATACTTATCAGTATACTTCTATTTATTGCCGTTTTAAAATTTATGTCCTGCTGGGTCAGAAGTATTGGGAAATACTGTCCAATCAGCACATAACCTACAATTTTTTTATTATATTTAATTTCAAATAATTTTGACTTATAAACTCCCGGATTGTTATAAACTCTTTGCATCATCATATGGGAATTTTCTTTTATATCATCTGGATTCATACCCCAGATAACATTTTTGTTAGTATCTAAAAGGGTTAAGCAATAATTGCTCATATAGGCCTCATGCATAATTTCCTTTCCAGAATTTATAGTCCATTTTTTATCTTTTTTATATATTTGCTGAAAATAATCCACAATTCTACTATTCCTTTGATTCTGAGTATCTATTACATAATTGTTGAAAGTTCTATTGACCGTTAAATTAACTAAAAATGCCAGCAAAATAACTGCAATAACTGAACAAAAAATAATTATTATACTCAACTTTTTCCTGATACTCTGCAAAAATATTACCTCCACTCATACAATTGATTATACGTTTTTATATAGACTTTATCAAAATTATTTTATTTGATAAATATGTAGATATTATGTAAAAATTAAAATTTAGCTGTATTTTAATTTCTTCATAACATCTACACAAAAATATCGTATTATAAAACAAAATAATTATTAAATAGGTGAGGAGAATTTATATGAATTGTCATGGAAATAATTCAAATGAAACCAATAGCACAAGTCACAGCGGAATAGGCCATATGCTTATGATGATTCTCTGCTGTGCCATTCCATTAGCTTTAGTTTCAATTTTGCCTTTTCTGGGAATAGCACCAAGATTTAAAATTCTGCTTGCATCAATAGCTCCATTTATATGTCCTATAATGATGTTTTTAATGATACCAATGATGCTTATGCATTCCAAAAAAAATAAAACTCACAATAAGATAGATGATACTGCTAATCACATTGATGTTAAAAAAATAAGTGATTAAATATTAAAACAGGAATATTTACAGATTTGTGCAAATAAGAAGAAAAGCATTTATTGAGTCTTCATCTCAACAAATGCTTTCTTTCTTATAGTATATACTGGAAAAGTTTTTAGTTCGTTTCTTCAAATAATATATTATCAAGAAAGCAGCAAAAGAAAAGAATGCACCAAACACGCCCAAATATGTAAAACCAACATGTGCAACAACAAAGCTTCCAGTTAGTGATCCAAGTGAAATACCAAAATTAAATGCAACTGGGCTTATTGAAGAAGCCAAGTTGACCGAGACCGGATAATAAAAAGTAGCAGTATCCAGAAAATAAATTTGAACCGGTGAATTCATAAGATACATTACCACTCCTAGAGCAAATATATCTGATAATCCTGCAGGAACAAACAAAAAGGATATTGGCAGCAGCACAAGTAGAATGGTCTGGAGTATAAATACTAAATGTAGTTTTTTCATGCCATTGGATGCTGCAATTTTCCCGGAGATCAGATTACTTACAATTGAACATATACCGAATACAAGTAACAGTATACCAATATATTTTTGATCTATGTTCAACTTTGTTTCAAAAATTGGTGTCAAATATGTATAAAATACATAGGTTGCGGCTGCTCCAAACATTGGGATCAGAAAACCAAGTTGAATACGTCTATCTTTTATCAATAAAAGCTGCTGCATCATGTTTGACTTTTGACTGACACATTGTTTAGGCAAGCTGCGTGCCAAAAAAAATGTAACAAAACCACTTACAAGGCAAATAGCAAAGAAAACAGAGTGCCAGCCTAATAAATGGCTCATAAATGTTCCTGCCGGTACACCCACAATTGAAGCTATACTGAAACCAGAAAATATCCAGGCAACAACCTTTCCACGATTTTCTGGAATAGCCACATCACTGCTAAAGGTCATTGACAATGAAATTATAGTACCTGAAACAACAGCAGTTAAAATTCTCGAAATTACCAAAAGACTGTAAGAGGGCGTCACTGCACTTATAAAGTTTCCCAAAATAAATATTATATTCATCAGCAATAAAAGTTTATACCGGTTTATATTGCTTGTACACGCTGTAACTATTGGTGTTCCAACTGCATAAGTAAGAGCAAATATAGATACAATGGTCCCGGCTACAGACAGAGAAACACTTAAATCTCGTGAAATATCCGGCAGGATGCCTATAACAATAAATTCACTGGTTCCTAAAATGAAGCTAAGCAAAATGAGTGCTATAACACTTGGAGTAAAAATATGATTTTTCTTATACATCATATAGTTCCTTTCTCATCAGTATGCATGATCTTAATTATAATAAAATATACATTAGATATTATATTTCCTGCACAAATTTTAATCAATACTTTTTCTTAAATTCAATTACCCACCTAAACGGAATTCAATTTCTAAATTAGTTATGAACTTATCCGATATTTTTGAATAATTATTTCATGAATTGGCAAACTATAAACAAATTTATACGAACGATAATACATTTATAACAAAGTGTAAATATTAACGAGGAGGCAAATGAAATGCTTAAAAAAACTACTGGAATAATTGCCGGGTTGACTGTTTTAATTTTGTTAAATATCAGTCCCACGGCGGTTCATGCCATATCACCCGGCAATACATCCGTGATGGTCCAAACTACGTTGAAAAACAGTAAAAAACATAATCACCCTGATTATAAGTCCCGCCTTGATCAACTAGTAAAAGATAGTAAAATAACAAAAAACCAGGAAGATGCAGTGCTAGATTCAATAAAACCTGATGATTTCCATAAATTTATGAAAAAGAAGCATAAGTGCTCCAAAAATAGATTGGATAATCTGGTTAAAAACGGTACAATAACCAAGGAACAAGAGACTGCCGTAAAAAAGCTATTTTCAATCTCCAAAAAACAAGGGAAAAATTTCAGATATTCTTTCAACAGTGGTTTGAATGAATTAGTAAATAAGGGAATTTTAAGTAAAGGTCAAAAAAATGCTGTACAAAATTTACTTATCTCCTGTAGGAAAGAACATATAAGCAATATGACTGAATTTTTCAGGAACAGATTAGATGCTCTAGTAAAAAAAGGAACAATTACCCAAAAGCAGGAAGAATCCATAATAAAAGATCTCACAGCTTTTAGGCATGCCTCATAGTTATGCTTCACCTTGTTTTTCCCATTTTGGTGCAGTTCCTCTTAAATATGACATGAAAGCTGCAATGAGACTAAATACGAATGAAATTGTAAAAGCTGTTCTGAGCCCTCTTATAAACTGAGTTGAAGCTATGTCATTTGAAGAAACATGAGAATGTACAAATAATGCCTGCATAGCTGAAGGTGATATGCTTGAGGATATTATTGCCATCGATATGGCAATACTGAGTACCATGCCTGCATTCATGAACATGGTCCTTACACCTGCCGCAATTCCCCTCTTGTCCTCAGGCACATTTGCCATTATAGAGCTTGTATTTGGAGAGAAGAACATCCCTGAGCCTATTCCGGTAAATACCATGCACACAACCAGGTAAACCGTGGAAGATGCTGTATTTATCTCCATGAATCCAAGTAGTCCTGCAGCAGATATGAGAAGCCCTATGGAACTTAAAATTCTTGCACCATATTTGTCACACAGCATACCGCTTATAGGGGATACGGCCATCATCGCCACTGCAAAAGGACATAAAAGTATACCTGCCCTAATCGGGTCAATACCTCTGTCACCCTCGAAATAGAATATTAAGAGAAAAGTGACGGCTCCTCTAGCAATACCGTTTAAGAGCGTACTAATATACGCAAAAGAGAGAAGCCTTGTTTTTAAGAGAGTCATGTCCAGCATAGGAAATCTTGTATGATTCTCAATATAGGTAAACAATCCTATAAGTATTGCTGCAATTGCAAACAGTTATTCCCATAAAAAACAGCAGGTCATTAAGCCCACTGTTTTTCGCCTTATATCTACATTATTCCTTTTATTTCCTTTTCCACACTGAGCAGATTATTAAAATTTGCAGATAGCAAATTATCTCCTTCAATTACATTCAACACCTGCATAAATTTCAGAAAATCACAGTTCCCAGCTCTTTCACCTATTCCGGATATAGTACAGTCCACAAATTTAGCCCCCGCCTCAGCTGCTCCGAGAGAATTTGAAAGAGCCATCCCAAAATCATCATGGGCGTGTATTTCAATTTCCACAGGTACTTCCTGCATCAATTTTTTTACACTGTAGAATACCCTCCTGGGATAAGATATTCCAACTGTGTCTGAATATCTCACCCTTTTAATTCCCATTTCAGAAACAGCACTACAGAATTCAATTAAAAAATTTATATCCGATCTGCTGGCATCCTCCATCCCTATGGTGACTTCAAAGCCTCTGTCAAGGGCATAGGCAGCACACCTTTTTACTCTGTCCAAAACCCATTTCTTATCTTTTCCCAGTTTTGAACTAATCTGCAGATCAGATGTCGGAATAGATATATGAATTATATCAACATTGCAATCTATGGATGCATCTATATCCTTGATATTTGCCCTGTTCCATGAAGATATCCTGCTTTTTAATCCCAAACCTGCAATTCTTTTAATGCTTTCCTTCTCATATCCGCCCATAGCCGGACAGCCCGCTTCTATTTGATAAATTCCCATGTCATCGATAAGTTTTGCAATTCTCACTTTTTCATTTACTCCAAAAGCTATACCAGCTTTTTGCTCGCCGTCTCTTAAAGTAGTATCAACTATCTTTACATCCACAATCACACCTTCTTTCAGATAAGCTCTACTTCAAGCTGATTTTTTAAAGTCGTTGAACATTTTGAGCAATTCATCATCCAAAATATTTCTCTTGAGTTCAGTACTCACTTTTCTTATTTTATCCAAAAATTTTTCAATATTCACACCCTCATAGTCCACATTGAGTTCTTTCAATTTGACCATGACAGCCTTTTTACCCGAATGTTTGCCTATATACATGGTTCTCGTTCCACCTATATCACAGGGATTGTAAGGTTCGTAATTTCGAGGATTTTTTTCTATTCCATCCACATGAATTCCCGATTCGTATTTAAAAATATCTTTTCCTATTACAGCTTTCATGGGGGATACTTTTTTATCTGTAAGTTTTTCATAAACTCCCACCGCTTTTGCCAGTAATTTTAAATTACCGTGAAGCTCTCCATTTTTTATGATTTTAAGGGCTAAAACAACTTCCTCCAGGGGTGCCATATTGTAAATTTGTCCATTAAAAGCTGTAGATACAGAGTCCGCTCCGTCGACACAGGCTTCCAGACTGACAGAAGTGGCCATATAATATTTATTGCTTGCACAAAAATCAACATAGACAGAAAATCTGTCCTTTATACCTTCTATAAATCTACTCCAGCCTGATAAATTGTATTTTACCACATCTTTTACTCTAATACACACCACATCCATGCTGTTGAATATCTTATCAGATTCCTCCATAGCAATTTTATCTAAATCCCTGATACTGACTTCAAGCATTATTTTCTTGTCTTTTAATTTTTCCAGAGAATTTTCATCCAAATATCTCAGCTTTTTATAATTTAAAATGACATATTTAAATTTTTGTGCGTCAAATGCATTTTCAAATCTGCATATATATTTGAGTCCTTCTGGCAGTTCCGTGATTTTTTCAACCACTTCCTGGTTTATTTCTATAAAATCCACTCCCAGATCTTTAATAAGCGCAAGAAATTCGGCTGTCAGTTTTAGATCAATGTTTCTATTTGCTTTCACAATTTCAGGCAATGTTCTGTCTATAATGATCTTTCTATGTTTGTCTATTACAATGGACATTTTATACACCCCCTCATTCAATTCACAATTCACAGTTGAAAATTATCAGTTATCAATCTCAGTAATAGACAAAATTTCAGGTTCGGCAGCTTTTTCAAGTTCCTTTGCAGCTTTTACCACCGCCCTGTTTATGGAATCATACATCTCCATAACCTTTATATTCTTCGCCTCCAGCTTTTCTCTGGGATCATCTCCAATTCTCAGCACGATTACTCCATCACAGTCACCTATAGTCCTCATTATTTTAGACATTTTATCTTCCTGATCCAAACAATCATAAATTCCCATACAATACTTATCTACATTTCTTTTTTCCAGAAGTCTTATGCTGCCCTGGTCATAGGAATATATATAAAATTCGTTAGCATGCCCAAAATGCTGATCTATGTTAATGCCCGATTTAGAAGAAATTGCAAACTTATATTTTCCACCCTCAGGGGCAGTTTCTTCAGGCTCATTTTTTTCTACTTTACCGGAGCACTTGCTTATGCAGCCTTCGCAGCCTATATTCCTAAAATCTATAGAGTGATCCTCCGACAGAGTTCCTATGGCATCTGCCCTGCACTGCCTGCAGTGATACATCTGCTTTATATCAACTTCACATTTTTTTCTCATTTCATTCAATTCCACATTTGAAACCAGCGGCAGATCTTCAAATCTGCTTCCCTGTACAGGTATCATCTGCATTATATTTGTCATATATGCCCCGCACTCTTTTACCTTTTTTATAACTTCCACTATGTGATTGTCATTTATACCCTTGAGCATAACTGTATTTACTTTGCATACTATGCCTTTCGAGCAGAGATACTTGAGCCCTGCGAGCTGGTTGTTTAAAAGTATTTCAGCTCCCTCTTCCCCTGTATATTTATGTCCTAAATAATTGACTTCCCTGTATATTTTTGCCCCTATTTTCTTGTCTACAGCATTTATCGTAACTGTAACATGCGACACTCCAAGCTCTATCAGCTGATTTACATAGAAAGGAAGCATAAGCCCGTTGGTTGAAAGACAGAAAGTTGTCTCAGGAGAATACTGTCTTATGAGTTCAAGAGATTTTTTCACTTCATCAAAGTTTGCAAGAGCATCTCCAGGTCCTGCTATTCCCACCACAGTCAGGTTTTTAATCTTGCTTTTCACCGCCTTGAATTTTTGAAGGGCTTCCTCAGGACTAAGCACCCCGCTTGTAACTCCTGGTCTGCTTTCATTTGCACAGTCATATTTTCTGCTGCAGTAATTACAGCTTATATTGCATTTAGGTGCAACAGGTATGTGCATTCTGGCAAATTTATGTGCGTTGTCTCCAAAACACGGATGAGTGCAGGTTTTATCGCCAACTGATTTTTCTTCTTTCTCCATTTTTGCCATAGGTGCATAAAAATCATTATATGCCTTTTCCCTATAAGTATTTTGAGTATGCTCCAGAACTGCATTTGCCACAGAATCTATTAAAAACGAAGAACCCGTGTATCCGGTTATAACCTGTCTCTGACCGCCAACCCTGTCATGTATAGGAAATCCTATCCTTATCAATTTCAGCTTCAGTTTTCCTGCCATCCTCCTTCCATCGGAATTTCCAAGCATCAAATTGATTTTCAGCTTTTCTGCATAACTTTCCATGGTGCCAAAATCCGTATCATCCAAAACTATGGAATCTTCCTTTTGAACTTTAAGTTCCTCCTTGAGTCTGCGGCGAAGTTCAGGATTTTTAGATCCCATTGCAGCCATCTTTATAAGTATCCCATTTTCAAGACAGAGTCTGGCAACTGCATATACAAGCTCCGGCTCGCCATACAGCATCACCCGGGCTTCCCCTGTATACTTATGGTTGTCAATCATGGCATCCAGATATCTTCCTCTCTGAACTACATATTCCTCTGGAATAGGAACTCCAGTCAACTTCGATACCAGGTCGATAAACTGGTTCGTATTTCTAAAGCCAATGGGAATAGGGCATTTATAAAGAGGTACATCGTACTCATTCTGCAAATACATTCCTGGAGACTTTTCATCGGATACGGTAACTCCCATTTCAATAGTGGCTGCTGCTCCAGGCATTTTTTTAATATCCTCTATTTTTGTGCCGCCCTTCGGTATCCTCCTGTATTTGTCATTATGTGCAGAATCGAGGGTATTTGACACATCCGGTAAAATTGTATATCCTATCTTGAAATCATCAAGTATTCTCTTTATATTTCTCACATCTCCCGGATTCAGGTTGGCACATATTATATTCAATTTACCTGTACTTTCAGATTTCTCACAGACTTGTTCAACAATACTCCTCAGTGCCGTATAGTATCCCTCGGCCTGAGTGGCTCCATATCCTGGAGTTGAAGCAGTTATTATTTTTATATGCTTTATCTTTTCATTATCCTTTTCTTCTTCATAAAATTCTTCTACAATTCTTTTTGTATCTTCTCCTATAGTCTCCGCAAGACAGGTTGTCATTACACCAATAGTAGTGGGCTCGTACATCTTAATCATATTTCTAAGACCTTTTTTAAGATTTTTGGTACCTCCATACACAGTGCCTTGTTCGGTAAGAGCAGATGATGCTATATCAACAGGTTCATTATAATGAGTTGCCATATGTCTTCTTATATAAGTACTGCAGCCTTGAGAGCCATGTAAAATAACCATGTTGTTTTCTATTCCCTTAAAAGCCATTACTCCTCCCATGGGCATGCACATTTTACACGGATTTACATCCACATTGACCAGTTTTTTATTACCCATTCCAATCATCTCCTCAAATTTTTTATACATAGTCCCAAACAGGGCTGTTTACAGTTAAATCTATCTCTTTTGCAAAATTTATAGCACCCTGAAATCCCCCAAGTATGTGCTTTCTCTCATGATTATGATCGCAAAATGCAACTCCCAGCTTATATGCAAGAGGCCTCTCTTTGACGCCGCCTACAAGTACATCTGCTCCCTTTTCCACCATGAATTTCTCAAGTTCATAGGGATTTGCATCATCAAGTATTACTGTTCCATCTTTTGTAATCTGCCTTATTATTTCATAGTCCTCAGGTTTTCCAGTCTGTGTTCCCACCATTACAGTTTCCATTCCCAGATCCCTGAACTGCTTTATAAGAGATATGGCCTTATAACCTCCGCCTACATATATAGCTGCTTTTTTACCCTTAAGTCTGCCCCTGTAATAATCAAGCTCCGGCTGTATTTTTTCACTTTCAGCCTTTATAAGTTCCCGAGCTCTTTCTACAGTTTCCTCATCTCCCACAATATTTGCAACCTGAAGTAGTGAATTTTCAGTATCTTCAAGTCCCACGAAGCTTGTTTTTATAAATGGAATATCATATAATTCCTCCATCTGCTTGGCCAGATATCCCATGGAACCGGCACATTGAACTATATTGAGCTTTGCCTCAGGTGCCTTGACTATTTCGTCAACTTTTCCATCACCTGTAAGTTTTGAAACAATATCAATGCCTATTCTCTTTAAATAATTTTCCACTACCCAGACTTCTCCTGCCAGATTGAAATCCCCAAGATAGTTTATTCCGCTCACTTTCTTATCACTTTTTTTATCTCCTATGAGCTTCAATATAGCATTACAGGCAGCTCTGTAACCTGTGGATTTATTCCCTGAAAATCCTGGCGACTTTACAGGTATTACCCTTATTCCATATTTTTCTTCAGCACTTCTACAGACTGCATCTATGTCATCACCTATAACTCCCACTATGCAGGTGGCATATATGAAAATAACCTTGGGATGAAATTTTTTAACTATCTCATCAACAGCTTCCCTCAGCTTTTTTTCTCCTCCAAATATGACATCTGTCTCACTTAAATCCGTTGAAAAACTGTTTCTGAACAATTCCGAGCCACTAGACAAGCTGCCCCTCAGGTCCCAGGTATAAGCTGCGCACCCTATTGGTCCATGTATTAAATGGAAGGCATCTGTTATAGGATTTAGTACTACTCTTGCGCCACAGTACACACAGGCTCTCTGGCTAACTGCACCGGAAACACTGTTTTCTTCGCATCTGATCTTTGAATTCTTATTTTTGGAGTTGTAACATACAAATTCTCTTCTATCTTCTATAATTTCAGCTTTCTCGGCTTCCAATCTCAACTGAATATTTTCCATAAAGATCCCCTCCATTAAATAAAAAGTACTTATAATATCAAGTTTGGATTCAAGGTGATGCCTGAATCCAAACCAGTCTTTAATTCATATGATTTATCGTACTACTTCAAAATCCTCCTCTTTACACTCTCTGTCATCCTTGTCGAGCATTGCATCACACATTCTCCTTACCAAATCTATGGCACCGGAGTAGCCCACTTTAGGAGTGTACTGATGTCCATACCTGTCCATTACAGGAAATCCAAATCTGACAAACGGAATGTCTTCTGCTCTGGCAATAAATTTTCCATAGGTATTGGATATCAAAAGATCCACGCCTTCATTTTTTATAAGCTGATGCATCTCAAAGAAATCACTATTAGCTTTTACAATTCCCTCTATACCGGCTTCATCCATAATGGCTTTGATCTTTTTCTCAAATAATGCTCCAGGAGTACCTGTTATTACATATTTGGGGGTCATTCCCAGGGTTATTAAAAATTGAACTAGTGGAATTACAACATCTGGATCTCCAACTACAGCTGCCTTTTTACCGTTGAAGTATTGAGCACAGTCAAGGATTAAATCAAGAAGCTGACCTCTTTCTTCCTCAATTTCTTCAGACACAGGCTTTCCCGTAATTTTAGCTAATGTCATAATCAAATCATCCATTGCATCAATTCCAATGGGAACCTCTAATGTTTTGAAGGGAACTTTGCATTTAGTCTCCAATTTCTTGGCTGCATCTTCTGAAGAATAGCTCCCAAAAGCTATAGTCATATCCGAATTTCCAGCATCTATTATATCTTTAACCCTGGTACCGCCTTCAGGAAATACTTTATAGTCGCCTGTATTTGGTGCATCAAGCACTCCATTGGTATCAGGAAATATTATATATGGGATATCCATAAGTCTGAATATTCTTTTCATCTCTTTCATGTCAGCAGGTCCTACAAAGCCAGGAATTATATTAAATTTCCCATTTTTCTTTCCACTGTTTACCGAAAGATACTGCACCATACTTCTTACCATGTTTGAAAATCCGGTGACATGTGATCCCACGTAACTTGGCGTATTTGTATGAATAACCAGCTTTCCTTCCGGTATTTCCATGTCCCTTATATAAGTAGGAAGATCATCTCCTATGGTTTCAGAAAGACATGTGGTGTGGATGGCTATTATATCTGGATTGTACATTGCAAATATATTCTTAACAGCTGTCTTTACATTTGAACCACCGCCAAACACACAGGCACCTTCAGTAAATGAACTCGAGGAAGCCAATGCCGGCTCTTTGAAATGTCTTGAAAGCACCGTCCTGTGATAAGAACAGCATCCCTGGGAACCGTGGCTGTGCGGCAGGCAATTGTGAATTCCAAGGGCTGCATACATTGCTCCCACTGGCTGGCAGGTTTTGGCTGGATTTATTCTCAAAGCTTTTCTTTTTACTAATTGTTTTGGTGTTGCATCTAACATTATTTTTCACCTCCTGAAACTGCTGCTTCATCCGACAATTTTCCCTCTATTAAAGGTTGTTTTTTCCAGGGCGGAGTCAAATACTTCCATGCCGGAGTATAAACTCCCCTTGCCAGTTCTCTGGCAAATACAACTGCACCTTTAAATCCTGCATAAGGTCCTGTATAGTCATAGGAGTGAAGCTGCCTTGACAACACTCCCATTTTTTCAATTACATACTTCTCCTTTATTCCTGTCAGAAACATATCAGGATGGAGTTCTCTTATGAATTTTTCCATTTCGTGGGCATTTAAATCGTCTATTATCACCGTATCATTATCCATTTCCTTTTCCAATCCGCCGTAATAGGATACCGGCACACCTTCTTTTCTAAGAGCTTCTGCTCTTTCCTTTGGTACTATAACACGATATTTTTCTTTATCCGGCTCTACAGTTATTTCAGGAATATTCTTGCTGTCCGCATCAACTTTTATAGTTGGAATAACTTCACTTCCTTCATAATCGTCACGATGTCCGAACTCATGGCCTGCAAGAATGGTTTTTACACCAAGATCCTTTAGCAGTACCTGATACGTCTGGGCTCTTGAGCCACCTACATATAAACAAGCCAACTTGCCTTTTAATCTCTCTTTATAGTAATCTATGTCTGTTTCAATTTCAGCAAGTTCTTCTGCAATGACCTCTTCTGTTTTTTTATACAGATATGGATCATCAAAGACTTTTGCCAGCTCCCTCAGGGTATCAATTGTTCCCTTTATGCCTATAAAATTGCATTTGATCCATGGTATACCATACTTGGTCTGCATCATACCTGCTATATAGTTGATTGATCTATAACACTGCACCAGATTCACATCTGCAAGATTGGCATTTTGAATGTGCTCATAACTTGCATCTCCTGTAAGAGCTGTAATCACATTATAGCCTATTTTCTCAAGAATTCTTTCAATTTCCCAGGAATCCCCGCCTATATTGTATTCTCCCAGTATATTTACTGAATACTTTTTATGCTGGCCGTTTCCTTTTCCTATTATTTCACTCATAACCGTATTGTTTGCTATATGGTGACCTGCAGATTGTGTTACACCTTTATAACCTTCACAGTTAAAGGCAAGAACATCAATTCCATAGAGTTTCGAGGCTTCCCGTGCTACTGCATTTATATCATCACCTATAAGTCCAACAGGACATGTTGCATATACACCTATGGCCTTGGGATGAAAAATTTCAACTGCTTCCTTTATTGCATTTTTTAATTTGTCAACTCCGCCAAAGACTATATTTTTTTCCTCCATATCGGTAGAAAAAACATATTCATTAAAATTTTGTCCACCTTCTTCAGCTTTTGACTTGAATCTTCTTCCGCCCCAGGTATAAAAACAGCACCCTATAGGTCCATGGGTTATGTGTACCATATCCTTTATAGGTCCCATGACAACACCCTTACAGCCGGCATAGCAGCATCCTCTGGCTGTAATCACCCCTGGTATAGTCCTTACATTAGCTGCGATGACCGGATTTGGGGATTCTTCTGTCTTTATGACAATATGCTCTTTTCTCTTTTTGTAGGTTTTAGCCGGATATGGTTCCAAAACCTCATTTACCACTTTATCTAATTTTTTTCTCATAAAATCCCATCCTTTCACAAAAATTAAATAGCCGCATCTCCTGCTTCTTCTGTCCTTATTCTAACTATGTCTGTCACTTTTGTTACAAATATTTTTCCATCTCCGGGATTTCCCGTTCTATTAACCTCTATTATAGTATCCACAACTTTTTTTACATCTTCGTCTTTTGCCAATATAATTACCAATCTTTTAGAAATAAGCCTGTGGGTTTCAGATATCTGTTCTGCAATCTTCCTGCCCGATGCTTCCAGTATATCTTTTTCACTGATAAAATCCTGGATCATAGAAAAATCAACTTTTTTCCTTCCCCTGCCAAGCACCTTTTTGCATGTAATAGAAGGAAAACCGATTTTGGCAAGAGCATCTTTTGTCCTGCCTACCATATCCATTCTGATAATCGCCATAATCTCTTTCATGCTGCTTTCCCCCTATAATTCCTTTGTATTTGAACTTATTGTATAGGCCTCTTCTACAGGAGTTACAAATATCTTTCCATCTCCAAAGGCTCCTTTGGTTCCAGTTTTCGCATTTTTAGTGATTATGCTTATAATATCATCCTTGTCCTCATCTTTTATTACTATCAGCAGCATCTGTTTAGGTATTTCATCGTAAAATATTTCTCCGACTTTTACTCCTCTCTGTTTACCCCTGCCTGCCACATCAAACTTGGTCACTGCCGGGAAACCAGCATCACATAATTCCGAAAGTACAATTGAAGCTTTTTCCGGCCTTATAATAGCTTTTACCATTAACATTATTGAACACTCCCCTTTTTCGTGTTAAACTTACATTGTATTAGAATTTAGTCGATTCTGGTACTTTTTTGGGTGTATCCCTCAAATCACCTCAAAATTTAGGGATACACTTTATTATCCTAGTCTTTATAAACTGTATTTTCATATTACGACCTTAATCCATAAGACCATGTTCCATCATTATGGCTTCCAGCTCATCCTGAGCCATCGGTTTTGGTATTACAAACATGTCATTTCCATCTATAGCCTGGGCAAGCGCTCTGTATTCATCCGCCTGCTTGGCTTTTGGATCATACTGTATAACAGTCTGCTTGTTTATCTCTGCTTTTGTAACCTCCGGACTTCTCGGTACGAAATATATCAACTGGCTTCCTAATTTTTTAGCAAATGAATCAAGAAGTTCTCTCTCATTGGCAACCTTTCTGCTGTTGCATATTATACCTCCCAGTCTGACTCCACCTGCGTTTGCAAATTTGCTTATACCTTTTGATATGTTGTTTGCCGCATACATGGCCATCATTTCACCGCTGGCCACTATATATATTTCCTGAGCCTTTCCTTCACGTATAGGCATTGCAAATCCACCACAGACAACATCACCCAGTACATCATAGAAAACATAGTCCAAATCATCCGTATAAGCTCCCAGCTGCTCCAACATATTAATTGAAGTTATAATACCTCTTCCGGCACAGCCGACTCCAGGTTCCGGTCCACCGGATTCAACGCATTTTATGTTTCCAAATCCATTTTTCAATATTGAATCCAGATCTACATCCTCGCCTTCTTCTCTCAGAGTATCCAAAACCGTCTTCTGAGCCAGTCCACCTAAAAGCAATCTAGTTGAATCCGCTTTAGGATCACAACCTACTACCATTATGTGCTTTCCCATTTCTGCTAACCCTGAAGTAAGATTTTGCGTTGTAGTGGATTTTCCAATTCCACCTTTTCCATAAATAGCTACCTGTCTCATTTTACATATCTCCTCGCTTATAAATTTTGGTATAACCAATAGTGCTTTTTAATTTTATAAAAATATAACACAACTTTTTAAAAAAGGCAATAGGAAAATTTATTAATTTATCAAAATATATATATTGTAAATGATAACATCTTAAAATATTAGTATATAAATATATTATTTAATAATTATCCACCTGTATTTGTTAATATAGATACACAAGGTTCAAAGTTTATTCAAGTTATATTTATTTATATCATACTATAC
>NZ_PVXP01000043.1 GCF_002995845.1 Clostridium luticellarii | reverse complement strand
CAAAAGACTGGACTGTTTTATTCATTTTTTATGCGATTTTATAAATCTGTGGATAATTCTAAAACTCAAAGTTACCTTATCCACAGTCGTTATCTAGTCATTTCTAAAAAAATGGGGAAACTCTAAACCTAATATGGATTTTACCGGGGAAGCTGAAAATGATTCAGAGGGAAACCTGCCGGTAACTGTCACGTTAAATGGCAGCCCTGTCGAGGGACAAGCTGAAAACTATGCATTGACTCTTTCAGAAGGGCAGAACACAATTGTCATAACTGCAGCTGATTCCGGGGGTAATACGACATCAAAAACCTATAAAGTGACTTATGTTCCCGGGGATGAAAATTCAGAACCAGTAAAAGACAAGGCTCCGCCGGGCGATACAGACGGAGATGCAGGTATGGCTGCTGTAAATGGGAAAGATGGTGTAGTGTCAGAGAAAGAAATTTCTACTACAGTTAATGCTGAAGAAGTTTCACCTATTGATATTACTCTGAGAGCAACAACACCTGATGAAAACTTGATATACCCTTGTGACCTGACTGTCAGCTATGCCAAATTCAGTAATTTGGGCTTGAACGTTGATAACGATGATCCGGGATTTATTACTCCTCTGCACGTTTTGGCGGCGTATTACACCCAAACTCAAGGGGCTACTGCAGAAACCATGAAAAATTATATTCAAGTTAATTCAGACGGAACCCTTAAATCCATTGCCGGTAAAAATGGATTGGCGGTGACAAAGGACACGACAAAATGGATGTTTTCGCTTAATGGAATTGTTCAAATGAACAGTGAAGACAGTACAGTCATTAATTCATCCACTGCTGTCAGTCTGGGAAGAACGAATCTAGGCATCTATGCCTATGATTCTGCCATAACAGAAGCATATTTTAATTTTCAGAACAGCAACCAGATGTGCAAGGTGGGAACAGAAGTAAGTAACTTTTTAAACAGGAGTCAGAAGCTGTTAAACAATGATGTGGATATTTTGGCATTAAAAGATACCATAACACCCATGATATTCAGGGAAGATGGTACTCCGGCAGATCCTTCGGATTATATTTTGGAAACAGAAACCTTAAGCGGGACAACAGGAAGTCTGAAAATTACCTTTAATTCTCCGGGGGTTTATTATATCAGTGCCCAGAATCCAGTAACAGTTGATGGAAAAACTTATAATAATATCAACTGTCCACTGGAAAAAATCAGTGTCTATACAGAAGGAGAATACAATTTCAGGACAGATTTAAATGCTTTAAATTTCAATGGGGGAGACCTTGAATTTTACAAGGATGAAACCAGCTGGAGCAGTAAAACAACAGGAACAAACGGTTCTGTTATCAAGTGGAGTTCTTCAGATGAAAACCGCCTTTCCATTCAAAGGGCAGATGATGCGACTCTGAAAATTGTTGCAGATAACCAAGGATTGACCAAAGATGCACAGATTACAGTTACGGCAAAAGTAACTTTAGGGGAATTTACAGAGGAAAAGACTTTTGAATGTACCGTCATAGCCGACCGTGTATCTTATTGTCTGAATCAGGACTATGAAAGTGCAACAGTTACTAATACAACTTATTCTAACTGGTCCGGCTATATGAGCAGAGCAAATCTATGCGAAGGTAAATATGGTTCAACTTATGAATTTTACAGCAGCATGCCGGATAATTTGTATTTTGAAGTAATGGCTTCCAATAAGCTTGGCTTTTATGCACACAATACAAATTTGACAGAGGACACCCCTATAAAGATTTACATTAAGGTGACCTATGGCGGCATCTCTAAAGTAAAAGAATTAGACGGCCTTATTCAAGCAACTCCACGGCTTTCGAATATGGAAGTTACAGGTGTCAATAATTTTGTTTTTGATACTGCGGTTTACAAATATGATCTCCGCATGCCGGAAGGGGATTCTATCACCATTACCCCGACACTGGGAGTAGCAAATGAGAAATATTATATTACAATCAATGGCCAAAAAGTGGGAAATGGTGAAAGCTATACTTACACCATTGACAAAAATGCGGGCATTAATACCGTAAAAATCAAGACATGCCGTCAAGACGCTGCCATAGTTTATGCTCAGTATACAATTAATTTATCTAAGGAGGCCACTGCCCTTCCGGACTATACCGCTTTCTGGGGGACAGGACATTTAGACGATTATAATACCCGTGTTGTCAATGCTTTGACACCACGATCCGCAGATGAAATTGCGAAGCAGTGGAATGTTGCCATTAGTACGGCCGGCGAAGGTATGAGTGGATGGGGCAAATGGAGTTATCCTATTGTAGTCAATGATAATATCTATGCAGCTGCAGATCAAAAACTCATGAAATTTGATATGGATGGCAATCTCCTGGCGGTAGGTTCCATGACCAGCGGAGTTCTTGGAGGAGGATACACCGGGTGGCTTGCTTATGGAGAAGGAAAAATTTTTGTCCCGACGGGAAGTGGAATAATGGCCTTCAATGCCGACGACTTGACCCAGCTGTGGGTAGGTTCTTCCGGGGTGGGCGGTTCTCAGGGAAGCTGTCCCATTCTTTATCACGATGGTTATGTCTACAGCGGAAGCACTGATGCCAATAACGGCGGCGGTTTTTATTGTTTTAAAGCCGAGGATGAAAATACACAGTTTGGAAATGAAAGCAAAAGTGCTGTTTGGTCTTTAACCAATTCTTCAGGGGTAAACTCCAGTTTTTATTGGGCAGGGGCGGCCATCGTGGGTGATTATCTGATAGTTCCCTGTGACAGCGGATATGTTTATTCCATCAGTTTAAGCCAGTCCATAGAAAAGGGAGAACCGGTCATTGTAGACAAGATCAATGCAGATGGCGAGGAAACCAATATACGTACTTCCATTGTCTATGATGAAACCACAAAATCCATTTACTATCCCACTTATGCAGGGAAAACCTATAAAGTGATTTTTAATGAAGATGGAACCTTTGGAGAGTACAAATCCATTGATGTTCAGTCCCAGTGTCCTACTGTTTATAAGGGACGTCTCTACATTACCACAAATGCCGGAGCCAGTGTCTACGATGCTGAAACCATGGAATTAATCTACACTGCAGAAGTCAGGGATAATGCTCTTACAGGATTTGTCAACGGCCCTACCATTGTAACGGCTTATGCCACTGAGGAAAACAACCAGACAGTCTACATCTACGGTCACACAAACAGCAATCCAGATACAATTTCTGTCTGGAAGGACAGCCAGACAAACAATGCCGAAAATCCGGGAACAGTGGAAGTTCTCTATAAGAATGAGGTCAAACCTCAGTTTGCAACATCAAACGTTGTGGTATCTGAGGAAGGAAATCTTATTTTTGTGAATGACAGTGCCAACTTGTTTTGTTTAAAGAGTGGTGTAACGCCGGTGACAGGAGTAACACTGGATAAAGCAACAGACGTATTGACAGTGGGAGATACAGATACTTTAGCTGCAGCAGCAACCCCGGATAATGCCACAGACAAAAATGTAATCTGGTCAAGCAGTGATGAGACTGTGGCAGCGGTAGATTCAAATGGAAAAGTAACAGCATTGAAGGCGGGAACTGCAGTTATAACAGTTACCACAGAAGATGGACAAAAGACAGCAAGCTGTACTGTAACAGTTACTGCTGACAATGGAACTAAACCAATAAAGATAACTAACTTAACTGAAGGAGTAACTTATAAATTAGGTGAAGATGCCAAAGTTTCCATAGAAGCTGAAAATAATTCTGAAGGTGCAAAAGATGTTTCACTTATAATAGCACTGTATGATGACAATGATAAATTTATAAGCTATACATCCGGAAAACAGACTGTAGAAGTTGGAAAATCGTCTGTTTTGACGGGCATGCTGAAGCTTCCTGAAGAGGGCACATACAAGTTAAAGGCATTTGTATGGGACAGCCTTGAAAATATGGCTCCCCTTTCAGATGTGATAGATATACCCATAAGCAGTGACATCTAGAAATTGATTCCCGGAGAAATTCAAGATCATACTGTTAAGTTTAATTCCAGTTTTAAAGTCGAATTTACAACAACCCACAATTGGCGGCATGATATTGGAAGTCTGCCGGGAATTTAAGACAAAGTGAAAGCTCCCATGGAGATTGTGAAGTGATCCCTGTGGGAGCTTTTTATGTACAAATAAATTATGAACTAAATATTAATGCAGTAACTGATAAAAATCTGGTATAATAAAACAAAGAGATAACTAAACATTTAAGGGCGTGAAGATTTTGGCGAGAATACACGATTTTGATGCAGCCTGGAAAACCATACTGGAGGCTTTTGAAAGCGAGATAGTGGAATTGATTTTTCCGGAATTATACTTCAGAATAGACTGGGAAGCTGGGACGGAGTCTCTGGATAAAGAATTAAGTGAAATACAAAAAGAGATATTTGACAAGCAGAGCAGTGAAAAGATAATTTCGGATAAGATAATAAAAGTGAAATTGAAAGAAAAAGGAAGCAAAATACTGTTTATACATGTGGAAGTGCAGAGTTACAGCAGTGGAAATGAAGTTTTCGGGGAGAGGATGTTCAGGTACTTTTACAGGATATGGGATAGATTCAGATATAGATACAATGACAAATCAGAAATAGTGGCTGCAGCAATTTACACCTATAGAGGCGAGAGCGGTAAAGACAGAAGGTATGTATACAAATTGCCCGAACTTGCGGAGAATATACTGGAGTATAATTTCAGGACTGTGGATGTTGAGAAAATAGAGCTTGAAAAGATAAGCAATGAAAACCCGCTGAAGCTGGTAATTAAAATGGCAAAAAGGCTGCTGGATACAGAAACTTCGGATGAGGAAATATACAGGGTAAAAATAGAACTGGCAGAAGAACTCCAAAATTACGATAAAGTAAAAAATGAAGAGCAGATAAAAGCACTGGTGGATTTTTTAGAATATTTATTTTTAATAGAAGATCCGGTACTGGAAAATAAATACGAGAAATTTAAGAAATCACAGGGAGGTGTATCCAAGATGTCTGTGGATGAAATAAGAAAAAGATACTATACACAAAAGGGTATAGAAAAAGGAATAGAAAAGGGCATAGAAGAAGGAGAAACTAATAAAGCAATAAAGATAGCTAAAAAAATGATTAACCGTGGAGATTCAATAAATGATATAGCAGACATAACTGAACTGCCAAAAGAAAAAATAATAGAACTGAAAAAGAAATACCGAAATTAAAGCATTGGTATGGATATATTTGATATAGAAAAGGCAGAGGATTTAAAAAGATATTTTTAGTAAAATCCAGTTAAGAGTTTATAGCGAAGAATTAATAGTGAAGAGTCAGCAGTGAAGGAAGATTTTCGGTGAGAATCGAAGATCAGCCGAAACCGTTGGCTCTTGATTGTTATATGGGATTGTATGTAATTTAATACAATAAATGAGCTGTATGCCAATAATTTTTTAATACTTGCAGTATATGTATATATTTAGGGTTCCGATATAAAATTAAATTGGCATATAAAAACAGTATATGTGATGTGACATAAAGTACAAAATTATTTACGAAATATGGATTAAAATGTAGAAATTTTAATATAGATAATATAATTACATATTATAAAATATATTGAATATATGTTGACAAATAACATAATGTGATATATTATGAAATTAGTGAAAAATAAATATTGTTTATAATTTGTAGACAGGCTTCCCCGGGAATTAATAGGGAAAGCGGTAAAAGCCGCTGCAGCCTCCACTACTGTAGGGAAGATGAAATCCATGACAAGCCACTGAAGGACAAGCTCCTTTGGGAAGGTATGGAAAGTAAGATGATTCCAAGCCAGTATACCTGCCTGTTTACCGATATATGCAGTTCTTTTGGAAGGAAAGACTGGTATCAGATATATTTCCATAATTAAATCGGGAAATATGTTAATATGATATGTTAAGACCTTCGAAAGAAGGTCTTTTATATTACAAAAACAATAAGGATATAATGTTATTCGGGTCACCCGGTAAAGGGTGAAAAGGGAATCAGGTGAAAAACCTGAGCGGTCGGGCCGCTGTAAATGGAAAATCATCCTGCACTGTTCCTCGAATCTTCTGTAAAAAACTGAAGATGTGCCGGAAAGCTATGAGTCAGAAACCTTGCCTGGATAATTCATAAGAACTTTCCATGAAAAAGTGGTTGTGATCTGAAAATACAATATAAAAAGAAAAGCATTTACTATATAGATGTGCTGTATTAATAGACAAGCTTTTCCGAAAAGGCATATAGAATCACAGTTCCAAACTCATTTTTGTGGGAAACAGGACTGTGATTTCTATATTTTAAGGAGGTGAGGCTGTATAAAATGTTTATAAACAGGTCGCTTTCTAGTGGAGCAGAGTTTCAAGCTACAAAATATAATTGAAGGAGGAATTTGATTATGACTAAATTCATAAAGAACAAGCTGTTTGCACTGGTACTGGGTGTAATGGTGATGGCACTGGGAGTTGTAGCACCTTCCTTTACAAATACCGCCCAGGCGGCAGCAGCAACTACAAAAACTGTCTATGTAGATGTGGAGAGGAATGTTTTTTCGCAATCCCCAATTTTAGAGCCAGTAAAAGTTACATTGGATGATTCTGAAACTATATTAGATGCAACAGTACAGGCAGCAGCCACTCAAGATATTGATGTAGATGGAAGCAGCTCATATGTCAGCGCTTTTCAGGATAGTTCTCCAATTCCAGATAATAAGTATACATTTTATAATCGGGTTAACAGCATAACTAATGGTGTTGTTTTCAGGACAGACTTACCTAATCAGCCTATTATAACAGACAATGATTATTTAAGAGAAAAAGAATATGATGGAATTTCAGGCTGGATGTTTACAGTGAATGATTCACTGACTGAAGATAATGGTACTTACTATACTGCTGGTACATCACTGGCTGAGGTACCTGACAATGCGGTAATTCGTTGGGAATTTACAGCAGCAATGGGAGCAGATCTTGGATTAGCAGACTCAGCTTATTTGCCTACTGCAGTTGATGAGTATGGTTACTATGATTGGAGTACTGCAGTTTATACTGCACCATTCTTTACAAGAGCAGACAAATCAGAGCTTATAAGAAAAATAGCTGATGCTGACACAAATGATCCAGACTATCAGGCTGCATTAACTGCATTACAGACATTACAAATTTCACAGGACGATGTTGATGCAGCAGCAGCTGCTCTGTAATAAAAAAGGTGATTTAATAAATGATGGGTTGGCCGTAATGGCTGGCCCATTATTTATTATGGAAATCAATAATTAATAGTTAAGAGTTAATAGTAAAGGAAGATTTTCGGCGAATGTCGAAAATCTTCCTTTACTATTAACTCTCAATTTTCAGTTTTTAACTATAATCACTTGTATGCAATGAGCATATAAGTGATGTTATACAAATTTTATAGAAAATCAAGGAATAATTTCTAAAATAAGCTTAAATAATGTTGACTTTGCCAATTTCATGTTCTATAATTAACATAAAAGTGTCAGATAATTTATAAAAATTTAATATTTCGTATCAGGTGCTGTCAATTTGACAGTTAAAAGGAAAAGTGGATACAAAACCACTGCAGCCCACCGTTGCTGTATGGAGGACGAAACCTCAATATGCCACTGGATATATATCATATGTCCGGGAAGGCGAGGGAGTAAAATGAATCTGAGCCAGAAGGCCTGCCTGTTATTTTGTCAATTCTTTCGGAGGGGGAGATATTACATATCAAGAGAAAGCTTTTGTATGGTTTTTATAAGTAGTTGCATTGAATGTAGATTGATAAGCCCTAAGCTTTTTTATTATAATCAGAAAGATATTTTAACCTTCCTTAAATCTAAGGGAGGTTATTTTATTTATATTAATATTAAGGGGGATTTTGATATGGAAGGTGTAAACACCTTGTTGAAAAAAGATAGTTTCAATAATTCACGAAATATTCTGAACCATATAATTGACAACGTTTCAAAAGTGATTATAGGCAAAAGAAAAACTACTGAAATTATTGTTTTAGCTTTGATAAGCGGTGGACATGTATTGATTGAAGATATACCGGGTGTAGGTAAGACAAGCTTGATTTCTGCTCTTGCCCGTTCTATATCCTGTAAGTTTAAAAGAATTCAATTTACTCCTGATGTTATGCCCTCAGATATAACTGGATTTTCAATTTATAATCAAAAAACTGGTGAATTTGAATTTTGCCCAGGTGCTGCAATGAGTAATTTTGTGCTTGCAGATGAAATTAACCGTGCTTCACCTAAGACACAATCCAGCCTTTTGGAAGTTATGGAAGAAAAGCAGATTACTGTAGATTCACATACGTATGTCTTGGAGGAGCCATTCATGGTGCTTGCAACTGAAAACCCTATAGAATATTTAGGGACATATCCACTTCCGGAAGCTCAAATCGATCGTTTCCTGGTGAGAACTTCATTAGGGTATCCGAGTCCTGAAGATGAAATGAAGGTGGTATCATTGGGGACAAAGGCTAAAAAGAGCCTTAAACCTGTGGCTTCAGGTAAGGATATATTGAAAGTTCGTACTGATGCAGAAAAAATCTATGTAAATGATTTGGTACTTAATTATATCATTAAATTATGTGAAGCAACACGAACTCATCCTGATATTGTAATAGGAAGCAGTCCCCGTGGTTCTATAGCACTTTATAAAATGTCTAAAGCTTATGCACTTTATAAAGGACGTGATTTTGTATTGCCTGATGATATAAAGAAGATGGCACCTTATGTGATTCCACACCGCCTGGTATTAAGTCATAAGGCAAAAGTAAGGAAACAGACAGATTCCCAGATTTTTCAGGACATTTTGGAAAAAATACCTGTTCCTATTATGAAAGACACTGCAGAATAAGTTTATTGTAGTTATTTTAGAAAGGGCGTGCGTAAGATGTATTGCAAAATTATCATTTATATTGTAGTTTTAATTTTATTGCTGATGCCTGCATTCTATCTGAATAACGTATTTGGTTATCTGCCCTGCATTTTTTTCCTGGTAGTAAGCATTTTTTCTCTATTGTATGTATTTGCCCTGCGTAGAACTTTCTCATTTTCCCAACCTGCTAACAACATGTATTGTCGGAAAAATACGAAACATAAATTTTCAGTTGTAATGAAAAACAAATGGCTTTTGTTTTACCCCCGCATTACCTGCAGATTTTATAAGAATAATTTATTTGGACAAATTGCAGAGGTTACTGATTTAGATACTACCTTATGCTCTAAAGAGAAAAAAAACTTTGATTTTGACATAGAATTTAACCATATTGGTACTTATGAAATGGGTATTTCCTCTATACGTGTTTATGACCTGTTTGGTATTTTTTATTTGACCTGCAAAAATTTTGACAGGGGCAGCGTAATTGTAAGGCCTCGCTGTTTTGATGTAAAAAATTTGGATTTTTATGATGTACGGGGCAGGCAAATCACCTTGTCTACGGCGAGATCAAAGATGGAGGGGGATGATTACAGTGGTGTCCGTCAATACACAAGGGGAGATCCAATTAAAAGCATTCACTGGAAGATTTCAGCCCATACCCGTGAGTACATGGTCAGGGTATTTGAAAGTTATACTAACAGAGGAGTTACCATCTATGTGGATTCTGAAGTAACAGGTTATCCCGATGAGGATCTTCTTTCCATATATGATTGTTTGGTAGAAACTGCTTATTCAATAGCCAATTGTGCGGTTGAACAAAAAGAAGATGTGGAATTGATTTATAAAAAGGATAATTATGTACAAACCATGTTCCCAAGGAATCAGGATGATATAGACAATGAAATTATGGATCTCAATGGAGTTTCTCCATCATATGGTGGTCAGCTGGTGGAAATGTTTGAAGCCAATTCATACCGGCAATATGGAATGGATATCATCATAGTCTGCACGGCAAATTTAAATGAATCTTTGATTCAGTATCTGGAACAGATGAGAGGATTGAGAAAAAAAATATATCTTTTTTATGCAGTTACTAAAACAAGAAAGCAAAATCTCAGCGATGATGAAAAATTAAATCTTGGTAATTTGCTGAATTTGGGAATCAACTATTATGTCAATTATTCTGCAGAAGAATTACAGCATGATGAGGAGATGAAAGAGTATGCATAGGAGTATGTGGATAGGAAAATGCATAGAGTATCTGCTGGCCGAGGTAGTGATTGTATGTATTGTATGTAATATATTTCCAGCATTTAATATTGACCCAGGACTATCATATGATTTAAAAAGGATTATTTTATGTTCTGCTGTTCCTTTATTACTGCTGTACCTGTGCTTCTTTTCAAAGAAATCAAGTTTGATTTCTCTTGTTGTGTGGACTGGAATTCTTGCTGCTTGTATAATAATAGCTGCAAATTCAGGAATTTTTTTAAACCAAAAGCAGTTTGAATATTATTATTCATTTTATGCCATCATTTTAATTACTGCTGTTATTGTTTTTATATGTTCTAAATTCAAGAATACTCTTCTTGTGTTATTTACGGCAGTTGTTGTGATATTTTCGGGACTTACTATTTTGGCATATAAAACCAATTGGCTTTTTTTGATCTGTTTTATTGTGAGCATTACAATTTTAACTGCGTTTAAATTTTATAGGAATACTGTTAAAATTTCTTATAGCAAAGAGAGCAGGCCTTTGAATTGTATATTTGTAGTTTGTATATTTTGTTTTGTCTGTATTATGACTTCTGTGGGAATATTCAATGTAGTGCAAGCAGGAAATTTACCGGTACATAAGCCTTCCGTGCTTTCCAATCCTACTTTTTTGAAAATAGCTGAAAAATGTGGATTTGCTACCCTTGTTAATTCTCCCGAGCCTATGCAGCAGCCAAAACAGAGTAGAAAGAATCAGTCACTGTCCCATGAGGATAAAAATGTTGTGCGGCAAAAATCTTCTGGAACCAGCAGCAAAATAGGTTCTTCTTCATCCAGTTCTTCTGCAGCTAATCAGCAAAAAGTAAAGAAAAAGGGTTCTAATGCGGTAAAGCCAATAAGATATTTAAAAAAATATCCTATTTTACTGATTATTTTAATAAGCATTCTGGTTATATTGATATTAAGTTTTTTATTAAAAAAATTATCCCGTACTTTATGGTATCAGAAGTTACTAAAAACTGACCATAAGCATCAGATAATTCAATTATATAACTGCATTTTAAAAATTTTATCTGTGTTTGGGTACAAGAGAATTGCAGCGGAAACGCCTTTTGAATTTTCAGACAAACTACTTGTTGTTAAAGATGGCATTTCTTTTGAACAATTTGATTTTGGAAAAATTACTAATACATTTGTAAATGTGAACTATGGAAGAAAAATTGTAAATGGAGAAGATTATAAAGAGTTTATTTCTTTTTACAAAAATATTCTTTCCTATTGTCGCAAAGATTCAGGGATTTTTAAATTCCTTTTTAAATATCTTTTTATATGATGTTCATATGCTAAATTGTGATTATTGGGTAAAATTCAACATATATGACGGTGTTACTGCGATAAATTTTTTCAATATAGGAATAACTTTGATTCTGACTAGCTATAATTCTAAACAGCGAGGAGAGGGAATATGTCGTATATAGAGATAGATAATTTGAACTTCACATATCCTCTGGAACAGGAGAGATCATTGAAGAATATAAATTTGTCACTTGAGAAGAATGATTTTCTTCTGGTGGCAGGAAGATCCGGATCGGGGAAATCCACCTTGGCCAGGGCCATAGTGGGAACCGTGCCCAACTTTTATGGAGGGACCATAGGGGGAGAGATAAAAATAGATGGGAAACCTGTAGACAAGATGAGCCACCAGGAGAGGGCAAAAAAGATAACCATGGTTTTCCAGGATCCCGAAAGGCAGCTTATGATGAACAAGGTTCACAGGGAAATAGCTTTCGGACTTGAAAATATAGGTGCAGATGAGGGAGTTATAAAGAGAAGAGTTTATGAAGCACTTCAATTCACTGGGATACTTCATCTGGCGGACAGGAATGTAACTTCTCTTTCCGGAGGGGAAAAGCAAAAGGTGGCAGTGGCTTCCGCACTTGTATACATGCCTAATTGCATAATTCTGGATGAACCCACTTCCGAGCTGGATCCTTCCTCTGCAGAGGAGATGCTGAATCTCGTGAAAAAAATAAATGAAGAGCTGGGAATAACCATAATAGTCATAGAGCAGAGGGTGAACAGGTGGTTTGATACGGTGGATTCCATAGCCATCATGAATGAAGGAACCCTGCAGCTGTTCAGGGATAAAAAGGATTTTTACTACAACTGCAGTGAAAAACAGTACATGTTTATGCCGGATTATCTTAAATTCTTCAAGAAACTTGGTTTTGATAACATGCCTCTGGATTTCAAGGATGCCAGAGTGAAAATTCTCAACACACCCATTAAAATGGAGAAGCATGAAGAGGCCATAGCTGCTGCAGAGGATGAGTCCGTTATACTTTCTGCCGATAAGATGAGCTGTAAGTATGGCTCAAAGGAAGTCCTGAGCAATTTAAGTTTTGAAATAAAAAAAGGAGAATTTATAAGTATAATGGGGGCAAATGGTGCGGGTAAAAGCACTCTTTTAAAATCCATTATGGGCCTTAAGACCTACAAGGGAACCATGAAGCTCTATGACAGGGACATAAATAAGATGGGTATAAGGGAGATAGCCCAGCATATAGGTTATGTATCCCAGAACCCCAACGATTACCTGTCCAAGGACAGTGTATACGAAGAGGTAAGGTTTACCATGGACAATTATGATATATATGATGAAAAAATTGTTAAAGATGTTTTGGAAGAACTTGAAATATATGATTTTAAAGATAAGAATCCCAGAGATTTGAGCGGAGGACAGCGCCAGAGGGTGGCTATAGCAACCATACTTGTACTGCAGCCTGATATGATTCTTCTGGATGAACCCACAAGAGGACTTGAAAGTGGTCTCAAGGGTAAATTGGGGAGGCTGCTTCAGAGGCTTAATTATAGAGGGACTACAATTGTGCTTGTAACCCATGACACGGATTTTGCCAGCAGCTTTTGCAAAAGGTACATGATAATGTTCAATGGTGCCATTGTGGCGGATGGCAGCAAGGAAAAAGTACTGGGGGATGGCATATTCTATACCACCTCCATGAATAAACTGCTTAGAGAAAAAGACAGAAGTATATTTACTCTGGAAGAAGCTGTCAGGAGGTGCAGAGTGTGAAAAAAGCCATAATTGCAGCTACCGCTGCCATAATAATAGTCCTTATGGCACTTACTGTAAAAAGTGATTTTCAGACCGGTGTTTCCACCATGTGCATGGTTGGAGTCTTTGTAATACTTTTTATGAGCTATTTTTACTTTGAAAAGAGCAATGCAGGTACCAAGGAAATCGCCATTATAGCTACCTTGAGTGCCTTTGCCACTGTGGGAAGGATTGTTTTTGCCCCTATACCCAATGTTAAGCCTGTTACATTTCTTGTTGCACTTACCGGTTTTGTATTTGGACCCTATGAAGGATTTCTGGTGGGAAGCACTACGGCTTTTCTGTCCAACATATTTTTCGGACAGGGTCCTTGGACTCCCTGGCAGATGTTTTCCTGGGGGCTTGTTGGAATCGTAGCTGGATTCTGGGGAAAAAAGGGAAAGGAGGTCTCGGCTTTCAAGTTTTCAGTGATATGCTTCCTGTTTGGCTTCATGTTTGACTGGATCATGAATCTCCAGTATATAATTGGATTTGTAAAACCATTGAATTTCTGGACATTTATAGGAGGATACATGTCCGGACTGACTTTTGATATACTCCATGGAGGCAGTTCCTTTATATTTTCCATAATATTTTACAGCAGTTTTCTGCCTGTATTCAGGCGGTACAAGAGAAAGCTCATTATAAGTTATATTAAATGATAGAAGAAGGTTTGGGACATGAAGATCAAAGGAAGCAAGAAAAAGTATGCAATAGACGCAGTAGCTTTTGCCATATTTGTCAGTTTTATTTATATTGGGCCTTAAAGCAAATACACTATACTCTAATACTATTTCAAACAAACAGATAAGTGCATAAGTGCACAAAAGGAACAGAAAGAACCTGTTTCTGACAGCCCTAAGAAGGTTGCAAATAAAGATACTGGGGATAAGACCAAGTCTTCAAAATCAACCAATCCATCTATCGTTGCTGAAAATGGTATTGTAAAAGTTACTACCAGTGATCCAGAGAGCAAATGTACTTTTCAAATTATCGATACCGTTCATGGAAATAAGATGATTATTGCTAAAGATATAGACAGCAGCATGGATGGACAGACTGTAGGTTATATAACAGAGAGAATTTTAGATGATGCAAAAATAAACTATAGGGCCACAGGTTCTGTTTCTACACTGTATTTTGCAGCTATAGATGGACTTGCAGAGAAAAAGGCGGGGAAACTTTCTGGCTGGTGTTACTATGTAAAAAAAAGTGGAGATAATATTTTTCACAAACCCAATATAGGTAGCGGTCAGTGGGTATGGCATGCTGGAGATGTAGTTGTGTGGAGGTATCTTTCAGATGGAATTCATGATGGCTATGAAAGTGATTGGGAAAATAAGTGATTTTAAATTAGATTTGGAGGGATGGATATGAAAAAAATTGTTAGTAAAGTTACTGTATTTTTATTTATGTTAAGTATCTCATTATCCGGGATCGAAACAAATGCATATGCAGGCACAATTTCAGGGACGACTTCTGGTACAGGCACTGCGAATATAGCTAAAGAAAGAATCTATGGTAATGATAGAATTGATACATCACTTAAAATAAGTCAAAAGGGATGGAAAGATGGATCAGGTACGGTAATTATAGCTCAGGGTTATGGATATGCAGATGCACTCTGTGCGGCTCCTCTTGCCAAAAAGAACAATGCACCTATTATTCTTTCCGGGCAGGATTCTCTAAGCAGCAATGCTATAAGTGAAATTAAAAGGCTTAAAGCTGCTAAGGCATTTGTAATTGGCGGAGAAGCTTCACTGTCTGACAATATTATATCCCAGTTAAAGGGTATTGAAATAAGCGATGTCCAGAGATTAGGAGGACAAAACAGATATGAAACATCGGTGAAAGTGGCCCAGAATCTTGGCAGTGTGAGTAATGTGGTAGTTACATCTGGAGCTGGATATGCGGACAGCCTTTCAATAGCACCTATAGCTGCCAGCAAAGGAATGCCCATACTTTTGTCTGAAAGCAGTAGCCTTCCTGATGTAGTAAGTAGCTATATAAAGAGTGTTAATCCAGGTAAAACTTATGTAATAGGAGGAAGTTCGTCTATTGGAGACAGTGTAAAAAATTCACTGCCAAATTCACAAAGAATTGGAGGAGCTACGAGATTTGCCACAAATCTTGCCATACTCCAGAATTTCAAGTCTGATCTTGATTTCGAAAAAATATATATAGCAGAGGGGGATGGACCTACTGGCAGTGAATTTGCGGATGCCCTTTCAGGTTCAGCTCTGGCAGCTCAGAAGTCTGCTCCAATGGTACTTGTTTATAAAACTATTTCCTCTGATATGGCAGATTTTATAAAGGAGAGTATTTATAAAGATACTACACTTATTGCATTAGGCGGTACTTCAGTTGTCCCTGATACGATTTTAAGCCAGATTGAAGGGCTGTTTAATGGTGTTTCTACTGAAGTGCTTAATGCCTTGAGCGGAGCTATAGATAAAACACTTGAAAAAGGAATTGAAGATGAATGGCAGGCACTTGGAGTAGCAAGATATGGTGTTACAGTTCCATCCAATTATCTGACCAATCTGAAAAAAAATATAAAATCAATGCTTAATCAGCCTACAGATTATGAAAGAATTACATTGGCTCTTATGTCTATAGGACAGGATCCGACAAATTTTGAAGGTATAAACTTTATAGAGAAAATTTATAATAATAAAGAATTATCAGATCAGGGTATAAACGCCTATGTATTTGCTCTTATAGCACTGGATTCTGGAGATTTTGAGATACCGAAGAATTCTGTAAATACTAGAGATAGTTTGATATCTGGCATATTGGAACAGAAAACAAATGATGGAGGATGGTCTTATGGCGGTGTTACTGCAGATCCTGATATGACTGCTATGGCACTTACAGCTCTTGCACCCTATGCGTCATCTAACTCTGATGTAAAGCAGGCAGTTAATAAAGCTTTTGATAGACTCTCTTCAATTCAGGAAAATGACGGCGGGTATTCTTCCTGGGGTACAGCCAACAGTGAAAGTGCTTCACAAGTTATCATAGCTCTTTGTGCAAATGGTGTAGATCCTGGAAGTGAAAAGTTTACTAAGAACGGCAAGACACCTGTGGATTCACTTTTAAGCTACCAGGTTTCTGGAGGAGGATTCTGTCACGTAAAAGGAGGGGGCTATAATAGTATGGCTACCGAACAAGCTGTACAAGCCCTTGAAGCTTATAAGATGTTTAAAGAAGGTGCAGGGGGCATATACACTTTTAAATAAGTAATCATGAGAAGATAGTAATTATGAAAAAAATAACTATTTTTCTCACAGCAGCTGTTATAGCAGTTCTTATGGCAGTTACATTTAATAATGATGTTCAAATAGGTGCGTCACTTATGTCCACAATATATTTTTTGGCCAGGGACTCTGGACTCCCTGGCAAATGTTTTCCTGGGCACTTGTTGGAATCATAGCAGGTTTCTGGGGCAAAAAGAAGAAAGTGGTTTCAGATTTCAAATTTTCCCTGGTGTGTTTTTTATTTGGATTTGTGTTTGACTGGATTATGAACTTGTGGTTTATATCCGGCTTTGTGAGGCCTGCAAATTTAGAAAGTATAATTGGAACCTACATAGCGGGACTTACCTTTGATGTTTTGCATGGAGGAAGTTCTTTCATATTTTCTTTTATATTTTATGATAATTTTATAGTTGTATTTCAGCGTTATAAAAGGAAACTGAATATAACTTATATTAGGGACGAAAATAAGTATTCGAAAAATGTAAAAGTATAATTATCAGAATGAACTTTATATTATGCAGGTTATTTGGTACATTAATATATTTTATACAGGTGGTGATGATTTTGAATAAAAAGAAAAAATATATTACAGTGATATTGATTTTAATAATTTGCGCAGTTGCAGTTGTCTTAGCCATAAAGGCATATAAAATTTATAGTTCCACTCTTATGAATAAACAATTAAATTCTCAACAAGCCGCTGATAAATCTTTATCCAGTTCTGAAAATAATGAAAAGAACAATAAATCTTCGCACAAAAATATAACTGTTATGCCTGGAGAGCCTGAGGAAAATAATTCTTTTCAATTTATGGATACAATACACGGGAATAATGTATTTTTGAAGAAAGATGTAAATGATATGGATGGTAAAACAGTGGGATATATAACGAAAAAACTTCTGGATGAAGCAAAAATAGATTATACGGCCACGGGTACTGATTCTATATTACATTTTTCAGCTATAAACGGACGTGTAGAAAAAAAGGCAGGTAATCTGTCTGGATGGTGCTATTATGTTAGAAAAAAAGGTGAAAGCAAATTTATAAAGCCAGATGTAGAAAGTGGACAGTGGATATACCATACAGGGGATACTGTGGTATGGAGATATGTTCAAAATAGTGCACATGATGGATATTCTGGTGCTGTTAAATAACTCTTGCAAAGAGGACTATTTTTAAGGTAATTTCAGGATTTACTGCAGTGCTATTGAAGTGAGAACATTTATGGAATAGAATATATGGTGAATATAAGTGAACTTTTATATAATTTAAACAATTGTAATTCATAAGGAGGGTTCAAATGAAAAAAGCTATTTTATTTTGTTTGGTTATAGGACTGCTTTTTAGTGGATGTAGTTCTGGTAACAGAAGCGGCAGCAAGACTATTAACATAGATGAGTCAAGCAGTGGTACCGTATTTATCATGGGTGGGAAAATTGACACAAATGACAGTATAGATGTAAGTTCCAATATTGCCGGAAAAGTCGCTGAGGTGTCTACGGATCTGGGCAAGAAAGTAAAGGCGGGAGATGTAGTGGCCAGGTTGGATACTGCAGATCTTCAGAACAAGGTGGATGAGGCACAGTCGGCAGTGAGTGCAGCACAGAGCAGTTTGTCCAATGCTCAGAATGCCGCAGCTCCGGATGCCGCCAGTGTAAGCGGGTATCAATCCCAGCTTTCTCAGGCTAAGGCACAGTTGAAGAGCTGCCAGGAAGAACTTGATTCTGCTGTTATTAAAGCGCCTATTTCAGGTGTGGTGAGTTCCAGAAATGTAAATGTAGGGGATATGGTAACCGAGGGCAAGCCTATTATTTCAATAGTAAATACCAATAATTTGTATGTAAACGCCTTTGCTCCACCTCGTATTCTGAGCCAAATTAAAGTTGGACAAGATGTGATTGTAAAAATACCTGATGTGTCTGAAGATGAATTTTCGGGGAAAATAGCCGTTGTAAATTCAAAGCTGGATCCAGAGAATTCAGGTGTACTGGTAAAGGTGACCTTGAATAATAAAAATGAGCTTCTAAAACCGGGTATGTTTGCAGAAGTTGGCTTGAAGTAATGGGAGAGGTGAGGTTGATATGAAATCTAATATAATTTCCAGTGTGAAAAAAAACCGCAGGAAGGTAATTATAGGAGCCGTGATAGCTGCTGCAGTTCTGGCAGCAGGTATAATTTCCTATTATGTCTATGAGCATATTTATTATGTTTATACTGATGATGCCAGAGTTATGGCTGATATAGTAAAATTGAATTCTCAAAAAAGTGGGAAATTACTGGAATTCAATGTGGAGGAAGGAGATGCAGTGACAAGGGATCAGATACTGGGCCGCCAGGATATTGGAAGTTCTTCCGATTCCAGCATAGAAAAATCTCTTATAAGATCACCTATTGATGGAATAATTGTAAAAAAGGAAGTGAATTCCGGCGAAAACATATCACCAGATAAAACCATGGCACTTCTTGCAGATCCTGAGGATTATTACATAATTGCCAATATAGATGAGACAAAGACCAGAAGACTGCAGTCGGGACAAACAGTGGATATATCTGTAGATGAATATGGAAATCAGAAATTTACCGGGAAAGTGGAATCCATAGGAAAGATGTCTCAGACTGCCTTGAAATCAAATTCCTATTCAGATAAGGGCAAATATAAAAGAACAGTTCAGAAGGTTTCCGTAAAGATTAAATTCAGCGGTTCCAGCAACTTAAAAAGCAAATTTACTATAGGTGAAAATGCAGCTGTAAAAATTCATGTTGTAAATGATAAATAATGGCAGATTAACATCATTCAGATATTGGGGCTAATATTTCCGTATCTGAATTTTTTTTATTAAAATTCAGTTAAATTGTTGACATACTATAAATAGTTTTCTATAATAATGGTAGTGGATAATACAAAACACAGTACGATAATATAGAACAAAGTTATATTGCAGCTGGATATGATTTGGATTATTAATTCTACTTGTTTTATTAGCTGATTTTTTTTACAAACTTATGAAAACGATATACGACAATGTAAAACAAAATATTTATAGGCAAGGGGGAAAAACATGGAGATTAAACAAAATAAGAAAGAGTCGATATTTGAAAAGGGTTACAAAATTTCGGAGAGCTTAAAGGAATTGCCTAAGCATATTAATGGAAGTACTATATCTGCAGGTGCTGTAGCTGCCATTTTTGGATGTACAGGCCCTGCTCTTTTGGTAATAAAAGCCGCTTCGGATGGAGGGCTTACTAATGTACAATCTATTTCATGGCTGTTTTCTATTTATTTTATAGGTGGTTTGGTAAGTATATTTTTGGCATTGAAATACAAGCAGCCTATATGTGGAGCTTTTAACATACCTGCTGCTGTCATGCTTGTGACTGTGCTCAAGAATTTTAATATCTATCAGGCTTCCGGAGCATACTTTATTGCAGGTATTATAGTTTTTCTGCTGGGCATTTCAGGGCTGATTGGAAAGATAATGAGATGGCTTCCGCTTCCCATAGTCATGGCAATGATAGCAGGGGCCATGATAAAGTTTGGAACAGGCATTATCACTTCAACTCAATCAATGCCTGTAGTTGGACTTCTGACTTTAGCCGGTTTTTTCATAATACCTAAAATCACAAAAAAGGTACCGCCTGTTTTAGGAGCGCTTATATTGGGAATAATAGCAGTGGCGGTTACCGGTTCCCTGCATTTTGAGGCGGAGAGTTTCAAATTTATTGCACCGCAGATTATTGTGCCGCAGTTTAGCCTGGGAGCCACTTTATCCGTATCAATACCGCTTGCAGTGTTGATTATAGGTTCAGAAAATGCCCAGGCAGCTGGAGTCCTGATATCACAGCAGTATAAACCTCCAGTTAATGTAATGACCATGGTAAGTGGAATTGGAAGCATGATCACATCTTTTTTTGGAGGCCATAATGCCAACGTTGCGGGACCCATGACAGCAATATGTGCCAGCGAAGAAGCAGGTGCCGATAAAGAAGGACGTTATGCAGCCAGTGTGATAAACGGGATATTGTTTATAGTTTTCGGGCTTATTGCAAGCCTGGCTATGGCATTTGTTTCAGCACTGCCCTCTGCTCTAACCAGCATCATTGCAGGACTTGCAATGATAAATGTACTGTACAGTTCATTCAAAGATGCTTTTTCGACCAATAAGTTCAAATATGGATCTTTTTTTTCACTTGTTATTGCCATGAGCAATATAACTGTATTCAAGATAAGTGCTCCGCTGCTTGCACTTATAGGCGGCGTGATAATTTCACTTCTGGTAGAGAATAAAGATTTTAACCATAAAACAGTTAAAGCCTGAATTAATTGAGATTTTATAAATTTACAGGAGAGGGGCAGATAGTGTGGAGCTTAGAGAATATCTTTTTTCTGAAATAAGCAGCTGCAGATGGAATTTTGAAATAGTTTCCAAACAAAACGGTATTTTTTCCGGAAGTGATAAGTTGAAAAAAATGTCGGATGAATTAAAAGTGGAAAAAGTAAAAATATGTCCGGAAGGGTATAAAATTAAAATAGGCGACTGTGTATTTTCGGGAAATGGATATGCAGATCAGATTGTGAAAGCTGAGGAAATGCTTTTGGGTACTGTTGGGAAATTTTCAGGAATTGCCACTGCTGCATATGAATTCTCCCAAAAAGCAGGTAATGACATAGAAGTTGTATGCGGGGCCTTTAAAAAAGTGCCGGCTGAGATCAGAAAAGATGTCCGCCAGTCCATTGTCTCCGGGGGAATAGGAGTTCGCATAACGGATAAGCCCTTCATATATCTTGATAAAAATTATGTCAGGCTTCTTGGATGTGTTGAAAAGGCCGTTAAAAAAGCCAGGGAATATGACAGCAGCAGAATTGCAGTTGTACAGCTTCGTGGTGAAATAGATCCTATAATAGAGGAAACAGTTCAGGCAGTGGAAGCTGGTGCAGGAATACTTATGGTAGATACAGGCAGTATGGATGATCTGAAATCTGTGGTAGACGTATTGAAGAAATATGAAAACTCTGAAGATATCAAAGTGGCATATTCAGGAGGAATAACCCTGGGGGATATCAAGGCTGCAGAGAATTTCGGCGCAGATATTGTGGATGTGGGGAGGGCGATTATAGATGCCCCCATGCTGGATTTTAGCCTGGACGTTGTCAGATGATTTCTAGAGCCGGATAGAGTTTGTTCATAAGAGATGTTTTCTTTATGAACGGGCTGCAGAAGATAAAAATTTTGAAAGGATGAGTTTAATTGGAATGGGATCTGCTTGAAAAGACCACTTTTTGGATTGATGATGTTAATTTGGAAAATGCCAATCTGGATGAGATTGCGAAAAAGGTTTCACAGGTACTTAATATGACCACCAGGGAGATCATGGTGGTGGATGTAAGGCCGGGGCTTTTGGCTTTTGACATTATGAAGCGCAAAGTTCAAGCTGAATCGGTAATAGGGAAGGAAAAGGAGATACTTTCCAGGCTGGCTGAGATTTCCGGGGTGGAACTTGGGGATAATGCCTGCGTGCATTCAGAAGGAATACTGGGGCTTATTGCACTTGATTCTGAAGAAGCAAAAGATGTTCTGGAAAGGTCGGAGGGACTCACCAGGCAGATAAAGAGAGCGGTTTCAAAACGTGCAAAGGTATTTGCCTCAGGTGCGGAAGTTATAGCCGGCAAAATAGAGGATACGAATTCTCCATATATAATGAATTCACTGGAAAAATCAGGGTACAAAGTCAAATTTGGAGGTATTCTGAGAGATGATGTAGTGGCTGCTGAAAACGGCATAGAAGGAGCAGTTGAGGAAGGATATGGATTGATTGTAACTACCGGCGGGGTTGGAGCTGAAGACAAAGATTTTAGTGTAGAGGCCATATTGAGAATAGACAAAGATGCTTGTACACCCTGGATCTTGAAATTCAAACCGGATTATCACAGGCATCATAAAGAAGGAGTTCGAATCGGAGTGGGCAAAGTTGGAATGAGTTATATAGTTGCTCTGCCCGGTCCCCACGAAGAGGCAAAATTAGGCTGTGACATATTGATAAAGGGAATACAGAGTGGATTTGACAAGAAATTGCTGGCAGAAACTATTGCAAGTGCTCTGCGCCAGCGATGGAGAAATAAAATGAAATAGAAAAATATGAAATGGAGGATGAAAACATGAACTACAAAGAAATAGCAGAAAGGCTTTTGGAGTCGGAAGCGTCTAAAATTCCGGTAGGACCGCTTACAGAACAATATCCTGATTTGAGCATTGAGGATGCATATCATATACAGCTTGCTGGAATTGATATGAAACTTTCTCAGGGGCGTAGGATAATAGGAAAAAAGATTGGACTTACAAGCCGCGGAATGCAGAAACTTCTTGGAGTGAATGAACCGGATTACGGTCATCTGTTGGATGACATGCTCATTTTGGAAGGTGATACTTTAAAGCGCAGTGATCTCATTGCACCAAAAGTAGAAGGAGAACTGGCGTTTGTCCTGAAAGAAACCCTCAAAGGGCCTGGAATAACTATTGCGGATGTTTACAGGGCCACTTATGGAATCTTCCCTTCTTTCGAGATTGTAGACAGCCGTGTTAGAGACTGGAAAATCAAACTTGCGGATACTATTTCAGATAATGCTTCCAGTGCAAGGCTGGTTCTTGGGAGCAAAATGGCTTCCATAAAAGATTTGGATTTAAAGCTTATTGGAATGATGTTTGAGAAAAATGGAGAAATGGTCAGCAGCGGTGTAGGTGCAGAAGTATGGGGAAATCCTGCAGCAGCTGTGGCCTGGCTTGCAAACAAGCTCAGTGTATTTGATATTGCACTTGAAAAAGGTGAAATAATTCTTGCAGGTGCGTTTACTGCAGCAGAAAAAGCCGAGGCAGGAGATATATTTACGGTTTCTTTTCAAGGACTTGGAAGTGTAAGTATAAAATTTGTTTAGCAACAGATCAAATTTGAATATTCTCCTCCTATGTTAAAATCTGAATGCTGCATAGGAGGAAAATATAAAACCTAATGAATAATTAGGAAAATAGATTTATGTAATTATTTTATACTAAGGAGGGAATAAATACAATGAAAAAGGTTACGCTTTTACCCCATGTAGATAATGACAAGTGCAGGGCATGCCGTACTTGTGAGAAAGTATGTCCTGTTCTTGCAATAAGGGTTGAAGACCGTAAGGCGGTAGTTGATGCCGACAGGTGCAGGGGCTGTGCAAATTGTGAACAAAGATGTCCATTTGATGCCATAACTATGACGAAAAGAGATAAGGTTCTTCAGGTTGGCGTGGATATAAGCAGTGTGGATTACAAGGATATAATAGATCTTTGTGTAAAAGCCCACCTTCATCCAGAGCAGACTATCTGTTATTGCGTAGGAGTCAGGGCAGAAGAAGTAGCTGCAGCTATTTTGAAGGGAGCAAAAACTCCTGAGGAGGTTTCACTTGAAACTGGAATCCGTACAGGATGTACAATAGAGTGCATACAGCCAATATTGAGACTTCTGGATGCTGCAGGATATAAGCTAAGTCCGATTAAGGGAGGATGGCAGTGGTATGGTAAAACAGCCACCGCGTGGGATTTGCCGGAGGAAGTAAAAAAGAAATATTCCTCTCGTGGATTCTATTTTGAAGAGGACAGAGAAGTATTAGATAAAATTATTGATGGATGCAGGAAAGGGGAGGATAAATAATGAGACCGGCAATTACTCCGATATCTCCAAAAAAATCACAGTATGGTATTGATCCGTCTCTGGTAAAGACAAGGGCTGCAGATCTTCCGGGTATGACTTCAATTTATCTAAAAGAGCTGTTTCCTGATTTACCGGATGTGATTTTTCCAGGAGAAAACGGTATAGAAAAGGTGAGAAAAGCTGCAGAAGAAGCTCTTATGAAAGTTGACATGAGCATGATAAAACCTGAACATTCAGTAAATATTCTGGCTTCTCATCATGGATTTACACTTTTAGGCGGGCAGCCTTATGCAGAGCTTTTAAAAACTGTAAAGGATGTAATAGAAAAGAGAACCGGCTGTAAGGATATACGTCTTCGTGCAGGTGTTGGAATGCGTTTTCGTGAGACTGAAGAGTATATAAAAAGGTATGAACTGGATAAGTATTTTAACGGAAAAGCCATAGGAGTGGCCCCGGTAGATCAGGGTATTCCCATAGAAACTGAGATAGGCACATTATATGGACTCAAGAAGGTCTATGATGCTGACTGGATAGTGCACACACACCACAGTGATGTCAGGGAAGTGCATTTTCACCGCCAGGTGGATAAGGCGGTAAAGCCTTTTGGAATGTCCTATGCACGTATTGAAACAAGATCCACTTATCATCAAAACCTTGGACCAAGAGGTGCAAATTTTGTTGCAAGGGCTCTGTTTGATTCGGATTTTGTACAGAAAAAATTTGCATTTGCAGCTTTTCTGGATGTTGCTCCAAATGGAATTGTGGGTGTGGATGTAAATAATGATCTGTATGAATTGAACAATAAAGTAACTTTTATAGGCTGTAAACAGTATGGAAAGATAATGACACTGTTTGGTGAAATAGACAAGTGCATAGCTGTACTTGATTTTCCGTGTCCTGTTCCATATGTATTTTCAGCTGGAGTAATATATGCCAATTTTGCAGGAGCAAATACGGATCTATACGATTTGGATAGCCCTATGGCACCATATACCTGGTATACGGAAGCTTTTTACGGTAAAAACGGAAAACCGCTGCTGGAGAGTATACCACCTATAAACCCTGCAATAAAGATGTGTATTCACAATTATGCATGGACAGGCTACCCTTCTGCTTTCTTTGCACAGCATATACCTACTGTGGTTGTAGGAAGTGAACAGGCAGAGCTGTTTAACCGTGATCCTCTGAATCTGAACTATATGGATCATGCAGCGCTTTTGAAGGATACTGAAACTGCTATGAATTTTGCCTATACTGCCACGGGAACCAGGAATGTAATTATATTTGATGGTGCAATGGGGGCACTGAATGTAAGCGAGTCCCTTGCAGCATTACTTCTTGAGAAAGCACCGGAAGTCAGTGAAAGGGTTGACAGGGAATTACTTCCTAAATGGCTTCGTCAAAGGGGCGTCGATATGTCTGTATTGAAAGAATAATTTGATTTAGTATCGGCCTGCATCTTTTTATTTAAGATGCAGGCTGAATATGTAAAATTTTCAGGAGGGAATGCTTTATGAAGACAGCTTATTTTCAGTGTACTGCAGGGATAAGTGGAGATATGATATTGGGAGCCTTAGTTGATGCAGGGCTTGATTTGGAGGATTTAAAGGAAGAACTTTTAAAACTTCATGTGCCTTTTGATTTGAAGGAAAGAAAGGTAATGAAACAGGATATATGCTGTACTAAGGTTGATGTTTCGGTAGAGGAAGGACACGTACACAGGCATCTCAGCGATATTTCAGCTATAGTGGAAAACAGTCATTTAAATGGAAAAGTAAAAATGAAGATAATGAAAATTTTTAGAAGGCTGGCCCAGGCTGAAGCAAAGGTACACAATACTGATGTGGAATCAATACATTTCCATGAGGTAGGTGCCCTGGATTCCATAATTGACATATGCGGTGCCGTTATAGGATTGGATCTTTTGAAAATTGATAAAATATATTGTTCTCCAATACAGGTGGGAACAGGATTTATAAAATGTGCCCATGGAGTTATTCCTCTTCCGGCTCCGGCTGTACTGCAGCTTCTTCGGGGAGTTGAAATATACTCGAAGGGAATAGAAAAAGAGCTGGTTACACCCACGGGAGCCGCCGTTATATCAGCTCTCTGCAGTAATTTTGGAGATATACCTTCCATGAACATTGAAAAATGTGGATATGGAGCAGGAGAAAGAGATCTTGATATACCGAATATGCTGCGAATTTATATTGGTGAATCAGATAGTGAAGATATTTCTTCGTTAAAAGAAGGAGAAGCTGTGAGAATAGAAGCTGGTGTGGACGATATGAATCCTCAATTTTATGAGTATGTATCGAAAAAACTTTTTTCACAGGGTGCCAGAGAGGTATATGTTCAGACTGCTTTTACCAAGAAAAATAGAATTGTCAGCATTTTAAATATAAGTGCATCCTCACAAGATGTCAGCAAACTTCTGAAAATTATATTCAGGGAAACTACTACTATTGGAGTTAAGGTGTTTAGGTTCCATAAATATATGCTGCAGTATGAAACAGTGAAGATTCCTACTTCCTTAGGTGAAATTTCAACAAAAATAGCATTTTTTGAGAATAAAATTGCAAATATATCTCCTGAATATGATGAGTGCTGCGGTAAGGCCATAGAATATGATATCCCTGTGAAAAAAGTATATGATATGGTGAAATTGTCAGCTGACAGCTATATAAAACAAAAGTATAATAGGGGTATATAGCTGGGATTTCGTTTAAATAAAGGGAAGGGAATGGTGTATACAAAATGCCGAAAAGTAAATCAAACTTGATTCAATCAGTGGATAGGGCCCTGAGAATATTAGAGTGTTTTTCCAGAAGGGAAAATGAGCTGGGTGTTACTGAAATTGCCAATAAATTAGATCTTCATAAAAGTACTACTTTTGGAATTCTGAGTACTTTGGAAAACAAGGGATATTTAAATCAGAACCCTGAGAATGGAAAGTACAAATTGGGATTGAAACTTTTTGAGTTAGGCAAGTTGGTTGAATATGGTATGGATTTGAGAACAAGTTCACTTCCTTATCTGAAAAAGCTGGTGGATAAATATGGAGAAACCGCTCACCTGGCCATGCGGGATGGAAATCAGGTAATATATATAGATAAAGTAGAGGGTGAAAGAGGAATCAAAATGAGTTCACAGGTTGGAAAAAGGGCGTATATGTATTGTACCGGAGTCGGAAAAGCCATATTGGCCTTTATGCCTGAAAAATACATGGAGGAAACCATGAAAAATATTGAATTTTATTCATTTACTCCAAATACGATTATGAATGCCACTGACTTGAAGAAAGAACTCAGAAAGATAAGGGAAAGAAAATATTGTATTGACAATGAAGAGATAGAAGTGGGCCTAAGATGTGTGGCCGCCCCCATAATGGATTATAATGGCGAGGCAATTGGTTCAGTCAGTGTGTCCGGACCCACCAGCAGAATGGATAAAAAAAAGATTGATCTTATTTCCAGGGATCTCAAGAATGTAATTATGAAAATTTCTGAAACACTTGGATATAAAAATGTTTGACGGTAATAAATTGATTTTACAAGGAGAGATTACAATGTTTAAGGGAATAATTACGCCTATGGTTACTATTTTTAAAGATGATGGAACAATTGACAGGAAAAATCAGAGTACCCTGGCTGAAAAGCTGATTTCAGATGGAGTAGATGGTGTTGTGGCTTTGGGAAGTGTAGGAGAATTTTTTAATCTTTCGCTGCAGGAAAAAAAGGATTATGTGAAGTTTATAAGTGGAGTTGTACGTAAGAGGACAAATCTTATAGTTGGGACTGGCAGCAATGATATAAATGATGTCATAGAATTAAACAAATATGCTGAAGAGTGTGGTGCAGATGCTGTTTTGATCATAACTCCATATTTCTTCAGCTTGAATGAAGAATATGTCCATGAGTATTATTCTACTATAGCCAGGAATACGGATCTCCCTATTTTACTCTATAATTTTCCTGCCAGGACTGGCACCAATCTGTCCCCTGATTTTGTATTTAAACTGGTTACTGAGTTTGAAAATATCGTTGGCATAAAAGATACTACCGATTCTATAAGCAATGTAAGAGGTTATGTACAGAAAGTCAAATCCTATAGAAGGGATTTTTCTATATTTTCTGGATTTGACGAATACCTTATACCCAATTTGAATTGTGGAGGGGCTGGCATAATAGGGGGACTGACCAATGTAAAGGCCAAACTTTTTATTGATACCTATAAGGCATTTTTAAATGAGGATTATGCTGAAATCCTTAATAACCAGAAAAAAGTAAATAAACTTATGGAATTATATGGCCTGGCAGATCCATTTATAGTGGGACTGAAGGAAGCTGTAAGGGTCTCATTGGATTTGGATATGAATGTGTCATTGAAGAATTACCATATAAAATTAAATGAAGAAATAAAACAGAAAATAAAAGAACTTCTTATAGGGTGAATAAAAAAGGTAGTAATTAAATGTTACTGCCTTATTTTTTATCCATTTTTTGTGTAAATTTATACTTGAATAGAGGTATATATTTACATAAATATATGACATTTTAATGGATAATATTATATATTTAAAATAATCATTTAAAATATTTTAAAAATGTTTAAATTTCGACTTGAAAAGGTATATAATAGTAATAACTCAACTTTCGCAGGAGAAAAGCGATAGCTTTTCCTTGATATAACAAGGCAAAGCCTTAATAAAACTATCG
>NZ_PVXP01000042.1 GCF_002995845.1 Clostridium luticellarii | reverse complement strand
ATATAATATTTATTTGTAATGAATATTAATAAACATATTTTATAAAAACATATTGACTTATCATGTAGATGATGATAAGATAAATACGTAAATTTAATAAATTCTTTAGAAGAACATTCGTATAATCTTGATAAAATATGGTTCAAGAGTTTCTACCAGGGGGCCTAACCTCTGACTATGAGTGGATTCCGTGAAGAAAATATTTTAATTATTTTCTAATTTGGATTATACTATAATTCATGTTAGAAATTTTTTATTTTGGAGGTATCAACATGGAAGTTGAAAGATCTAAGCTGGATTCATTTTTTAAGTTAACTGAGAACCACACCAATGTAAGGACAGAAATTTTAGCAGGAGTAACTACTTTTATTACCATGGCCTATATAATTTTTGTAAATCCAAGCATACTTATGCAGGCCGGTATGAACAGTAAAAATCTTATGGGAGATGCAGCTGTTAAGGCTGGACTTTCCGCAATTAATGATCCTGTGGTTGCATCGATATTTGTAGCAACTTGTATAGCAGCAGCTATTGGAACTTTTGTCATGGCACTTTATGCAAATCTTCCTTTTGCACAGGCACCGGGAATGGGACTTAATGCATTTTTTACCTACAGTGTTTGTATAGGAATGGGATACAGATGGCAGCAGGCTCTGGCAGCAGTTCTTGTTTCAGGAATAATATTTATAATAATTACTGTTACATCTATAAGAGAAAAAATTGTAGATGCCCTTCCCTATAATTTAAAATTGGCCATATCAGGTGGTATTGGACTTTTTATAGCTCTTATAGGCCTTAAAAATGCAGGAATCGTGGTATCTGATCCTTCTACACTGGTTGCCTTTGGGAAATTGACAACATCACATGTGCTGCTTTCAATCATAGGTATTTTAATTACTGCTGTGCTTATGGCCAGGAAAGTTAAAGGTTCCATACTCATCGGTATAATTTTAACTACTATAATTGGAATACCCTTTGGAGTAACCCGTACTTCCGGCATACAGCTTATAAGTGCTCCGCCTTCCCTTTCACCTACATTTTTTGCCTTTGATTTTAAGGGACTTATGGGAATAGGGCAGGCAGGTATAGTAGGTGCTGTTACCAGTTTAATCATGATAATCATAACTTTTACCCTGGTAGATCTATTTGATACCATAGGTACTCTTGTGGGAACGGCTGAAAAAGCTGGAATGGTAGATGAAAATGGAAAAGTTAAAAATATGCACAAGGCACTTTTGTCAGATGCACTGGCAACTACAATAGGTTCGCTGCTTGGAACCAGTACGGTAAATACATATGTTGAATCCACTGCCGGTGTTACAGCAGGAGGAAGAACAGGACTTACATCTTTTACTGTGGGAATATTGTTCATATTGTCATTGTTCTTTTCAGGACTTGTGGGAATAGTTCCAACTGAAGCTACGGCACCAGCACTTATAATCGTAGGTGCACTTATGATAGGAGTGGTTACCAAGATAGATTTCAGTGACTTTACAGAGGCACTTCCTGCATTTTTTGCCATAGCATTTATGCCTTTTAGTTACAGTATAGCTAATGGTATTGCAGCAGCCATAATATTTTATCCTATAGTTAAAGTAGCTACCGGAAAATATAAAGAAGTACATCCAATAGTATATGTACTTGCAGCACTTTTCATATTTAGATTTGCCATGCTCTAATTAAATTATCAAAGTTCAAAGTATGAATATCAATTAATGAAGATTTCCGGCGCAGCCGAAAATCAACTGAATTTGATATTTGTTCTTTGAACTTTTTACTTTATAAAGCTGTTTGCATGAAGGTTGAAATTTTCTCCAGTATAAGCTATGATATTGTAAACAATAGGTGATGGGTGGTTTTTGGATGAGTAAAAAACTTAAATTTATAGTATGTTTTATCACTGTAGCATTTGTAACAGTGCTGTTGACGGAGTTTCAAGTAGTTTTTTTTGGAGAAAATGCAGCACCTGAAAAATCGGATTGTATAATTGTATTGGGCTGCAGAGTATACGGTACCAGTCCAAGTCCATTTTTAGTGTGGAGATTAAATAGAGGATTAGAGCTTTATAATAAGGGATATGGGAAATATATTATTGTATCCGGGGGAAAGGGAGAAGGAGAGAATATATCCGAGGCAGAAGCTATGAAAACATATTTGATATCCAGGGGAATGGATGGTTCAAAAGTAATAGCGGAAGATAAATCTGCATCCACCATGGCCAATTTGATAAACTCAAAAAAGATAATGGATCAGATGGGGTTTAAAGATGCCGTGATAATATCCAACAAATATCATTTGAAGAGGGCATCTCTCATGGCTCAAAGTCAGCATATAGATGCAACCTACTCAGGAGTATTTGTATCCTCCTATAAAAAGCATGAAATTATAGGTTACATCAGAGAGATACCTGCCATGTGGAAATATTATTTTCTAAAATTGAGTTAAATGGAAAACAGTTTGTGTTGAGTGTAAAAATTGTACCTCATAACAGAAGTTATGAGGTACAATTTTTAGTCTACAAAACTATTCCAATAATTTGTGTAGTCAAGTACTACTGAGTCTGATTTTGCCTCTTTTATATTATAATGATAAGCTAATTCTTTTATGAAATCTTTTGCTGACAATCCGGATTTAGAAATTAAATCTTCAATCTGTTCTTGTAGATCTTCAGGTATCTTGGAAAAACAGGAAGTAGTATTCATTTTAATAAATCCCCCTATATAATATTAATATAGTATATGCTATATATCACTGCAAGGTGATATATAACTCATATTACACATTAAATGTATCATTTTGCACGCAAAATGTCAATAAAGAATAGTCCATTATCTATGTTAAGGATTTTAAAAAGTTTACTGTGTATTCTGCCATTAATTTATGACCTAATATTGAAGGATGAAGTCCATCTACAAATAGATGATGGACATTTGTGTCTTTTGAGTTTTCCATAAAACAATTGTAGTAATCTATGTAATGGAGCTTATTTTTGTCACAAAACTCTATTGCCCAGTTTCTGTAATCTTCTTGAATTTTATTTATTTTCTTATAATCAAGAGTGCCATCCCATTTTTTTTCAGCCATGGTTTTGTTTATGGCAGGTTCTATGCCCATTATTGGAATTATGCTTGAATTTAAAGCTTCTTTTACGATCAAAGTCAAATTGTCTGTCACCATTTTTAAAGGTCTATTGCTCATAAAATCATTGCTTCCTCCCGTGATTATTACATAATTGGGATGGCTTTTTACTACATCTTCATAAAAGCGGGATAACATTCCAGAAGTGGTATCTCCATTTGCGCCTTTATTTAATACCTCCATCTGGAGAGATTCTTTTATAAGCCACACCCAACTGCAATTTGAGGGAACGCCATATCCAAAAGTTAAACTGTCTCCTATGCACACTAATTTCATTTTGAGTACCTCCTTGTTTTATACGTTTTTTAGGATTGATGGGCTATTTGCCAATAATGTTCGATATGATACGAATATTATTCACATAAATGATTATACAATTTCAATTTATACGAATATTACAAGATAAATTGAACATAATATATTGAATTATATAATTTCCTATGTTAATATAATTATATCAGAAACAAATACAAATGGAGTATCCATATAATCTTAATAATCTGGTTTAGGAGTTTCTACAGGAAACCGTAAATTTCCCGTCTATGGATAAATTTAATTTAAATTTGTGTATTTTTACATCAAATTTTAAATTTGTTATTTTTAAGACCCCTGAAATTTATGGTTGTAGATTTTCAGGAGCTTTTTTATTAGAATTTATTCAGGAGCTTATTCAAATATCAGAGTTCAGAGTTCAAATATCAAATTTAGTTGATTTTCGGTACATCCGAAAATCTTCATTAATTGTGAATTGTAAACTGTGAACTGTGAGTTGTAAAGGGAGGATATATTTATGAAAGTAGCAATTATATTTGGCAGCAGTTCTGATATTGACAAGATGAAAGGTGCAGCTAAAGCTTTGAAAGAATTCGATATACAATATGAGGCTTATATTCTATCGGCCCACAGAGTTCCCGAAAAACTTTTGGAAACTGTAAAAAGGCTGGAGAAGGAAGGCTGTGAATGTATAATTTCAGGTGCAGGTCTTGCAGCACATCTTCCAGGAGTTATTGCAGCAAACACCACACTGCCGGTTATAGGAGTTCCGCTCAATGCAGCTGTTGAAGGGCTTGATTCCTTGTTTTCAATAGTGCAGATGCCTAAATCAATACCCGTAGCTACAGTTGGCATAAACAACAGCTATAATGCGGGTATGCTTGCAGTGGAGATTTTAGCACTTAAATATTCTGAAATTAAGAATAAATTAGCTCAGTATAGAAAAAATATGAAAGAAAAATTTATAAATGAAAATGGAAAAGGAGTGGAATTATAAGATATGGAAAAGGGAAAGATGATCTACGAGGGAAAAGCAAAAAAAGTATATGAAACTGATGACAAGGACAGAGTTGTAATTTATTATAAAGATGATGCTACAGCTTTTAACGGACAGAAAAAAGGACAGATTTCAGACAAAGGTGTGATGAACAATACAATTACTTCAATGCTGTTTGAACTTCTTGAAAAACATGGGGTACAGACTCATTTTGAAAAAAAATTAAGTGACAGGGAACAGCTCTGCAAAAAAGTAAATATAATTCCACTGGAGGTAATAGTCAGAAATGTGGCAGCTGGAAGTATGGCAAAAAGGCTGGGACTGAAAGAAGGAACTCCTCTTAAGACTACAGTTTATGAATTGAGCTATAAAAATGATGAGCTGGGCGATCCTCTTATAAATGATTATCATGCAGTTGGAATTGGAGCTGCTACCTTTGAAGAGCTAAAGACCATATATAGTATGACGGAAAAAGTGAATGATGTTTTGAAGGAATTCTTTCTGAAACAGGGAATAAAACTGATAGATTTCAAAATTGAATTCGGAAAATTTAATGGTAAAATACTTTTGGCTGATGAAATATCACCGGACACCTGCAGGCTGTGGGATGCAAAAACAAATGAAAAATTGGATAAAGACAGATTCAGAAGAGATTTGGGTAATGTTAAGGAAGCCTATGAGGAAATATTGAAGAGAATAAGCAATAATTAGGTTAAATTCTTATTTTATGGGTATAAAAGGAGAGAATTTTATGTGCACTTTAAATGATAAATTTAATACCTGTTCCTGTATTGATCTAGAAGAAGATAAATTTAAAGATGAATGCGGCGTATTTGGTATATTTTCTAAAAACGATCTGGATGTGGCATCTCTCACTTATTATGGACTGTATGCCCTGCAGCATAGGGGACAGGAAAGTGCAGGAATTGTAGTTTCAGATGGAAAAGAATTTAAATACCATAAGGGAATGGGACTTGTTTCAGATGTATTTGACAGAAAGCTGCTGGAGGGTTTGAAGGGACAAAGTGCTATAGGCCACGTAAGATATTCTACAGCAGGATCCAGTACCTTAAACAATGCTCAGCCCCTTATAGTAAAATATAAACTGGGATCCATTGCCATAGCACATAACGGCACTTTGGTCAATGCAGATGTGATAAGGGCACTTCTTGAAGATGCAGGTTATATTTTTCAGACTTCTGTGGATTCAGAGGTTGTATTAAGTCTTATTGCCCGGGAAGCCAAAAAGGATATAGGCAAGGCTGTAGTGGATGCAGTTCAGGCTGTGAAAGGTTCTTATGCCATTGTAATTTTGACGGAAGATAAGCTCATAGGTGTAAGGGACCCAAATGGGATAAGGCCCCTCTGCATAGGAGAGTTAAACGGTGATTATATACTGTGTTCTGAAAGCTGTGCACTGGATTCTATAGGTGCGGATTTTGTAAGGGATGTAGCCCCGGGAGAGATTGTCATAATAGACAAAGATGGAATGAAATCCATAAATTTTGCTGAAAAGACAAAATGTGAAACCTGTTCTTTCGAGTATATATATTTTGCAAGACCGGACAGTACTATAGATGGAATAGATGTCTATACTTCCAGAATCAAGGCAGGGAGAATACTTTATGAGGAAAATCCGGCAGAAGCAGATGTGGTAATAGGTGTTCCGGATTCAGGAATACCAGCTGCTCTTGGATATTCGGAGGCATCAGGTATTCCCTATGCCATAGGTTTTATAAAAAATAAATATGTGGGGAGGACCTTCATATCACCCTCCAAGGAGCTCAGATCCAGGGCTGTAGCTGTAAAATTAAACCCGCTTAAGGTAAATGTGGAGGGCAGGAGAGTTGTAATAGTAGATGACTCCATAGTGAGGGGAACTACCAGCAGAAAACTTGTAGAGATACTGAGGAGAGCTGGAGCTAGAGAAGTTCACTTCAGAGTTAGTTCTCCTGTTGTAAAATATCCCTGCTATTTTGGTATTGACACTCCCTATAGGGAAGATCTTATAGGTGCCAATGCAAGTATAGAAGAAATCAGGGAAGAAATAGGAGCAGACAGCCTGGGATATATTAGTATAGATGGTATTTTGAAATCTTTAGACTGCAGTGGTGAAAGAGGGTATTGTGTAGGATGTTTCAGCGGAATTTACCCTATATCTGCACCTATGGAAAAAGATAAAAATTATTTAGAGTAAAGGATGGTTTTAGAATGACGACCTATAAGGATGCTGGTGTTAACATTGAAGAAGGTTATAAATCTGTAAAGCTTATGAAGGAATATTCAGCCAACACTTTTATTCCCGGTGTACTGAATGGACTTGGGAGTTTTGCAGGTATGTTTGAATTGGGAAAATACGAGAATCCGGTGCTTGTCTCTGGAACTGATGGAGTTGGAACAAAATTAAAGATAGCTTTTCAGATGGGTATATATGATACAGTTGGAATAGACTGCGTTGCCATGTGTGTAAATGATATTTTATGCCATGGAGCAAAGCCCATTTTCTTTTTGGATTATTTAGCCTGTTCCAATTTACAGGCAGAAGTTGCTTCAGATTTAGTCAAAGGTGTATCTGAGGGATGCATTCAGGCAGGATGTGCGTTGATTGGCGGTGAAACAGCTGAAATGCCTGGATTTTATGCTAAAGGCGATTATGACATGGCGGGTTTTGCAGTGGGAATTGTGGAGAAGGATGATATAATAAATGGAAGCAAAGTAAAAGAAGGAGATACACTTATAGGTATAGCTTCCAGTGGAGTTCACAGCAACGGTTATTCTCTTGTGAGAAGCCTTATAAAAAATTTTGATGATAGTTTTGGTGACAGTACTCTGGGAAAGGTACTTCTGACTCCTACCAGGATATACGTAAAGCCTGTGTTGAAATTATTGGAGAAATTTGATATAAAAGCCATGGCTCATATAACAGGCGGAGGCTTTTTTGAAAATGTACCCAGAATGTTCAAAGGAGACTTTACAGCGGTTATTCATAAAAACAGCTATGAGATCCCGGAGATATTCAAGTATATAATGGACTTGGGAGTAGATGAGCAGCATATGTACAACACCTATAATATGGGCATAGGTTTTGTACTCTGTGTAGATCCCGGGGACTCTGAGAATATAATATCCGAGCTTGAGAAAATGGGTGAAAGTGCATACATAATAGGCAGTGTAAAAAGAGGGGAAAAGAAAGTATGTTTAAAATAGCGGTTTTGGCTTCCGGCGGCGGGACGGATTTTCAGTCCATAATAGATGGAGTGGAAAGCGGATATCTTAAAAACTGTGAGATTGAAATCCTGATAACGGATTGCCCGGACATATATGCTCTTGAGAGAGCCGAAAAGCACGGTATTAAATGCAAAGTGCTGGATAGAAAAATTTACGGGGGCAGCATATCGGATGAAATATTGAAGCTGCTGCAGGGCAAAGTTGATTTGATAGTGTGTGCAGGATGGCTTTCCATACTCAAAGGAAAACTGATCTCAAAATTTGAAAATAAAATAATAAATATACATCCTTCCCTCATACCTTCCTTTTGTGGGGATGGAATGTATGGCATCAAGGTACATGAAGCTGCAATTAGAAAAGGTGTCAAGATATCCGGATGCACTGTACACTTTGTAGATACGGGTACCGACAGCGGTCCCATAATTTTTCAAAAAGCAGTACCGGTGTATTTTGAAGATACCGCTGGGGAACTTCAAAAGAGAATACTTAAAGAGGAACATATAGCTCTTCCCAAAGTTATCAGACTTATTTCTGAAAACAAAGTGTCGGTAAAACAGGGAAGAGTTGAGATCTGCAAATAAATAATTGGAGGCGCAAGTTATGATAAAACGTGCACTTATAAGTGTCTATAACAAACAGGGACTATTGGAACTGGCACAGTTTTTGACCGGCAGAGAAGTGGAAATAATATCTACTGGAGGAACCTACAGATATCTGGTGGAAAATAATATAAAAGTTACGGAAGTATCAGAAGTCACTGGATTTGATGAAATATTGGACGGAAGGGTCAAAACGCTTCATCCCGCAATACATGCAGGTATACTTGCCAGAAGAGACAACAAAGCACACATGGACACTATAAAAAGCAAGAACATACTTCCAATAGATATGGTTGTTGTAAATTTGTATCCTTTTTTTGACAAGGTATGTGACAACATAAGTTTTGATGAAAAAATAGAGTTTATAGATATAGGCGGACCAACTATGATAAGGGCTGCAGCTAAAAATTTTAAGGACGTAATAGTGGTTACGGATGTGGAGGATTATTCTCCAATAATTGAAGAAATAAAATCTTCAGGGGATGTAAGATATGAATTGAGAAGAAAACTGGCGGGAAAGGTATTTAACCTTATGTCAGCTTATGACGGAGCAATAAGCAATTTTCTGCTGGAAGAGGAATATCCTGAATACTTGAGTCTCTCTTATAAAAAATCTGAAGATTTAAGATATGGAGAAAATCCACACCAGAGTGCGGCCTATTATACAGAAACTGTGGGAAAAGCTCCTATGAAGAATTTTGAGCAGTTAAGCGGGAAAAAACTTTCTTACAATAACATGAGAGATATGGATATGGCCTGGAAAGCAGTGAATGAATTTGATCAAATATGCTGTGTGGCTGTGAAGCACAATACTCCTTGTGGTGTGGCAATTGGAAAGGATCTCCATGAAGCCTATGTAAGAGCCTATGAATGTGATCCCACTTCCATATTTGGAGGAATTATAGCTTTAAATAGGAAGGTGGATGTAAAAACTGCTGAAGAGATAGTAAAAATTTTTGTGGAAATAGTCATAGCACCTGATTTTGACGGGGATGCAGTTGAAGTGCTGGAGCAGAAAAAGAATTTGAGAATAATAAAATGTGAAGCCAGGCCCACAAATGACTATGAAATAGCAAAACTTGACGGAGGAATACTTGTTCAATCAGCTGATACAAAACTTGTGGATGTAATGAAAGTTGTAACTGAAAAGAAGCCTTCAAAAGAGGAAATGGACAATTTGATATTTGGAATGAAAGTCTGCAAATATGTGAAATCCAATGCAATTGTAGTAGTTAAGGATTTTATGGCAAAGGGAATCGGCGGAGGGCAGGTAAATAGGATATGGCCTGCCTGTCAGGCTCTTGACAGGGCAAAGGATGGAGTTGTGCTTGCATCTGATGCCTTCTTTCCCTTTAACGATGTGGTAGTGGAGGCTGCTAAATATGGCATAAAGGCCATAATTCAGCCCGGCGGTTCCATAAGAGATGAGGATTCTATAGAAGAGTGCAATAAAAATGGAATATCCATGGTGTTTACAGGAACAAGACATTTCAAACATTAGTTTTAAACAGAAAGGGGTAATCAAGCAGTGAAGGTGCTTGTTATAGGTTCAGGTGGAAGGGAACATGCTATTTGCTGGAAGATAGCTCAAAATCCCAGAGTGGATAGAGTATTTTGTGCTCCAGGGAATGGCGGTATAGAAATAGAAGACAAGTGCAGTAATCTGAATATAACAGATATAGATGAACTTAGGGATTTTGCATCAGAGGAAAAGGTGGCTCTTACCGTAGTTGGCCCTGAAGTTCCGCTTACAGAGGGAATTGTGGATAAATTTAAAGAGAAGGGTCTAAGTATATTTGGCCCTTCTTCAAAAGCTGCACTGCTGGAGGGAAGTAAAATTTATTCCAAAAATTTCATGAGAAAATATGGAATTAAAACTGCAGAATATGCAGATTTTGATGATATAGATAAGGCTCTTGAGTACATTGAAAACTGCAGCTATCCTGTAGTTGTGAAAGCAGATGGATTGGCAGCAGGAAAAGGTGTATCCATATGTGAAAATTACGGGGAAGCAAAAACTGCATTGGAAAATTTCATGATAAAAGATGTATTTAAAGGGGCGGGGAAGAAAGTGATTGTTGAAGAATTTCTGCAGGGAGTGGAAGCTTCAATATTGACTGTAACAGATGGAAATACCATTATCCCCTTTATATCCTCAAAGGATCATAAACAGATTTATGACGGCGGCAGGGGACCAAATACAGGTGGTATGGGAGCCATAGCTCCCAATCCCTATTGCAGTGAAGAAGTGCTTGAAGACTTTGAAAAAAATATAATGCTCCCAACTTTAAAAGGAATACAGCAGGAAAATTTGGATTATACAGGAATAATTTTTTTCGGAATAATGATAACTAAAAAAGGTGTCTATCTTTTAGAGTACAATGTGAGAATGGGAGATCCTGAGACTCAGGCAGTGCTGCCCCTTATGAAAAGTGATTTTGTGGATCTCATTCAGGCTGCTGTTTCAAAAAAGCTTTCAGATTTCAAGCTGGAGTGGAAAGAGGGTGCCTGCTGCTGTGTGGTGGCGGCTTCTAAAGGATACCCTGCAAAATATGAAACCGGATTTGAAATAAATGGTTTTAAAAAGGAAAATAATATTTTTGCAGCAGGTGTAAAAAAAGAAGACGGAGTTTTTAAAACATCAGGAGGAAGGGTTCTAGTAACTTATGGAATTGGTGCCAGCCTGGAGGATGCCGTTGAATATGCCTATGAAAATTTGAAAAAGGTAAGCTTTAATGGAATGTATTTCAGGAAAGACATAGGAAAGTAATTAAATATTAAATTTTGGGGGGTTTTCGGTTTTATCCGAAAACCCTCCATTAATTGTGAATTGTAAACTGTACATTGTAAAAAGGGTCAGCTTTTTAATTTATTGTTACATAATATTTTTAAGGTGGAAATAATCTTGGGATAATAGTAAAATAGAAAATAGTTCTTATCTTATGGAGGTTATTTTAATATGGGTAATACGAGAAGAAGAAAAAAGAAAAAAAAGAGATCTTCTTTCAAATTGTTTTTTATATTTATGATCTATGAGCTTGTAGTGATTACGGTTACTGCCCCTCTGCTTGTATTTTATGGTCCATTTAAGAATGTGAGAAATCAAATAGTAGGAACAGCTATGGCAACTTTTACCCATCAGTATATAGCCACTTTATTTTTGTCAAAAGACAAGATAAATGAAATACTTCAGGAAGGTAAAGCTGGTCAGACTACCAGTGCGGAAGCTGAAAATCCCAATGAAGTAAATATAGCTCATGCTGGTGATAAGAGTATAAAGAGATATGACATAGATACTTCCAAATTCAACGGCTATATTCTTGAAATAGATGATCCTAAAAGGATACGTATAGGGTATACCAGCAAACTCAAGGAAGTTGGAGAGAGAACCAGTGAAATAGCAAAGAGAAATGGAGCGGTGGCGGCTATAAATGGAGGAGGATTTTCAGACAAAACCAGCAGTGGAAAGCTGTGGGTGGGAACAGGAGCTTATCCTGATGGAATTGTAATATCCGGCGGCAAGCTCGTATACAGCGATGTGAATCCCGATGAAAAAATAAATGTAACGGCTTTTACTTCAACTGGAAGGCTTATAGTGGGAGATCATACGTTGAATGAACTGCTTTCCCAGGGTGTGACAGAAGCTATTTCTTTCAGAAATTCTCTTATAATAAATGGAAAAACCGTAGCTGTACAAAATGAAGGACTAAATCCCAGAACGGCCATAGGACAAAAATCGGATGGAACCATAGTCATGCTGGCCATAGACGGAAGAAAGGGGCTCAAGATGGGAGCTTCCCTGAAAGATGTGCAGAATATACTTCTCAAACAGGGAGTTGTAAATGCAAGCAATCTGGATGGAGGGTCTTCTACTACCATGTATCTAAACGGGGAGGTCATAAACAATCCAAGTGACTGGAACGGGGAGAGAACTGTAGCTACAGCTATATATGTAAAACCCTAGAGGAGAGTGGATGATGAAAAACTTTAAGAGAATAATTATGTGGACTCTGATACCTGTGGCTATAGAATTAATAGGACTTTTGTTCCTTAATCAGTTTTATTTCAATGGAGAGGCAAATTTCAACATAAAAAAAGTTGATATTTCATCAAAACAGGCAGAGCATAAAATAAAAGTGAAAATACCGGAGGATGCGGAGCAGATCAAAGTGGCAAGCAGTGGAAATTACATATCTTATTATGACGGTCAGTCGCTGCAGGTGGTTGACACCGTCAAGAATGATGTAAAGCAGGTTGATCTTGAAAATGAATTCTCCTATTACACCTGGAATCTGGATACCGATGACATGTTTATAGCTGAAAAGACAAAAGCAGGAGGAAATTCAAGCAATTTAAAATTTGAATCGTATGATGCAAAACGTGATGAAATATACCCGCTGAAAAATTTGGAGAAGAATCAGGATCTTTCCATATTGCTGCCGGATGATTCTTATGAGGTCAAGCGTGTGGCTTTTTCAGGGCCAAGCAACGTGGCTTATGTGATGAGCGGCGGTAATGAAGAGACAAATGGCAGAATATATAGGATAGATGTGATGATAAGAATGAATTTAGTTAATTTTGGAAGATGCAAACTTGGGAATATAGCAGCTGTAAATAATGAGAATGGTGATGAACTCATATATGAAGATAGAACCTACAACAGAATCAGAACTGGAAGGGGAGGAGTAATAGCAACAGGGGAAAATGCCATGCATTATCTTTTAAATACAGATGAAAACAATAATATATACATAGGGAACGGCGAAAACAACAAGATCAATAAAATATTCATAAGCAATCTGGATGTGGACAAAAAAAAGGTGTATACTCTGCCTTCCTACGTGAGCAAAGACAACATATACGTTACCAGAGGCAGGAGAATATATGTGAATAATCCAGAAGCAGGTGAAGTAAAGGAACTGACTACGGGAAAGGTTACTAAATATGTAGGAAAATTCGTATCTGTATATGAATATGGTGTGATAAGCCAAAATGGGAATAAACTGGTAAACAGTTTGTTTTAAGAAGGGCATATTGCCATCAGTATAAATGCAGTTTTATGCTGGTGGCAATATGTTTCAGCTGATGTTCAAATCCATTATTTTGATTTGAAATAACACTAAATTTATGGACACTTCAAAAGGCACCGACTTAAAATAGATAGCTTCACTAAGCTGGTGTATTTATGCCTTCATATCTGCTCTTGCTGCAATATAGGCTTCGTGATAAATTGCTGTTGTTTCATCATAAAACTGATCTTCTGCTTTTGTGTGTCCCTCTGCCCATCCAGTATTAGAGCTGTAAGATAAAACTTCGTCACCATTTTGATCATAAATAAACATAGATGATCCACTTGCACCAACGCACATTTGCCCTGTGAAAGGTAATCCAGTAATCCTAAAAAAGTATGGTAAGCCATTTGTATATATTGCTTTCTTTAATATAGGTGTCATTAATGAGATAAGCTTTGAACGATCAGGAGATATATGTTGTTTTTTATAAGAATTGATATAGGATATATAATCATTTCCCATGTACACACTTTTTGCCGCACCTTTCTGTGCCATTTCCTGAATTTTTTTCACAACACTATCTGGCAAAGAAACTGTATTTTTCTTTTCGGAAGTAGCAGAAGTACTTTCAGTAGAAGTACCTTTATCTGTCTAAATAATTTAAACCCTAGGTCATTAATTGGGCCTGGGGCTTATGAAAATTTATTCTTAATAATAGGTATATTTTATTTTTATAATTATTCTTTAGGTAACTTTTTAACCAATATCTTATTTATTCTTTTTCTGTCACATTTTAATATAATAAAATTATAGTTATTATAAGTTATATTATCATTTATTTTTGGATATGATTTTAATCGTGAATAAATCCATCCGCCAATAGTATCAATATTTTCAACTTCAATATCTAGATTTAATAATTCATTGATATCTTCTATAGGAACTTTTCCATTAATAATATAGTTATTATCTTTAGTTCTATTTATTTCATTTTCATCTTTATCAAATTCGTCTTGTATTTCACCGACAATTTCTTCCAACACATCCTCAATAGTTACCAATCCAGACGTACCGCCAAATTCGTCAATAACTATAGCCATCTGTGATTTTTCGCTTTTAAATATTTTTAATAATTCGCCTATTGGCATGAATTCTGGAACAAATTTAACTTCTCGAATAATATTTTCAATATTTTTATCATTACCTTCAATTTTTTGCTTGTATAAATCTTTAATATGTATAAAGCCAATAATATTATCTTTATTGCCTTTACATACCGGATATCTAGTTAGATGTTTTTTTAAAGTAAATGATATAATATTATCAAATGAATCTTCTATAAATATACATACCATATCAGTACGAGGCATCATTATTTCTTTTACATCCTTATCTGAAAAATCAAATATATTATCAACAAATGTTAGTTCAGTTTTATCAATTAAGCCTTGATTATAACTGTCTTTAGCTAGTAGCTTTATTTCCTCATCAGTATGAGCCGCCTCATGCTCATCATTTTGTGAAATCCCAAATATTTTCAAGACGAGATTGGTGCTATGATTGAAAATCCACATTATAGGATATGTTATTTTATAAAATATTATAAGCGGAAATGCTGTATACATAGCTATTTTTTCTGCATTTATAATTGCTAACGATTTAGGTGCTAGTTCACCAAGTACAATGTGAAAGGCTGTTATAATTGAAAATCCTAAAATAAATGAAATAGAATATATAATGCTTTCTGGCATATTAAACAAATTGAATATTGGTATTAAAATATGAGAAATAGTAGGTTCTCCAATCCATCCCAGGCCTAAGGATGCCAAAGTTATTCCCAGCTGACATGCAGATAAATATAAATTTAGATTTCTGATAACTGTTAAAATGTGATTAGCACTTTTGTTTCCTTCAAGGACTAATGTTTCTATTCTAGATTTTCTGACTTTTACCATAACAAATTCTGTAGCCACAAAAAAAGCATTCATAAAAATGAGTAAAAATACAACAATAGTATTTATTAAAATATTCATATATTCTTACCCCGTTTTGATATTACTGCATTTATTTTTTTATATGGCGAAGATGATTCTGAAAATATAAGAAAATTGTTTATATATACCCTAATATGACTTAAGATATTTTGTAATATTGTAATATTGATATGCGCCGGGTCGGGCTCTGACTGCATTAAATATTCCTCCTTAAAATATAAAAATTTTTTTGCTTATAATATAAATATATTATCATATGATTGAAACTTTTGCTATAAAAGATTTATAGTATAAAGTTCATCCGTTGGAAGAAGGTTGGAACCCTTTAGAGAAGAGGCTAAGGAAAATGGATACTGAAGATTATAGAGTATTTTAGCTACCAAGGGTATTCATTTGACATACTAAAATAAATAATAAACCCTCAGCTCCGGGGGTTTATACGTTGTAAAGGTTAAAAGATTATATGAAATTAAGAATATTTTTTAGTTACTTTTTATTTTGACCTAAAATAATATAATTTTCCATCTTCTATAGAATAATTTATGAGTTTATTATTGTATAAATATGATATGAAAGCGGATACTCCGCTTAAGTTTAAATGATATTCATAAAAATCAAGAGATAGATTATTCAATATAGTTATGTTTTCCAGTATATCCTCTCTGGTTAAGGGCTGCTCCAGAAGCTCCAGAATTTCATCTTCATAGCTGTGTATGTTGGATATATTTTTATCTGCCAGCTCAGAAATTTCTTTCTTGTCAAGTAACTTTTTAGAATGGGCTATCAGAAAATAGTCCGCATCTATATCTTTTATTTTGGCCAAAGATGACAAACTGTCCTCTATGTTGTATAAATACGGGAAAGAATATTTATCCAGTATTTCGCTGCTGAATATAGAGTCTCCCAGAAAGCACACCTTTTCAGGTGTTACTATTCCTATGTGTTCTATGGAATGTCCCGGCAGTGCTATGATGGTAAATTTCTCCTCATTGAGTTTGTTCACTCCATAATCGAGGATAAAATCAACGTCTATGGGTTTGTTGCTTCTGCTGAAGGCCCTGGACGGATAGGAAGATGAGAGCATGGATGAGAAAAGTTCTTCATTTTCCATAAATAATTTTTCTTTTCTGGAGGTGTATACCAGACAACCTGGATAGTTCTTTTTAAAGTATAAATTACCACCGCAGTGATCCAGGTGACTGTGGGTATTTATTATAAATTTGGGATGGAGATTTTTTACTGTAAGCAGATTATCTATTTTTTTGGCCTCACTGTTATTTATACCTGTATCTACAATCAGACAATTCTTGTTTTTGAATACAAATATACCACAATTTGTTGGCCCGTCTATATAATAGGTGTTTCCCTTTATTTTATTTAAGTTCATTTTTAGTGACACTTCCCCCTTGAAATTTAAATATCAAATCTGTTTGATTTCCGAGCAAACTTAAAATCTTCATTTAATGATAACATATTTTACTTGAATTTTGAAATTTATGTGTTATGATGATATAATTTTTAATAAGTGTTTGATCAAAATATTTGATATGGAGGTATTTTTATATGGATTCAACGATAACAGGCCTGTTGACTCTTTTAGGATTTATGGGTATTATTCAGGGGCTGGGGATGAAATACAGCAAATCCGTGCGAAAAAAGTTTATGCTGGATGCAGAAGGTGTGGACAAAAAATATGTTAATTTTAAGATCAATTTCCTTATTGTAATGGGAGTGGTGATATTGCTCTTTGAACTTGTTACATATTTTTATCCTCAAATAGGCACTCAAATGGAAATACTGCTGTCTGCATTTTTACTTCTGGCTATTACCTCGGATTTTATATATAAAAAAACCAGAAACAAGAGAAAAAATAAATAGATGGTATATTATTTGAGATCAAAGATTTTTCATAGCACAGAGCTCTCGATTGGGACATCGGGAACAATCATGGTCTTTTTTACTTAAGGGTAAGTTTTTATCAGCTCCGTATACGTATGCCATGGAATGGTTGGAGGAGAGCATAAAGCCTTCTGTTACAGTTAAATTCAAAAAATTTTCAGCATCTAACTTTTCAAGTATGTTTTTTTGGTATTCAAGGGGCAGTTCTCCATCACCAGGTGATATTCTGCAGCTTAATCCCAAATTTAACTCTTTGGATTTGTTATAAATATGGTTGAAAAGCTGGGAACTTGCTTCAAACAAATAGGAAGTGAGCATTGCATCCATTACCATTCCTTTTTTCATGTCCCCATAAGAAAAAAATTCATTTATTTTTTTATTGCAGTCATCTCCCAGGGTTATGATACAGTATACTATATGGCTGTAATTTTTCATGATTTCATAATGAAAATTATTATCTTTTTTTTCTATACTGAATACGCCTGATGGTTCTGCTGCTTCGTACACTGTGGGAAGCAGCAGGCTGTATAAACTTTTTATTTCTTCTTCTCCTAATATTTCACCATAGGATTTTAAAGTTTGAAATATCTGGGCTTTATTTAATTTAAAATCAAAATCCAATATTACTTCCATACTGATTTTCCTCCACTATATAGATATACTTACATTATACAACATCAATTTTAATAATGCTAAGTTGAATCTTTAAAAATGGTATGATATACTAAACTTAATTTAGTGGAAATAATTTTTATATAATGGGAATATATTAAATTGTGTAAATACAGATCTGCTGTAATTTGAGAAATAAGTGGACACTTCTTTTTTATCTAATAGAGAATATAATAGCACATCAATACATTTATGCTTTACCAGCTTCAGGCAAGTATTAGCTTTAGTGTAGATAATGCATTTAAACAATCTTCTCTTTCATCTGTCAGCATTACCTGGATTGATGTTCCTAGAAGTGTTCCCAGTATCAGCCTGGATGATGAAAGTGAAGAATATGTTTTTAATTTTTCATGATTTGCAGAGTTATTTACTATATACTTTTCAATTAATTTAGTTAGTCCGTCAAAAAGCTCTTTAAGGAGTTTTTTTAGGGACTCTGACCAAAGTGCCATACTGGCTAAATCAAAAAGAATTTTAAATAATTCAGGTTTATTACTCAGCATTTCTTTGAAATATTTTATCAGATATACTGAACTTTCACTTCCTGTAGTACCTTTTTTTAAATTATCTTCAATTTCACTAAAATATTTCTCAGATAACATTTCCACCACTTTTTTGAATAATCCTTCTTTATTCTTATAATAATAATTCAATTGGCTCAGAACAACACCAGCTTCATTTGCAATATCTCTTAAGGAAACATTGGCATATCCTTTTGTGGAGATACATTTAAAAGCTGCATTCAATATTCTTTCAGCCTGATTATTATTTTTAACCTTTTCACCCATTTGATTTCAACTCCTATATAGCTTATATATATAAACTACCTTATCAGCAAATTAAATAATTTTATAAATATATATTAGCATACTGAAATAAATTTTTAAATTGGAGTTAGATATTCTTTCTCATATCTTTTAATATTACTGTTAGGTATATATTTTTCCTATATCTTTAATATAATTTTTAGTGCCCCTGAAGCAGGTTTCCGTAAAAGCGCAGTATTTATCTATGAAAGATATCACAAATGATTCCTTGTATTTTGGAAATTTCAAAGTCAACGGCCACATATGTTTTACTATTATATCTTTTTCTACATCATTTAAATTAAAATACATGTTTGCATTTTTTAATGCCAGAGCAGGGTGGGTGAAGGCATGTAATCCATTTGCAGGCTTTGATGTGTGCCAGTCGTATAAAAATAAATCATGGAGCAGGCCTCCTCTGGCTGCAAAACGATAATTGAATTTTAAATATTTGCATAGTATATAGCTTTTGTAGGAAACATTGATACAATGTTCAAGGCATGACAAATTACTGTGCTGTACAAAATTCTGCATGGATAAGACAACGGGGCTGGTAATCAAGTCTTCAACACATTGTCTGTATTCAGCATTAAGATCAAATTTAGAATATATTTTTAAACGCAATTTTGATTTTATATATTTTATCATTTACCGCACCTCTGATATTTTGATTTGCCATTTCTAAAATTAAAATCATTATTCTAGGACATGCTTTTAAGAATCTTTCATATTTCATTATTTTATTGTAGTAAATACTTAAAGGAAAATTTAAATATTTGATAATTATATTTCTAAGCTTCAATGCATCAATTGTAGACTTTACTGTATCCAGCATAAAATAGATGATTGAAAATAATACAATATAAGTTTTGGCTTTAGCAGGAACATACAAAAAAGCTGAGGATATCAATGGCTGAATTATTTGAATTACAAGAAATGCAAGTATTCCCCATAGCAACGAATATTTTAGACATATATATCCTCTGATATTTGCATAGTTGTCGCTGTAATCCCACCATTTGCAGTTAAAAAGTTTTTCTAAAATAAAGCCGGTTGTATATTCCAATAATGTAACCATGACAACGGATAATAAAATGCCTGCAGGTATAGAATAATTTTCAGAATAAGTGCCTGTTAGCGATGATATCTGCAATACCAGTACAGCTCCGAGACCATATATTGGACAAAAGGGGCCATTTAAAAATCCTCTGTTGACAAAGCTTTTTCTATTTATACTTGCAAAAGTGGTTTCAATTACCCACCCCAGGAAAGAATAAAAAGTAAAAAATAAAAATAGAGTACTGTAATTATTCATGATATTTCACCTCCAAGCATATCCAGTATACAAAGTACTACAAAAACATTTAATAATTCGTACGTTTGAATGAAAACATTTTATCATATACCTATTGTGTAGTCAATTAAATTTTATTAATTATGTATAAATAAACTGTTAAATATTTGTATTGAATATTTGCACTTTGTATTTTGAGATAAAATGACAGTGCCCGGATGAATTATTTTAGAGACAATATGATAGGGCAGGATAAAATAGAGTAAAAAATTATTGACAAGTACAACTAAATTGACTACAATTAAATTGCAAACAATACTATTTAAAGGAATGGATAAGATATGAATATTTATGATTACAATGTAAAGGATATTAAAGGCAATGATGTTTCGATGAAGGAATATAAAGGAAAAGTATTGCTAATTGTCAATACAGCTACAAAATGCGGATTTACACCACAGTATCAAGGACTCCAGGATTTGTATGAGAGGTATCAGTCTCGAGAATTTGAGATACTTGATTTTCCATGTAATCAATTTGCCAATTAGGCACCAGGAAGCAATGAAGAAATTGCAAGCTTCTGTGATCTTAAATATGGGATTACTTTTAATCAGTTTTCAAAAATTGATGTGAACGGAGAAAATGAAAGTCTGCTATATACTTATCTGAAATCTCAAAAAAGTGGAATTCTGGGAAATAAGATTAAATGGAATTTCACAAAATTTCTTGTGGATCGAGAAGGTAATGTGGTTGAAAGATTTGCACCATCAGCGGCACCTGAAAAAATAGCTATGAAAATAAAGGAGTTACTGTAACAAATATGTGATTATGAAATAAGGAGGAAAATGTGATGAAAATAGCAGTAAGATATTATACAAAGACAGGCAATACGAGGAAACTGGCAGATGCCATAGCAGGAGCAGTAGGTGTAGAAGCAAAAGCAGTAAATGAAAAACTAACGAGTGATGTGGATATATTGTTTCTTGGAAGCTCTGTATATGCTGCAGGCGTGGATGTCCAGGTTAAAAAATTTATTGAGGACATAGATGTTCCTGTTGGTAAGATTGTAAATTTCAGTACTGCAGCAGTCATCAAGTCCACCTATTCACAAATAAAAAAACTTGCAGGTAAAAGGGGAATAAGCGTAAGTGACAAAGAGTACCACTGCAGAGGTTCATTTGGACCTATTCATAGAGGAAAGCCAGATGCTGATGATTTAAATAAAGCAAGTCAATTTGCAAAGTCATTTTTATAAGAAGAGTGGTAAATTTAATTGTTTATAATACGATAGCTTTGTAAAAGGAGTATATACATTGTGAAGAATAGATATGATGTTCTAAAATTAGAGAATCAATTATGTTTTCCAATTTACGCATGTGCCAGGGAAATAGTTAAAAAGTATAAGCCGTTTCTTGATAAAATAGATCTGACATATACACAATATATCACTATGATGGTAATATGGGAAAGAGAAAAGTTGAATGTTAAGGAACTGGGAAGATATCTTTACCTTGATTCTGGTACCCTGACACCTGTTTTAAAAAGGCTGGAATCTAAAGGATACATTACACGTACCCGTTCAAAAGATGATGAAAGAAATCTTCTAGTTGCATTAACTGATCGGGGAGGTAGACTTAAGGAACAGGCAGTTGAAATTCCCATGCAGCTTGGAAAGTGTGTGAAACTGAAGTCAGAAGAGGCAGGACAGCTGTATAATCTGCTTTATAAAATGTTGAACGATATAGCAGAATAATCAAAAATAGGTGATATTATTACAACCTCTGATTTTTCAACTACATATAAGCATGACATGGAAATATATTGACTTTGGTAAAATTTAATATTAAAATTATTTTATTGAACAGTTAGTGAATGAAATGGAGGATTATATGCGTAATACTGAAAAACAATTGACTAATAGGGATTTGCAGGCTATTGAGAGAAAAAAACAACTGCTGGATTCGGCTAAAAAATTATTTGCAAAAAATGGATATTACAATACTCCTGTTCGTTCCATTACTCAAAATATAGGGATGGCAGATGGACTGATTTATCATTATTTTCCAGATGGCAAAATAGAAATTTTGCATACCATATTTAAAGAGGGCTGTGAAGTTTTAACTAATTGTGCAAATGAAACCCTAAATGGAATAAGCGATGAAATAACGTTGAATGAAGTTATGCTCTATTTTTGTAAAAACTTTAGAAAAACTCTTAAATTAGACAGCGATCTGATTGTTATTATGTTTCATGAGAAGGATTTATTTGGAGAAGAAATAAATAGCTTGATTTTACATACATTTGTTAGGATCTGGAATGCTGTAAATAATTTATTAAAGAGAAGAGCCCAAAATGGTGAAATTAAAGAATTGGATTTTGATATGGCTACACATCAGTTTTTGGCTACAGTTTTTAGTACTGTTGTTATGAATCATTTGGCAACCAATATGTCACAGGATAGTAATGATGATTGCATAAAAAAATTATTGGAAGTCAATATGTTACAGGATAATAATGATAATTATAGTTATATAAAAAGATTAGTGGATTTTACAGTAGATTTATGGAAAAAACCAAATTAGTAATTAATTTGGTTTTCATTAAAACAATTTAATTCACTGTATGTTCAATGAATTAATTGGACTGTTAAATTATTTATACGGGAGGGCAAAATGATTATAAAAGAAAAGTTAATTCCTATGATTAAAAAAAAGAAACAAATTTGTATAATTGTATTGGCTGCTGTTGGAATTGTGGCAGTTGTGGGAAGTATTTCTTTAGGTGGGAAAAAGGTTTTAAAAGTTTCGAGTAATACGGATAAGGTTTCTGTAGAGGCGATCAAAGCAAATATGGGTACAGTGGCATCAAAGGAGTCTTTTAATGCTTCATTGGAAACATCTCAAGAAGGAGATATAAGCGGTAAATTAGCGGGTAAGGTAACTCAGGTTTTTTTTCAAAATGGACAAACTGTATCTCAAGGACAAACCTTGGTAAAACTGGATGACACTGATATTAGAAATAATATAAAATCAAATGAAGCACAGCTTGCGGCGGCAGAGGCTCAATTAAAGGCAGCGGAAAGCACAGCCAGCTCTGCACAGCTTGAAGTCAACAAACCTCAGATCGATTTGGAAACTGCCCAAAACAACTATGATAGAACAAAAGCTCTTTATGATCAGGGAGCAGCTGCAAAAGTTGATTTTGAAAATGCCCAGGCCCAGCTAAAAACAGCGCAGAGTGCACTGGAATCAGCAAAAGCCAGTGCACAAGCTTCAAGCAGTTCTGTTGAAACACAAAGAGCTAATATACAAACTGCTCAGACAAATTTGGATAATACGAAAGAATCATTGAAGGATACAGTTATTACAGCTCCAACTAGTGGAATTATAACAGGGAAAAATATTAGTGTAGGTCAGTACATAAGTCCGGGAACAATTTTGGGAAAGGTGGAAACAATATCTCCCATATATGCTGTCATAGACATAAGAGAAAGTAATTTGAGTTATGTAAAACCAGGAGCCAAAGTTAAGTTTAAACTTGATGGTGATAATTTAAAGGAATATGATGGGGTTGTCAAAAGTATTGATGGGGCAGCAGACCCTGCTTCCAGAGCATTTAAATGTAAAATTCAAATTGACAATAAAGATGGTAAACTCAAGCCCGGTGTCTTTGGGAATGTAGAAATTGCTACCAATGAGACAAAAAAAGCTATTGCAGTTCCACTAAAAGCAATAGGGGGAACTGAAGGAAATTACTATGTATTTATAGATGATAATGGTGTGGCAAAAAAACAAAATATAACCATAGGAGAATTTGATAAAGACAATGTAGAAATAAAATCCGGGGTACAAGCAGGTGATTATGTTATTTGTACTAATGTAAGCACTTTACAAGATGGTGATGCTGTAAAGATTGTATCGGAATAGGAGGCCATATTAAATATGTTTTTAACAGATGTCAGTTTAAAAAGACCCGTATTTGCCACAGTAATAATTATTGTTCTATTGACTTTAGGTGTAGTTAGTTATGCAAATTTACCTGTTGACCAGTTTCCAAATGTTGATACTCCAACTGTATCTGCTACAATAACTCAAGCTGGAGCTTCTCCGGATCAAATTGAATCAAAAATAACAAAGAAAGTTGAAGATGCTGTAGGACAGATATCCGGTGTGCAGCATATTAACTCAACCATAACGGAAGGAGTCTCTAATACTGTTATTACGTTTGAATTGGACAAATCTTCAGCTGAGGCATTGCAGGATGTAAAAGACAAGTTATCCAATATTCGTGGTGATTTGCCAAAAGATATTAATGAGCCTGTGGTTTCAAAATACGATGCAAATGCACAACCTATTGTCTCTCTGGCTGTTACCGGCTCTATGTCCAGTAAGGAAATGTCTCAGCTGGTAGATGATGATATTACAAAAAAACTGCAGACTATAAATGGTGTTGGAGCCGTTAATACCTATGGAGAGCAGGAACGGGAGATTCATATAAAACTTGACAAGGAAAAAATGAATTCCTTTAACATTACAATTTCAGAACTTACCAATAGTTTAAGCAGTGATAATATTGATGTGTCAAGCGGCAAGATCTCTGATGGAGATACGGAAATAGGTCTGAGAACCAATTCAGCTGTGAAGAATGTAGATGATTTTCTCAATGTTTTAGTTACCACCCGCAACGGCAGCCAAATTAGACTCAAGGATATTGCAGAGGCCGAAGACGGCAGCAAGGAAAGAGACAGTTTGTCTTTTTATAATGGCAGGGAGGCAATTGGTATTGATATTCTCAAACAATCCAATTCAAATACTGTGCAGGTAGCTGATGCTGTAAAGAAGAAACTCACTGATATTGAAAAAAATTTGCCGTCAGGAGCTAAAATTGAACTTGTTCGTGATAACTCAGCATCCATACGTGATTCAGTCCAAGATGTCCAGAAAACATTGATAGAAGGATGCATACTGGCGGTAGTTGTTGTTTTTGTGTTTCTCAAAAATTTTGTAAGTACTGCAATTGCTGGAATTGCCATTCCGGTATCTATAATTTCCACTTTTGCGATGATGAAGGTTATGAATTTTTCGCTTAATACAGTATCTTTAATGGCCTTGTCAATTGCTGTAGGATTACTTATAGATGATGCCATAGTTGTCATTGAAAATATTGTACGTCATCTGCGTATGGGCAAAAGTGCAATTCAGGCGGCAAAAGATGCTACTTCTGAAATAGGACTTGCAGTTATGGCCACCACTTTTGCATTGGTAGCAGTATTTGTTCCTATTGCCATGATCAACGGCCTGGTGGGAAAGTTTCTGGTACAGTTTGGCTTGACTGTTGCTGCCAGCGTACTGGTGTCATTATTTGTAGCCTTTACTGCAGTACCGCTGCTGTCTTCCAAATACCTGAAAAGTGAAGAAAAGAGAATACCTGTATTAGGAAAGTTTCTGGAATATTTCAATAAAGCATTTGACAAACTGGCCGATTTTTATGCCAGGGGTTTAAAGGTAGCATTGAACCATAGAATTTTAGTTATAATAATACCGTTGATATTGTTAATAGGGAGTTTGCTGCTGGCTACAAAGCTGAATACAGGTTTTATTGCAGCAGGTGACACTGGAGAACTTGATATAGAAGCAAATCTGGATTCAGGTTCCACATTGAATAATGCTTCAAAAATTAATAATAGTATGGAAAGTATTATTAAAAAGAATAGAAATGTAAAATATATATATTCTACAGTTAAAGCGGATAAAGTTGTTCTGCTTGTAAAGATTTCTGATAAACAGAAGAGGAAAGAGGGCATTGATGAAATCGGAGCAGAAATGAGGAAGGATTTGAAAAATATTCCTGGAATCGATCTATCGGTTGTTGTAGGTGGGGGCTTTATTCCGGGTAAACTGGTTCAATATCACATTAAAGGTGATGATTTTACAAAGCTTCAGAAATATGCCTTGAAGGCTGAAAAAGCAATGAAAAATACTCCTGGAGCTGTGGATGTAAGTCTTAGCTATAAGGCTGGAAAACCAGAGGTGGATTTTAATGTGGATCGTGATAAGGCTGCTGATCTGGGAGTAAGTCCAACTGTAATTTCCAGCACATTAAGTACTTTATTCAATGGAACTGTAGTAGGTCAGTATGAAACGGAAAAGGACAGGTATGATGTTCGTGTAGAGCTTCAGGATTCCGATAGGAACAACCTTGACAGTTTAAACGAAATTTATGTGCCCAGTGCAAATAAAGATAAGGATATGATTCCAATTGATCAGGTGACTAAAAAAGTTTTTACTACCTCTTCATCTACTATCAACAGATACGATAAAGAAAGGGAAATTCAATTGACGGCAAATTATGTGGAAGTGTCAGAGGGCGAGTTTAACAAGGCATTTACCAGCAAATTAGGAAGTGAAGCTCCTGTTCCAGGTGGAATAGAATTGTCCGCCGGGGGAATTCAGGAACAGATGACCGAGGGAATGACAGGGCTGGTTGTGGCGCTTGTAATGGGAGTTTTATTTGTATTTCTTGTAATTGCAGCTCAATTTGAAAGCTTCATAGATCCGCTTGCCATTTTGCTTTCACTGCCGCTTGCCATTATAGGTGCTATTTTAGGACTGCTTGTTGGCAACAAGGAGCTGGACATGATGTCCATGATAGGTGTTGTCATGTTGATGGGACTGGTTACTAAAAATGCAATTTTGCTTATTGATTTTACAAAACAAAATTACAGCAGGGGAATGGATTTGAAGGAAGCTTTAATTGAAGCAGGGCGTACGCGTCTGAGGCCAATCATCATGACCACCTTGGCAATGATCTTTGGTATGCTCCCTACAGCACTGGTCAATGGCTCGGGATCGGAACTTCGCGCACCCATGGCTTTTGCAATTATTGGAGGGTTAATTACATCTACGCTGCTGACACTGTTATTTGTACCAGTTGTTTATACATTCTTGAATGATTTTAAGAAGAAGTTTAGAAAAAAGACCACATGATGGATATTAATTCCATCATATGGACCTCTTTAAATGTATTACAACAAGCTGACCTTTTTCCACCGAGAAGGAACAGTTTTCTACTGCAGTAATTGTTACATCTCCAGCGGTGTATTCTTTTTTGACATTTTCAAAATCTATAAACGACATTCAATATCCCTCCAACTTTTGTTAAACAATATGTTGATTATTTTTCTTTAATACAGTATACTAACACTATGGGATAAATACAACAATCATATTGTTAAAAAGTGATAGTTAAAAAACAGATTTTCATGAAACGTTTAATAAATCACAAAATTTTTTAACTTGGGAGAAATTACTATGAAGGAAAAGAAAACCGATAGACGGGTTAAGTACACAAAGATGGTTATAAGGCAAAGCTTTGTCAAATTATTAAAACAGAAACCCATATCTAAAATTTCTATAAAAGAAATTTGTGAAGATGCCGATATTAATCGTGCCACATTTTACGCCCATTATAAAAATCAATATGATTTGCTAAAACAAATAGAAAATGAAACGATCAATGACATAAATCAATACCTGAGCAGTTATGACTTTAAAAGCAAAAATGATGTTCCTGTTGCTGGTATTGAAAGAATTTTAGAATATGTAAAGGAAAATTCACAACTTTTTGATCTCCTGCTTAATTCAAATGGTGATACACACTTTCAACAGGAAATCATAAAAATTATCGGCAAACAGCATTTCATACCAATAAAAGGAAATAATCTTTTGAAAAAGGAAGAATCAGAATATATATTTTATTTTTTAGCAAGTGGTAGTATCTGCACCATTCAAAAATGGCTAAGAGAAGGCATGAAAAAGTCTATTAATGAAATGGCCGAATTGATACTTGGGATATCAATCAACGGTATAAAATTTTTCGAGTGATTTTTAGATGAAATTCAAAGTAACTTACATCAGATAACTTTAAAGATAGGCTATTTGGTATAGTAAATACCAAATAGCCTATAAGTTAGGGAAATTTATATAATATCACACTTTTTTAAAGCATTGACATTAGCATTATTTATAAAGAACTCATTATAACCTTACAACCAATACTTGACAATGAGCACTTCTTGTAACAGACACAGCCACACTTCCCAGTAAAAATTTTGATATTTTGTTTCTACCCCTGTGCCCTATGATTATTAAATCTGAATTCACGCTATCGGCATAAGCTACTATATTCTGCGGTATATTGCCGGAAATAATTTTTTTGCATATGTTTATTCCTGACTTATTGGCTCTCTTCTCTGCTGAATCTTGTGCTTCAGTATAAAATCTTATTCCATCTTTCAACATTCCATCAAATTCAATTTTTGTTTCTACAAAGTCGGGTACGTGAACTACAGATATCAAGTGTAACTTTGAACCAAATTTTCTCTTGAATTCCAGAGCAACATTAAAAGCTTTTTCAGCATATATTGAACCGTCATAAGCTATTACTATATTTTTATACATTTATTCAACCTCCTCACTGCCGGTTTCTTGGTTTTTTATATCTGACATATCTTTATTACTTAAAGGATTAAAAAATTTTTGGGCTATCAAGGTTGGTACTACAGCACTTAAAATTACCGTTGTCACTATAATGGAATACTGTATTTTATTTATAAATCCATGATTAAGACCAAATAGGGCAGATATTGATCCAAAAGTTAGCCCTGTTGCCATAAGTAAAGTGGTGTATATTCCCTCTTTCCTTTTATATCCATACAGTACGGTAAGTGGTCTTATGCCTATATATTTAGTGATGATTTTTACTGTCAGGAAGGCAAGCACTATCCATGCATAATTCACAACATGATAAGAGACGTTACTTCCCGCTTTTAAAAAATAAATATGTCATGGTCTATTTCCGCTCCAGCTTGAAACGTAAGAATTATACTTCCTGCACCTGCGAGAAAATCAATCCACTGATTCGTAGTTAGATTCATAACATTGCCTGCTATAATACCTACTAATATCTCAACTAGTGATATTGAAATACCAGAGTAATATGCTATTCCGCCTGCAATTATAGATAGAACAATCCACTTCGAAAATAAGAGCCACATATTCCTAATTCCCCCCTATAAATTTATTATCTATAAATCATAGGAGTCATTAGCACAAATGTGCATTTTAGACGAGCCCCATCGTCTTTGTTAAAGCATGTATTCTTTTAAAAAAATAAGCATAAAAAAACTTCTACTAACAATAGTAGAAGTCATTAATCACAAAGGATACTTAAAGGCAAACTTCATTGCCTAAGTCTTAATTTATAATTTCATATTACCATAAATTAAGACATATATCAATACATAATACAATCTATATTTGTTAATCTTATCTTCTAAGAGTAGCCGTAATTCTCTTTGGGTTCAGCAGTAACATCAATGCGTCCTCACTGCTTTTTACAACAATGTCAGCCTTTAATAGCGCTTTAGCAGAATAGCCTTCATCACCGACTATAAGGATAGACAGGGCACAGATTTCAAACATTCCAATATCGTTTTTACCATTGCCTATGCATATTGTATAATTGTAAAAATATTGTGATTATATATTATATTAAAGTCAGTATACTTTTTATATAAGAAATCAAAAAATAATTGATATGTTGGTATATATTGCTATGTTTTTTTAGC
>NZ_PVXP01000041.1 GCF_002995845.1 Clostridium luticellarii | reverse complement strand
ATATGGAATTTAATTAATTTAAATATAATTTAAGTAATTAAATAATAAATTTACCAGTAAATATATTGCAGATGTATAAAACTTTATAAAAAAAAGTATAGTAGAGCAAAAACACTTCCTTAATTAAAAAAAAGTAATAAACACTTGATTTGGTAATAATTTACATATATAATAGTATATGTCCTAAGGAAAATACTTAGAGGGAGAAATAAGCATTTGGTTGATGCCAGGTGTTTATTTTTTTATTTCAGATAAGGCAGTAAGATTGTTGCTATCTGGTGTATTGTTTTTATTTATAAGCACATAATACTCTTGAGGTGAATGACATTGTTTCAGCCTAAAAGAGTTGTATTTGAAAATGCAGCGTTGGAATATAGAACAGGGAAAAAAATAATGGAATATTTTAAGCATAAAGATGTGGAATTGTTATTTTCTAAAAGCGGAAGAATAACGCAGATACCAGGGAATACAGCTTCTGAAATGTATTTTGAAGGTAAAAGTACATTGGTAGTAGGAATTAGAAAGTCTTATAAGTTTCAATCCTGTAAGCCCTCTGCACAGTATCAATTACCATTAGTAAGTGGCTGTATGGGAATGTGTGAATATTGTTATCTTAATACTAAAATGGGCAAGAAACCTTATACAAAGATTTACGTAAATATAGATGAGATATTAAATAGAGCAGATAAATATATTGAGGAGAGGCTGCCGGATGTGACAGTATTTGAAGGTGCAGCAACTTCCGATCCCATTCCTGTTGAGCCTTATACAGGGAATCTGGGAAAATGCATATTACACTTTGGAAAAAGTAAAAACGGGTATTTTAAATTTGTGACTAAGTTTACTGATATAGATAATCTTCTCAATTTAAAGCATAACGGGAAAACCACCATAAGATTCAGCATAAATACAGATAAAATAATAAGTGAATTTGAACATGGGACTCCTAAATTTAAAGATAGAATGAATGCAGCCATAAAAGTTCTAGGTGCCGGGTATAATGTTGGTTTTATAATTGCACCAGTATTTTTGTATCCTGATTGGGAAACTGAATACGGGAATATCATAGATGATATAGGAAATAATTTTCATGATTCATCAATATCTTTTGAAATAATATCCCATAGGTTCACCAGAAGAGCAAAAGAAAATATTTTAACGGTGTATCCTAAAACAATGCTGCCTATGGAAGAAGAAATGAGGAAATTTAAGTATGGCCAGTTTGGGTATGGCAAGTATGTATACAGAGATAATGAATTAAGCTGTATGAAAGAGTTTTTTAAAGAAAATATCGGAAAATACTTTGATAAATCAAGTATAAAATATATAATATGAGGATCTGATAAAAAGATAAAAAGAAAAGGATGTACCCCATAATCTGTATTGGGGCAGAATTAATGATGTTATTTCATGTACTTGTCCAGCAATTCATAACATCTTTCTTTTGTTGATTGAGCCAAGGAGTTGGTATATAATACGGATTCCATTGTTCCACCTTTCATTTTAGATGAATCTTCTTTGGCTCTGGCATCTCTCTCATCTAGCCATTGAATTTCTTCATTTTGTAAATTTTCCATTTCACTGGAAGATGACTGTTCTTTTAATATATCATAATAGATTTCATTCAAAGCAGCGTTCCACTGTTTATATCTTTCATTTGCGTGATCTATCATATCTTCCGTTGTTTTTTCAGTATTGCTGAAATCCTTAAAGCCTGATTCAATATTATCTAGTTTATTTATATATTCCTGTTTCTTGTTTTCTTTATTCAGGTTGTTATTTGGCTGGTAAGTCCCGGAATTGGTCTTTTCTTCAGTATTGGAATTCGTATTCTCTTCGTTTTTTGAAGTACCATCTGTTATGGTAGCTGGCGACTCAGTATTTTGATCTTGTGCAGAATTCTTTTCTGACTCGGTATTTTGGTTTTCGGCAGTACTTTTTGGCGACTCAATATTTTTACTTTTTGCAGAATTTTTTGCTGATTCAGTATTTTGAATTTTTGCAGAATTTTTTGTTGACTCAGTGTTTTCACTTTTTGTGGTACTACTTTGACATCCAGCTAGACCTAAAGCTAAAACTAAAATTATAATTCCTATACTTTTTCTCATTTTTATAATCATTCCTTTTGCTTTACTGGGGGTATCTGGGGTAAGTTTGAATAGAGGTTTTCTACTGTCAAATTCTGCTGATGAGCTGGAGTTACTTTCACTGACAATGGAAAGTCAATAGAAAGAAATCAGCCCAAGCTTCTAGGGCAGAAGGCTGCATTAAACTATATTTTATATAATATGCAGCTGCCATAATTAAGTTATATTATACAACTTATAGATGATAAAAGCTGTTAAATTTTAATTAATAAAGTCTAAATTTTTCAACATAAAATGTAAGATAATTAACTTATCATGCTCAAGAGCTTTTATAATTAAATAGTTTAACGTATACTAAAGAGTATTAGGAGCTCAGTTAAAACCAGAGAATGCAGAAGTAATTATATGAGTGAGAAGGAGATGTGAGTTGTGAAAAATATTGTATTTGCAGGAGGATGTTTCTGGGGGATTCAGGCGTATTTTGACGGCAAAAAGGGAGTCTTAAAAACAAAAGTTGGATATGCAAATGGAAATGTAAAAGATCCCGGTTATGAAGAAGTTTGCAGCGGAAATACGGGATTTGCAGAAGCCTGCTTCTTAGAATATGATCCTCGAATTGTAGAACTTGAAGAACTGCTTGGAATGTACTGGAAGGTAATAGATCCCACACTTGTAGATAGGCAGGGTAATGATAGGGGAAACCAATACAGGACCGGAATTTATTATGTAGATGAGGATGATGTGAATATTATAAAAAAATCCATAGAAGATCAACAAAAAAATTATACAGAAAGAATTGTAACAGAGGTTCTTCCTCTTGAAAATTTTTATGACGCCGAGGAATATCATCAAAAGTATCTTGAGAAAAATCCAGGGGGCTATTGCCATATACCAAAAGAGCTGATGAACTGAAACAGTTTTATTGGGAATAAATTTGATAGGCATTTTTATAATAATATTTATGAAATTAAAAGTCGGTCAATTATATGTCCATGAAGGTTCCGAATTGATTTCAAAGCACAGGAATAAATTAAAGAATATAAAGTATTTTCCGGGATATATTTTTATAAAAATATGATTTTAAATTGCAAAGTGTGTTATAATATAAATATAAAGAGAGAAAATAAAAACAGGATGCGTCAACATCCTGTAGTATACAATCTAGTTGCTTAGGCAACTGGTATAACTATTAATTATTTAATAAAAAATAGTAACCATCCAATTGCGAGTCGGGGCTACTATTTTTTTATTTCTTTAATAAGTAATATTATGAATGTTAACGGTGAAATGAGGAATAGTCCTCTTTTATATTTTTTAATCCTTCTATTATTTTTTGCTTTGAGAAATTACATTTGCTAAGTTTATTTTTATCCCATTTGTTGATTTTTTCGTAAAATAATAAGGCTATATTATAATTCTGCTTTGACCTATGTGATTTTATGGCTTCAATTATCATATCTTGAGCTTCATTGATTTTACCGGCACTTACATATTTTCTAACCATCATTTCCAGTAATCCATCTTCAGAAATGGATATATTAAATTTATCCAGCTTAATATTACTTTGTACAGCATCTCGTCCTGCAACGATGGCAACTGCCATTTGACCAATGGATTTTATCAGTCTTTTTATATAATCTTCTTCATACATTTATAAATTTCACCATCCTATAAAAATACATAAATTCACTGAAAATATAAAAAACGTATTTATTAATAATAAAAGCCAAAATATAATGATATAATTATTATATGAAATATTTTATTGTATTACAACTATAATATCTTACTTTTTTACAAATTATAGCTAGGTACCTGATAAAAATAACCAGGCAATTCAAATTAATGAAAAAGAGACATTTCACATGAATGAAATAAGTGGAAAGTTAAATGCTGTAACTATTTTAAGAACTACATCTTTTATATCAAAAAATATATCAATTAAGAAGATTAATGACAAATATGCAGTTCAGCTTATAGAAATATTGAATACAGATGATGCATTACTTAACAAATTAGATTCAAAAAAGCGCATAATATCAAAAGATGAATTTGCGGAACACAATAATGAATGGGCTAAAAGTACAAACTCAGAAATATTTGCTGTTGTTTTGAATGACAATGCAATTGGAATGATATCATTGAGTTATCAGAGTATAGAAGAAAAGAAAGCGCAAATAGGTTATTGGATTGGAAGTAAATATTGGGGAAAAGGATATACAAGCCAAGCTTTTTTACAAATACTGTGTTGTGCCGAAAGAAAGGGAATAAGATATTTGAATGCCAAAATACTGAAGCATAATTTGGCTTCTAAGAAAATTTGGCAAAAATATAATGCAAAGATGGAGTTAATAGAAGACAAAATTTATGCATCTCTTGATTTACTTAATTATAATATATTATAATTGAAATAAGTGCTAAATTATATTGAAAATTTTCCATATTATAATCAATATTGATGAAAAAATTATCCAAACTGTACTTGATATTAGAATGCAATTGAATATATTATATTTTTTTAAAGTAAAATTTAATGTTAGAAGGAAAATTACAAAAGGTATAACCGATTATAAATAAATCCAATTGTAATCTCTTCTTTCATTATTGAGTTATCCTTCTAAAGGTCTTTTAGGTCCAGTTAAATTCAATTGATAAAAAGTAAGGTCCAGCCATTTGCCAAATTTGAAACCTGCTTTTGTTATTGTACCAGAATACTTAAATCCTATTTTCTTATGCAGTTTTATACTGCCTTCATTTGCTGCGTCAATTCCAGCGACAAGTGTTGCATATTCTCTTTTATCAGCAATTTTTATTATCTCTTTCATTAATTCCGTTGCAATGCCTTGATTCCTATAGTTTTTATGGACATATATGGAATGTTCTATTGTATATTTATATGCTGGCCATTCTCTAAAAGGGCCAAATGTAGCAAATCCAACAACTCTGTTATCTTTTTCAAATACTAGCACTGGATATCCATCTTGCTTCTTTTTTTCATACCATTGTTTTTCATACTCAAAGGTTTGAATCTTATAAGAATATATTGCTGTTGTGTTTAATATAGCGTCGTTATAAATTTCCAAAATGTCCTTTAGATCTTTTTCACTTGCTTTCCGTATCATTTTTTTACCCCTCTTACAATAAATTTGCTTTTCTATATTTTAGCATCTTCCAATAAAAAACGTAAAATTGATTTTATTAATGGTTTGCTATAAAATAAAGTTATGACAGAGCATTCAACAAAATAAGCTAAGAGAGGTACAAACATGACACTTCAGCAATATCGTTACATAGTGGAAATTTCCAAGCATAATTCCATAAGTAAAGCAGCAGCCGCACTTTATGTAACACAGCCCACTATAAGTAAAGCGGTACAAGAAATGGAAAATGAATTAGGGATTACCATCCTGGATAGAACAAATAAAGGTGTTGTATTCACAAAACAAGGTATGGAATTATTATTTTACGCTAAAATGCTTTTAGAACAAGAAGAGTCTGTTGTTTATCATTTTAATAAACAGAAGACAATGAATCTGACAAAGTTTTCTATTTCCTCTCAACATTATGGCTTTGCCATAGAAGCTGCTTCAAATCTAATGAATTATTTGGATGGACGTAAATATCAACTGACAATTCGCGAAGGAAAGGCAACCGAAGTAATTAGTGACGTGTGTGCCAACAGAAGTATACTTGGAGTTTTATCTCTGACTGATTTAAACAAGGATTTCTTTGAGCACTGTTTTATCTCAAATTCACTAATTTTTACTCCTCTTGTTTCACTTAGACAACATGTCTTTCTTCGAAAAGAACATCCTTTAGCTCATCTCAAATCGATTACCTTAGAACAATTAATGGATTATCCATATTTAACTTACCAGCAGAATGATGTGCTGCTCCATTTTGCAGAAGAAGCTATCAATTTAGATAATATAAATAAAATACTCTATTTGGAGGATCGAGGTGCTATGAATAATATCCTATCAAATACAAATGGCTACAATATTGGGACCGGTTGTATTGTGAAAAATTATATGAACCCAAATATTATCTCTATCCCTTTAGAAGGAAGTAATTTAATACAGGTAGGTTTTGTAAAACGAGATGACATATTCTTGTCGGAAGAACTTTTGACATATATTGATTTTTTAACAAAGTCTCTGATAGAATCTGCACCAAAGAATTTATAAAAATTTAAATCTGATTTTTACAAATTTGCCTTTGTTGGTCTGATGCTGGATTGGATTAAAAAAGGGATGATAAAAGATCCACAGCAGATCGTTGAACAGCTGAGTATACTTATTGAGGGAGATATTACAAGAGCTCTGAATAAATGCCGTATTGATAAAGTACATCAGATTTCTTGATATGATAAAAGTTTTATCATGGAGTTTTTATTGATTATAGTAATTTTTTTGATAAAGGGTAAGCTTAGAAGTGTAGTAAATTCAAATAATAACGCACATGGAGGCATGATTATGTATTATTCTAGTGGAAACTATGAAGCTTTTGCACGTCCCGAAAAGCCCGAGGGAGTTGAACGCAAATCTGCCTATATTATTGGTTCTGGTCTGGCCGCTCTTGCAGCAGCGTGCTTTCTTGTTCGTGATGGACAAATGAATGGTAAAAGAATTCATATTCTTGAAAAAGACCCAATTCCCGGCGGTGCCTGTGACGGCTACCAGTATAGTAACATCGGGTATGTAATGCGTGGTGGTCGTGAAATGGATAACCACTTTGAGTGCATGTGGGATCTGTTTCGTTCCATCCCGTCCATAGAAGCCGAGGGTGTCAGTGTACTTGATGAATATTATTGGCTAAATAAACATGACCCGAATTACTCTCTGATGCGTGCAACAGTCAATTGTGGAGAAGATGCCAATACCGATGGCAAATTCGGCCTTTCTGACAAGGGAGCCATGGAGATCATGAAACTCTTCTTTACACCGGATGAAGATCTGTATGATAAGCGAATCAATGAGATTTTTGACGATGAAGTTTTTAGTTCAAATTTCTGGCTGTACTGGCGCACCATGTTCGCTTTTGAAAACTGGCACAGTGCGCTGGAGATGAAGCTCTACATCAAACGGTTCATCCATCATATCGGTGGTTTACCTGATTTCAAAGCTCTTCGTTTCACAAAGTACAATCAGTATGAATCTATGATACTGCCGATGATCAAATATCTGGAATCATACGATGTTCAGTTTCATTATGGCATCAAAGTTGTGAATGTGGAGTTTGACATTCAGAAAGATAAAAAAGTGGCAAAAAGTATTGCAATTATCCAGGATGGTAACGAGGAAAACATTGACCTTACCGAAGATGATATGATATTTATCACTAATGGAGGATGTGTTGAAAATTCATCTCTCGGCGATCAAAACCACCATGCTTCTTTTAATGCGGAGATTAAAAAAGGAGGGGGATGGGACATGTGGCGCAAGATTGCGGTGCAAGACCAATCATTTGGCCATCCGGATAAATTCTGTTATGATTCGGAACAGAGCAACTGGATGTCAGCAACCGTAACAACGCTGGATGATCGCATTCCACCTTATATCCGCAAGATTTGCAAACGTGATCCTTTCAGCGGCAGGGTGGTTACCGGTGGAATTGTAACTGTTAAGGACTCCAATTGGCTGCTTAGTTGGACATTTAACCGTCAGCCGCAGTTCCGTAGCCAGCCGAAGGATCAACTGGTGGGTTGGATTTACGGACTATTCAGTGACAAACCTGGAAATTATGTAAAAAAAGCCATGCGTGAGTGCACTGGCAAAGAAATTTGCATGGAATGGCTATACCATATGGGGGTGCCGGAAAACAAGATCGAAGATATGGCGGAACACAGTGCCAATACAGTACCTTGCATGATGCCTTACGTCACTGCCTTTTTCATGCCGCGCAGCGCAGGAGACCGTCCCGCTGTTGTACCGCAAGATAGCGTGAACTTTGCGTTCCTCGGCCAGTTCGCAGAGACAGTGCGTGACACGATTTTTACGACCGAATATTCAATCCGCACCGGGATGGAGGCTGTCTATACGTTGCTGAATATCGACCGTGGTGTGCCTGAGGTCTGGGGCAGCACCTATGATGTCCGTGATCTGCTGAAAGCCACTGTTCAATTGCGGGACGGAAAAAAGATTATGGATATGGATCAGCGATTGATTGAAAGATTGGTGCTTAAGGCAGTATTTAAAAAATTCGATGGCACCGATATCGAAAAACTGTTGAAGGAATATCATGTAATCTGATTTTATCATTGTTATGGGTAAAGTTTATCCAAAATTTTATAATAAAACTTTGTGAGCAGAAATTAATATCCGGTCAAACATGGTTTTATATATGGCATCCTGATAGAAGTAATCAGGGTGCTTTTCATTTCAAATAAAAAATACAAATATTTGGACTAACTAATTTTTTGTTTCATTGTCACGTATACTCCCGTCAATAATGGTCGGGTGTATCTCTGCTTCTTTTAAAATAAATTGTAACTATTTAAAAAGTTTTACATAGCATAAATTGAAGTGTTTAATTAGGAGGATATTATGTATTTTGACGAATATGAATGCCCTTTTTTAAATTATAATAACCGTGGATATAGAAATGATGATATGAATATTCCTGCCAGAAAAGCTGTAGCTCATATAGTGGGAGGTCCCTTGGCTCCCAACATAAGAGGTACTGTTGTATTTACTCAAGTACGTGGGGGAACTGAAGTCTCTGCAGAAGTCAATGGATTACCTCCTTATAGACCTGCCATGGATGGAAATCCTCAAATTGGACCTCATGGATTTCACATACACCAGAATGGTACGTGTGCTGTAGGTGATTCTGCAGAACCATTCAGTCCTGCTGGAGAACATTGGAACCCAACTAACCAGCCTCATGGCAATCATGCAGGAGATTTTCCTGTTCTCTTTTCCAATAATGGCTATTCCAGAATGACTTTTTTTACAAATAAATTTAATGTTGCTCAGATCATTGGAAAATCCGTGATCATACATGAGAGCCCGGATGATTATAGAACTCAACCTTCTGGAGCGTCTGGTAGAAGGTTAGCTTGTGGTGTTATTAAAGCAGTGATGTAGTTAAAGAGTGCTTAAGAAATATATTTTCTTATGTCTTCCTGTAATTTGTTCGACAGTAGAAAAAGTGTTTATGATACAGGAAGAGAACTTGGCGTGAAGATTCCTTTGTTTTCAAAAAAATATGAAAAGTATATTGCTGATATAAATATGAATAAGAAAAAGAGTATATAATATCGAAAAGAACTATATTTTTACTAAAATATAGTTCTTTAACTTATAGGATGAATCTCGGAGATGCAATTTTCAAATGTGGCAGCGGTTGTCATAAATAACAACCGCTGCCTGGCATTATGATAAATTGCTGAGATCAACGTTGCAGTTTTGAAAATAGGTTTCTAATTTCTTTTTTGAAGATTTTAATAATTCAATAACAGTTTTTAATTTTTCTTCTGAAAAACGGAAAGTTGGAATGCACACACTTAAAGCAGCAAATGTTCGTTCTTTGTTGCATAATGATATGCCCACGCAGCTCACAAATGGTGTTGATTCTTCATGCTCAACTGCATATCCTCGAATATGGGTATTTTCTAATTCCTCAAATAATCTATTCCAGTCGGTGATGGTATTTGGTGTCAAAGCCGTCAGGCCGTCTGGGTATAAACTGTACACTTCTTCTTTTGACTTTTCTGCAAGTATAGCACGTCCTATGGCAGTACAATATAATGGAAGCTGTTTGCCCACATAAGATACAAGGCGAATTGGTTCCGCCGAGTCTTCTTTTGCAATGTAGAGCAAATTATTTCGGCTTTGTATACCCAGCTGGCATGTTTCATTACTGGCAGAAACAATGTGTTTCATTTCCGTTTTTATCAGTTCCAAAGCACCCATATGATTGCTGTAGGAGGAGCCAACTGAAAAAGTTGCAATACCGATAAAATATTTTGAAGTTTCTTTTTGCATATAAATGAATTTTCTTGATGCCATAGTATGGACCAATGGCATTATACTGCTTTTAGGGGCATTTAAAGCTTTTGACAATTCTGTCAATGTCATTCCGTTACTGTTGTTGGATAGAAGTTCAAGTATATCCAGTACACGTTCTGTCGGTCTATGTTCATTAGATGTCATAATTTATTCACCCAGCTATTTTTATATTTTTTACTATTGTTTATTATATCAAAATCAAAGGGATATTTCTAGTTTATGAATTTAGGTTGTTATTACGATGAAAATAAATATTGACAGAAATATTGAAATGTGATATTTTAATTATAAAGTACGTATTTACATATTAAGTACGTAAATACGTACAATTTAAAAATAAAATAACTAATATAAATGTACTATATCAATATAAAGGAGAAGTAAAGTCATGGAGAGAAGTAAAAAAATTCTTTGTGGATTACAGAATCAGTATTATAGGGCTACGTGGAAATCAATGGGATTTTCAACAGATGACTTGAAAAGGCCTTTGATAGGAATTGCGAATGCATGGAGTGAGTGTGTTCCTGGTCATTTTAATCTGCGTCAGGTTGCACAGAGGGTAAAGGATGGCATATACCGTGCAGGTGCAACACCAGTTGAGTTCGGTGTGATTGGCGGTTGTGATGGCATGGGGCAGGGACATGATGGAATGCATTACATTCTTCCTTCCAGGGAATTAATTGCAAACTCAGTTGAGTCCATGGCACAGATCAATTTATTTGATGGTATTGTGCTTCTGGGTTCTTGTGACAAAATTGTACCAGGAATGCTTATGGCAGCAGCACGTCTGGACATACCGTGTATTTTGCTGCCGGGAGGCCCTATGGAGGGAGGAATTGTTTTTGACGGCCGAAAGTCGGATCAGACTTCAAGTACTGAAGCTTACGGAATGCTGACTGCCAATAAGATTTCTGAAAAAGAATATGTATCTTTGGAAAATCTTTCATGTCCGACATGCGGCTCCTGTTCTTATCTGGGAACTGCAAATACAATGTGTTCATTATCGGAAGCTCTGGGTATGACATTACCGGATGGAGGTATCATACCGGCTGCTTCTGCTGCACGTCTTGCCATTGCAGAAAAGACAGGAATCAAAATTGTGGAGCTGGTGCAGAAGAATATTACAGCCCGAAGGATTATCACAAAAGAGAGTGTGAGAAATGCAATCAGGGTGTGTCTTGCCATGAGCGGCAGCACCAATGCCGTAATGCATCTTACAGCTATTGCTTATGAGGCTGAATTGGATATTAATGTACTTGAAGAATTCGATGAGTTATCAAGAACAACTCCGCAGATTGCCAAAATAAATCCGGCATCTAAATATAATATGATTGATTTCTATCAGGCAGGCGGAGTCATGCGGTTAATGGAGGAAATGAAGACAATTGTGGATACTGAGCAGATGACTGTTACATGTCATACGGTTGCAGAGAATATTACAGATCATGTATACCAGTATCCAGAGAATTCCAATGTAATTAAGACCATGAAAGAACCATTTGGATACCAGGGTGGTGTTGCCGTACTTCGTGGAAATATAGCACCTGATACGGGAATCACAAAACCGGGAGCATTTGACAAGAGTCTGCATCATTTTACAGGAGAAGCCATTTGTTTCAATTCAGAAGAAGAAGCAGAAGAGGCAATTCTAGCAGGCAAGGTGCATGAGGGACACGTAGTCGTTATCCGATATGAAGGTCCTAAGGGTGGTCCTGGCATGCGTGAAATGTATAAGGCCATGAAATATCTATATGGACGTGGATTATCCAAATCAACAGCATTGATAACGGACGGGCGTTTCAGTGGGACAAATAATGGATGTTTTGTAGGGCATATATCTCCGGAAGCAGCAGAGGGTGGTCCTATTGCAATTATAAAAAATGGTGACAAAGTTGAAATCGATGTAGAAAATCGCAGCTTGAATCTGATGGTCAGTGATGAGGAAATTTCCAGACGATTGAAGGAATGGAAACGCCCGGAACCAAAATTTAAACGAGGATATCTGGGATTGTATTGCAAGATTGCAGCATCAGGTTCTGAGGGTGCAATTATGAAATATGATTTACTATAATTTTAATGAATAAGAAAGGATATTTGATTATGTATAAGATAATTACCCCTGTTATAACAGTTTTCGATGAGCATGAAAAACCGGATTATGAAGCAAATAAGAAAGTGATTGATTTTCTGGTTCAAGGAGGTGTGGACGGTATTCTTGTGCTGGGTTCAACTGGAGAATTTACAGGACTTACCAAGAAGGAAAAAAGTGACTTTTTCAAGTTTTATGCAGAATATACCAATCACCGTGTTGAATTATATGCAGGTACAGGTTGTATGAATTTTGAAGAGACAGTAGAGTTGTCAAATGATATATATTCTATGGGTTATGCTGCGCCTATGGTAATTGGCCCTTATTATTATGGGCTGGATCAGGAGAAAATTTTCATTTTTTATGATACTCTTGCCAAAGCCTTAAAAGGAGATCTTTATATTTATAATTTTCCTGCCAGAACAGGACATTCCATTGCTCCACAGACGGTTAAAAAGCTTCTGGAAGAAAATAAGAATATCGTTGGGCTAAAGGATTCTGTTCCAGATCCCAATCATACAAATTTAATTTGTCTTGAAGCAGAGGGACATGCATTTACCGCATATTCTGGATTTGATGATCAGTTCCTTTATAATATTTCATCAGGCGGAAATGGATGTATTGGAGGTCTTTCTAATATTGTTCCTGAAATATGGAGTGATTTGGTTAAGGCTTCCAATAATAAGGATTTTGAGCGATCATTGCAAATGTCCTATTTAATTCACAAGCTCATGCCGCTTTATGACATGGATTCGAATTTTTCGCTTTTATTTAAAAAATTAATGGTGCATAGGGGAGTGGATATTTCAACGAAAGCAATTTTCCCCTTTGATCAGATTCAGGATACAGTATACAAGAAAGCAGAAACTCTTTTGGACAGTGTACTTGGAGAATATCGTAAATTATAATATTTATTTTAGTGTATCTACTTGTTCTGTAGGGATTACAGCTGATGGAATATGGTTCATTGGCGGGATTCCTATGGTTCAAGGAATGTTGTCTGTAGAATGTAAAGGATCTCGTGGTTGAAAAATGACAAAGGCACCTGCGGCTGCAGGTATCATTATGATTATTGAAATCGTATTATAATTGCTGAATCTTTAAAGAAAACCTTTAAAAAACAGTGCTTTAAGTATAAATTATGAGAAAGGATGTAAACTGATGATGAATTATGTTAATGAGAAAAAAATTTCAAATGGACGTTGGAAGCATATTATTCCTCCATGTATTCTTGTATATATAGTTGCATTTATGGATCGTACAAATATAAGTTTTGCAATTGCCGGAGGAATGGACAAATCTTTGGGCATGACTTCAACTATAGCTGGATTGGCATCGGGAATATTTTTCGTTGGATATATGATACTTCAAATTCCAGGTGGAAATTATGCCGAGAAAAAAAGTGCAAAAAAATTTATCAGTATCTCTCTTATTGCATGGGCCATACTTTCGGTAGCAAGTGGATTTGTAACTTCAACCTGGCAGCTTTTGATTTTAAGGTTCCTGCTTGGAGTTGGAGAAGGAGGAGTATGGCCTGCAGTTCTTGTTATTATTTCACACTGGTTTCCCAATGAAGAACGTGGAAGAGCAAATGGATTGTTCATGATGAATTTTGCTATAGCATCTATTATAACAGGTCCTATTTCGGGCTGGATCATATCGTTTTCCAGTTGGAGATGGGTATTCATAATTGAAGGATGTCTGGCACTTTTACTTATATTGGTGTGGTATCCATTGATAAGTGATCGTCCTGAGAATGCAGAATGGATATCTGAGGAAGAAAAAAATTGGATTTTAGACAGCCTGAAACAAGAGCAATTGAAAATAGACAATAATATTAAACAATCTGACGGTAAAAGCAGCATTTATGTGAATCCAGAATTATGGAAACTTACTCTCAGCTATTTTTGCTATCAAGTTGGAATATATGGATTTTTCCTGTGGCTTCCAACTTTGATAAAACAACTTACAAATTCAGGTATAGGCATAATAGGTATTCTATCTGTGTTTCCATACATTGGAACATTGCTGGGCATATGGATATTCTCGGTTTTATCTGATAAAACCATGAAGCGTAAGATGTTTACGGCACTGCCTATGCTCGGATTGGCATTATCATTATTTTTATCTGTTCAGTTTAAAAGCAGTATATGGATTTCCTATGCATTTTTAATATTATGTGGATTTTTCCTGCAGGGTTATAACAGCAGCTTTTGGTCTATGCCTCCTCTTATTTTTACTGCAGATGAAGCCGGAGGTGCACGTGGATTTATAAATGCACTGGGAAATCTGGGAGGATTTATAGGACCATATTTTGTAGGCTGGTTGACCGTTGTTATAAATTCCAATGTGAGCATATATTTCTTGACAATTGCTATAATAATAGGATGCTTGATTAATTGGTCAATAAAACTTGATGAGAAAGTAATTTAAACATACTGTAGTACATAAAAATAGCAGCAGACATTTGATGGTGAGAGCTGCTATTTTTTATTATAAATTATTGAGACTACAACACTGCAGTTTTGAAATCATTAATTATTTTTTAAACTATTATTGACTATCTAAAGTACTTAAATTATAATTCATATAAACATATATTTATATGTTTATATGAATTATATACAGGAGGAAAATAAACTATGAATTATGATAAAGAAAATATTGAAGTTTGTGATGTAAATATTATACATGATAATGTAGTTAACATGGTCAAAAAAAATATTACAGATGATATTTCAATATCTGATATGGCAGAGTTTTTCAAGGTGTTAAATGACCCTACGAGACTGAAGATAATCAATGCACTGATGCTGTCAGAAATGTGTGTATGCGATATCTGTGCTGTACTGAATATGAGTCAGCCTGCAGTATCACATCACCTTAAGGTATTAAAACAATCAAAACTGGTTAAATACAGAAGAAATGGGAAAATTGTGTACTATTCCCTGGATGATAAACACATAAAGCCTATATTTAATCAATGTTTAGCTCACGTCAATGAAAAATTGACAAAAAATTTTTAGAAGATAGGAGATAAACTTTATGGATATTTTAAAAGGGGATATGAAAAACGAAAATAATGATGGCGGCAGTGAGGAAGAGAATCGAAGAAAAGTGATAATAAAACTTGTAATCGGAAGTATTTTATTTGCAGGAGGGATTATCTTCAAGTTTCAGAATTGGCTTGAGCTGACTATATTTTTAATAAGCTATGTTATAGTTGGTGGAAATGTTGTTTTACAAGCATTAGGGGAAATATCTAAAGGTCAGGTATTTACTGAACATTTTCTTATGAGTGTTGCTACAATTGGTGCTTTCTGCGTTGGACAGTATCCTGAGGGTGTGGCTGTCATGCTGTTCTATATGTTAGGTGAATTGCTGGAGGATATGGCTGTGGATCATTCTCAAAGATCAATCAGTTCACTGATGAATATAAAACCCGATTACGCAAACCTTAAAACTGGCGATGAATTGACAAGGGTGCCGCCTGAAGAGGTGAATTTAGGAGACATAATTGTTGTAAAACCGGGAGAAAAAATTCCTCTCGACGGCAAGGTTCTGGAAGGAACTTCAATGGTCAATACCTCTGCATTAACAGGGGAATCAGTCCCACGTGAGTTGAAACCTGGTAAAGATGCTTTAAGTGGATTTATAAATGGTAATGGTGCCCTGACAGTTAAAGTGTCAAAAAAATATGAGGAATCTACTGTGTCTAAAATTTTGGATTTAGTTCAAAATGCAGGCAGCAAAAAAGCTTCAACTGAAAAATTTATAACAAAATTTGCACGTTATTATACTCCAGTTGTTGTGTTTGGTGCCTTAGCGCTGGCGATAATACCACCTTTGCTTATTGCAGGTGCAGCTTTCTCTGACTATATTTACAGAGCACTGATATTTTTAGTAGTATCCTGCCCCTGTGCACTGATAATTTCAATACCGCTGGGATTTATAAGCGGCATGGGAGGAGCTTCAAAAAAAGGGATATTAGTGAAAGGCGGTAACTATCTCGAAGCATTAAATAGCGTTGAAGCAGTTGTTTTTGACAAAACAGGTACATTGACTAAAGGTGTGTTCAAAGTTACAAAAATAAGTCCGCAAAATAATTATTCAAATGAAAAATTAATAGAAAGTGCAGCATATGCAGAAAGCTATTCAAATCATCCTATTGCACTCTCAATTATGAATGCTTACAATGGAGAAATTGACAAAAGCCAAATTGAAGATTATAGAGAGATTGCTGGATATGGTATCGAGGTTAATGTCGGAGGAGGAAAAATTCTTGTTGGCAATAACAGGTTGATGGCCAGTGAAAGAATTGAATACAGTGATGTTGATACCGTTGATACTGTAGTTCATGTTGCAATAAACGGGAAATATGCAGGCAATATAGTGATTTCCGATGAGGTGAAAGAAGATTCGTCAAATGCAATTGAAACCCTTAGGTCTCTTGGAATCAAGAGAATAATAATGCTTACCGGGGATTTGAAAACTGTTGGCAGTAAAATTGGAAGGCAATTGGGTTTAGATGAAGTCTATTCAGAGCTGCTCCCGGCCGGCAAGGTGGAGAAAATTGAATCCATGGAAATGAAAAAGTCCCCTAAAAGAAAAATTGTATTTGTCGGTGATGGAATAAATGATGCGCCGGTACTTGCAAGAGCAGATATTGGTGTGGCAATGGGAGGTTTAGGCTCGGATGCAGCCATTGAGGCCGCGGATATTGTAATTATGACTGATGAACCGTCCAAGATAGCAGATGCAATGAAAATTGCAAGGAGAACCCAGGGTATAGCATATCAAAATATAATATTTGCACTTGGTGTTAAAGCAATATTTCTTGTATTGGGAGCGTTGGGTATGGCATCAATGTGGGAAGCCGTATTTGGAGATATGGGGGTTGCACTGATTGCAATCTTTAACTCGATAAGGGCACTGGATACAAAGAACTTGTAAAGGGGTTAAAATATTATTTATTTCAATCAACAATATGATCATAATATATTAAAGTATTCTCAATATTTTAAACTGTTGCTTTTTTCTGTTATAGTGATAAAATAGAGGTGTACTAGTGAAAGTTTTTTCCCAAAAGACTAGTGTTTAAACAATTACCTTATTTAACCCACAAGAGCTCCTGTCAGTTAGGAGCTCTTTCCCTTTTATCGTCAAAAGTTCGGCAAAACAATATTCTGTCTGATGGATATAGTAATGCATATTAGGAATTCTGTTTTTTATATGTAAGTTTCTCTTTAGATCCAAAAAATGTTATATAAAATGATATAATTTATTTATAAACTAATTTATAGAAAGGGATTGCAAATGTTCAATTTGGTTTTTGTGAAAGCGGGTAGAGAGGTTTTGAACACCGAAATTTGTTTATGTGGAGAAAGGGAGATGAAGTAAAATTGAAAAGATATATTAATAATTTTATTTTAGTGATTTTTTCTTTAATGCTTGCGATTGGTACTGGGTGCAGTAATTCAAAATTGACTGATGCTAAAGATATTGAAGCTGGGAATAAGAAGGTAATCAATGAAACAATATCAAAGTATATTGTCGACTACTATTCTCACATATTGACTAATGCTGACAAGGTCTTTGAAGCACATAAGTTATATGCAATTGAACAGAAAGATGAATTGATAAATGTTTATATTTATACACTATTCGAAGGATATGCATTTTCTGGCAAAAGATTTGGAACCTCATGCGGTGGAGCGAATCCAGCCCTCATTGTATTGAGAAAAGATAAGGATAAATTTGTTGTTGCTAAATTTGTACAACCTAGAGATGGAACAGAATATAACTCATCTGTTAAAAATATGTTTCCTCGTAAATATGCAGATGAGGCTATGAAAGATGAAGGGCATAACTTGGAATTGAAATCACAAATAAGATTAAATGCTGAAAAATGGTTGAAAGCACAGGGAAAGGGTGAAATGCTTTCGGAATAAATTATTGTAGAATTTACACATATTACTTTTGGCGGAGGAATAAAACATGGACATAAAAAACAATGCAATTCAAAAATTATCTCCAATGGAGATTAGGCTGAAATCAGAACAGGAGGATCTGGTTTGCCGGGTCCTGAAGTTTGCCAAATTCAATTTAAAGCGGCATCATAAAGCAATCTTTACTATTACAGGAGATGCGGGAACCGGAAAAAGTGTGGTACTTAGTCATTTGTTTTATAGAATTCAGATTTTGGCGGCTCAATCAGGAAATGCATTTAGCGATACGAGGAATTTTTTTCTGGTGAATCATCCGGAAGTTTTGAAAGTATATCGTTCCATGGCAGGAAGATTACCTCATATGTATAAAAAGTATTATCAGCGCCCTACCAGCTTTATCAATCAGCATCAAAAACAGAAGACTACAGCGGATGTTGTGGTGATAGATGAAGCCCATTTGCTGTTGTCCAAATCAGATCATTATAATAAGTTTTTTGGTGCAAATCAGCTCCAGTCCATTATGGAGCTTGCACGGATAGTGGTTTTGGTTTTTGATCCCTCTCAAGTTATAAAAACAAAAAGCTATTGGGACAGCGACTCTTTAAAATGCATTGTCAATCAATACATACACGAGGATTATCATTTACAGCATCAGTTCCGCATGAATGCCAGCCAGGATTTAATTCATTGGATTGATGCTTTTACGAAACAGAAATTGATTTCCTCATTACCTTTAGATTTTGGCGGACATTATGATTTTCGGATTTTTGGGGATGCCCAGGAAATGTATGAGGCTATTAAGCATAAAGATCAGCGATATGGCCTATCCAGAATTACTGCCACAATTAACTATCCTTCAGTTCTGGATGGAGGAAAACATTATGTAACGGAAGGACGATTTCACCTGCCCTGGGATCAATATAATTTTACTGCTGTTCCCTGGGCTGAGATACCTGACACTATCAATGAGGTAGGTTCCATTTATACCGTGCAGGGTTTTGATTTAAATTATATCGGAATTATCCTGGGACCATCAGTTGAATTGGACAGGCATCATCCTGACAAAATAAAAATTGATTTGACCAAGGTCACGGATAGGGAAATATTCAAAAGGCGGGATGATATAAAGTCTAAAATTGAATTTGAACAAGTCAAACTGGATTTGTTTTTGAATTCAATCAATGTTTTGATGAAACGGGGTAGATATGGTATGTATTTGTATGCTCATGATGCTGGACTCAGACAAACATTGCTGAACCTGCAAAAGAATTCCTTGTGAGCAAACTCTACCTGAAACATGGAAGTTAATCATGTAACTGAGTAGTAAAATGTAGTATAATTATCTATAAGTTTTATATATTAGTATAATTTATTGTATTTTTATCCGAACGCTGCCGCTGCTAATGCTTCCAACTTATTAAAGTGAGAGATAAGCACTGCTGTGCACCTGGATAAAGGGATTCTTATGAAGCAAATTTAAAATAAAGGATGTGTAAATATGCTTGATGGTAAAAAAATAGTAGTTGGTATTACTGGATGCAGTATGGCAATACATGCTTTAGATGTAATTGCCAAATTGAAGAAACTTCATGCAGATGTATATGTTGTTATGACTGAAAATTCCACTAATTTTGTAACACCTCTTATGGTACAGAGGAGTGTTGATCACCCCATTCAGATCAAAGCATTTGACTTGCCTAAATCATGGGAGAAAGGTCATAGATCTCTTTCGCAGGATACAGATTTGCTTTTAATTGCTCCTGCTTCTGCAGATATTTTGGGAAAAGCAGCTAATGGAATTGCAGATGACTTATTGTCAACGACTATTATGTCAATGCGTGGTCCTAAAATCATAGCTATGCATATTAATAATAAAATGTACAATAGTCCGAGTGTACAGCGTAATGTAAAAACCTTGATAGGTGATGGTTTTACTTTTGTGGATAATGGAGATAAAGAACATATTTCACGATTTCCGTCTGTTGATCAGATAATAGATACAATATTGCGGGTTTTAAATGCTAAAGATTGATGAAACTAAGATTTAACTTAAATTAATCCGGAAATGATAACAATGGAAACCTTCAGACAATTATAGTGTGCTTTTTATTTTGAAAATATATTATAAAAAAGTATTTATTGATCTTAAGCCAATGAATGCTTTTTTTAATCAGATGATTTTATGAGAAAGAAGTGATATTTTGAATTTGATAAGTAAAAGCGATATAGAAAAAATTAGAGACTTCAATGAAAAAAGAAAAGTAAAATTACCTGATGGTACCTTGGTACCTGCATTGGGGCAGGGAACCTGGTATCTGGGAGAAAATTCTTCAAGCGAAGAACGTGAAATAAGAACTTTGAAACTTGGAATAGAGCTTGGAATGACACTTATAGATACTGCAGAGATGTACGGTGACGGCGGGGCCGAAAGTTTGGTAGGAAAGGCCATAAATGGGATTAGAAATAAAATATTTCTGGTGTCAAAGGTATATCCGAATAATGCAGGATTTAAAAATATATTTACTTCATGTGAAAATAGCTTGAATAGGCTTGGTACGGATCATCTGGATCTATATCTGCTTCATTGGAGAGGAAACATACCCTTTGAAGAAACTGTAGAGTGTATGGAAAAGCTTAAAAAACAGGGGAAAATTTTAAGATGGGGTGTATCAAATCTTGACAGGCCTGATATGGAAGAACTTATAAATTGCAGAAACGGAGAAAATTGCATGATCAATCAGGTACTTTATCATCTGGGTTCACGTGGTATCGAATTTGATTTATTGCCATGGCAGAGAAGTAATAATATGCCTATTATGGCATATTGTCCAATAGCCAAGGGTGGAAGATTGAGAAAACAGCTGCTGAAAGATAAAACAGTAAATGAGGTAGCAGAAAAATATAATGCAAAGCCCTTGCAAATACTTCTGGCATGGGTTATAAGAACAAATGATGTAATTGCAATTCCCAAGGCTTCTCATGAAGAACATGTAATAGAAAATGCAGAAGCAGGCTCTATTGTATTGTCAGAGGATGATCTGGTTAAACTTGATAAAATATTTCCAAAACCAAATAGAAAAATGAGTCTTGATATATTGTAGATTTTATTCGACTATGGTGAAATTCAAAAAAGGAAGGTGTGTTTTTAATGCAAAAAGCAGTTGAAATTGTAAATAGAGGATTAACTTTAAGAGGAGTGCTGCATGTTCCTGAGGACATTGCGGCAAATATTCCAATAGTTTGTATTTTTCACGGCTTTACAGGTGACAGGATAGGACCACATTTTATATTTGTCAAGTTGTCAAGAATTTTGGCTGAGAGAGGTATTGCAAGCGTCCGATTTGATTTTGGCGGAAGTGGAGAGAGTGATGGTGACTTTGTCGATATGACTGTTTCCAAAGAGCTCGATGAAGCAAAGGCCATACTTGATTATGCAAAGTCCTTGGATTTTGTGGATAAAAATAAAATAGGCATTCTGGGCCTCAGTTTGGGAGGAGCTGTTGCAAGTATGCTGGCAGGCGACAGAAAAGAAGATATACAATCGCTGTGTCTCTGGGCTCCGGCAGGTAATATAAGAGAAATCGTCAAGAATAGAGAAAAAAATGAAAAAGAAGGCCTTAAAAAATTAAATGAAAAAGGTTATTGGGATGCTGGAGGTCTGATGCTTGGCATGGGATTTTTAAATGATATCGGAAATCTTGATGTTTTTGGAAGAGCCTCCAGCTATGATAAAAATATTCTTTTAATACATGGCGGCAATGATGAAACTGTTTCGTATAATGTGTCGAAGAAATATATGGATATTTATGGAGAAAGAGCAGCTTTTCACATTTTAAATGAGGCGGATCATACATTTAACAGTGTAAATTGGGAAAATGAAGTTATTGATTCTACAGCTGTTTTTTTAGAAAAAGAGCTTAAATAGACTTATTAAATGTTATTTTTTTTGGTAAACATTATAAATATTATGTAAATAAAAACAAATGTAAACCAAATAAATTAATTCATAGTGAACAAATCATTAAGAAATAAGACAAAAAATTTAGGAGGTAAAGTACATTGAAAAAATATCATATAAGAAGACAAGATAGGCAAATAAATGATGAAAGTGAATTAAGTGAAATATTGTCACATGGGAAATATATAGTAATATCAATGTGCCGTGATAATGAGCCTTATATAGTAAGTTTAAGTTATGGATATGACAGGACTCAGAATGTTTTATTTTTACATACAGGACTTAAGGGTCTAAAGATAGATTTTATTTCTTATAATCCCAATGTTTGTGCTACAATAATAGATGACAGGGGCTACATAATGGGTGAATGTGGACATGAATATCGCTCGATTGTTATTAATGGCAAAATTTCTTTCGTTGAAAATCTTGAAGAAAAAAAGTATGGAATGGAAACTATTTTAAACCATTTGGAAAATGTGCCTTCTATTGTTAAAGAAAAGACTCTTAAAAATGATAATGTATATGATAGCATTGCAATATTGAAAATGGATATAATAAATCTAACGGGAAAGAAAGGACGATAATCTTATACGAAAATAACTCCATCATAATAGTGGAAAGATAAAATAACGTTTCTAAATATACAATTAAAATGATAGAATCAAAAAAAGTACTTGCAGTTATTTTTTAATTGAGATAAAAAACTACAAGTACTTTTGTTTATGCTAAAAAGTGAATTTTTAGTATGGTATCGGATGACTTTTGCAATATTCTTTGTGTATGCTTTATCTAAAGTAATTACAGATACACAAAGTGTTTTTTAGAAAGATACATTGATACATTATGTGTAAATAAATGTAGTAAAATTAATCACTGTGTAAGGTGAATTTGCAAAATATATATGCTATTCTATGGTTACAGAATAGGATTTTAGAATTTTCAAAAATGTAAATGTTTAATTTAAAGGAGGTAGAATGAATGGAAATTATAGGAGAATTAATAAATACCAGTAGGAAACTGATATCTGAAGCTGTGAAAAAGAAAGATGGACAATATATAAGAAATATTGCAAAACTTCAGCAAGAAAGTGGAGCAACATATATTGATGTAAACTGTGGTACATTTATGCAGAATGAAGTTGAAACTATGGAATGGTTAGTGGACAATGTACTTCAAGGCTGTAACTTGCCTCTTTGTATAGATAGTCCCAATCCACTTGCATTAGATGCCGGGCTTGGAAAATCAAAAAATGGCAGAACTATGATAAATTCTATAAAATGAGAGCTTCACTTATGGCATCTCAGACACTGATGGGGAGGGATAGGTTTTCAAAAGAATTTATAAAAGGATTTCGTGATGGTATATACAAATAAAAGAATTTGGAATTTGTATTTTTTAGCCTGAAAAAAAAGGGGGACAGAATAAAGTGAATTTAATTATTTTTGGTGGATTTCTCGGTTCAGGAAAAACAAGTTTAATATTGTCTCTGTCACATTTTTTGCTAGAAAATAAAAGTTCAGATAGTTCAAATGTGGTGATTATTGAAAATGAGGTTGGAAAAATTGGAGTTGATGACAAGATTCTCAGATATGATGGTTTAAGTGTCAGGGAATTATTCTCGGGATGTATATGCTGCCAGCTTTCTTCGGATTTAGTAATTACTTTGGATGATATTCATGAAAAAATGAATCCTAAATGGGTGATTATTGAAACTACAGGACTAGCTTATCCCGGGAAAATATTAAGTACGTTGAACGAGTATGGAAGAAACATAGATCGTATAAAAATTATAACTGTAGTTGATGGGGAGCGGTTTAAGGAACTGATTGCCGTAACACCTGTACTTATAAAAAATCAAATAGCTGATGGGGACATGGTGTTTATAAACAAGACGGATTTGGTTATGAAGGAAGAATTAAAACAAGTAGAAGATCATGTAAGAAAATTTAATCCGAAAGCTAGTTTGCATATGTTGTCTGCAAATACAAAGGTGGACGATGCCATATGGAAAGAGGTGATTGGAAATTATGAATGATATTCATAATTGTTCCCACGAAGATCTACATGGTGAATTGAGGGAAGTGCCTGCAGTGTTTTCCTGCTCCAATTCTTTTGAGTTGAAAAACGAACTTACTGGGAAGGAAATCAAAAACATCATTCTGGAATTTATGGGTGGTGTTAAAAAATGGGCACAGGAAAATAAATATTTTATAGGTCATTTAAAGGTTTTTGTGAAAAGTGAGGGCGATTTTAATATATGGATTGCGACTACGGGAAAAGAAATTGATATAAAAGAATTATCTGGACAAGATGAAATCGATATTAAACACATTGAATTGGATATTACATTGATTGTTTTTGGAACTGATGAGAAAACTTTAGAGCTGAAGGTCCTGGAAAATCTGAATAAAAAATTTATTTAGCAGCTTGAAGGAGGAAAATATATGAAATCTAAATTTCAATCTTTGGTGGAAGAGGCAATTGAGTTAAAAGCCGACCATGCGGCAATGATAGATGTATCCCAAATTAAATTTTATGCAGATGCCAGAAGGGCGTGTGAAAAAAATGTCTGCGGCAATTATGATACCAATTGGAAGGGACCACCGGCCATAGGACCTATTGATAAATTGATAGATAAAGCTAAAAGATATGAGGAAGGACTTTTAATACAGACGGTACATCAATTGTCAAGTCCCTTTGACTTAAAGGGAATGAAAGCTGCAGCTAAGGTTTATGAGGGAATATTCAGAAAAATTCTTTCTCATGTGAGAGTCAAATATAAATTTAAGGATATACTGCCTTTAAGTGCCGGATGCTGCAGGCTTTGCAAGGTATGTACTTATGTTGATGGAATTGAGTGCAAATTTCCGGATAAGGCATTTTCATCCTTAGAGGCATATGGAATTGATGTAATAGCTCTGGAAAAAAGCTGTGGGATTCCATATTATAATGGGTTAAATACAATTTCTTATGTTGGGTTGATACTTTTCAATGAAAATTAATACTTTTAAGTTATTGAGGAATTCTTTGGTTTAGGTGGAATCTGCTTAAAAGAAATATTTTTTCCGGCTGAACATTAGAAGAAATTATCCAGGGGCATAAGTGTCTCCGGATGAATAGAGAATGTTAACATCAAAATTTTTGTATTTATTAAAGGGAGGATATGTTATGAGTAAAAAATTAGTTGATGCGATGGCAAATCTAGATGAAGATGTGGTGCTTTCAGAAGTTAAGGAATTGAAAGAAAAAGAAACAGCCCCACTTGAAATCATAGCTTATTTGCAGGAAGGAATGTCAATTGTAGGAAAAAATTTGAAGAGGGAGAATATTTTCTTTCCGAGCTTATTATGTCAGCAGAAATTTTTAAAGAAGCCTCAGAGTTAATTGGTGGAATGGATGAAGCTGGTAATTATCAATATGGCAAATTTATTATAGGTACAATATACGATGATATCCACGATATAGGAAAGAACATTGTGTCTACTGTAATGAGAAGTAATGGATTTGAAGTCATAGATTTGGGAGTTGATGTACCTACCTCGAAATACATTGAAGCTATAAAAAAGTATAAACCTAAGGTTATAGGAATATCCTGTCTTTTAACCACTTGTTTTAATAATATAAAGGAATGTATAAAAACTATAGAGGATGCAGGACTTAGAAAGGATTTAAAGATATTGATAGGTGGAGGGCCTGTGGATGGAAGCAACAGGCAAATATGCAAATGCAGACATGGTATGTAAAGATGCCCAGCAGACTGTAGATTTTTGCAAGCAAATTATGGGAGGTGTGGAGAAATGAAAAGCACCAAGGAGCTTTACAATGAACGTTTAAATAGGTTAAAAAAAACATTAGCACTTGAAAAAACTGATAGAACTTCTGTTATACTGATGATGGATGGATTTTGTGCCAAACATATGGGAGTTAAAATGTCCGAGTTTTGCAAGAGTATTAAAATATCCAACAAAGTTATATTGGATTCTATGAAAGCTTTTGGAGATGTAGATGGAGTAAATTCTTCCTATGCTGTAGCTCCTATATTTCCATTGGTGTTTATGTCAAGAATTAAGCTTCCGGGCCGTGAGCTCCCGGATGACATGTTATGGCAGCTGGATGAAGCTGAAATGATGAGTGTGAAAGATTATGATGTTATTTTAAATAAAGGATGGAGTGATTTCAAGCTGGATTACCTTAAAAACAGATTAAAGGTAGATGTGGATGGTATCACGAATGATTTGCTTTACTCATCTCAGGCAGATAAGAATATTGAAGATTCAGGCTATGTGGTATATAGTCCTTTTGCAGTATTGACTGCTAATGAATCCCTTGGAGGAGGACGTTCGCTTGCAAAATTCATGATGGATTTATATAGAATGCCGGACAAAGTGGAAGCTGTTTTACAAGTTATCCATAAAGAAAATATGGATGAATTGAGAAAACAGATGAGAGCTGTCAAACCTAATGTGGTATTTTTATCTCCTGCAAGAGGAGCCAGTGAATTTTTTTCACCTAAATTATGGGAGCGCTTTGTATGGAAGTATATTAAAGCTTCAGCAGATGTGATTATAGAGGAAGGTGCAGTGTGTGATATTCATTGTGATGGGAACTGGGAGAGGGATCTAAATTATTTCAGGGATTTTCCAAAAGGCAAAATCGTATTTGAGACGGATAGTGTAACTGATATTTATAAGATAAAAGATAAATTGGGAAATCACGAGTGCATCAAGGGAGATGTACCGGCAGGAAAACTTGTCCTTGGAACTCCTGATGAAGTATACGATTACGCATCCAGACTTGTTAGAGATATGGGAGATGGATTTATTTTATCCAGCGGATGCACTATACCTCCAAATGCTAAGGTTGAAAATGTAAAAGCTATGATTTCTGCTGCAACCGGGAAATAGATAATATACGGGAATGAGTATAGATTTGTGTAAAAACCAAATCTATACTCATTTTTTTAAAATTGCATCCCGCGGGCAAATTCCAGATTGAAATGTTTTTGGGTTCCAAGTTCAATATAGGTTACCTTATTTGCAATATTATTTGTTCGTTCGAATTCATTTTGTGATAATAGGGCAAGTTTTGCACCGCTTCCAGCGGCATTTCCCACCAGTTTAATTTTAGATTCCAGTTCTCTTGGAATAAGGCCTATTGTGCAGGCACTGTGCGGATTCATGTAATTTCCAAAAGCGCCGGCTAGGAGAACTTCTTTAATGTCATGGGAGGTTATTTCAAGTTTTTCTACAAGTATTTTAATACCGGTTGAAATAGCACCCTTGGCCAATTGCAGTGAAGTGATATCCTTTTGTGTAATCAAAATAGGATTGCCATGTGCAGTTTCGGATTCAGATACCACTAAAAAAGCATTTGCATTGTTATAATTTATTATGCGATTACTGTATTTTTTTGCCGCAGGATTTGTAAATTTGTCCGGTGATAATAATTTGCCCCTTTTGTTTACAACTCCTACTTTTACAAATCCTGCCACAATATCTAAAAGTCCGGAACCACATATACCCCTGGGTTTTTCATTGCCAATGACCGTATAGGTCATTGATTCATCAAAGTATACATGATCTATGGCTCCATTAGCTCCTCTCATTCCACTGCTTATCTGGGCTCCTTCAAAAGCAGGGCCTGCTGCAGTGGAACAGGATACAAGCTTTGTGGAAGAGCCCAATACCATTTCACCGTTGGTTCCTATATCAACAGCCAATTTTATATCTTTGCTTTTATCCATATCCGTAGATAAAATTACAGCTGCCGTATCGGCGCCCACAAATCCGGCAATGGTTGGCAGTACAAATACTTTTCCAGCAGGATTTATATTTAATTTTAGTTCTGATGCATTTAGTTTTATACTTTCACTTACTGCAGGTACATAGGGAACGGCTGCTACATATCGTGGAGTTAGACCTAAGAAAAGATGATGCATGCAGGTATTTCCTACTACAGTTAGAGCGTATATGTCATTCCTTTTTATATTTGCTTTTTGAGAAAGATTATCTATTAATTTATTTAAGGCCTTTAAAATGGTAACCTGGAGCAATTTTAAATCATCATTGTTTTGATTGGCGTAGTTTGTACGTGAAATTACATCTGCACCAAATTTAATTTGAGGATTGAGTGAAGATGAAACCGCCAGTTCTTTTCCGGTGTAAAGATCCATTAAATATCCAACCACAGTTGTAGTGCCGATGTCAAAAGCTATACCAAACATTTTATAGCAAGTATTGCCTTTTTCTATTCCCAAGATTTCGCTTTTATCAATTATTACAGTCACCTTATTGTCTGCTTTTCGAAATTTGTCAGGTAGTTCTCGTAAGACTGAGATTCCTATTTCTAAATCTTTATACTTAGGATTTTTTAGAATGAGTTTTTCTCTTAAACGTTTTAAGTCGGATTTTTGACATTCTAGAGAAGGTAAGTTCAATTGAATAAAATCTTTTTTCAAAAGGGGAAGTATGGTAAATTTCTTTTCAGCAGACGACTGTAGTATATTATAATCTGTATTTTTTCTCATGTTTAATTCTACGATCATATTGCTGTGGATTTCTGTAATACAAGCTAAATGTATGCCTGCAAAAATTTGATTTTTACTAAGATGTTCTGTTTCTTTTTGAAGTGTTTCAATTTTAGGGCTTAAAACCTTAACTGTACATTTTCCACATTTTCCTATTCCACCGCAGGGAAAATCAAAATCTAGTCCTGATTTTACAATTGCATCTTTAAGGGTACTTCCTTCAGAAATAGAAACTTTTTGATTTACAGGTTTAAAAGTAATTATGTAATTATTCATGAATAATACCTCCATAAGTATTTATGTATTTAAAAATAACAAAAGTTAGCATAAGCCTAAAAATTATAGTAATATCATTCAGATCTATGTTCATTATTTGTTGAATCATTTTAAGCCGATGAAGCAAGGTACTTCGGCAGATGTTTAAATTACTGGCTGTTTTTAATTGATTTTTTTTATTTAATAAATATGTATAAAGACAATGCACATATTTCGTATTGTTGATTTCATCATATTTCATCAGAGTAAATATTGAGGCATGACAAAAATTTTTTAAATTTTCTTGCTGGGAGCAGATTTCTAAAAGATGATATATTACCAAATCTTCATAATAAAAGAAAAATTTGTCTTTCATGAACTTTATTCCAAGTTCAATGGATTTTACTGACTGCTCATAATACTTTTTTATGTCGGATATATCATGAAAGCAGCGGCTTAATCCTCCGTATATATTGATACTTTTAAGAAAATCTATTAATTTTGAAAAAATGTGTCCAATATGTGAAATACTGTCCTTGCGATTTATTAGAATAACGATAAATTCATTGTATATAATCGATTTAGATCCTGTAAGTATATAATCTATTGTGTCCCTTATCTGGTGCAGTGAGGTGTGTACAAACTTATTTTGGGGAACAAATATTACAAGTACATACAAGTTGTAGTTGAAATTTAAATCTAAAAATTTCAGCCTATCTTCAATTATTTTTTTATTGGTTTCACTGCCATCAAGCAAGCTTGTAATGAAACTTTCATATCTAAATCCTTTTGTATTTTGAAAAAATTTATTTTTTTGCATTTCTGAAGATATTGTTCTACATAGAAGAATAATTAAATCCATGTCATTTTTGGAAAAAGGTTTCTTATATTCCAGCGATATAAGATAAGCCACCACTGTATTGTTTATTTTTATGTTTGATATTATTCTTGGAATTCTAAATTTATTCTTATTCATAAAAACAGGGGAGTTGTTTTTATGAGCTATTTCTATAAATTTTTTAATACTTTCTTTAGGAGCAAAATTATAAGGGCAGTAACCTTTAGTTAAAAGTTCAACCCATACAGGATCATCTACTTTTGCATCTTTTGAAGAAGCAATCACCTTAAAACTTAGATCCAGGATACATATGGGATTACCAAGCATTTCATATCCAACGTTTACAATATGTTCAATCCCCCTTCCGCTAATCAATGCATTTAGTAATTTAGATGAATTTATATCTAATTGCTGATACTTTATAATGATCTCCTGTATTTCATTAAAAATTTTGAATATATCTATTTTATCGTCCAGTACTATCAAATTCAGCATGGAATTTTTTTTATACTCAGAGTTCAAAGATTTATCTGTAACATAAAGTATATTGATAAAGCTGTTTTGAGGTAAAATCTGTTGAAAGTCCAAGTCTTTCCCTATATATAGATAATTTGGATTAAAAAAAGATTGATTTTTACTGAGAAATTTTACAGCTTTGATTAATAC
>NZ_PVXP01000040.1 GCF_002995845.1 Clostridium luticellarii | reverse complement strand
GATTTAGATACAAATAATCATTCAGTATTTTTGCTAAATTATCATTTGGTATTGGTTGTTAAATATAGGAGAAAAGTAATAAATGATAAAATATCAAATAGGATAAAGGGAATATTTGAGTATATATGCCCTAAATACAATATTACTTTATGCGAATGGAATCATGATAAAGACCATGTACACCTTTTGTTTAGAGGATCACCAAATACAAATATATCAAAATTTATAAATGCTTATAAGAGTGCCAGCAGCAGACTTATAAAAAAAGAGTTTCCATCAATAAAAAAACAATTATGGAAAGAGTACTTTTGGAGTAAAAGTTATTGTCTTATAACAACTGGCGGTGCTCCAATTGATATAGTTAAGGAGTACATAGAAAATCAAGGAATGAAATGAGGTGAAAATGTGTTAAAAGCCTATAAATACAGGATTTATCCGAACAAAGAACAAAAATTGTATTTTGCTGGAACTTTTGGCTGTGTCAGATTTATATATAACAAAATGCTGGCTGATAGAATTAAATCATACAAGGAAAACAAAGATTTGGATATTAAAAAGATTAAGTATCCTACCCCGGCACAGTATAAAAAAGAATTTGAATGGCTTAAAGAAGTTGACAGTCTTGCTCTGGCAAATGCTCAAATGGATCTAAATAAAGCATATAAAAATTTCTTTAGAGATAAATCAATAGGTTTTCCTAAATTCAAAAGTAAGAAAAGTAACTATAACAGTTATACAACCAATAATCAAAATGGAACAGTTTATATCAAAGATGAACATATTAAATTACCTAAATTAAAATCCATGATAAAGATAAAACAGCATAGAGAATTCAACGGAATAATTAAATCATGTACTATATCCCAGGTTCCGAGTGGTAAATATTTTATATCTATACTGGTTAATTGTGAGATTAAAAAGCTGCCTGAAGTAAGTAAAAAAATAGGAATAGATATGGGGCTAAAAGAATTTGCAATATGTTCAGATGGATATAGAGAGGCCAACCCAAAATATCTGAGAAAATCAGAAAAAAGGCTTGTCAAACTTCAAAGGGACCTATCAAGGAAGAAAAAAGGCAGTAATAACAGAAAAAAAGCCAGGTTAAAGTTATCTAAATTACACGAGAAGATAGTGAATCAAAGGACAGACTTCTTAAATAAGTTGTCAGTAAAACTAATCAGAGAAAACCAATCTATAGTTATTGAGGACTTAAAAGTTAAAAATATGCAGCAGAATCACAGACTGGCAAAGGCAATAAGCGAAGCAAGCTGGAGTGAATTCAGAAGAATGCTGGAATACAAGGCTGGATGGTATGGCAGAAAAATAATAGTGGCACCCAGTAATTATGCAAGTAGTCAATTGTGTTCAGTTTGTGGACATAAGAATAGAGAAGTAAAAAATCTTGCACTCAGAGAATGGACCTGTCCTAAATGCAGCACACACCATGACAGAGATATAAACGCCAGCAAAAATCTGCTGAAATTAGCCATATAATTTTGGTAATACACTGAGGTTGGTTCGACCTTTAGAGCTTAGGTAAACTTGTTCCATTAGGAATATTGACTAAGAAGCCATCCACTTCTATAAGTTGTGGTAGTTCACGAGGGAAGAAAACAAATGAAAATAAAAGTTTATACGCTTAATGCGTTTGCCAAAACAAATACAGGTGGTAATCCTGCGGGAGTTGTTTTAAATGCGGATTCTCTGCTGTCAGAACATATGCAGCGGATTGCAAAAAAGGTTGGCTTTTCAGAAACTGCATTTGTAAAGAAGTCCAATAATGCTGATTTTAAAGTTGAATTTTTCACACCTAACAAGGAAGTGAATTTATGTGGACATGCAACTGTTGCGACCTTCTGTTTACTTGCAGATAAAGGTATTATTGATGCTGGCAGATATACTCAGGAAACAAAAGCCGGTATTTTAGAAATAGAATATAGAAAAAATAATAGAATCTATATGGATCAATGTAAGCCCATATTTCACAAAATATTGGACAAAAAATATATAGCTGATACTCTAAATATTAGCCAGAATAAAATTATGGATGATATTCCAATCCAAATTGTATCTACTGGATTAAAAGATATTTTAATCCCCATTAAATCATTAGGGGATTTATGCAGCATAAAACCTGATTTTGATAAGATTTCATATGTTTGCAAAAAAGAGAATTGTGTTGGGTATCATCTTTTTACGTTGGAAACAAAGCAGGGTTCCACTGCTCATTGCAGAAATTTTGCACCTCTGTATAATATCAGTGAAGAATCTGCCACAGGAACATCTACAGGTGCATTGAGCTGCTATTTATATAGATATGGAATTATATCACAAAATCATATGAAAGATTTAGTTTTTGAACAAGGTTATTGTATGAATAGGCCTTCTGAGATTTTAGCCAGTGTAATTATTCATAGTGGAAAGATCAATGAAGTTAAAATTGGAGGAAATGCCTTGAATATTGAAGAAAGGGAAATTGAAATAATGTAGAGCGTGGCCATACATTATTTCCAAGATGAGGTTTATAATTTATGAAAATAGACAGGCTGCTGGCAATTGTGGTGATGCTTTTGAACAGGGATAAGATATCTGCGGCAGAACTGGCTGAAAAGTTTGAGGTTTCTGTAAGGACCATATACAGGGATATGGACACAATCAATATGTCTGGAATTCCAATAGCTTCAAGCCAGGGAAACAATGGAGGGTTTCATATTTTGGACAATTATAAAATAAATCACCGGTTTCTGACACTGGAAGATATGATATCCATAGTGGAAGCTTTGAAAAATATAAATGGAGTTCTTGATGACAAAAATGTGGAAATGGCTATGGAAAAAATTAAAAGCATAATACCCCATAATAAAAAGAGCACATTTGATCTGTATTTTAAACAGATATTTATAGATACACTTCCCTGGGGATTTAAGAAATCCGAAAAGGAAAATATCAAATATAGAATGATATTTAGAGCATTAAAGGAAAACAGATGTATAAGCTTCAACTACAGAAATTCCAAAGGAGAATATATCTTTAGGAGAGTGGAGCCTGTTACTCTCGTGTTTAAAGGATTTTCCTGGTATGTGTTTTCCTTCTGTACCCTGAGAAAAGATTACAGGATATTTAAATTGTCAAGAATGGATGAACTGGAGATTTTGAATGAGGAAATTTGTAAACCAAGAATTTCATATGGTGAATATGCAAAGACCGAGATGCCTCAGAAGGTTCCTGTAAAAATTTTACTAAAATTTTCAGAAAAAGTCAGGTACAGAATACAGGATTACTTTGATGAAGATGAAATTACATTTCTTGAAGACGGCAGTGTCATGGTAAATACTGAAGTTGTGGAGGACAGCTGGATCTATTCAATGATACTGAGCTATGGCGAATACGTGGAAGTGCTGGAGCCCCGGCATATAAGGAAAATTATAAAGGAAAAGTGCAAAAATATAATTGATATATATAGTTGAATTCAAACATGACATAATGATGTCAAAGCTCTCTTGTACAATAGTTGTATCAACATATGAAAGGGGAAGAATGTATTATGGAACAGGAATATTGCCAGAGCTGCGGAATGCCTTTAAGTGAGGAACTTTATGGAACTGATGCCGATAACAGCAGAAATCATGAATACTGTATATATTGTTATGAGAATGGAGCTTTCAAACAGCCGGATTTAACCATGGAAGAGATGATTGAAACCTGTGTGCCCTTTATGAAGGAAAAGGGTATGGAGGAAGGTGAAGCAAGAACATTAATGGAAAATTGTCTCCCTCATTTAAAGAGGTGGAAAAAGTGCTGATGGATTCTAAAATGGTGGAAAAAGCTGAGATTAAACTGGTGGGAAAAGAGATAAGAACCAGCAATAAAGATAAAAATTGCAGTGTTGAAATCGGGAAATTATGGGAAGAATTTCTTGGACAGAAATTTGGAGATGCAATACAAAATAAAATTAGCAGTGATGAAGTCCTGGGATTGTATACGGATTATGAAAATAAGGAGTTTGGAGCTTATTCCCTTGTGGCCGGCTGTGAGGTTTCAAATGTGCCTGCAGTACCAAAAGGCATGGTATTAAAAACAATACCATCTTCAAAATATTTTGTAGTGACTGCAAAAGGAAAGATGCCCGAGAGCATCGGTGAAGCTTGGGAATATATATGGAATGCCGATATTCAAAGAACTTATACGGGAGATTTTGAACTCTACGACAAAAGATATGATGGCAGTGAAAATTCCGAAGTGGATATATATGTGGCTGTTAAATAAAAATGGTTAAAAAGTTGAGGATGACAATTCTCAACCTTTTTATATTTCTGAAAATTTTATATTTAAGACATATGCGAAAGTATACTTGCTTTCCGATGGAAATATGATATAATAAGTTAAGTAAAAATTATATATACACTTACTATATCATAAAATAAATTATATGTCAAGTAATTTAAATTGAATTTTCAGGAGGAAAAGTTATGAATCTGCCGAAAATATTTGATTCAATAAATAAATCGCAAGAATTCAACAGCATAGATAAAATTTTTAAATTGAATGATATTCTTAGAGATTATAACCTTGTTCTTGATGTTGAGGATATAAAAGATATAATAAATTCAAAAAATAATACTTTAAGGAGTCAGGGAAGGATTGAACTTAATCTGAATGTAATTGAATCCATTATAAAAGAACTTGGAAAATCTCCTTATATAAATCAGGAAAATTTTGTGGAAACAGTGAATGATGTGTATGCAGTTTTTCATCATGTAAAAAACTGTACATCAGATCTTTTGTGCGATAAAGATGTGTTAAAAGCCATAATGTTTTTTTATAACAGTGTTTATAATGGTTCCATGGAACTTGTAATGGGAAAGGGAACTGAAAAAATTATAAACAACTTCAAACACAATAAAGAACTCACTTGTATAGAGGAGGAATATTGACATTGAGAGGATCCATATTATCAATTTTTCAAAACCTTATGGTAAAGTATACAAAAGGGAAGGGCAGTTCCATAAAGGAAGATACTGCTTTTCACATTTTAAATTCAATTTATTATGCGGTTAATGCCTATGTTGAAAATCAGGAAAGTTCCAGCAGGTTTTCTTTAACTTATGAAAGAGATGTACTTGAAATTTATGATGAGGGTATTGAAATTCTGAAAAAAACTGTATGTGAATGCGAAAAGCTTTATGAAAAGATAAAGGAAAACAGGCTTCATGTCCCAATTCAGATGTATAATGATACGATAGATACTGCATTGCCGGATTTTTTCAGCAATTATGATATAATTTTTGGAGCACAGGATACCTGCTCCAGTATGGACTATCCTCTTGTTTTTGATGACATGAATATAGCAGGTATTTTTTATATAAAACAGTATCTAGAAAAATTAAAGCTTGAGACTGAATTTTGTAATTTTTTCCCGCAGTCATCCCTTTTAAAAATACTTAGAGACTATGGAGAAAAGTATAAAATAAATATTTCAAAATCACCCATCAATGTGTTTCAAGTACTTGCAGATCAATGTGTTTTTCTGGCTTTAGGCCAGGGGTATGAAAAGGATCTTACAATGTCACAGGTTCAATTTAAAATAGTAAATAAAAATCTTTCAGGAAAAAGTGAGCACGAAATTTTAAGCCTTTTAGATACGGCTTTTGAAAAAATCATTGATGATCTTCATATTAAAGAGCTGGGACTTATGTACTATGTAAACAGGTACAAGGATTCTTTCAAGTTCAGGCTGCTTGCTTCCTATAACAGTGGAAATCTATCCAATATGGTTGTTTTAGAAAAAAAGAAAAACAAAAAAGATAAAGTTGTTTTTAAAGAGGGTACCACGCTGAGTAATTATGACTTCAGTGTTATTGTGGAGGAAATTTCGAAATGTCAGGATATTGAAAATAAGATTGATATTATAAAGCAAAATATACATTCTACGGAAGATTATATGGATCTTCTGGATTCAGAATGCCTGTTTGGAGATGAATATAAACAGATATTTAAGTGTCTTGATGATATAACACTTGCCCTGTTTGGAACAGCTGTATTTTACGATGAGTTGGAATGTGGTTCCTTTAAGCTTACATCCGAGCAATTGATGAACTGCAGGGGAAATATGGAAAGACAGTGGCAGAATTACTATGTTGATTTTCTGCTGGGACAGGAAGAAAAAAGGATAAAAGATATAGAAAAAATGATTACATATATCTCTTGCCGATAAACAGTGAAAAATAGACAAGATACAGGGCATTGGATATAATGTAAAAGATGATATAATTATTTTATGTTGAAGAAAGTATGTGTGGGTAGATGGGGGCAATTAATATGAACAGAAAGATGATATTTTTTGATATTGACGGAACTATAATAAATGAAAAAACCCATGAGTGCGCTGAAAGTACTATAAATGCAATTAAAAAGGCCCGTGAAAATGGGTGTCTGACTTTTATAAACACAGGCAGAACGTTTTTTAATGTGGGCAGTGAAATACGAAATATTGGATTTGATGGTTATATTTGCGGCTGTGGAACTTATATCAATTATGAGGACAAACCTCTTTTCTATAAATCAACACCGCATGAAACTTGTGTTGAAGTTGTACAAAAACTTCGTGAATGTAAGATCGATGCACTTCTTGAGGGCTCAAGTTCTTTTTTCTTTGAGAAAAATAGAGTTTCTAATGATAAACTGGCTGAATTTAAAGAACTTTTTATTTCACAGGGAGTTGATGTTTCAAGAACCTGGGATGATCCGGAATTGGAATTTGATAAATTTGTAGTATGGATAAATAAAGATAGTGATTACAATGCGTTTCATTCTTATATAACTAAGAAATTTGATTATATTGACAGGGGAAATAATCTGGGAGAAGTTGTACCCAAAGGTTATTCTAAAGCAACAGGTATTAAATTTCTTCGTCAGTATTTTGATATACCTCTGGAAAACTGCTATGCTATTGGTGACAGCACCAATGACCTGCCGATGCTTCAGTATGTACCTAACAGTATTGCCATGGGAAATGGCACACCTGCTCTGTTTGATTCAGTGTCATTTGTTACAAAAGATATAGAAGAAGATGGGATCGAGCATGCATTGGAACACTATGGAATTATATGAATTTAATCTGAATCCAGGAATTACTTGTTGAAGAATATATTATATTTATGGTATTTAGTTGTTAAAGGAGACTTAAAAATGACAGCAGATTTGAAAATGACGATGGAAGAAGAAGTTGTGTCTTCAATAGAAAAAAGGCATGATATTCTATCAGATTTAAGTGATAAAATATGGGATTTTGCCGAAACTAGATTTGAAGAATTCAAATCATCGGAAATTTTATGCAAAGTTTTAACCCAGGAAGGATTTTCTATAAAAAAGGGAATAGCAGATATGGAAACAGCTTTTATTGCAAGCCACGGCAGCGGGAAACCGGTGATAGGATTTTTGGGAGAATTTGATGCATTATATGGATTGAGCCAGACTGCCAATACAGCTAAAAAAATTCCTCTGGTTAGAGGCGGGAAAGGTCATGGATGTGGTCATAATGGTCTTGGGACAGGGGCATTGGCTGCGGCTATTGCTGTAAAGGACTATATGAAAAATAACGGAATAAAGGGAACGGTCAGATATTATGGGTGTCCGGGGGAAGAAAGCGGATCTGGGAAAGTTTATATAACCAGAGCAGGTTATTTTAAGGATCTTGATGTGGCCTTAACCTGGCATCCTGCAGATAGAAATGAAGTTATACCATTTAGCTTTCTGGCCACCTCACAGGTATATTTTAAATTTCACGGCATCAGTTCACATGCAGCAGTCTCACCTCATCTTGGGAGGAGTGCCCTGGATGCGGTTGAACTGATGGATGTAGGAGCAAATTATTTAAGGGAACATCTGATACAGGAAGCTCGTATACATTATGCAATAACTAACAGCGGGGGACTTTCTCCAAATGTGGTCCAATCCGAGACTTCTGTCCTTTACCAGATACGTGCGCCAAAATCCGGGCAGGTAAGCGAAATATATAAGAGAGTTGTAAATATAGCAAAAGGTGCTGCACTGATGACGGGAACTAAACTGGAAATTGTATTTGACAGGGGAAGTTCTGAATTAATTCCAAATAAAGTGCTGGGATCGCTGCTGTACGAAGAATTCAAGAAAATAGGACCTGTTCCTGTTGACAGTGAAGATTTAGAATTTGCAAAAGATATAAGAAAAACTTTGGACGAAGGTGAGAAGCTTCGTTCAAAAAGTATTCTTGAAAAAATATATGACAGCGAAGCTGGCAGTATAATTGATTTAATATTGAACAAAAATATTATAGATATAATATATCCTTATAAGGCTGTTGAGTTTACTTACCCCGGCTCCACAGATGTAGGGGATGTGAGCTGGAATGTACCGACAGCCCAGGTAGAGACGGTATGCTATGCCAAGGATACTCCAGGTCATTCCTGGCAGCTGGTTGCCCAGGGAAAGGCTGAGCTGTTTCATAAAGGTCTGCTTCAGGCTGGAAAGATACTTGCATCAGCTGCTATAAAGTTATTTGAAAATCCAGAATTAATATCAAAAGCTAAAGATGAATTTAGAAATAGACTTGATGGAAAAAGCTACAAATGTCCTATACCCGAGGAAATTAAACCTATGCCTAAGCGTGCATAGATATTGGAGGAGTGATAATATGAATCTTTGCTGGATAACGTTAAATGTGAAGAATATGCAGGAGTCTTTAAAATTCTATAATGAACTGCTGGGAATTAAAATTTTTAGAAAGTTTAGTCCACGTCCAGGAGTAGATATTGCCATGCTTGGAGAAGAGGGCAATCCTAAAATAGAATTGATATGCAGCAGGAATAATAATTCTGAAATTCAAAGCAGGGGAATTTCTATTGGATTTGAGGTGAAATCACTGGATGAGTCTATGGAATACATGAAAAGCAAAGGTATTGTCATCAAAAGAGGGCCTATTTCACCGTCACCCAAAGTTAAATTCTTTTTTATAGACGATCCAGATGGAATAGAGATTCAGATAGTTGAAAACAGATGATTTACCTCACTTGGGATATTATGTTTTTAAAAATATCAGTTGACAATTTCAAAAAAAGTAATATAATTAACGTCATACTGTAGATATAATCTTAAGCTATGATAGAGAAGAAATATTCAGTATATCAACTCAAGAGAGCTGCTGGCTGGTGTAAGGCGGTGTTGATATGGATATTCAAGTATCACTCTAGAGCTTCCATGTAGAAAGACCCGGAGTCGAGTAAATGTGGACGGATACCAACGATATATGGTTAGGGTTTATAAAATGACCTGAATCAAGTGACAATCGGTCTGGAACTGGTTGTAAATGAGGTGGTACCGCGAGAGGTTAATCTTTCGTCCTTATAAATATATGAAAATTATGTTTTTAGGATGGAGGATTTTTTTATTGGGGCAAAATACAGTAATATTTAATATTAAATAAAAAGGTGGCTTAAAATTATGAAAATGAATTTGACTTTAAATGATGTACTGGAAGCTAGGGAAAGAATAAAGGGCATATGTGTAAAAACAAAATTGATATATAGCCCTGAATTCAGCAGGGAAAGTGGTAATGAAGTATATATAAAACCTGAAAATCTTCAGATTACCGGCGCATTTAAATTGAGGGGAGCTTCAAATAAGATAAGCAAATTGAGTGACGAACAAAAATCCAGGGGGCTTATAGCGTCTTCGGCGGGGAATCATGCCCAGGGAGTGGCGTATTCAGCGAGAAAACTTGGAATTAAGGCGACAATTGTCATGCCTGAAACTACACCTTTTATAAAAGTTCAATCCACCAAAAATTATGGGGCAGATATACTGCTTAAAGGGAAAGTTTATGACGAAGCCTATGAAGAGGCCAAAAGGCTGGAGAGAGAAAATGGATATACTTTTGTCCATCCGTTTAATGATGTAGATGTAATGGCGGGTCAGGGAACCATAGCCCTTGAGATATTGGATGAACTTGAGGATGTGGATGCCATACTTGTTCCAATAGGAGGCGGCGGCTTGATAAGTGGGATATCGGTGGCTGCAAAATCGATTAATCCAAATATAAAAATAATAGGAGTTCAGGCTGAAGGTGCAAATCCCATGAAAATTTCTTTCGATACGGGGAAGCTTACCTATGCAGATGAGGTAAACACTATTGCAGATGGTGCAGCAGTAAAAAAACCCGGGGATCTTACCTTTCATGTAATAAAAAAATATGTGGATGAAATTGTTACAGTAAGCGATCAAGAACTCATGGAAGCTGTTTTTGTGGTATTGGAAAAGCACAAACTTGTAGCAGAAGCAACAGGAGTTATGTCGCTGGCTGCTCTTAAAAGGCTTGAATTCAAAGGTAAAAAGGTGGTTTCACTTATAAGTGGAGGAAACATTGATGTGGTTACAATGGCATCTCTTTTGAATAAGGGCTTATTTTCAAGAGGAAGAATATTCTGTTTTTCAGTAAAATTAAAAGATATTCCGGGACAGCTTCTCAAGATAGCTCAAATACTGGCAGAAAAAAGAGCCAATGTAATAAAATTGGATCATAATCAATTCAAAGCTATTGACAGATTAAAATACGTTGTTCTGGAAGTAACAGTGGAAACAAATGGATATGAACATATAGAATCCATAGTTAAGGCACTAAATGATAATGGATACGATGTAAAAAAGGTCTTCTAGCATAAAATAACATTTTTGTTGGAATGCAAAATCAGACAGCTTTTGGGGCAATAAAGGAATGTATGATAATATCTTTCACTGTGATCAGTAAGATGAGAAACAGCATATAAATTGTTACTGGAAAGGTTATGTGATAATATAAAAAGTACCTTACTCAATTTATAATGAAAGGATTAACCCAAAGTGCAGAAAATAATCAAACTTATACCCAATGGCATTACAGGTGGAAGAATAATTATGTCCATTTTATTTGTATCAAATATTTTGGAACAGTTTAAATATGGGCATCAGAAAACTTTGAGCTTGATAGTTATGTTTTTGTGCATATGCATATCCGATTTTATCGATGGTTACATTGCGAGAAAGTTCAACTGTACTTCAGCAGAAGGTGCCAGATTTGATATTCTTGCTGATTTGTTTTTTCTGGTTTCATCTTATATAACTTTAGTGGCTTTGAGGATATTGCCTTTATGGTTTCTGATATTTATATGTCTCAAATTTGTAGAATTTTTATGTACTTCAAATTTTATAAAAAGGCATGACAGATTATCAATACATCCATTTATTTTTGACAGGCTGGGAAGAATTGTGGCGGTTATGTTCTTTATTGTACCAGGTGCAGCCTGTATTTTTAATGTGTTCACATATGGCAACTCTGAAAATGGGGTAAATCTTTTATTGTATATTATCCTGTTATTTGGACTATTGTCTTCATATTTTAGAATAAGGAACTGTTTTAAATTATTATCTGATTGATTGCTTTATAGAACAATTTAGAAAATTGACTTTTCTTGAAGTAAGAGTAAATGTTATATTTATATTTTTTATAAAATATGTTATCCTATAATAAATGATATTCATTATCATCTGTTATAGGATCTTTTATTTCTCAGAAAGCTGCATGACTTACTTTAATTGAAATATTGAAAGGGGCGGTAAAATGAATGTCAAACAACCTGATTATGGGAACTGGGTTCCTCTAAAAATAATATATGTACTAGGTATCTTGTCTATTATAATGATATGTATCAGCATAGTTGGTTTTGGAAAATTTTCCTTTTTGATGAATTTACCTGTGTATATTTTATGGATCCTGCAAATACTTGCTTTGGCAATTACACTCATTGTTGTGGCATTTTTGATTTATATGCTGATCTCCCGGTACTTGTTTTCTTATAATGGAGGGGCTGTTTCTTCAAAAATACTGGATTATGTACTTGGACATCTACAATGGGACGGGAGCGGAAAACTTCTGGATATCGGCTGTGGAAGCGGGGCAATGACTATAAAGGCGGCAAAAAAGTATCAAAGGGCAAAATTTGTGGGAATTGATTACTGGGGAATAGAATGGGATTATGGAGAGGCACAGTGCAGACGAAATGCCAGCCTTGAAAGAGTTGATGACAGAATTGATTTTATGAGAGGTGATGCAGCAGCTCTTCCATTTGAAGATGAATATTTTGATGCTGCCGTAAGCAATTTTGTATTTCACGAGGTAAAGAGCCAGAAAGATAAAAGATTGGTGGTGAAGGAGGCTCTCAGAGTAGTTAAAAAGGGAGGTGCTTTTGCCTTTCACGATCTTTTCCTGGATAAAAACCTTTATGGGGATATAGATGAATTTGTTGAGGAATTGAAAAAGGAGAATGTATCTGAAATTGCAGTTATAAAATCAGAAGATGAAATAAACATACCCAGGATACTTAAATTGCCCTTCATGCTGGGCAGTATAGCACTGATCTACGGCAAAAAATAAATTAAATATTTTTAGTTCCTGATTATACATTATGATTGTTTTCATATGTGTTTTTTTCATATTAGTTTATCCGTAATGTTTTTATGATATACTATAATTAATTTGTAAATTGTTTTGTAATTTGGAGAGTGTTGAAATGGGCAGGGCATATACGGAAGAGGAAAGAGAAAAACTTAGAATAAGAATCAAACAACTGGGAAAGGAAATGTTTGAAGAGGAGGGCTTTAAGAATTTCCGGATTCAGAAGCTGACTAAAGAAGCAGGGATTTCCCTGGGAGGGTTTTATACTTTTTTTCAAAACAAGGAATCCCTTTACAAGGAGATTTTAAATGACGAGAAGAATAGAATCCGTGCAAAGATAATTGACTGGGTGAAAGAATGTCATATAGGACCAAGAGATTTTTTTATAGAGATTGCAGACAAGTTTCAGGAAAAAGCCAGGGGAAACAAATTGTATGAAGCCAGGGAATCATATAACCTTGTAGATGAAGTACTTCTTGATACGGAAGATACAAATAAAAGAGAAAACCTGGCTTTCATACAGAAGCTAAGAGAAATATGGGAAGAGAGGGGCATTTATTTAAACGGGTCCAATGAGGAGATATATGGAGTACTGGCCCTGTTTGGAATTATAGCCATGAAATGGTATGTAATGGATGAAAGTGTGTTTAAAAAATTATATGGGGAAGTCTGTGACAATTTAATTGAGAAAATAGCACGGACAGCTGATTCTTAGCTTGAGATAAGTTTTTGAAAAGAAGATAAAGTACTGTATAGCCTATCTATGAAAAAATATTGACTTTTTCATAGATAGGTATTATAGTTAAAGCAGGTTATAAATAACTTGAAAGCAGGTTAATGATATGAAATCAGTGAGAACAATAATCATATTCATTGGCATTTTGATTGGCATGAGCAATTCCATGATAATGCAGACCATTTTAACTACTTCACTTCCCGTAATAAGCAGGGAATTTGGCACCAGGGCCTATTATTCCTGGGTATATACTGGATACATACTGTCTTCTACAGTGACTATCCCTGTGTTTGGAAAGATCTGTGATAAATTTGGCTGCAGAAAAAATTATATAATAGGAGGAGCTATTTTTTTCATGGGAACTCTGGGATGTGGAATATGCAGCAGCATGCAGACTCTGGTTTTTTCGAGAATTATTATGGGTATAGGTTCCGGAATGGTGATTCCTGCCACCTACGGAATACTTTCAATGATATTCAAAAAGGAAGATATGGCCAGGGTATTTGCTTTTATGACTATCTTTCAGATCGTAAACAATGGTCTTGGAAGTGTTTTGGGAAGTGTATTTTCTTCTTATTTTAGCTGGAGGTATGGAATGTTTCTGCTGATTCCGGTTGAAATCATTGGCTTTGCTATTGTATGGTCTGCATTTAAGGGCAATGTAAAAATGAAAAGTCATGATGCTCTTGGTATTAAGGAAGCTGCACTGTTTACAAGTTCACTGCTTTTTGTAATGTATGCACTGGAAAAACTAAGCAATTCGCTGTCCCATATAAATATTGAAATTTTAATTGCAGCACTGCTCCTGCTGATTATATGCTTTTACTATGACGGCAGAAAAGAAAACGGTATTATCCCCCGTGAGGTTAAGAAAAGCGGGACATTGAAGGTACTTTTAGTACAGATTATGTTTTTGGGAGGAGCGATGAATATCTGTCTTGTATATTTTCCTCCATATATGGTAAATGCACTTAAAATAAGTACGGGCAGTACGGGAAATTTTCTTCTTGTATATCTGGCGGCCCTGGGAGCAGCAAGTTTTGGAGCTGCATATATGAACATTGGATATATCAAGATAATTGCCATCGGATGGATCAGCATATTAATTGGAAGTTCATCTGGCATAGCATCTTTCACCGGGCATTCAATTATATGTTTTACAGCAGCTATTTTTTTTATCGGATTGGGAGTGGGAATTTTATCTTCTACCATTATGGCGGATATTCAAGGTGAAATCCATGAAAACCCTGCAGCTTCAAATGGCCTGGCACATTTAATGAGGAATTTTGGAGGAACTCTCGGAGTATCCATTGTCCAGGTGTTTTTGTTCAGGCAGATGAATACCTTGTTTATTGCACTGTTTGTCATTGGAACCATTTCTCTTGCCCCCCTAAATTTAGGTAATAGAAATTTTTCGAAAAGGAGTGAGTGATTGTTGTGTATGTAGTAAACTTAAACAGAGTCGGAAAAGATGATGTCATGCTGGCAGGCGGAAAGGCCGCCAATTTGGGTGAGATGATTCAGGCAGGTTTTCCGGTACCGTCAGGTTTTTGTATAACCAGTGAAGGCTATGATCAGTTTATAAGGGGAAATAATTTTCAGGGTGTTATAGAAAGATATCTGAAAAAAATTTATCTGGATGGGAGCAGAAGCAGAGAATTATCACAGGAATTGATGGATTTGCTGTCCAGGGGGAGATTTCCGGAAAAAATGAAAGAAGATATTGTGAAGGAATATGAAAAACTTGGAGAAAAGGTTCCCGCAGCAGTTCGATCCTCAGCTACAGCTGAGGACCTGCCCGAAGCAAGCTTTGCAGGGCAGCAGGAAACTTATCTGAATGTCAGGGGCAGGGAAAACATACTTGATGCTGTGAAAAAATGTTTTTCATCTCTTTGGTCTGAAAGGGCAATAGAGTACAGGAAAAGAACAGGATATGACAGGGGAAAGATATCTCTGGCCGTTGTAGTGCAGGAGATGATAGAGGGAGATATATCCGGGGTACTCTTTACTGTAAATCCAACTAATGAAAATACTCATGAAATGATGATAAATGCATCCTATGGACTGGGGGAAGCTGTTGTATCCGGAAAGGTCACGCCTGATATTTTTATCTGGGACAGAAAAGAAGGCAAAATCACAGACAAGATTTTAGGAAGCAAGAAGATAAGCATTCTGTACCGAAAAAACGGAGGTACAATTCAGGTGGAAAATGAAGAAAAAAATAGGAATAGATTTTCCTTGAGCCGCAGGGAGATTGAAGATCTTGTGAAAACGGCAGGAAGTATCGAAGGGCATTACGGTCATCCCCAGGATATAGAATGGGCGGTTAAAAATAATAAAATTTATATTCTTCAGTCCAGGGAAATCACTACACTCGGCAGGAATACAGAAGAACAGATGAAAACTGCAAAGCTGTCTAAAACTCAGTCTGAAATTATAAACAATCTTATTGAACACTGCCCTACTCCAATTTATCCATTGGAGTTTGAACCTTTTAACAATATAACAAAAGTTAAATTGGAGCTGCTTTCCCGGTTTGGCATCCTCATGAAAAGCCAGCTTGGTATGAGAGATGAGGGTACGGTATTCATAGAAAAATCAAGTATACATATTTCTCCTAAGATACTTAAGCTTCCCTTTAAGATAAAACATTTTCTGGACTATTCAAATAATATGAAGCATACCAAAGATATCTTCGGCAGCGTGAATTACAGGCTTTCAAAAATAGATAAAGATAAGATTCAAAACAATCTTCAGGAACCTTCCCTTGGAGAGCTGCTGGATTGTCTAAGGGAAATAATGAAAATTTCAGATGAAATTGTCTATGTGCGTTTCAGATATAATATATTCCCGGGTTTTTTAATAAGCAAGTTCATCAACTCAAAACTTCAGAAAATAAAAAAGGGAATGACGGAATATGACCTTTTAAACAATTTGAGTTATAGGACCTGGAACATGAATAAGGCGGTAGAAAAGCTTGCTCAAATAGTAAATGAGAATAATAATTTAAAAAATAAAATTATACAGCTGAAGTTTAAAGATAAAAGTGAGCTTGAAATGAAGCTGGAGAATATAGCACGCTCCTATGGAAAATTTGGGGACTTTTACAGGAACATACTGCAGGAATTCGGCTGGAAATCCATAAACAGCTACCAGGCGTTCAGCACGGTTTCCTGGAATGAGGACAAAGGCAGTCTCATTACTCTGCTGAAGGTGGCCATGAAGAATAAGACTGGAAAATATGATAAAAATAAATATGATCACATATGCAGCAGAATATGTGATGTTTTTTCAAAGAGGACAGCTGATAAACTGCTTGCAAAAGTAGCGCAGATCAGATCTTATCATGTAAACAGGGAAGAAAGTTTGTATATGCTTGAAGAATGTTATGGCCTTTCAAGAAAAATTCTTGGGGAAATTGCAATTAAATGTCCTGAAGTATTCAAATATAGGAAGGATATATTGTATTTGACTTTAGATGAAGTATACAGACTTGACGAAGAGCAGCACAGAAAATTTTTTGTAAATAAAATTAAAATGAGAAAGAAAAGCCGTGGAAAAAATAAAATACTGTGGGAAAGTCTCCAGTTGGGCAGCCAAAATAATGGAGAAAATGTATTAAAAGGAGTCTGCGGTAACAGGGGAAAGGCGTCAGGGCAGGTTTGCATTGTAAAAGATATAGGTGAATTTTCAAAACTTAAAAGTGGGGATATACTGGTTTGCAGGTATACAGATCCTTCCTGGACTCCACTGTTTTCCATTGCAAAGGCAGTAATTTCCGATACTGGAGGGCCTCTTTCCCATAGTGCCATTGTAGCCAGGGAGTACAATATTCCTGCGGTGCTTGGCTGCGGCAGTGCTACAAGTGTACTTAAAGATGGAGATAGTGTAGTAGTGGACGGAGACAAGGGCACTGTGGAATTTTAGAGTTATCTATTAAATGGAAACTGTAAATAGAGAAAACATATGTTGACCGAAGACTGATCATGTAATAGAATGTAAAAGTGGGCGGTATTTATTAAAAGCTGTACCAATATTATTTATATACATATATCTGCTTATATCATTTGAATAAGACAGTCAATAAAGGTCTCCCTGGTTTTGAATTAAACTTAGGAGTTTTGTATCACTTCTTAAATTTACAGGAAGAAAGGAGTGATTGGTTGATAATAGATTTGTTGGAGTAGAAAAATCAGGCTTTTTAAGTGAATATTTTGTCCCGGGTAACGTGGGTATTAAGGGCTATGATAGCAGAAACTACAAGTATGCATTAGAAGCTGAAGATACTAATGTGAAATTAGAGGAACTAATATTAAAAAATAGTGATACAACATTTATTAAAATTCTTGATGACATAATCTCAAGTATTTGGCAGAATATACAAAGATTTAATTCGAAAGATAAGGTTATATGTCACGTCAATAGCTTTTATCTTCAAAAATCTTTTCTAAATATAAACAATTTTGGTGTTTTCAGATATCAATTCATTCCATGTTTTAATTTTCTAATAAATATTTCACCTATAAAAAATTTAAAAAATTAAATGATATGTATTTTTTATTGAAAGCTTCTTTAAATAAGTGAAGTTGTATTAAAATTATGCTTTTTGGAGGAAAATAATGAAAACAGTAAAAACAATAAAAGAAGTCAGACAACAAGTCAGGGAATGGAAAAGAGAAGGATTATCTATAGGGCTTGTTCCTACAATGGGATGCCTTCATGAAGGACATAAAAGTCTCATAGACACAGCCGTGAAAGAAAATGATAGAGTGATAGTCAGTGTTTTTGTCAATCCTATACAATTTGGACCTAACGAGGATTTTAAAACTTATCCAAGGGATATAGAACATGACAAAAAACTCTGTGAAAGTTCAGGAGCAAGCATGATATTTAATCCGGAGCCCTCAGAGATGTATTTTGAAAATAGATCTACCAACGTAGAAGTAGAGGGGTTAACGGAAGGATTATGCGGAGCCAAACGTCCAGGTCATTTCAGGGGAGTGTGTACTGTAGTTTCCAAACTATTCAATATAGTAACACCAGACAGAGCCTACTTCGGAGAAAAAGACGCACAACAATTAGCTGTAGTTAAAAGAATGGTGAGGGACTTAAATTTTGATGTACAGGTTGTAGGCTGTCCAATAATAAGAGAAGAGGATGGGTTGGCAAAAAGTTCAAGAAACACTTATCTTTCAAAGGAAGAAAGGCAGGCGTCCTTAGTGTTGAACAAAAGTTTAAAAAAAGCCAAAAAACTATTGGAAGATGGTGAAAAAGATGCATTGTTGGTTAAACGTGTAATTGAACAGGAAATAAACAAGCAGCCTTTAGCCAGGATAGATTATATTGAAATTGCAGATAGTGAATCATTGAGACCGGTTAAAAAAGCAGATGAATCTTTATTGATAGCTATAGCAGTATTCATAGGAAAAACCAGGCTGATAGATAATTTTACATTTAGAACAGGAGAAAAATAAAATGATATTAAACATGTTAAAAAGTAAGATTCACAGAGCAGTAGTAACACAAGCTGAGTTAAATTATGTAGGAAGTATAACTATAGATAAATCTTTAATACAGGCAGCTAATATTTTGGAAAATGAGAAAGTTCAAATTGTAGATATAAATAATGGAAGCAGATTTGAAACTTATGTTATATCTGGAGAACGCAATAGCGGGGTAATGTGTTTAAATGGTGCGGCTGCAAGGTGTGTACAGCCAGGAGATAAAATAATAGTGATGAGCTATTGTCATATGGAGGAGGAAGAGGCAAAAAATTATAAGCCCATAGTAGTTTTTGTAAATGAGGATAACAAGATAGAAAAAATATCCGATTATGAATCAAACTAAAAGTTTGGGGGAGATTTATCATGGACTTTATGGAAAAACTGGGGAAAGTGCTAAACAGATATTTTTCAGTGTTAATCATAGCTGTTGCGGCCATAGGACTTCTGCAGCCAAGGACCTTTTTATGGATTGTACCGGATATCTCAGTGTTTTTAGGAGTTATAATGTTTGGAATGGGTATTACTTTAAAAAAGGAAGATTTCAAAGAAGTTTTTACTAGACCTAAAGATGTATTTATAGGTGTAGCAGCCCATTATTGTATAATGCCCTGTGTAGCATATATACTGTGTTTGATTTTAAAACTGCCAAAAGAGCTGGCAGTAGGGGTTATTCTTGTAGGATGCTGTCCAAGCGGTACCGCATCAAATGTAATGTGCTATATAGGCAGGGGAGATCTTGCACTTTCTGTTTGTATAGGTGCAGTTTCTACAATACTTGCTCCATTTTTAATGCCTATTTTAATATTACTTTTGGCAGGTAAATGGATTTCCATACCCATAATGGGATTGTTTATGGAAATTGTTAAGATAGTCATAGTACCTATACTTTTAGGTGTTATAGCAAATTGTATATTTGGAGAAAAAACACAAAAAGCTGTAAAAGTGCTTCCTGGTGTATCAACTATATGTATAGCTTTGCTGGTTGGAGGAGTAGTGAGTGCTAATTCAAAAAAATTATTGACAACTGCTGCAATTGCAATTGGTGCTGTAATTCTCCACAATTTATTTGGCTTCCTGTTTGGATATTTAGCAGGAAAAGTGCTTGGTATGAATGAAACTAAAAAAAGAGCCATATCACTTGAAGTGGGTATGCAGAATTCAGGGCTAGGGGTGACATTGGCCATGAGCTTTTTTTCACCGGCAGCTGCAATACCAGCGGCAATATTTAGTGTATGGCACAATATATCCGGTTCTGCTCTTGCAGCTTTCTGGTCCAGCAAAGAGATTGATGATAAAAAATCACAAGGTGTAATAATATAGGGTTTTCTCCCCTGTATAAAGCTAAAGCCAATGCTTGATAAAACTAAGCATTGGCTTATTATTTACGTTATTATAATATAAAAGACCAAGGTTGATTTATTCATAGTCAATTACAGAGATTCAACTGCTGGTTGAATTTTTATAATATGTTAAACTAGAAATCCATAGGTGAATTTAAAGGATTAAGCTATAATGTATTTATAGAGCTCTATAATATAAAAATACTGGAGTGAGTGGATTATGGGGAAATTGCAGATAGGTGAAATAATATCAAGGCTTAGAAAAGAAAGACAGATTACCCAGGAGCAGCTTGGAAAATATATAGGTGTTTCTACAGCAGCTGTTTCAAAATGGGAGATGGGAAATTCTTATCCTGATATTGAACTTCTTCCGGTACTTGCTTCTTTTTTTGGTGTTTCCATAGATAAGCTTTTAAATTACAGGATACAGTTGTCTGAGGAAGAAGTGATGAATATATTTAAAAAGTGTGAAGAACTTATGGCTGGAGAGGATATGGAAAAAGGCATTGAACTCGGAAAAAAATATATAGAGAAGTATAGTTCAAGTTATTTTCTGAAATTCAGGATAGGATTTTTATACAATATGTATTCCTGGAGATGTAAAAACAGGGCAGAGGCAGATAAAATGGAAGATTATGCAAAAGGACTGTTTGAAGATATAGGGAAAAACTGCAGTGATAAAAATATAACTGAACAGGCACTTTATGTGCTGAGCAGCATATATTCATCAAGAGGTGAAGATGAAAGGGCAGTGGAGGTGCTCAACAAAATAAATAAAAGTGAATACCAGGTTGACTTCATGCTGGCAAATATATATTTGAAGAAGAAAGATACTTTAAATAGAGGGCGCAAAATCCTTCAGGGACAGCTCTGGAAGGATATATTTTATGTGAGTCTTATTTTAATGTGTCTTGCAAAATCCTATTGTGAAGACAAGAATAATCTTAAATTAGTGGAAAAATACCTCAATACGGCAGTTGACATTAAAAGGGCGTTTTCACCTGAAGCCGAGGCTGTACTTGGACTTCATATAGAATATATGAATTTTGCAAATGTGTATTTAAAAATGGGACAAAATGAAAAGGCTTTCGGCATGCTTGAAAAATGGATAGAGTATATTGAGGTAAACAACCTGAACGAAAAAGAGAAAATTTCTTCTGTATGGTGTTTTGATGAGCTTTCGGGAAACAAGTCAGGATTTACACTGGATATGTATGAAAATATGAGCAAGCTGCTTGAGGATGATATATTTGATCCTGTAAGGGAAGATGACAGATTCACACAAATTTCAGATAGAGTGAATAAAATGAAAAAACATGAGTGATTTTAGAGATGGCGCTCAGATGAAGAAATTAAAAAATCCTTTGCCCTATTTATAATAGGACGAAGGTAGAAATCTGTGTTACTACGATATTTTTGTATCATATAACAGGGGATACAGCTCTTTTTCTTCTCTCTCTATTCTATTTGATAAAATCTTAAAAATATGTTCTGTATCTTCTATTATTATTTTCTCCTCAATTTCTTTAAAGATTTTTTAACCCGCTCATTGTTGGGGTTGATCTTTATAATCCGCTCATAGTATTCTATTGCCTTGGCATAATCTTTAATGCGTTCATATACGATTCCAATATTTAAATTGTATAATTCACTATCTTGACACAGCTCCAGTGCCTTTGACAAGTATTCTAAGGATTTGCCGTATTCTTTCAACTTAGCATACAACAATCCTATATTGTTATATGCCTCATGGTAGTCCGGTGATATTTCCAGTGCCATATTGAAATATTTAAGGGATTTGTCATAATCACTTAGATCATAAAAATATAGAATTCCCAGGTTGTTATAGGCAAGTAAAAAATTCGGATCAATTTTCAGAGCCTGCTTATAGTCGGATACAGCTTCATCATACTTTTTTATATTTCTGTAGGAAAATCCTCTGCCGTTGTAGGCAGTTGCATCTTCCGGATTCAATTCTAGGGATCTTGTATAATATTCTATGGACTTTTTGAACTGCCTCAAATGGCCGTATATATTTCCCAAATTACTGTAGACAGTCCTGTGATTGGGATTCAGTTTCAGTACTTTTTCAAAATCCTGTTTTGAACTGTCGTATTTACCCAGTTCACAGTACAGGAGTCCTCTTTCATTATAAATTTCCGTGTATTTGTATTCTGTTTCCATGGTATTTTCTATGGCAGCCGTATATATATCCACAGCTTTTTTATATTCATGCATGCTGGTATATACATTTGCCAGATAATAATAATAATACATATTGCCCGGATTTAATTTTATAGCCTTGTGAAAAGATTCAACAGACTCTTTAGGGCGATCCAGGAAACCCAGGGCTAATGCTTTTTCATAGTATATGCTGCTGTCTTCAATATTCATTTTCAAGGCTTTGCTGCACAGGTAAACTATATCCTTGTATTTTTTCAATTTGGAAAGAATTTTGATTTTATTTAGGTACAAATTCAAAAAATATGGGAATGTTTTTAAGGCATTATTACAGGTACTCAAAGCAGCATCATAAAGTCCAAGCTGAAATAATGCAAAAGCCTTGTGAGCATGTGCATGAGCCAAACCTGGATTTAAATTTATGGCCCTGTCGCAGGCATGAACAGCCTCTTCAAACTCTCCAAGCTTGCACAGTATATCGCTTTTGTCGTTGTACAAAATTGCATATTTGTCATTTATGCTTTCTGCTTTGCTGTAGGATTCCAGAGCTTCCCTGTATCTTCCCATATCCTGGAACAACAGACCCTTAAAATAGTATGCCTTCCAGTTGTCCGGATTCAATTCTATGGACTTGTTCATATAGAGCTCGGCCTCTTTTTCCATATTCAAGGCTTTCAGTGTATTACCCATCAGAAGACATATTGTAAAATCCATGTTTGTATCTTTTTCAATATCCTTCATCAGTGAATAGCATTTTTCAAAGTCATTTACATTGAAATAACATCTGGCAAGTTCATGTTTAAAATCCGGATTTTTTTTGTATTTGTCAATCAAATAGTAGTTTGCAGAGATAAACTTTGCACGTATTTCCCTGTCATAGGGGTACCTGTCCATTAAAGTGCCAAGTAATTTTTTGGATTTTTCAAAATCCCTGAGAGAAAAGCAGCAATCTGCAGCTCCATACAGTGAACTCATGCTATGGGGATTCAAAGACAGTGCCTTGTTGTAATCTTCACTGGCTTCATTTACTCTGCCCAATCTCAAAAATGCGTTTCCTCTGTTTAAATGTGCTTCAAAATCATTTTTATTTTCAAGAATAACATCAGTAAATATTTTTACAGCTTTATCTACGTTATTTGTGGCCAGATAATATCTTCCATTCAAAATTCTCATGTCTGGATGATAGGGATAAATTCCAAGGCTGTTGTCCAATATTTTTCTGGTCTGGTATATATGATTGAATTTCAGTTCATCATTGGCCTCATAGTAATTTTTTATATAACCGTCATAATCAATGGGCATATCCTTTTTAAAAAGTTCATACCGAAATCCAAAATCCATATCTATATTGCTTGATATAAAATCAATAAAATTGCGGGGGAATTTTTCATATAATTCTTCCTTTTTTTCACTCCAGGAAAAATACTCATCTAAAATTGTCCATATTTTATGGGGCAGATAGTAATTATCCATGAGGAAATTTAAAAGTTCATAACTCGCTTCTTTCGATGTATCAATTTGACAGCATATATCTTCATTTAGCACATCATACCAGCTGTCCGCATCTATTCTTTCAAAAAAATTACCATATAACTTATTTATACCTGATATCCATTGTTTTACTGGAGATGCTTCAATGCTGAAATCTTCCAAATTATTATTTCCCTGATCAAGATCCGATTTCAAGGCAGTTTCATAAGCTTTTCTAAGAGTTTGGAACCCCTCCGGATCCTCTTCAGGATGGTGGAGGTTCAATTTATCCATATAAGCTTCTTTTATTACATTTTTATCACCAGTAGGTTTTATTCCTAATATATCCCAAAAATTCATAATGACCTCATCTCTTCAATTTGTGCAAATAATTCTTTTAATTTTTCTGCAGCTTTTCTTATCTCCTGCTCATCCTGTTTTTGTAAAATATCCTCAAAAAGCTGTAAATTATAATCCAGTATTTCTCTGATTTCGCCTACTGATTCTTCATACAGCCTCTCGCCCTTTGCCATGAGAAGTTTGTTTTCTTCCTTGTCTCTCGGGTGAATTTTAAGGCTGCTCAATTCTTCAAGCCTTTTTTCAATTTCCTCTTTAGACATGTAACCTGGATTTTTTTCAATTACAGCTCTTTTTTTGAGCCCGGTAGATACTACTGCAACTTCAACTTCCAAAATTCCGTTTATATCATAGGTATATCTTATATCAACGGCCTCCTGTCCCGCCGGCGCCGGAGGAATATCCACATTGATTTCTCCAAGCAGTATATTATCTTTTGACAGTCTGCTTTCTCCCTGAAGTATTTCTACATTGATTATTTTTTGATTGTCCTGTATTGTATATAATCTTTCAGTTTTACTTACTGGAATTACCGTGTTTCTTTCAATTATAGGGCAGAAATGTCCGGCTTCATAATACCCACCGGGTTTCCTAACTGAAACATCGGTACCCAGTGTATAAGGGCATACATCTGTAAGCACCACTTTCCTCAAATGCATGTTTCTCTCTTTCATGGCTCCCTGTATTCCTGCACCTATGGCTACAGCTTCATCTGGATTTATATTTGTATTTGGAATGCGCCCGAATAATTTGCTTACGAAAGTTCTCACAAGGGGAAGTTTTGTCGCACCGCCCACTAGAACTATGGAATCAATTTCCTTTACCTTTATCTCTGCATCATTCAATGCTCTTTCCACAGGGCTCCTAAGTTTTAATATCAAGCTCTGACAGGCTTTTTCATACTCTTCTATTTTTAAACTGCATTTTAATATTTTACCGTCTACTTTGCAGCTCATTGAAGTTTCCCTGCTGCTGGAAAATCCAATTTTAGCTTTCTCTGCCTGTTTTTTAATGACTGCCAGGGTTTTGTAGTTTAGATTTTCCATATTCAAGTTGTTTTGCTTTAAAAACAGTGACAGAATGATGTCTGTAAAATCCTCTCCTCCAAGATAATTGTCTCCAGCTACAGCCCGCACTTCTTCGCATATATACGTGAGCTCTGTATAGATGTGCCTCCAAGTCTTCATTATCCAAACTTATGACATAGGATAATTTTTCCAGGGACTTTTCAATATCATTTATCTGAGAATAGTATCTGCCTTCCAGAATAATTAAATCTGGATGCTCCGGGAAAATTTCCTCAGCTTTTAAAATTGATTTCTCACACATGTATAAATTTTTATTTTCCAATTCAGAACATGCCTTGTAATATAGTTCTATGAAATCATCATAAGAACCATTTATATTTTCCTTAAATAGGTCATATCTCAATCTGTATTTCTTGTTTATATTTGACAATACAAATTGTATGAAAGTCTTAGAAAATGCTCTGGATAATTTCTCGCTTTCAGTACTCCATTTAAAGTGTTTATCCAGAAGAATCCAGACTTCATAAGGCAAATTATGGTTATCCAGGAGAAAATCAAGCAATTTGCCGCTGGTACCTTCAAGGCCAAAATCAACGGTTGATTTGTCTACGAATTTCTCCCATTTTTTTGTATTGATTCTTGAAAAAAAATCATTGTACAAATCTCTGAGGGTGTTATCAAATTCGACATTGGCATTTTTAGTATCGGTCTTTCTTTTTTTAAAGTTTCTAAATAATTTAATCATAACAATCCTGCCTTTTCCATACTTGGTCACATTATATAAATTTTACAATAAAATTTGTATATTTTCCATACATTATTAGTTGAAAATTTAAGTTCTTTAATTTAGATAGTGCAATCTTCATCAAATCTTCATAGATTTTGTAATTGATTCTTTAAAAATTTCCTTTAAAATGGAAGTTAGAATAAAGATCAAGAGGAGGATTGTCATGGAAAAATATTATAGAAAAACTGCTTTGTTTGGAATTTTGATGAGTATACTATGGGTGCTTTTGGTAAATACACAGCCGTTTTCAGATTTTGCCTATTATGATGAACTGGCTGGACAGATAGCCTATGGAGGACCCTGGGGTGACACTTATACTTCTGTGGGATATCCTATTGTGCTGGGGCTTGTATATAGAATTTTTGGCAGCAGTCCGGCAGCAGCGAAAATTTTCAATTTAGCACTTACATTTATAAACTATATACTTTTTTATAAAATATTAAAAAAAGCAGATTTGAGTGAAAAGAGGCGTAAATTTATATATGCTTTATTTGTTGTTTTCCCCAGCAATATATTTTACAATAGCATTTTAGCAGGAGAAATACTATTTACTACCATATTGCTTTTAATAACATTTTTATATTTCTATGATGTCAAATATAAATACATACTGATTGGTGTGCTGACAGCTGCGGGCGCCATGGTAAAACCATTTTTCCTGGGGGTTTTCTTCCTGATTTTTATAGTAGAACTGTGCTTCAAAATGAAGTTTGGGGTGGTATTAAAGCATTCACTTATCGTATTTACAATAAGTGCTGTAGTTATATCTCCATGGTTGTATAGAAATACCAGGCTCATGGGACAGTCTACTTTTATATCCAATAATGGAGGAATAGTGCTTTATATAAACAATAATTCCCAGAACAGATATGGCATGTGGATGGATGCAAGAGATGTGGACAATTCTATTGTAAAAAAGACTGAGTATGTAAATGCCAATGCCACGGAGAAAAACAAAATGCTTTCCAATGCAGCCTGGAAATGGATAGGAGCACATCCGGCAAAATTCGTTCAGCTTGGATTCAAGCGGCTTTTCATCACTTACATTGGCTTCAGTGAAATAGATTACAGTTTTAACGGTGTGGATATAAATCCAATTTTCAAATTTATATTTTCATTTTATGCTTATGCTGCAAGATATGTGGTATTTATTCCTGCTTTGATTATGCTGCTCATATATAGTGTAAGGACAATCAGGGGATTTTCAGATAAAAAACCTGTGGATCATTATTTAATATACAATCTTGTTTGTTTTTACATGTTTGCCCTTGTGTATTTTATTTCCGAAGGTCAGCCCAGATATTCATTTCCCTGTACATTTATCATGATTTACTTCTTCTCATATTTTGTGGATAAAAATTCTTATGTAAAATTCATGAGAAAGATTGGACTCCAAAAAATGTTATAATTAAGTTATTGTCATGATTAAATGTTCTATACTTTTAATTATAAATTGTGTATTGTGGAATTTGAAATTTGAACTGCAGGAAGGGGAATATTGGCATGAAGGGACGCACTGTATTGGTAGTAGATGATGACAAGGATATTCTGGATATAATAAAAATTTATCTTCAGAATGACAGGTTTGAGGTGATTACTGCTTGCGACGGAGGGGCAGCAATAGAAAAATTGAAAGAGCAGGATGTGGATTTGATAATATTGGATATAATGATGCCCGGGCTGGACGGTCTGCACACCTGCCTTGAAATTAGAAAAGAGAAAAAAATACCTATAATAATGCTTTCTGCAAAAGATGATCCCAGCAGCAAAATATTAGCTCTTGATATAGGTGCCGATGATTATGTGACCAAACCTTTTAATCCACTGGAGCTGGTGGCCAGGGTAAGATCACAAATCAGGAGATATTCAGAATTCAATGAAGAAAGGTCCCAGAACAGAGGCAAAATTGTTATAGACGATCTTGTAATAGATACTGAATCTCATCGGGTATTTGTGGGGGAGAATTCAGTAGAACTTACTCCCATTGAATTTTCTATTTTGAAGGTGCTTGCAGAGAACAGGGGAAGGGTGCTCAGTACGGAAAATATATATGAAAATGTATGGAATGAACCTTTTTACAATTCAAAAAATACAGTTGCAGTTCATATAAGAAACATAAGAGAAAAAATAGAGATAAATCCGGGAAAACCCAAATATATAAAAGTGGTCTGGGGAGTGGGCTATAAAATTGATAGGTAAAATGAGGAAATTTTTTCTGAAAAGTGTATCCAGGGAACTTATTATAATCAATATATTCAGTTTTATGGTACTTGTAATTGGAATAGCTGTTTCTGTCCAGATCATAATTTCTGATAAAAATAACACCCAGAATTTTGTCAATGCATCAAATGATACTTATGTACAGGTTGTAAGATATGTTAAGTCCACTGATCTTCAAAATAATTATTATATAGATAATCTGGCAAAATTGAATAATGTGAATATAGCAGTTGCCGACATGAAAGGTAGTGTAATTCTTAAATCAAATGCAGTAAAAGACAGATATATGGATTTGGATTCCATAAGAGAATATATGGTGAAAGATCACACTGGAAAAACAGTATATGAATTATATGATTTGAATATATCAGGAAATAAATATGTACTTGTTACCTGGAAAGCTTCAGGGACCTACTATGAAATATTCAAGCATGTATATATAATAGCATTCCCAATCGTGATCTCATTGGGAATTATTTATTTCTGGTCTTATAAGAAAGCCAGGTATATAAAATATATCTGCAAAGGCATAGTAAAAATTTCCCAGGAAAACTTGGATTGTGAACTTGAAAAAAGAGGCAGTGACGAACTGGAAATTCTGGCAGAGGAAATAAATAGGATGTCCTTTAATCTGAAGAACATGATGGATCGTGAAAAATCTCTTCAGAGGTTTAAAAATGAATTGATAACGAATATGTCCCATGATTTGAGAACACCTCTTACGTCTTTGATTGGCTACCTATATTTGTTAAACGATAAAAACACTTCCGTATCCGTAAAAGATAGAGAAATCTACAGCAAAAAGTCCCTGGAAAGGGCGAAAAAGCTCAAGCTGCTGATAGACAATTTGTTTCAGTATTCAAAGCTGGAAAGCGGTGAAATAGAACCTGAGCTGTACAATGTGAATATTGTTGAAATTATGGAACAGATTATAGGGGAGATGTCAATTCTGGCGAAGAAATCAGGAATTAAATTTGTAAAAAAATATGATATGGCGGATATAAAATTGAAAGTGGATCCCTGCCTTATAAGCAGAGCTTTTCAAAATATATTGTCCAATGCTGTAAAATACAGTGTGAAAAACAGCAGCGTATGTATTGATATAACTTCAGATAAAGAAAGCACAGTGGTGAGCTTTCAAAACAAACCCATTCAGAGTTTGTCAGATAAGCAAATTGGAAAGATATTTGAAAGGTTCTATATGGGGGATAAGTCAAGAAATTCACATGAAAATAATTCAGGATTAGGACTTGCCATAGTCAAGAACATTGTGAAGCTGCATGAGGGGGAAGTATGGGCGGAAAACAAAGATAACACTTTTAAAATATATGTGAGATTGAGAAATGATCTATTAAGCAAACTCAAATAAATCTAAAAATAACTTGATGAAAAAAATCCAGGGATGAAAATCCCTGGAATGAGGTTTATTATAATATGAGCTTAAACACCGGGAATAATAATTCCCAGTGCCAAAGTAAGCAGTAAGCAATCAATGTATTAGATAATTACTTAATATGAAACCTAAATACATTGGTATCTTTATACAAGTAGTATGTGCAGAGCTGAAATAATTATACAGGAAAAATAGAAAAATATTGACATATATATTATTTAATGATATAGTTTATTTAATGATATATCATTAAATAATATGATTTGGAGGTAAAAATATAAGGTACTTATCATAAAACATGCAAATTATTACTTAAAAACATTTTGAAGTAATAATAACTTATTTAAGGTGAATAATGAAGGTATTAGGGAATATCTGTTGTGGTAAAAAACATCTTATGCTACTCTATTACTCGTAAAATATTTTATTTACTATAATTTGTGAATAAAAAAATCTAATAATTATATTATTTTATCATGGTAAAGTGGGAGAAAAAGATGAAAAATAAATACATAAAATTGATATTAATACTTATGCTGATAAGCTGTTGTGTTTTTTCAGGATGTACTGGTCTATCTTTCAATAATAAAAGCCAATCAGCCTGTATTTTTAATTCAAAAGAGGATACTTAAGAAAAGAACGTGTTTATAAATGGGAAAACATCTAAAAATTATATAGTGAGAAGGTGTTATTAAATATGTTTAACACAAGATATGTTATGATTAAAGGTTTGACCCTTGTGGAAAATGAGGACATGGAAATGCTGTCATCTTATGCCAGAAAAGGCTGGATTCTATATAAGGTTGGTATTTTAGGATATACTCTAAAAAGATCTAACCCACAGCAATTACAATATTTCCTTGATTATAGAGACAACCCGGATAAAGAATATTTTTTGTGTTTTAATGAGGCAGGGTGGTCTTATGTATGTTCTTTAGGAAATACAATTCACATATTTAGTGCACTTAAAGATACAAAACCAATATATACTGACAATGATACTGAATTGAAAAAATATATAATTCAGTATGAAATGGCTAAAAAGGCTGCAATTTCATCTTTTTTATGTACTGTTTTGTTTCTTATTTTACTGTTGTTTTTCAAATATGGACATATACCTGATATATATGGAAAGATTTTTGGTACTCTTTTAATACTCTCATCTACAATTATTGTTTTTACAGTGATTCCATGTATCTCTTTTTATTCTAAGATAAATATAGGTAATTGCGAAACTCACTGATAAAAATGAATTGATGATGGGAAGAAGTTTCAAAAAAAGGTAATTAGAAGATCAAAGGCAATTCTTGTAATTTATAATAGTTAAACAGAAAAAAAGGGCATAAG